>JBBRWX010000006.1:0-75304 GCA_038248935.1 Actinomycetales bacterium
GAAGGTCGGGCGTCGAGCGTCGGGCGATTTCCCCCGCGAAGCGCGCCTGCAACGTGCCAGCCAACCGCCCAAGCCGCGCCACAGCGTCGTGCGCCTCCATTAGCGATCCGTGAGACAGGCCCGACACGTCACGACGCGCAAGGTCACCCACGAGGGCACTCACACTGGAAATCTGTGCCGCGTCGATAACCATGAAACCAGTCAACCAGAAGGATCAGACATCCACTGATCAGGCACGATACTCTGTGGACAGTCCACGAAGAGACGCCCTGGGCACGACACCCCGCGAGACAACCGCGCCCGCTCGGCAGTCACCCCCGTGCGCCAACCCCTTGCGCCAACGCCGCCCGCTCGGAAACACCAAACGGCGTGCGGTCGCACCACCAACGTCACGAGCCGGAACATCAAGGCCTCCGGCTGAGTCGAGAAATCTCTACCAGCGCTACCTCGGCGGCCTGCTCCGTGCGGGGCGTGATCGCGGGGCGTCCGTTTGGTAGTGGCTTCTTGACCCGGAGGGCTACGGGGGGTCCGCGAGACCTCTTGACAGGGCCACCCGCAGGTCGTAATGTACAACCAAATGGTTGTAGAAACTCCGCTCTCGGACGACGAGGTCGACCTGATCTTCAGGGCCCTCGCCGATGCAACGCGCCGCGACATCGTGCGCCGCACCCTCACGGCGCGGGCCTCCGTGTCCGAACTGGCCCGGGGCTACGCGATGTCCTTTGCCGCGGTCCAGAAGCACGTGGCCATCCTCGAGGAGGCAGGTCTTGTCACTAAAACCCCACATGGCCGTGAGCGCATCGTGACCGCCAATCCCGCGTCGATCGCCCGTGCCAGGGCGTTGCTCAACCAGTACGAGGCGCTGTGGCGCTCGCGCATCGATCGTCTTGACGGGCTTCTCGCCCACGGTTAGTCCCTTCGCCGAGTGGTCCCCCACCGAGGCATCATCCCTCACGACATCGTCCCCACTCAACACCCCACGAAAGGTCCCCACCATGCCCGTCGTTTCCTTCACCCAGGACCCGCAAGCCCTCACCATGACCGTCGTCGCCGAGCACGCGGCCCCCGTTGAGCGCGTATGGGACGCCTACGCCGACCCGCGCCAGCTGGAGAAGTTCTGGGGGCCTGTGGAGTGGCCCGCCACGTTTACGAGGCACGACTTTGCCGTGGGTGGCCGTTCCGACTACTTTATGACCGGCCCCCATGGTGAGAGAGCGGGCGGCTCATGGACCTTCACGGCGGTTGATCCTTACCGCTCCTTCTCCGCGATCGACGGTTTTGCCGACGAGAACGGGCAGGTAAACGACGATCTCCCGATCATGGGCATGACCTTCACGTTCGAGCCAGTCGGAGCGGGTACGCGGCTGACAAACGTCACGCACTTCCGAAGCGTCGAGGACATGGAGACTGTGCTCGCGATGGGCATGGAGGAGGGCATGCGATCGGCTCAGAGTCAGGTCGATGCGGTGCTCGCCGACCTCGCGACGTTCTCGGCCGAGCTGCCGGTGGCCGCGCAAATCCTGTCCGATACCCAGGTGCGGGTGTCCCGCGTGATCCGCGGCACAGTGGAGCAGGTGTGGAGAGCCCACAACGAGCCCGAGCTCATGAAGAAGTGGTTCCTCGGGCCCGACGGCTGGACGATGCCCGTGTGTGACGTCGCGACCGAGGTGGGTCAGTCCTACCGCTACGAATGGCAAGAGACCACCTCGGGCGCGACCTTCGGCTTTGTGGGCGAGTTGCTCGAATCGACGCCGCCCGTGCGCGCCGTCACCACCGAATTGATGATCGGCATGGAGGGCCCCGGCACCACCAACGAGATGACGCTCACTCCCGTTTCAGGAGGGACGCTACTGAACCTCCTCATCACGTTCCCGAGCGCCGAGCTGCGCGACATGGTCCTTGCCACCGGCATGACCGACGGCATGGAGACGTCGTACGTGAGGCTCGAAGAGGAACTCGTGAGTGCATGAGCGCCCCTGAAGGCGTGAAGGGTCCCGCCTCGTACTTCCCGTCGATAGAGAAGACATATGGGAGGTCGATGCGGCATTGGTTTGACGCGATCGCCGCGCGCCCGGCCGAAGAGACGCACATGCAGACCGTCGCGTGGCTCAAGGCGGAACACGGGTTGGGCCACGGCCATGCGAACGCGATCGTGGCATATGTGAAGGCCAAGCGGGGTTGAACGGGAGCCGCACGTCAGACGCGACTCGTACTCTGGCGATCACGATTCACGAAGAAGACCCCACCGGAGGCACTACCCCATGACTGCCATCCTTGAGGCCCGAAACCTCAGCAAGACCTACAAGATTCGCTCCCGCGGTAAGGGCGCACCCACGACGGTCGAGGCCGTCAAGGGCGTTGACATCACCGTGAACGCGGGCGAGATCGTCGGCTTCCTCGGCCCCAACGGTGCCGGCAAGACCACCACCCTGCGCATGATCACCACGCTGCTCGATCCCACGGGCGGCCAGGCCACCGTGGCGGGCCACGACCTGGCGCGCGACCCCATCGGGGTGCGTCGGAGCATCGGCTACGTGGCCCAAATGGGCACCACCGACCCGTCGGCGATCGTAGGCGAGGAGCTCGTCGATCACGCCAGGCTTTACGGCATCGATCCCAAGGTGGCCGCCGAGCGAGGCAGGGCGCTGCTCGCCGATCTGGACCTCCAGGACGTGTGGACCCGCAAGTGCGGCTCGCTTTCAGGGGGTCAACGCAGGCGCCTCGACATCGCGATGGGACTCATCCACGAGCCCAAACTGGTGTTCCTCGACGAGCCGTCGACGGGGCTTGACCCGCAGTCGCGCGCCAACCTGTGGCACCACATCGCGCGCTTGCGCGACGAATACGGCACCACCGTCTTCATCACCACGCACTACATGGACGAGGCCGACGCACTGTGCGATCGCATCCTGATCATCGACCACGGAGAGATCGTGGCCGAGGGCACACCGGAGGAGCTCAAGCGGAGGGTCGGCGGCGACCAGGTGATCCTGTCGGTGGCACCGGAGCTCGCCGCTCGCACGGCCGAAGTGGCCGCCGGCCTGATCGCGGATTCGCATCCGGAGGCGGAGGGCGGCGAGGTTCGCCTCATCGCCGCCGACGGGGGCACCGCGCTCCCGAAGCTCCTCGCTGGCCTCGCATCCGCCGGCCTCGACATCGACGGCGTGGCGGTCAGGCGGCCCACGCTCGACGACGTCTTCCTCACTCTCACCGGTCGCTCGCTGCGCGACGACGTGGACGCGTAGCCACGGCTACGGCTCCCGGCCACAAGAAAAGGACCCCATCATGACCATCATCCGCGACTCCTGGACCGTGTTCACCCGCGCACTGCGCCTCAGCATCCGCCAGCCCATCTGGGTGGTCTTCGGCCTGCTCCAGCCCATCCTCTACCTCGTCCTGTTCGGTCCGCTTCTCAAGGGCATCGCGGCAAGTAACCCCAACTTCGGAGGCGATGCCTGGAAGGTGTTTGTGCCAGGACTCCTGGTCCAACTGGGCATGTTCGGCGCGAGCTTTGTGGGCTTTGGCCTGATCTCCGAGTGGAGGTCAGGAGTGATTGAGCGCATGAGGGTCACGCCCGCGAGCCGTGCCTCGCTGCTCATCGGCCGCGTGGCGCGCGACGTGCTCGTGCTTCTTGTTCAAGGCTCAATCCTGGTATTCGCCGCGCTCGCCATGGGCCTGCGGGCGCCGTGGTGGGCGCTCGGCGTCGGCATCGGCACGGTGGCCCTGCTTGGTGCTTGCTTCGCGTCGCTCAGCTACGCCGTGGCGCTCAAGGTCAAGAGCGAGGACGCGTTGGCGCCGCTGCTCAACGGCATCATCCTGCCGGTGGCCCTGCTGTCAGGCATATTCCTGCCCATGACGCTTGCGCCTCAGTGGCTGCAGCGCGTGAGCGACGCCAACCCGCTCAAGCACATCATCGACGGGGTGCGTGCAATGTTCAGGGGGGATCTTGGATCGTCGACGTCGCTGTGGGGCATCGTCTTGACGCTGGTGCTCGTCGTGGGCGGCCTGCTGGTGGGCACGCGGGTGTTCCAGCGGGAATCGGCGTAGCAGCGGCTACCGTGGGCTCATGGTTGATACCCCGGCAGAGTTCCCCGTCTATGGCGTGACTTGGGGGTGGGTTGGCACTCGCGGTGAGTGGGCCTCTGCGGAAGCGGCAGAGTCGATGCGCCTCATGACTGAGCGTGTGCACACCAACACCGCATGCGTCGCCTTTGCCGCGTGGCAGGACACGGCGTTCAGCACGGAGGTGAGGTTCAGGGAGGCGCCCACGGTCACGGACGACGAGGTGGTGTGGGCGATCCGCGAGGCGAAGAACCTGGGCCAACAGGTGGTGCTCAAGCCGATCCTCAACGTCACCGACGGCACATGGCGCGCGCACATCAACTTCTTTGATGTGGACGTGCCGTGCGAGCCCACGTGGTCCGAGTGGTTCGCGAGCTACACCGAGTTCATCGTTCACTACGCAGCGCTAGCCCAGGCCGAGGGCGTCGAGTTGTTCTGCGTCGGTTGCGAGATGGTCCAGAGCGATCGCAGGGCCGACGAATGGCGCGCCGTCGTGGCTGCCGTCCGCGAGGTCTACTCGGGCATCGTCACCTACAACTGTGACAAGTACCAGGAGTCCAACGTCACGTGGTGGGACGCCGTTGATGTGATCTCCTCCTCCGGCTACTACCCAATCGACGACTGGGAGAACCAGCTGGATCGCATCGAGGCGGTGGTGCGCCGCGAGGGCAAGCCCTTCTTCTTTATGGAAGCGGGCGCCATGTCTACCGAGGGCAGCCAGTATCTGCCCAACTCCTGGTCCCTTGAGGGTGCGATCAGCCGGGAGGCTCAACGCGATTGGTACGAGGCGATGTTTGCGGCGTGCGACGGTCGCGACTGGGTGGGCGGCTGGGTGCTGTGGGACTGGAAGGCGCGCCTGTATCCGCTCGACGAGGCCTCGGCTGATCCCGGGTACGCCTTGTACGGAAAGCTCGCGGAGTCGACGGTGGCCGAGCGCTACTCCCGCGAGCGCTAGCTTCTCAGTCCAACCTGGCTCGCGCGAAGGCGCGCACCGCGGCCCACGCTCCCAGCGCGGCGAACGCCAGTGCCCACAAGAGGTGAGGAGCGCCGATGCCCGACGACGCGTCGTCGCCTCCCGCGCCAGCCCAGACGGCGGGCGCCACGTAGGGCACCCAGCGGCCCACGCCAAGACTCGCCAGGATCTGGCTGACCGAGGTCACCCCGATGATGCCCCCAAGGGCGCCCAGGTATCCGCGCGTGACCACTGCGAGCCAGCCGAAGGGGATCCCCAGAAGTCCCATCAGCACCCCCGCGACCCAGTCGAGCCCGAGCGCGCGCCACGCGCCATCGTCAAGCGTGTCCGCGCCCGCAACCACGATGCCCGCCGCGGTCACGCCGATGGCTGCCGTGACGCAAGCGACTACCCATGCTCCCGCCAGCGCGACCTTGGCCAGGGCGATGCGCGTTCGGGACACCGGTAGCGAGAACAGGGACCCGATCGTCTTGTCCGCCCACTCACGCCCAAAGAGCCATGCGACGGTGAATCCGGCCGCCAGCACCATCACCACGGTAAGGATCTGGCCGATAAGTAGGGACGATGCTTCGGCATAGGTTCCGACCGCGAACGGCTCGAACTTGGCGGCGGAAGGCCCCGTGACCGCGCCGGAACGGGCGAGGGCGACCATGCCGATGGCGGCCACGGGCGCGACGACTACGACCAGCGCGGTAGTGATGCGCGCGGTCGCCGAGCGCGAGAACGTGGCCCAGGTCAGGGCGAGCGCCGTGTTCACGAGGCAGCTCCTTCGCGGGAGCGGGCGTCGTGGTCGCTGGAGCGGGCGTCGTGGTCGCGGGAGCGGGCGTCGTGGTCGCTGGAGCGGGCGTCGTGGTCGCTGGAGCGGCTCTCTGCGTGCTCGGCGTTGTCTGCGTGCTCGGCGTCCCAGCGCCGCACCACCTCGAAGAAGCGCCGCTCGAGGTCCACCTGGCCGGGCCCGAGGGTGCCGACGACGCGCCCCGCGTGGATCACGGTGATGCGCGCGGCGATGCGGGACACCTCGTCGAGGTGATGACTCGAGACCAGCACCCCCGCGCCCCTGTGGGCGGCGGCTACGAGCGCGTCACGCAACAGCAGCACGCCCGCGGGATCGAGCGCGTTGGTGGGCTCGTCGAGGATGAGCAGGTCGGGTTCATGGGCGATCACGCAAGCGAAGCCAAGCCGCTGACGGTTGCCGAGCGACAGCCCGCGCGCTCGCGCTCCGGCCCAGTGGTCGAGTGCGAGGCGGTCGATCCACGCGTTGGCCGCCTCTTGCGCCTCACGCTGCCCGAGTCCGTGGAGCCTGGCCGAGTACACGATGTTGTCGCGCACCGTCAGCTCCGGGTAGCCAAAGGGCTGGTCGATCACGAAGCCGAGTCGAGAGAATTCGAGTGCCCCTGCATTGGCCGCTGGAACGCCAAAGAGGGCGATCTCGCCAGTATCGAGCGACGTGTGACCCACGACGGCCTTCATGGCCGTGGTCTTGCCCGCGCCGTTGAGGCCAACGATCGCGTGGATCTCGCCAGGCTCGACCGTGAGGCTCAGGCCCGAGAGCGCGTGCAGGTCGCCGTAGGCCTTGGCGGCGTCCGCGAGCGTCAGCACGGCGGTCATTGCGCGCCCCCCAACGCAAGCCCAGGGGCCATGATGCGCAGCGCCGCCCCCACGGCATCGGCGAGCGTGGCGTCGGAATCGTCGACCGCCCATTCGAGCAGAGCGACCATGAGGGCGCCGAGGCAACCGGCGGCGGCGATCCTGAGCTCGCGCCTCGCGTCGGGGGTGTCGGCAGTGGCCACGATGGCGTCCTGGGTCGCCCTCGTGTTGGCGGCCATGCCGCCCTCGAGCGCGGGGTGGCCCACGGCGATGCGTAAGCGGCGGCGCAAGGCCGGGTCGTCGGCCGGGTCGAGGAAAGGCAGCACGGACATCATCCCTGCGGCCACGCGCTCGACGGCGGGTAGCGCAGGGTCGGTCTCCGCCACGGCCATGGCGATCATCGGGTCGAAGGGGTCGTCAAGGAGCACGCGCTCCTTGCTGCCGAAGTGGCGGAAGAACGTCATGTGCGAGACGCCCGCGGCGGCCGCGATGTCCTCGACGGTGACACGGTTAAAACCGCGCTGCTCGAACAGGTCGAGAGCGGCGGCCTGCAGGCGTTCGCGGGTAGTTGTCCTGGCGGGTGAGGTGGGGGCCTTCGCGTTCATGGACAATATGTTAGTCACTAACATTCACGCCCGCAAGGGGTGCGGTGAACCAGTTCGCGCCGCAGCGTCTCGCCGGGCTCCTTTGGTGACGTACCGCGCGCTCGGGCCTACGCCTCGCGACCCAAGAACGGGGTCGGCTGCGTCTGCTCGCCCTCTGGGCCAAAGAACTCGACACGGCACATCGCGCGCACGGCGGCCACGAACCACTCGCAAATCATCTCGTCGTATTCGCCCTGCACGCCCGAGAAGGCCACGGTCAGTCCGTCGCGGTTGATGCCGCCGGGCCACTTGATGTCGCCTGGCTGGTAGAGGTGCGCCATGTCGGTGCGCAGGCGCGTGGTGTCCACGCCCGTGCGCAGCGCGAGGCGGGCCTTGGCGGTGGCCCACTCGTAGAAGTCGCGAGGGTCATCGCCCAGGTGCGCTTTGAAGAGCGGCTCGCCCGCGGGGTCGGCTGGATTGAGCAACACGATCGCGCCGATGTACCCGTTGAAGATGTCCTTCTCGTGCGCGTAGCGAATCGACGGCTCAAGGGTGTCCCACGCACGCGCGCAAATTTCGGGGGTCAATCCTGTGAACATCGTCGTTCCTTCTCTCGGCTTGGCAGGGTCGCTCCACCATTGTGGTACCCGCGGCACCCTTCGTGGCGCACGACGCCGGAGCGGTGGATGCCGGGGGGTGCCCGGAGGGTTAGATGCCCGGAGGCGGTTCCCGCCCGCCACGCGTCCACAACGCACTACCGCGCCGGCCGGGCCGCCACACATGCGCCGCCCCAACGTCATGAGCCAGAACGGCTATGCCTCGCGACCCAAGAACGGGGTCGGCTGCGTCTGTTCGCCCTCGGGGCCAAAGAACTCGACGCGGCACATCGCGCGCACGGCGGCCACGAACCACTCGCCGATCATTTCGTCGTACTCGCCCTGCACGCCCGAGAAGGCCACGTAGAGCCCGTCGCGAAGAATGCCGCCTGGCCACTTGACGTCGCCTGGCTGGTACAAGTGCGACATGTCGGTGCGCAGGCGGGTGGTGTCCACGCCGGTACGCAGCACGAGCCTCGCCTTGGCGAGCGCGAACTCGCTCCACTCGCCTGGTTCCGCGTCCAGGCTCGCCCGGAACAGCGGCTCGCCTGCGAGGTCAGCGGGGTTGAGCAGCACGATCGTGCCGGTGTAGCCGCGCAAGATGCCCTGTTCATACGCGTGCCGGATGGACGGCTGGAGGGTGTCCCACGCGCGGGCGCAGATCTCGGGGGTCAATCCTGTGAACATCGTCGTTCCTTCTCTCGGCTCGGCAGGGTCGCCCCACCATTGTGGCGGCTCTAGCACTGCGCCCGGTCTCGTGCGATGGCAAAATATCCGCATGAGCGACTTCCAGAGAATTGACATCGGTGGCCTCGACGATTGGCGGGCCTTCCATGGCGGCTTCGTCCCCGAGCGTTCGCGTGACGGCCGCCGCGTCTTGGACCACGAACTGCCGATGCAGTTCGTCGGCGTCACCGCCAACAGCCTGGCGCCCGGCGAGGACGCGGGCTATTGGCACACGCACTCGTCGGACGAGGAGCTCTACATCTTCTTGGCGGGCACCGGTCAGATGGGCCTCGACGATGAGGTGCTCGAGGTAGGCCCTGGCACGGCGATCCGCGTGGGCCAAGGTGTCATGCGCACGTGGCGCTGCCTGCCCGGCTCGGATGGCAACCTGCGGTGGCTATGCATTCGTGGAGACGGCGGGGACCTCCCGCGCCTCCCAGACGATGCCACAAGGGCCGACGACCTACCGATGCCCTGGTAAATGCTGTTTGGGACCTAGCCAGGTGATACCCCAAGGGGTATGCTCTGGCGGCAAGACCTGAGGAGGCCGACGATGTCCACCTGGCGCATCCGCGATATCCACACCGACGACCTGGACGGCATTCTCCACCTGTACGAACAGCAGCGCGCCTCCGGGGTTGCACCCGTCTACGCGCTTGCCGAGGTCCTCACCTCCGCCACTGAGGACGTCGCGGTGGTGGCCACCACCCAAGACGGCCAGATCATCGGCGCGTGCGTGGGACGCGTGGCTCACAACCAGGCATGGGTGGTCTTTCACGCGGTGGTGTCTGAGCGGCGCTCCCAGGGAGTCGGCAGCCAGATGTTGCGCGCCCTCGAGCAGCGCATCTCCGTCCATGGAGCCACCGTGCTGTCCGCGCTCGTTCCCGCCGAGGAGATCCCTACCAAGGCCTTCCAGAACGCCGGATACACCGAGAAGAAGCAACTGCGCTACTTCGAACGCCGCGTTCCGGTCCAGCGTGCCGAGGCCACTCACCTCGCAGAACTCGGCGGGCGCATTCTCCCCAGGGACCTGTGGGACGCGGTGGGCGGCATGCGGCGCGAGAAGGAGATGCTGGAAAAGCGACTCGTGATGCCACTCGCCCAGCCCGAACTCGCGGAGCAATACGGTGTCGCCCCGCCGCGTGCGGTGGTGCTCTTTGGCCCACCAGGCACGGGCAAGACCACGTTCGCCAAGGCGATCGCCTCGCGGCTCGAGTGGGCCTTCGTCGAGGTATTCCCTTCGCGCCTGGCGGCGGACCCCAAGGGCCTCGCGGGCGCACTTCGCGCCACGTTCCAAGAAATCGACAAACTCGAACACGCCGTGGTGCTGATCGACGAGGTCGAGGAGATCGCGTCCCACCGACGTGGCGACCCGCCCTCCCCGCTCCAGGGCGTCACCAACGAGCTGCTGAAGATCATCCCGGCCTTCCGCGACCGCCCTGACCGGCTCCTTGTATGTGCGACCAACTTCATCCGTTCGCTCGACACCGCGTTCTTGCGCCACGGCCGCTTCGACTACGTGATCCCCATCGGCCTTCCCGACGCCGATGCGAGGGTCGCCATTTGGGAAAGGTTCGTCCCCCCGGCGTCGGCAGGGAAGGTGGACCTCGCCGCGTTGGTCGCCGCTTCGGAAGGGTTCACCCCCGCGGACATCGAGTTCGCCGCGCGCAGGGCGTCTCAATCCGCTCTTGAGGCGGCGGTGGAGCGCGGTCCCGACGCGGGCGCCGATGGCCCGGGCGGGCCCACCACGGGCCACTACCTGGAGGCGATCGGCACCACGCGCGCGACCGTTTCCGCCGAGGTCGTCGCGGAGTTCACGGAGGACATCGAGACGCTGGCCCGCCTTTAAGCCTGCGAAGATCCAGGCTTGTGTGAACTACGCCTGCGACAGAGCGGGCCAGGCGTAATCAAGCGCACGCCGTTCGTCGACCGACGCGGCGATCACGTCACGCCAGTCGTCGGCGCCTGAGTACCCGAGCACACGTCGCGCCTTCGCATCGTCCATGTGCCAGTTCTCGCCCACGAAGACGAGGGATCGCGTCAGGAACGGCGCGCGGCCGGGAGTGAACGGGTGGACCGCCTCCATGAGCGCGCCGAAGCCGTAGGCGGCGCTCAAAGGGACCGAATACGCGGGCTTGGGCACGCCCGCGGTGGCGGCGATATGGGTGAAGACCTCGCGCGCGGTCGGTTGCTGATTGCCCACGATGTTCATCGCCTCGAAAGCCCCAAGTCGCGTCTCATCGGCAGTCGCGGCCAGGGCGAACGCGCGGCCCATGTCCGCTCCGGACACGAGCGGCATGTGCGCGCGACCGTGATCGACCCACGGCACCTGGCGCGTCTTCAGGCGCGGAATGAGTGCGGACACGAGTCCCAGTGAGTTGCCCGTGCCGATGAAGTGGCCGAGCCTCATCGACACCATGCGTGTGCGGCCCGCTTGAGCGACGCCGCGCATGTGCTCCTCAACGTGCACCATCGCGACGTGGTGCGGCCAGAACGCGCGGCCGTGCGCCGCGGAGTCGTCGTCCACGAGGGCGGTGCCGGTAGATGGGGTGCCGGTAGATGGGGTGCCGGTCGATGGGGTGCCCAGCGCCACGGTGCTTGCCGAGATGAAACGACCCACCCCGGCAGTTACGGCCTGGTTGATCAGGTCGATGCTGGGTTCCAGGAACGCTTTGCGCTCTTCGCTCTCGTGACCCCAGAAGCTGGACCAGGTGCCTGCGTGGATCACCACGTCAGCGTCGCGCACCACCTCGCGGCGGTACGCAGGGTCGGTGAGATCTCCGATCCGCGTCTCGCCAGAGAACCAGGACGGCAAGCGAGAGGCGTCGCGGGCTGCCGCGATCGGGGTGACGGGTTGCGAGTTGAGTGCAGACAGGATGTGACCGCCAAGGAAGCCGGTGGCTCCGGTGACGACGATGCGGGGCGTGGGCTGGGACATGAAGATTCCATTCGTGGTTGCGGGGCGAACGACCCCAGCATACATAGTGCACTGACTATTAATACAAGTCGAGGGCATCGGGGTCGTTACCGAGTGGTCTTGCTACTCGCCGGCGCGGCGAATCCAGCGCTCGAGATGCGCAGCCTCGCGCTGCAGTGGCTCAGGGTCGTCGAGTGCGTTGCTCAAGGAGGCGGCGCCCTGAATGACCGCGATGAGGTGGGTGGCTCGTGCCCGAGCGGCGCCCCCGGAGAACCCCAACTCCTCGAACTCTCCTGCAGCCCAATCGATCAACGCCGAAAACACCTGGCCCGCAGCCGCGCCAAGCTCGGCAGAGTGCTTGCCGAGTTCGGCGGACACAGCGCCTAGGGGGCAACCGAACGCCCGCACGTTGTCGACGTCGTCCAGATACATGCCAAGGAAGGAGACGAGCCTGTCCTCGGGGGTGGGAAGGTCGCGCCAGCCCTTGGTAACCGAGAGGTAGCGCTCGGAGAGCCTGTCGACGACCGCCCGGCCCACGTCGTCCTTGGTCTTGAAGTAGTAGTAAACGGAGCCGGGGGCGACCCCTGCGTGTTCGGCGATGTCCGCAATCGATGCCCGCTCAAAGCCCCGCCGGTACGCGAGGTCGAGCGCGGCGTCGGCGAGGCGCTCGCGTTTGTCGGTCGCGGGGCGCGGCATGGGACCTCCTACGAAGACGGTGATTCAACAAAGCCAGTGGATCAACTCAGTATCCTCCTTCTTGCGATCGATGTTCGCGAAATCGAACGAGCGAGCGCGACCACTGAGGCGGAGTTTGGCGCGGAGTTCACCGAAGACATCGACCTGCTGGCTCGCGGAGACACGGGCCTGGAACTCATCGCCGGGCTCCAACCGTTCTGCGAAGGACCCGCGCGCTCATCGGCGCCCCGTGCAAGACTGGGGAGGAGGCGCGCGGTTTCGCGCCTAGGGAGGGAGAGTCAATGGTCAACGTGGTGCTGACGCATTCCGTCCTTGGTCTGGACTCCAATGTGGAGTCGTGGGCCGAGTGGTTGCGCGTCGAGGGTCACCAGGTCATGACCGTGGACCTCTTCGGTGGCGACACCTTTGGAAACCTCAACGACGGCATCGACCGAGCCGAGTCCGGCAAGATGATGGACTACGCCGCAGCGGTGCGCGAGGCGGCTCGAGGCACCGAGGCGCCCGTGGTGCTCATGGGCTTTTCGATTGGCGCGGTGGCCAGCGAAATTGCCGCACTCACCGAGCGAGGAATTGCAGGGCTCATCATGGTGGGAGGCGCAAGCGGCCCCCAATGGTTTGGGGATCCGCAATGGCCCGCGGGCCTGCGTGCCCAACTCCACTACGCCGAGGACGACACATGGATGGAGGGCGAGGAGGCGGCAGACCTCGTTGCGGCCGCCCCCGAGGGAGCACTCGAGGTCTTCACCTATCCGGGCAGCGCGCACCTTTTCGCCTTCCCCAACTTCTCGGACTACGAAGCCTTGGCGGCGGACATGTTGCGCACAGAGACCAAGGCGTTCCTGGCGTCGTTCGAGTAGAGACGACGCGGAGTCGACGGGTGGCGTCGGACTTCACCAGCCGACGCTGACCGCTTCGCGTCCTTTTGGCCCGGTCGCACCGGGCCTTGCTGCACGGGGCCCTGCTAGGCAGGGCCAGGACGCGGCTGAGGGCCGCGAGGCTGGCAGACCCCGCGACCCTCTGGAGCGTGCACTCCTGGCCTCGAAGGCCTCGCTGCGATTCGGTCGTGGAAGCGATATCGCCGCGAATCTTCTCGGCGTGTCGGAACGTCGAGAAGCAAAGCGCCTTGCCCGAGCCGTGCCGGTCGTCTCACGACGAGCGACCACTTTGCGGTGGGGGCCGCGTCCCACATGTGCCGCGGCCCCCATCGCTTCTCATCACACGCCCCAAATCTCACAGACCGCTGAGAGATGGCGCAGGAGCCGCCAAGAAATGGCGCGCCCAGCAAGATCGTGGCCTCCTCTGAGCAAACATGGAGGTGTCGGTGCTTGACTGGGGCCATGATCAAGCGACGCATCTTGGTGGTTGACGACGAAGACAACCTCCGCACCATGCTCGTGGCCGCGCTCAAATTCGAGGGTTACGACGTCGCGGCCGCGCCCAATGGGCGCGAAGGCCTGCGCTCCGTTAAGGAATCAAGGCCGGATTTGATCGTTCTGGACGTGATGATGCCCGAGCTCGATGGCTTCGGCATGCTCAGGCGCTTGCGCGAGATGGGGGACCGTACGCCGGTGATCTTCCTCACCGCCAAAGACACCTCGGCCGATGCCGTCGAGGGCCTTGGGCTTGGCGCCGACGACTACCTGTCAAAGCCCTTCTCCCTCGAGGAACTCGTGGCTCGCGTCGAGGCCGTGATGCGGCGCGTCGACTCTTCACCCACGGCATCGGCCGTGATGACGCTGGCGGACCTCACGATCGACGACGTCGCCCACAGGGTGACGCGCGGCGCCGAGGAGATCCACCTGTCGCCCACCGAATACAAGCTCGTGGCGTTCCTGCTGGCGAACGCGGGCCGCGTGATGTCTCGCGGCCAACTGCTCACGAACGTGTGGGGATACTCGCCGGATGATGACCCATCGGTAGTGGAGACGTACATCGGCTACGTGCGCAAGAAGGTCGACGGCGTCGAGCCCAAACTCATTCAGACTGTGCGCGGCGTGGGTTACACCATGAGGGTCGAGGGGTGACGGCGGCCGATGCCGTGCACGCTCCCTCCAGGTGGGCGCGTGGCATGTCCTTGCGCTCACGCGTGCTCGTTGGCCTTGCGCTCATCGCCTTGGTGGCCACTGGTGCGGCCATCGTGGTGACGGTCACCACCAGGAGCTACCTCGTGAACCAGCTCGATGAGCGGCTGCTCGCGTTCGTTGGCCCAGGTAACCACGCGGATGCGGCTCAGGACCTTGGCAACTATGTGAACGGTGATGACGGCGACGGAGACGTTGACGAGCCGGTGCTGCAACCCACCGACCCCACCAAGGATCGGCCATCCGACGCGCTGCTTGGCGAGTTGTTTATCGACGGCAAGTACAAGGTGGTGTGGAGTCCCAACGTGTACCAGGGGGACGACGCGACCCCTTCCGTCCCTCTCATCGACCCCGCCGCAGTGTCGGTGATGCAAGACACCTACCTCACGGTGCCGTCGACGGGAGACGAGGAGTTCCGCGTCCTGGTGAGGCCTGCGATCGACCATTGGCAAGTCATTGGCCTGTCGACGGAGCCCGTGGAGGCCGTCTCGCGCCGGATGGTCATGATCGAGTCGCTCAGCATCGCGGCCGTGATCGCGGGGCTAGGGCTCGTGGCGTGGTGGGTCATCAGGCTGGGGATCTCGCCCATGCGACGCATGGTCGATGCGTCGGCGCTCATTGCGGACGGCGACCTGTCAGTGCGTCTGGACGGCGCGGGCAGCGGCACCGAGTCCGCCGCTCTCGCGACATCGCTCAACGCGATGATCGGCAGGCTTTCGGCCTCGATCTCTGAGAGGGAGCGCTCCGAGGAGCAGTTGCGCGAATTCGTCGCCGATGCCTCTCATGAGTTGCGCACGCCACTCACCACCGTGTTGGGCTACGCGCAACTGCACCGCAAGGGCGGGATCGCGGGCAAGGCGAAACAAGCCGACGCGTGGGCTCGCACGGAGGCGGAGGCGGGCCGCATGAAGCGGCTCGTCGAGGACATGCTGGAACTCGCGCGCTTTGACTCCGAACCTCAATTGCGCCTCGCGTCGCTCAACGCCAAGGGCCTTGTGGTCGAGGTTCTCGCGGATGCCGCGCGCACCCACCCCGACGTGGCGTTCTCGCTTGGCCACGGCCCTGTCGTGGCGGACGTCGAGGCGCCCGTGATGGTCACCGCCGATGCCGATCGCTTGCGACAGGCGGTGATCAATGTGGTCAACAACGCCGCGCACCACGGCGCGGGGCACGTGACCGCGACGGTGAGGCTCGTCGAGCGCGAGAATGGTGAGAGGGTCCGCATCGATGTGGTCGACGATGGCCCAGGCATGACCCCCGAGATCGCCGCGCGCGCCACCGAGAGATTTGTGCGGGGCGACAGCTCACGCTCGCGATCGACGGGTGGCGCGGGGCTGGGACTGGCGATCACCGCGGCCATTGTCGACGCGCACCAGGGAGTGCTCGAGATCGCCAGCACGCTGGGCAAGGGCACCACCGTTTCGATCGAGATACCCGCATAGCGCCGCACATCGTGCCTGATGATCGCGCCAAATGGCGCGGCTACGGCGAACCCGGCCAAAGGCACTGGAAATGCCGCGACGGTGTGTGGGAGAATAGGTCGAAACGTTTCGAAAACGTGGCCACGCCACCGTTTGTGACGGGGTTCGCCGGTTGCGGTGCGGGCGTTGGACGCGGTGTGGCGTCGGCCCTTCCCTCTGACTTGCAAGGATTTTCATGATGTCCAGCGTGCGCGACCGTCTGATCGCACAGCTTCCGTCTTCTGGTGCGAGCGCGCCCGCTGCCGACGAGGCCGCTGTCATTGATGGCGCCGTCGTCGATGTGGCCGTCGTTGATGTGGCCGTCGTTGATGTGGCCGTCGTCGCGCAAGGCGAGCCTCGCGCGTATGCGGCGCCCGTCTCCGGCAACGCGGTGTTCGTCCCCGAAGGCGACATCATTGCGCCCCCCGACGCCGCGTCGGGAATGGCGGGCGCACCCGGAAAGCCCGCCGCGCCGCCCGTCTCGCCCGGCCGCGCCAACGCGACGCTCGTTGCGCTCGCGGTCGCCGCATTCCTGATGGTGTCCAACGAGGTGGCGCCCATGGGGATGCTCCCCGTCATGGCGGCGAACCTTGGACGTAGCGAGGAACAGCTGGGCATGACCGTGACGGTGTTCGCTCTGGCGACGATGTTCGCCACGCTGCCACTGGCCAGGCTCACCACCCACATGATCAGGCGCTGGGTCATCGTGGGCACGTTGACGTTCTGGGCGCTTGGCGCCTTGGTGGCCGCGTCGACCCAAAGCTACGAGGCCCTGCTCGCCTCCCGCGTGCTCACGGGAATGGGCCACGCGTTGTTCTGGGCAGTGGTCACCCCCGCCGCTGCCGGCATGTTCCCCGCCGCTCGTCGCGGCAAGTCCGTCGCCAGGCTGCTGCTCGGGGGGTCGGCCGCGGGAGTCATCGGGCTGCCCGCCGAGACGTTTCTGGCCCAGCAGGTCGGCTGGCATGCGCCGTTCTGGATCCTCGCGGCGGGAGGCGCGATCATGGCGATCACGATCGCGATTCTCATGCCAAGCTTCCGCACCCAGCAGTCGACCGTGCCTCGCGGCGATGTCCCGTCGCTGTCGAGGTTCATCAGAATCATGTTCATCACCACGCTCACCACGTGGGCGCTGGCCATGACGTGGACGTACTTTGCCGCGCTCTTCACCGAGGTGACCGGCTTTGCCGATGGCACGGTGCCGATCTTGCTCTTTGTCGGCGGCGTCGTTGGCGTTGCCGCGACGTGGATGGTCGCGCGCTACGTGGACCGCTGGCCCGTCAAGTCGGTTGCGCTTGGGCAGACGTTGTTGCTACTCATGTGGGTGGGGATCTCGCTTGGCATCCACTCCAAGGTCGCAATCGTCGCCATGATTTGCCTGCAGGGGCTCGCGTGGTCGGTGACCGTTGTCGCCATGGTGAACTGGGCGTTGCGGCACACGCCGTGGACGTCTGATCTGGGAAACGGGGCGTACGCGACCGTATTCAACCTCGGCAACGCCATCGGCTCTCGACTCGGCGCCGTGATTATTGGCGCGTGGGGCGCGCGTTGGCTGCCCGTGGGCTCGCTAGCCCTTACCGCGGCGGCGCTCGTGCTGGTGCTTACCGTGGGCGGGTTGACGAGCCGCGACGGCGCGGTGCGTCGTGTCGTCGCCGACGCCCTGCTCAAGGGAAGTCGCGGCTAGTTGTTTGCGAGGGTACTGGGTACGTTGGTTGCCGCAGGCGTCTTGGGGCCTGCGGGTGCGTCGGGCGCTCCTGGCGTCGATGCGATAGGCAGGCTCGTCCTGTCGAGGTGGGGCAACTGGATGCTGGTGTCGACCACGTCGACGGCGAAGATGCCGTCCATCTTATGGGAGTACCAGCTGGTGGCGGACCTACCGATTGACGCGAGTACACCAGCGCTCAACACTTGGTAGAGCACGAACACGATCACCACAGCAACTACTGTTTCGACCGCGCGAATGATCGCTAGGTCCCTTTTCACAACCCCCCAAACCCTTCTGGCGGTTGGCCGCCCTCATCGCATCCACCGGCAACGCGGTGGGCGGACCTCGCTGGCTGGTCCACTCACCATTGTGCGTCGACCTGACGCATCTGCCAAGCCGGGAGCCGGTAGCGGTGGGGACCGCGAGCCGATGAACTCGCGGGCCCACCACCTGTCCATGGCGCCCTGACATACCTATAACGGAGCAGGCGCCTCAAAGGTTGGGTACGGATGTGCAAAGCGCGTGAATCTGGGCGGCGAATGTCGCACGTGACCCGAGCACGGTGCAGCGAGTGAGAGCGCTGGTCTAGTTCTGAGCGATGAGCACTGCGAGCGACGTGAGCGGCTCGCGCACCATTTGCTTGACGATCAGCGGGTTGGTTGCCGATCCGGACAGCAGCTCGAGAAGGGCCTCGCTCAAGGTGTCCATCGCCGCCTCGGTGTTGCCGAGCGCCTGGTGGGCATCGGCCGTAACGGTGAGGATCGCACCACGAAGCGCCAGCACGGTGACGGCGTCGGAGGCTGAATCGGCAAGGGCCTGATACTGGATCTCGGCCTTGGCCGCGACCTCGAGGGCCCGCTCGGGACGGCCCGCCTGGAGCATGCAGCGGGCGGTGCCCACGCCAATGCGAATCAGCTCGGTCCGCTCAAGTTGCGTAGGCCCTGGCCCGGTGAGGACGTGGCCCGCGACCTCGAGGGCCTCAACCCACGTTGCCTGGGAGGCGTCGTTCTGGTTATCGAGGGCCAATTGCATCGAATACCAGGACAGTCGCTGTGCGAGGTGAAGGGCGCATTCGCGGGGCTCGAGGGCGAACTCGGCGCGCAGACGAGTGATGTCTCTGCGAGTGCGCTCGATGCTCACGACTGCGAGTGTATGTGACGAACCGCACACTGAGAAGGGCTCACCGAAGTGTCCTAGCGGACGATGGGAACGTTGTCCTGGTTTGTGCCAATAATGCCCCGACCTATGTCGCACGCGGGGCGAGACGGTTTTCTTGCCCGCCTCGGACGGTGGGTGGATCGGTGACGACGCGACCCAGATGGCCCACTTGGCTTTGCCCGCCGCCGTGGTGTCCGCGCCGCACGTGCGTGAGCCAAAACCGGGCAACATGGGCGTCGTCGGTGGCACATTCACCGAGGTGGAGGCGCGCGCCCTTGCGGCCGCGATCGGTGGGCCCCCCGGCACGTAGCCGACGGTGAACGTCGGCTCGCACGCTGGGACACGCCTACGCTCTTAGGGGTGCCCAGTGCGGGCAATGGGCCACAGCGCGCAAATCGGGAGGCGGGAAGATGCGACACATATGGACGGGTCTGGCCCTGGCTGCCGTAGGGATAGCAGGACTGTCGGGTTGCTCGCGCAATTCAGCAGACGCCGCAGACGCCGCGCCGTTGTTTGAGACCGCGCCGTCCTTTGAGATCAGGGGTGTCACCGACGCGGTGAGCGTGGCCAACATGCCCGCGGGAGCCGAGTGCGGCACGGTCCCTTTGCCCAGCGGGGTTGCTGGGTGGATCTGTGACGCCGCGAGCGAGATGGCCTACTTGGCCCAGCCCGCGGCGGTCGTCGCGACCGATGTGAAGACGGTCGAGACGTACAAGTCGATGATGACCGCATCGGAGCAGTGGAACGTCGGGGTGATGCTCACGACGAGTGGGGCAGAGGCCTTGCGCCTCGCGTCGGAGACCGCGTCACAGAAACCGCTCCCGGTGGATGTGTTGCTCGTCGTTGTCAACGGCGTGGTGGTCTCGGCTCCGTACATCCCATCGCCACTCGACGGAACTCACCTGCTGCTCAACGTCGATACGGAGGCCAAGGCGCGGTCCTTGGTTGCAGCGATCGACGGGCCCGGCGGAACGTAGCGGATGCCGCTCCCCGCGCATTGGGTGCGTGCATGCCCAACCCCGGATGTAGCCTCGGCTTGAGAGAGAGTGGGGTTGACCATGACGGTCTATCGTTCGGTGTTGCCGCCCAAGAGCCTGGGTATCGCGTACCTCTTCTGGTTCTTCTTCGGCCTCCTTGGCATCCACTGGTTTTACTTGGGCAAGACAGGGCGCGGCGTGTTGTGGCTGCTCACCGGCGGGCTGCTGGGCGTGGGCTGGCTCGTTGACCTGTTCATGCTGCCCAGCCAGGTGAGGCAAGTCAACACTCAGCGTGCCGTAGGGATTGGGTAGGGCCCGCGCGGCCCGAGCCTGTGAGTTGCCGCACAGTTCCATGTGAAAACGGCCCTTGTGTGTGATGCGCGCTTAGCCTGGGATCATGAATCCTTTTGATCGCATGCCTGGCCCTCGCGGCGATCGCGACGGCTTTGACTTCTTGCACATGATTGGCGCCTTCTTTGGCATGGCGCTCGTGCTGTTCATTGTGGTGGCCGTCGCGCTTCTGCTGTGGAACTCGTTCAAGGTCCGCAGCGAGGTGCGCGCGTTGCGCGACACGGTGGCGCAGCTTGGCTCCGGGGAGCTCGCTGGTGCCGGCGGCGCCGCAACTGCCGCATCGTCCGAGGTGAACACGGGTGCCATCGCGGTACCGCCTGCCCGGGCATCGGTCGGTATGAATACTGAAATCTTGGCCGTCCCTCCCGCGCCCAAGGCCCCGCGCGCGCCCAGAGCGAAGCCAACCGACATGGCGGAGTAACCACCGCAGCGGGTCACAGTGCCGGGTCTCAAGGCGGGCCACGCCGACGGATCACGGGTACGCCCCGCGCGCGGTACGGTCATACCTGAGTGAGCCGACACCTTGGGGAGAGCCACGTGACCACAGCCTCGCCGCTCGATCCTTCCGAGCCGACGCCCAGCCGCGCGCGCAACGTGGAGGGCGGCTACCCCAAGGGCAGGGCCAAGCGTGCCGAGGTGATTCAGGCGACGATCGTCTCGATTGCCGAATCGGGCTTTCACGGGGCATCGCTGCGCGACATCGCCGAGCGCGCGCGCATCTCTCACGCGGGCTTGCTGTACCACTTCCCCACCAAGTCGCACTTGCTGCGAGCGGTGCTTGAGCATCGGGATGAGGTGGATGGCGCCGATGTGGCACAGGACGTGGCACAGGGCCTTTCGTCCGTTGAGGCCATGATCAGGCTCGCTGCACGCAACGCGCGCAGACGCCCGATGGTCGAGGCGTTCGCGGTGCTCGCCGCCGAGGCGACCACCCCTGATCACCCCGCGCACACATACTTCAGGACTCACTACGCGACGGCGATTGCCTCGGCGACGCAGGGCTTTCGCGAGCTCAAGGAGGCCGGTCGCTTGCGGCCCGAGGTCGACCCTGAGAGCGAGGGTCGCCAGTGGGTCGCCCTCATGGATGGCCTGCAGATCCAGTGGCTGCAGTCGCTTGCCGATCCCGACGTTGCTCCACTCGACATGGCGGCCGAGTTGCGTTATCGCCTCGACCTCATGCTGGCCTAAGCCGGCGCGGGGGCGTTTTCTGGGGTGATGGTGCGTTCCGACGTGACCGGCACGTCGTCGTCGGCGATGCGGCCGTGCCGGAAGCTCTTTTCGGACTTGCCCGAGTCGAGCTGCCAGGTGAACCAGAACAGGAAGGGGATCGCGACGAGGAGGTTGACGATGCCCCACACGTGCAGCACGTCGGCGTTGAACCAGCGCGAGGCGTCCATGACCGCCGGGAAGAAGTCGACGGTCGCGCGCAGCAGCAGGTGCGCGGCGAGCGTGTAGACACGGGCGATGACGTAAAGCTCGGGGCGCCGCTTGATGAGCGGGTAGATCTCGGCGGCGAGCAGGATGGTGATGCTTGAGGCGAAGTACTTAGGGGCCTCGGCGTAGACGAAGGCCGCGTTCCACATCGTGTAGAGCAGGTTCCAGCCGATGGTCGTGTAGGCGATCAGGTCAGAGCCGCCTGTGGTGGTGATCTTCCAGAACTTGGGGACGTACGGGATGGTCACGCACAGCACGACGCCGGCGAGCGCGTTGGGGTAGTTGCCCAGCTGGAGGTCCTTGACAACGGCCTCGGTGATGTTGAGGAACAGGATCCCGTAGAAGAACCACACGAACTCGGGCTTCTTGAGCACGCCCCACACGCGGCCCGTCTTGTTGTAGTGCACCGCGACCCTGGCGAGCCCCACGACGATCGTCGGCAAGATGACCGACAGGATCTTGAACCAGCGGAACCATCCCTCGACCCCGCCGGTGAGGATCCACAGTGGGAAGGTCGCCAGGCTCGCAATCCAGAAGTAGGCCGATGCCTTGGGGTGCTTGCGGAAGTAGTCGACCACCCAGAGCAGGAAGACGAAGTACAACGGCATCGAGATGGCGTATGACCACCAGGGCAGGTTCATGGCGAAGTCCCTTTCGTTGGGCGAGCCCGGTTTGGCGGATTCGTGGTCTTGCGGTTCCTGCCTTAAACGGACACGCGTGTCCGGTACGCTCAAAGCCTGTCATGTCTCGCGGCCCGACGGTAGGGACCATGGCCCCAACCAAGATGGCCCCAACCAAGATGGCCCCAACCAAGATGGCCCCAACCAAGATGGCCCCAACCAAGATGGCCCCAACCAAGATGGCCCCAACCAAGATGGCCCCAACCAAGATGGCCCCTGCCTAGAATGGAGCGCCATGAACCAACGCAGCGACGCGCGCCGCAACCGCGCTTCAATCCTGCGGGCTGCCGAGGAGGTGTTCGCTGCCGAGTCGGTGAACGTCCCCTTGCAGCGCGTCGCCGAGCGCGCCGGGGTGGGGCGCGGCACCCTCTACCGCCACTTCCCCGACCGCTACGCGCTCGCGGCGGCTCTGTACAGGGAGCGGCTTGAGCGCTACGAGGAACTCGTCGAGCGGGAGCGCGACGATCCGGCCATCGTCCTCACCTTGATGGCGGCCATCAGCGCGGAGCAGGGGCGCATCCCAGGGTTGTTCCGGCTGATCTGGGCGGAGGGCCCCGGACGGCCCTACCTCGACCCGCTGTGGCAACGGTCCATCGCGCTGCTCGAGGAGCCGTTGCGCATCAGTCAGCGAGCAGCGGTGGTGCGCCCTGAGCTCACTGTGGACGACCTCCTCATGGTGGTCGGCATGATATTTGGTGTGGTCAACAGCCCTGCGGGGCAGGCGGGCCCAGCGTCGGTCCAACGCGCGTTGGAGCTGGTGCTGAACGGCCTGCGGCCGCGGGGATGACGGGCCCGGCTCGATTCCCAACTTGCCCGGGCCCACGCCGGGCACGCACACGCGGAGTGAGCCGATCACCGTGCGGTCCCCAAGAGTCGTAGCCGCGATGAGCTCTGGTAGACGTCACGGCGATCTTCACCTTTTCCGTCGTTTCAACGTGAGCTGAAATGAAGGGATCGTGCTGACGAGCGGCCGCACCAGCGGGTGCGCGGCATGAGGTCGCCATGACCGCCACCCTCGTTGGCGCGGAATAGGTCTAGCCCGATCTGGACGAGGACGTGGCGCAGGACCGTTCCTTCATTGAGGCAATGATTGGGCTCGCTGAGCGCAACCCGCGCCGACGAGGCCCCGCTCGACATGGCGGCCGCGTTGCACTACCGCCTCGACCTCAAGCCGGTCAGGCCTGGGAATACTCGATCAGCCTGGTGACCATGCCGCGGTTCAGGCCTGGCACCATGCCAAAGTCGGCCAGCACCTTCAGCGGGAAGTCGTCGACCATCGACAGCATCGTGGCGTCGAGCCCGGCGCAGAGCCGCTCGGCCTCCGCGCCCGTGACGGGGTGAGCGCGCAGCTCGCCCATCGTGGACATGTCGCCAAGCGGCGACGCGAGGTCCTCGCCCTCCACGTCGATCGAGACGGTCGCGGCGATGTCGCGGGATGAGGCGCCCACCTCGACGGTGAACGCGCCGCCCTCGACGGCCCAGCGACCCAGGGCCGGGTGCCAGTAGGCGAGCGCCCTCGAGTCGAGCTCGATGGTCACGACGCGAGACTCCCCTGGTTCCAGCCCGACGCGTGCGAATCCCTTGAGCTCGCGCACAGGGCGTGCCACTCGCGACTCGGGGTCGCCGATGTACACCTGCACCACCTCTACCCCCGCGCGGGAGCCGGTGTTGGTGACGCGAGAGGTGACGGTGACGGAGGCATCGGCGCCCGATCCCTTGACCGTCGCCGCCACGCCGTCGATCGCGAAGGTTGTATAGCTGAGGCCAAAGCCGAAGGGGTACGCGACCGCGACGCCCCGGAGGTCGTAGTGGCGATAGCCCACGAACACGCCCTCGCCGTAGCGGACGGTCCCCAGCTCGCCGGGGAACGCGTTGAACGCGGGCACGTCTTCGAGGCGCACGGGGATGGTCTCGGCGAGGCGGCCCGTGGGGGAGACTGCTCCTGTGAGCAGATCGACGATGCCCGCGCCGCCTGCCTGTCCCGAGAGCCACGCCCCACGCCCCGTGACGCCGAGTCGCCCTGTACACGTCAAAGTTGAAGTGTAATACTCGTTAAGATATCAAAATCCGGCAGTAAAGGAATCCACGATGCCTCACCCATCGAGCCACACGTCGCTGCCGGTTCGTCGTGCCCAGGCCCGGATCGGCGCCGATCTCTCCACCTGGCGCAAGCTCCGCAGGCTGACGGTCGCGGAGGTCGCGGATCGTGCTGGCATGAGTGTCTCGACCCTGTCCCGCCTCGAGCGCGGCAAGGGCGCTTCCCTCGAACACACGCTGGCGGTCGCGCGGGCGCTCGGCGTGCTCGAGGGGCTCGCGGGCGCGGTCGACCCGTATGAGACGGACCTTGGCCGTGCACGTGCCGACGAGGTGTTGCCCCAGCGCGTGCGCCGGAGCCGTCAGCCATGACGGCGCCCGTCACCGTCTGGACGTCCGAGGGCGCGGACGTGCGCGTCGGTGCGCTCTATCCACATCGAAGGCGCGGCACCGAAAGCGCGACTTTCTCTTACGAAGCCGCCTATCTTGCGCGACCGGACGCGTATGCGATTGACCCGCAACTTTCACTCAGCGCTTCGCCTCACCACACGCCTTCGTCGCGCGCGTTGTTCGGAGCGATGTCGGACAGCGCGCCCGACCGCTGGGGGCGCACGTTGTTGCTCAGGCGGGAGGCTCGCGCCGCGCTCAACGAGGGTCGTGCCGCGCGTGAGTTTGGAGAGCTCGACTTCCTGCTTGGCGTGCGGGACGATCTGCGCCAGGGGTCGTTGCGGTACTCGGATGAGGACGGCAGGTTCCTAGCCGTCGAGCCCGGCGGGGTGCCCGTCCTCACCGACCTTCCCTCACTCCTCGCCCTGGCCGACCGTGCCGAGCGCGACTCGGCGTCGCTGCCCGACCTGCAGCGCCTTGTGCACGCGGGCGGTTCACTTGGCGGTGCGCGTCCCAAGGCGCACGTGGTCGCGCGCGACGGCACCCTGGCGATCGCGAAGTTTCCTTCAGCGGATCGTGACACGTGGGACGTGATGGCGTGGGAGTACGTGGTGCTCCAACTTGCCCGCGCCTCCGGTGTTGCGGTGCCGCCGTGCGAGCTTCTTACTCTTGCCGAGCGTCGCGTCCTCGTGGTGAACCGTTTTGACAGGCGCCACGGGACGGGTGGCGACGGGCGCATTGGCTATGCGTCGGCGATGACGATGCTGGAGGCCTCCGACGGCGCCGGCGCGTCCTACCTCGACATCGCTGCGGTGATCGAGGAGCGATCTGATCGTGCCACCGACGACTTGGAGCAACTGTGGCGACGAATGCTGTTCTCCGTGTTGGTTGGAAACACGGACGACCACCTGCGAAACCACGGATTTCTGCACGTGGCGGGGCGTGATGCGTGGCGGCTCAGCCCCGCCTTCGACATGAATCCTGACCCGAAACAGGGGCCTAAGTATCACGCCACCAGTATTGATGGCAGCGATGCGCCTGCCACGGTGGATGGGGCACGCGCGGTCGCGGGCAACTTTCGACTCTCACCCCAGGCGGCCGATGCGGTGATCGGCGCGGTTGTTGGCGCGGTGTCGCAATGGCGCGAGGGGGCGCGATCGGTGGGGATCTCGCGCGGAGCGATCGAGGCGATGGCTCCAGCGTTTGAGGCGCTAAACCCGTAGACGGGTGACTGAGTTCCGAGGGTTCGCGGTTCTTGGTGCTGGGGACTGGGGCCCGCGCCATGGTGTCGATCGCGCGGGGCCCGCGCCATGGTGCCTGTCGCGCGGCGCCTGTCGCGCGGTGCCTATCGCGCGGCGCCTACGGCAGAGCGGGGCTCGATGGGTCGGCCGCAATGAAGAACACGAGCACCCCCAGCAGGCCTACGTTGGCGAGCGCCATCAGGGAGCCAGCCACCACCATGACGATGCGCACGGCCTTGCCCCCTGAGCGCCACCAGATCCCCACGGCCAGCAGGCCAAGGCCCACGACCGCGCCCAGGATCACAAGCAAAAGTAGTGGCATGGCCATGGTGTGGTCCCCCTATGACTGGCTCCGCAGTGGGGCCTCGTGAGACGACTGTAGAGCGGCCAGCGGGGAGGGGCAAGGTTTTGCCAGGGCGCAGAAGAGCGGGCGGACCGCTGAGGGGAGGTCCGCCCGCCATCTCTCACCCTAGTCACCCCCGACACCACGTGATAGCCGCAAGTAGGGGGAATCGTGGGTGGTTTGTCACTCTGGCCGTTCGCGCCCCGGCAGGAACCCTACGCGGTCAGGACGCGCCCGACAGGGACGGCACTGGTACGCGGCGGCCCACGTCCGCAGCGGTCTCGATCCGCATCACTGACCGGTTCCAGGCCAGGCCCGCCGCCACGGCCGCGCCGGTGAGCACCGCCTCCAGCAGACCCCAGGCGGCATACCGGAGCATCAGGTCGCCGGCCGTCGCGCCGGGTGCCTCTGCGACGGTGCCGAACGGCTCAAGTCCGCCGACAGTCACGAGTGAGGCGAGCGCGAGCGCCGACGCCATGACGCTCAGCCATGCCGCCACCACCGCGGCGGATGCCTTCATCCACAGCGAGGGTTCTCCCTTGTCGCGCTGCAGCCTCCCGCCGAGAGAAAGGGCTGCCCGATACGCGCCGTAGCCGACCAGCACCCCCGCCACCCCCATGACCAGCATGTTCGCTCCCAGCGCGGCGGTGCCGCCGTCGTGCCACAGCAAGGCCTCGATCGTGAGCGCCGATGCCATGGTCGCAAGCGCCCGCCACGGACCGATCGCGATGGCGAGCAGGGTCCCACCGATCAGGTGGGCGGTGTAGGGGCCGTACATGGGCACGTCGGCGAGGTGGGCGATCAGCAGTCCGGCTGCTCCCCCGAGCGCGAGGCCTAAGCGCGGCCGGCCGTGCCGCAACTCGTGCGCCGACCAGGTCAGCGCACCCACCGAGGCGGCTCCCGCCGCCACCAGTGTGGTCGGGTCCAGGACTCCATCGGGCATGTGCATGATCCTTCTCCTCTCAAGCGAGCACCATTGCGGGTGCGGAGTACGCGCAGGCGCCCACGGCGCCGAGCTCGATCGCGGTGGAACGTCGAAGGTGCGCCAGTTGGGGTGGGCCGAGCCGATCGCACACCCAATCCCAGTGCAGTGACACCCAGTCGCCAGGCTCCACGGCGCGCGCCAGGGTGTGGCCGTCGCGCCGCAGCCGCGCCGTCTCGGCGACGGCGGGCCCCAGCATCAGAGAGTGCCCGTCCCACGTGAGGGGCCTGCTGTGGACCACCGCGGTGTCGCCGTGGATCGCGGCCAATCGGCCCCAGCGGATGCGGCAGCGGTCCAACACCTTCAGCGGCGTGGGACCCACACCGCCGCGCATCAGGCCCACCCACGGGTAGACGCCGAAGACGTGGAAGTTGTGGTGAGGGGTCGCGCCCGCGATCACGGCGTCGGCTAGCCTCTCGAATTCGAGGCGCGACAACCTGGGCCTGAACCGGGTCTCGAGCGAGTCCGCGAAGGGCCTTCCTCCGCAGCGGGCCAGCTCGGGCCCGCCAAGCCAATAGGTCCGGACGACGACCGGGTCGAGCGGTGCGCGACCCAGGCATTCGCCGATGAGTTCGAGGTACGGCCATGCGCCCTCGAATTCGCGCGCCACCTCGGCGAGCGCGGGGCCAGACGCTCCGGTCGCGACGCGTTCGAGGACTTCGTCGGCGCGTTCGGGGCCGCAGTAGCCGCGCTCGTTTGGTGGGAACGCGTAGCGGCCGAACATCACAGCGCCGTCGGTCTCGGTGGGTTCCCTGGTGGGGACAGCCACAGTGGGGGTGCCGGTCGGGCCTCGCGCCCGACGCGCGGTGGTGGTCACGTGAGGGCTCGCGTCCCGACCGGGGCGGGTCGCGGCGCGAGCCACACGAGAAGACCGCCCGCCGCGAGCAGTGCCAACCAGGGCGCCTTGGCGGCTATCGGCGCACCGTCGAACACGCCCGCGAGCACCGCGGTCACCACGGCGCCGAGCACGAGCACTGCGGTCACGTCGACGGCAAGGGCGCGCCATAGGGCCTGGTGCCACGTGAGCACGTACCCGGCGAGTAGCAAGCCGGTGAGCAGGATCCATCCCCATTGTGCGGAGGTGTGCGGCACCACGCCGCCCAACTTTCCGGTCGCGCCGGCCCACGCCAGCAGCGCGACGGAGCCTCCGCCCATGCGGACCAGCGACACGGTCCACGGGGTGACGCCCACCAGCAGCCGCTTGGTGGCGACCACCTCGACGGACCACATGAGCGTGGCGGCGGCGATCATGACGATGCCAAGATCGGGGTTGAACGCGACCGCGCCCGCAAGCCCCAGTTGCCCGATCACCAGCAGGGCGATGGCCGCGCCGTGCCACACCGTGAGCCGCTCCTTGAGCAGTGGCACCGCGAGGAGCGCGACCCACACGATCAGCATCTTGTGCAGAAACGCCGCCTGCGTCGATGCGGTGGAGGCGAGCCCGTTGAAGAACAGCACGAACGGCACGGCGCCACCGAGGATGGCCACGTACAGCAGTGCCCACCATTGCGCCGGCCGCGCGGGGCGCGTGAGGGATACGGCATCGGCCCCGCGGGCGCGACGTGCGGCCAGGAAGACGGCCGCGATGACGATGGCGGCCATGGCGTTCTTGGCGGTCGTATAGGCGGTGGCGTTGGCGAAGGTGGCCAGGCCGCTGGAGTTGACCCAGATGGCCACGCCGGAGATCACTGCGGATCCGGCGGCGAGCGCGAGCCCGCGGTTGCGAGTAGGGGTCATGGCGCGACCTCCCGATTCTGTGAGGCGGCCGATGCCGCGGGGGTGGCTTGTGTGTCCGTGGCGGGGGGCTCGGTGGCACTGGGGTTCGTGGCGGAGGTTTCCGTGGCACCAGGGTTCGTGGCACCAGGGTCCGTGGCCTCAGGGTCCGTGGCACGGATAGCGAGCGCCTCGATGGCGCGCGCCTCAGAGATCCGCTCGAGCGCGAATCCGGCATGGATCACTACCCAGTCGCCCGGCTCGAGGTCGTCGTCAGTGATGGTCATCGAGAGCACGTCCTCGCGCCGGCCGCCATGCTCGGACACCCCGTGTGCCATGACCCCGTGTGCCATGACCCCGTGCTCCACGACCCCATGCGCCACGACCCCATGCTCCACAATCGCGCGTCCGTCGGGGTGCACCTTGATCACCTTGGCCACCGTCCCTAGGCACATGTCCCTGCCTCTTCTCCGTGTGTCGTAATGCCCGCGCTGGCGAGCTCGGCCCGCACCGCCGCCACCGCTTTGTCGATGCTCGCTTCCACCTGCGCCGACATGGGCCCGTGAGTCAAGGTGGTGACCTCGATCCCCACGATCGCGACGTGCTCCGGCAGAGTGCCGAGCGCGCGCGACAGTTCGACGGCGCCCGCCACCCCAAACGCATGACTGCCCCCGCGGCCGGCCGCCGCAAAGGCGTGCGTCGGCAGCGGAGCGTCGCGCGTGCCTGCGCGGCGTACGGACACGGTGCCTCCCGCGACTCCCGAGATCATGGCGTCGATGAGCACCACGACGCGGCACCCATCCCAGGCCTGCACCAGACAGGTGGGATCCTCCCTGGCGAGCACCTGAACGTCGTCCCCGACCACGGCGCGTACGCGCTCTGCGACGGCGGCGCCCACGGCATCGTCGCCTCTGTCGGGAGATCCCAAACCGATCACCATCGCGTCGGCGGTCATGATCGTTTGACCCTGAGGTCCAGGAAGTGGGTGGCGCACGAGATGCAGGGGTCGTAGTTGCGGATCGCGGCCTCGCAGCGGTGCGTGAGCGTGTGATCGTCGAGGTCCACCCACTGTTGCGCGGCCAGTCGCAGGTCGGCCTCGATGCTTGCCTGGTTTTGGGAGGTGGGCGGCACGATCTGCGCGTCCAGGATGATCCCGTCGGCGTCGATCTTGTACCGGTGCCAGATGGTGCCGCGGGGGGCCTCGGAGGCGCCGATGCCCTCCCCGGCCTTGGGGGCGACGGGCACCGAGGGCGCGTGGCCGTCTTGCCACAGGTCGATGATGCGCAGGGCCTCCTCGAAGGCGTAGGCCAGCTCCACCGTGCGGACGATGATCGACTTGAAGGGGTTGCGGCACGTCTCGCCAAGCCCCGCCTTGAGCGCGGCCTCTTGGCAACGCGGGCTGAGTTGGTCAAAGTTGAGGCTGTAGCGAGCGAGAGGGCCCACAAAGAACTTCTCGCCGTCGAAGCTGGCGTGCAGCGCGTTGGAGTGCTCGACGTGGAACTCCTTGATGTGATCGGTCACCTCTGCGATGGGGAACCGGACTCCGGAGGTCGCGACCATCTCGGTGCCGCGCTCGAGCGGGTACCAGTCGGGGTGGCGTAGCGACACGTAGTTGTAGTCCTGCTCCATGTCGGGGAAGTCGAAGGTGGAGACCAGCTGCACCGCGGCGAGCGCGTCCTCGAGCCCGCGCTCCAGGTCGGGGCGCAACCCCACGAGCTCGGTGAGGGACGGCATGCGGTAGAAGCCACCCACCTTGACGTTGACCGGGTGGATGGCCCGCCCGCCCACGAGTTCCATGACGTCGTTGCCGCACTTCTTGAGGCGCAGCGCCATGTTGACCACGTCCGCGTGGTCCTTCGCCATCTCCAGCACGGACTCGTATCCGAGAAAGTCGGGCGCGTGGAGCATGAAGATGTGGAGCGAGTGGGACTCGATCCACTCGCCGCAATACAGCAGGCGGCGCATCAGCTGGATCTCGGGGGTGGTGGTCACGCCGCAGATGGTCTCCATCGCCTCGGTGGACGCGCTTTGGTACGCGACGGGGCAGATGCCGCAGATGCGGGCCGTAATGTCGGGCGGCTCGGTGTACTTGCGGCCGCGCAGAAAGCCCTCGTAGAAGCGGGGCGGCTCGAAGATGTTGAGCTTCACGGAGACGACCTGGCGGTCCTTGATCTCGATGTGCATGCCGCCTTCGCCCTCGACGCGGGCGAGCATCCCCACGTTCAGCACTTGCCCCCCGTCCTTGAGCTGGTGGGTCATGACGCGCCTCCCGAGGCCACCTTGTTGCTGGCAGCCTCGAACTCGGGGGCGCCCGCGTTGAATGTGCGGTAGACGCGCACGATGTCGTCCCGCCGCATGCCCAGCTTGACCAGTTGGCGGGTGAGCGAGTCGGTGTTTGTGCTGTCCTGCGGGCCAAAGCAGCCGTAGCAGCCGCGCGCGTAGGACGGGCATAGGGCGCCGCAACCCGCCTGCGTCACCGGGCCAAGACACGGTTGCCCGCTGGCGATGGGCACGCACACGTTGCCCTTGAGCTTGCATTCGACGCACACGGAGTAGGTGGGGATGCGGGGCTTGCGGCCGCCGAGGAACGCCGCGAGCACCTCGACCAGTTGCGACTTGTCCACGGGGCATCCGCGCAACTCGTAGTCGACATCGACGTGGCTCGCGATGGCCGTCGAGGTGTCGAGCGTGGACAGGTACTCGGGGTGGGCGTAAACGATGGAGCGGTATTCGTCCACGTCGGCCCAGTTGCGCAGCGCCTGGATGCCGCCTGCCGTGGCGCACGCGCCGATCGTCACGAGCGTGCCGGATTGGGAGCGGATCTCGTGGATGCGTTTGACGTCCTCCGGCGTGGTGATGCTGCCCTCGACCAGCGAAAGTTCGTAAGGGCCCTCGACCATGGCGCGGGTTGCCTCAGGGAAGTACGCGATGTGGACGGCCTCGGCGATGCTGAGCAGCTCGTCCTCGCAGTTCAGCAGGCTGAGTTGGCAGCCGTCGCAACTGGCGAACTTCCACACGGCGAGCTTGGGGCGGGGCGCCGCGGGGGCTGCGGGGGCCGTCGACGCGTCGGCATGGGCGTCGACATGGGCGTCGGCGGGGGTGTGGTCGTCGGTGTGGGCGGGCGCGGTCATTGCTGCGTCGTTCATTGCTGCGTCGTTCATGTCACAACTCCCTGACGGTCATGAGCGGCGCCACGCGCGCGTAGTCCAGCACGGGTCCGTCGACGCAGATGAAGAGATCGCGTAGTTGGCAGTGGCCACACAGCCCGACGCCGCACTTCATGGACCGCTCCATCGACAGGCGGATGCGTGCGGCCGGCACGCCGCGCGCCGTCAGCGCCGACGCGGCGGCGCGCATCATTCCCTCAGGCCCACACACGAACGCATACGACCGGCGCGGTTGGAAGCCGGCGCGGGCGATCAGCTCGGTGACGAAACCCACCTTGCCCTTGTAGCCGTAGGGGGCGTTGTCGACCGTCATCTGCACGTTGACATCGTTGAAGTCCGCCCACCGGCGCATCTCGGCGCCGTAGAGGATGTCGTCAGGGGTGCGCGAGCCGTACAGAAGCAGCACCTTGCCGTAGCGATCGCGCTCGGCAAGCACGTCCAAAATTGCGGGGCGCAGCGGCGCGAGCCCGATGCCTCCGGTGACGAACACGAGGTCGTGCCCCGCGGCGTCGGCCACATCCCAAGAGGTGCCGAAGGGGCCGCGAACTCCCACCTCGGTGCCGGGCTTAGCATTGACGAGGGCGCGGGTGACGGCGCCGACGTTGCGGATGGTGTGCTCGAGCGGTGCGGGGCTGCCGTCGCTGCGCACACCGCGAGGGTCGCCCGAGATGGAGATGGGAACCTCCCCCACGCCGAACGCGTGGAGCATCGTGAACTGGCCCGCGCGGAACGTGAGGGGCTCGCAGTCGACGGGGTCGAGCAGCAGGGTGAACGTGTCGCGGGTGTCCCCGCGGACCCGCGTGATGGCGTACCGTCGCGGGACCATCGGGTCTGCGTCGTTCGCAAACCCTGCGTCGTTCGCAAACCCTGCGTCGTTCGCAAAACCCGCGCTGTTCGCAAAACCCGCGCTATCCGTGACCCCTGCGTCCGCTGGTGCCGTGGTCATCGCCGCCCGCCTTTACGTCAATGCCGCATTTTGTGTGGAGACGAGGCCGCTCATGCGGCCAAGGGCCGCCGCCTCCTCGGTGATGTCGATGCCCGCGGGGCACCAGGTGATGCACCGGCCGCATCCGACGCAGCCGAGCATGCCGAACTGGTCCTCCCAGGAGGACAGCTTGTGGGTGATCCACTGGCGGTAGCGGGCCTTGGTGGATTCGCGCGTGGGGCCACCGTGGACGTAACTGAACTCGGAAGAGAAGCACGAATCCCACACGCGGTGGCGCTCGGCGTTCTCGCCTGCCAGGTCGGACACGTCGGAAATCGTGGTGCAGAAGCACGTGGGGCACACCATGGTGCAGTTGGTGCAGGCGAGGCAGCGGCTGGCGACGGCCTCCCAGTGGGGGGACTCGGCGGAGAGGCGCATCACGTCGTGGACGGACTTGCGGTCGATGTGGCGCGTCTGGCGGTTTGCGGCGGCATCGGTGATTTCGATCGCGCGCGCCTGGTCTTTTCCGGTGCCCTTCCTGGCCTGGATCGCGTCGGCGAGTTCGCGGCCGGTCTCGGTACCAACCTCGACCACGAAGTGGTGGTCCGTCTCGTCGATGACCTCGGTGAGGAGCAGGTCGTAGGCCGGTTCGCGGGTCTGGGGGTCGGCGACGGCGGGGCGCGGGCCGGTGCCCATCGACGCGCAGAAGCACGTGGCGGCCGGCTCGCCGCAGGCGACCGCGATCACCACGGTGCCGTCGCGCCTGGCCGTGTAGTGGGCGTCCTTGTAGTGGCGGTGCGAGAGCACCTGGTCGTGGATCTGGACCGCGCGGAGGTCGCAACTGCGGACGCCAAGTAGGGCGACGGGGACGGCGTCGGCGGTGTCGCGCTCGACGGTGAAGTGACCGCCGCGTTCGTGGTCGCGTCGGCCGCGCCACACCACCTCTTCGGCGGGGAAGAAGACGGGCTTGGTGGACTGGGCGGGGGCGGCAAAGCCGAAGAAGGCGCCGTCGCCGCGCTCGGTGAGGCGGTAGGCGGCGGGCTCTTGAGTATCGCCGATGCCGCGCGGCAGGTCAGAGACCGAGCGGATCTCCCCGGTGACGATGGCATCGCCCCGGCGGGTTGGCCCCACGACGCGGAATCCGCGTGCTTGTAACTCCGCGATGAGGGTGCCGAGATCCGAAGGATCGAGGATTCGGATGTCAGTCATGACACGCCTCCATTTGTGACCGTAGACCCGCGGGAAGGTCGACGAAGGGACCTAGGTCCCCCGGGGCTGGGCGGGCGCAGGCTGGGGCCTGGGTTGTCGGCGACGGTGAGTCTGTGGCCTACTTCTGTGGCTCAAGACCGTGGCTGCGGGGGGCTCGCGCCAGTAGCCGTCGGTGCGGCATGTACTCAGTTCATTGAGCAGTTCTACTCAATACGTTGAGCAAAATAGACGATCGCGCCGACGCCTCGCTAGCCCTTGCGCTTGAGGCGCGCCCTGACGACGGCGTCTTTCACTGCATCGGCACCGCCGACGACGGCGTCTTTCACTGCATCGGCACCGCCGACGACGGCGTCTTTCACTGCATCGGCACCGCCGACAGCGGCACCCTTCACGGCCGAGCCGGCACGCTTCGCCGCGCTCACCGCCTGCGCCGAGCCGGGCACCACGTCCGCGGCAGCCTGAAGCGCCTTAGCTGCGCGCGACGGTTCCCCTTCAACGGGCTCCGGCTTCGTAAAGTCCAGGAGCGAGCCCGGGAAGCTCGCGGGCTGCGTCGGGAAGGCGAGATGCGTGGCCTTGACCACGTCGCGCCCAAACGTGAAGCTACCGATCCCGCCCAGAACAGCGCCCACGCCAAAGGGCAGGATCTTGCCGAACGTCCTGGCGCCCACCTTGCCGCCGGCCCGCAGTGCCTGGCGAGCGAGCACGGTCGCTAGTGGCGCCAGCGCGGAGTCGGGGAGTTGCTGAGTGAGCACCTCTCCCCAACCGCCAGGGAGGGCCTTGCCTACCCTGCCCGCTGCGACGGTGCGCGCCGTGTTGATGCCCCCTGCGCCCGCAGCCTGCATCACGATTTTGGACACCTTGCTCTGCGACTTCTCGCCCAGCAGCATCCCAAAGACGAGCGGCCTGGCTCGCTCGGCATCGTTCACTTCGATCCCGTGGAGCTCCGCGGCGGCGAGCACGTAGAGGGCGCTCGTCTCGTAAAAGAACAACAGATCGGCGGCGCCGAGCCCCAGGGCAAGGGGGATGCCGACGGCGGGGATGGCGGCCGATGCGCCCACGCCCGTGGAGGTGACGGTCACGGTGGTGACGTAGCGCTTCTCCAGCGTCTTGAGGATCTCGGCGACGGTGGCGCTTGGCTTCTCCCTGCGAAGCGACTTCAGATACTCGAGCACGACGGGTCGCTGCACGGAGATGGCCTGGTAGATCTTGGATTGGAAGCCATCGGACCCGGAGACACTGTTGGCTTGCTCGACCACCATGCCCAAGACTGTGTCGTTGCCCGGTGTGCCGGGTGTCCGCTGAAATCTGGTCATGGTATCTCCGGTCGGTGTCGCGAGTGCGGGGGCTGCTCGCTGAGGTGGCTCATTGCAATTCTACTGAGGGCTGGCCTGGGGCGTGGTCGGGCGTGATTGGCCGTGATCGGCAGGAGTGGCGCCGAATCTCAATAGGCGACGCTATCCGATGGCCACATTCAGGGAGCAGCCGCACCATGAATACCGGCCCTGCTTAGGGACCGGGAAATCGTGTCTCAGACTGTTCCGATCGCAAGGGCTGCCAGAGGTGACGTGTTCCTGTGAAACAAGGGCTCAAGCGCGTCTAGGCCGGAAAAGCGCAGCTGATCTGCTCGGCTGCCAGCGAGTTCGACGCGGCGTTCCACCAGAAGATCCGGTAGCAGCCGATGCCGATTGGCCCCGGAACCTCGTAGGTGTAGTACGCACTCCATGCCCCCCACCGAGGTCCCCGTTGCTGATCTGGTCAAGCGAAAGCGCATGGGTAAACATGCTCGCTCCGTAGCGGCCTTCGTCGCCGACGGCGAAGTTCAGGTCTATGCCACCCGGCGCTGCGGGCGCGGTCTCGCGAACGAGCTTCTCCATATCCGACGAGGCGAAGCACTCGACCGGGCCATAGGGGATCAGGTACTCAACCGTGGCGCGTGCGTTGTTGATCGCTGCACACACATCGATGGCGCTAATCTTTGCGCCGACGTTTACGCCGTCAAGATACTTCGTCGGCGGCACTACCACTACCACCGGCGCTGCCGCTGGTGGGGCTGCCGCTGGTGGGGCTGCCGCTGGTGGGGCTGCCGCTGGTGGGGCTGCCGCTGGTGGGGCTGCCGCTGCCGCTGGTGGGGCTGCCGCTGGTGGGGTTGCCGCTGGTTGGTCTGCTTCCGGCTCTGCCTTGTCCGCGCCTGGATCGGGGCAGGATCCTAAAGCGCAACGGCCTCCGGCGGCGCACTGGCACCCGGTGTTGGTGTCATTGACGAGTCCGCGTGCGTTGACGTTGACAACGAAGGAGTTGGCGAACCATCGGCCTGCTCGGCCCCACTGGTGCACGCGCTCAATGTTGCCGCCATCAACGCGACCAGTGCCACTATTTTCACAACACCCCTCATATTTAGCATCATTCCACGAAGAGCCGCAGCAAGCAAAGCCTCGACGCGAGTTAGCCTCTCGCTAGCTGCCGGTGCTGTCGTTGGGTAGGTCAGAACTCGCAGACGATGCCGTCGCCGTCGGCGTCTCGGTACCAGTCGTACTCCGGGTCCACACCCCTGACGTAGTTGCCATACCCGGCGGGGATCGCGTACTTGCAGTACGTGAATTGCGGATCCAACGCGGGCGCGGGCGCAGGCACAGGCGCAGGTGCAGGCGCCGGAGCGGGCGCAGGCACAGGAGCACGCGCAGGCGCAGGAGCAGGCGCAGGTGCAGGCGCTGGCCCGCCCGTGTTGCTCGCAATGATCGGCTGGCTTCCGAAGTCCGGTAGCGCCTGGTTGGGGCAGGTGTCGAGCACCCTGACCATCGCGTCGAGCTCGGCCCCAGTCACCCACACGCTGTACTTGGTCTTCACCGCGACCTGTCGGGCGATGTAGGTGCACCGGTAGCTCTTGTTCGATGGGAGCCACGTCGCGGCGTCCCCGTCGCCCTTTTGGCGGTTTGCGCCCGCGTCGACCGGTTCGAGATTCAGGGGGTCATTGGCGAATGCAACGCGCTTGGCGAACTCCCACGGTGCGGCGCCCTTCTGCCACGCATCGGACAGCGCCACCATGTGATCGATGTCGACTTCGCTAGCGCCGCCGTACTCAAAGCGGATGTTCGTCGCGGTGTAGGGGTCTTGCAGATCGCCGGAAAGAACCTTGCACGAGCCGCTCATGGACTTGTTGGTCAGACGAAGGTTCAGCTCGTCGTTGCGGGTGTCGCACCCATTGCGGTCGATGTCCACCCAGCCGCTTCCGAATTGTGCGCGCGTGTACCCGGTCTTGGGGGCCCGACCCTTGACCGTGAGCTCCAGGGCGGCGGCCATCGCGGTGCCGTTGGTTGCCGACGTGCCATCCGGGGCAGCAGATCCGCCGCCGTTCAAAACGCCGTCGGTCAAGTCCCCGTCGCTTGAAGCCGACGGCGTGGGTTCGGAAGTCGTGGAAGTCGCGGGAGACGCGGGAGTCGCGGGAGTCGCCGATGCCGTCGCAGCAGGCGAACTCCCCACCGCTCCGGCCGCGTCGTCGAGAGCGCTCGGGGCTTCCGATTCGGAGGCGATCTGGGTTTGTGCCTGCCCGTCTGCTGCGCGCGCATAGGAGGGAGCCGCCGCGGCCATGACGCCCAGAGAAACGAAGAAGAACGGCACGGCCGCGCCCGTTGCGAGCACCTTCACCCAAGGCTTCTGATCCTGTCTGAACCAAAAGAGCCAGACGCCAGGGACGACGAAGAGGCAAAGGCCCACGATGATCGCCGGCCAGGAGGTGAGCCACGGATGCGCCGTGACGAGCTTGCGCGTCCCGACGACCGGCCCTGACGTGGCCCGAGCAACGACGGTTGCTTGCGTGTGAAAGTGCTCGGTCCACGCGCTGCCGTCCCAGTACCGCAGTTCATTGGGCTTGCTCGGGTCAGGCGGAAACCACCCCGGTGCAGCGTCGCTCATTGTTGTCCCTCAGACTCAAAGTGCTGAGTTCACGCTAGCGCTCGTCGATAGCCCGTACATAAGACGTGTGCGGTAGTAGACAGCAGGAGCCGGACTCCAACACCGGGGCGTGTTGGGTAGGCACGCCGATGGCCGACGCGAGGACAAGAGGGAAGACGGGCGAGTAGGTTCGCGCCATGACCTTCGACACCGCGCAGAGCCTCTACGCCGCGCTCTTGCGCGAGCACGTTGGCCCGCACGTGCGCGCCCTGTGGTTTACTGGCAGCGCGGGGAAATTTCGGCGCCGCGTGTCCAACGGTTGGCATCTGCTCGACTTTCAGAAGTCGTACCACTCGAGTTCGGCCGAGGTGCACGCGACGGTCAACGTGATCGCCGTCGGCGACGCGCAGTGGGCCGCTAGGGTCGCCTGGTATGCCGCCTCGGCGCCCGCGGTCAAGGTGCCGGACGTGCCCCGCTACGGTTTTGTGCACGGCCAGCGCATGGGGATTCTGCGCACGGGCATCGACGATTGGTACACCCTTCGCCCGGCCGACGACGTTGGGGCCTGGGCTGAACGCATCCTTGGCGACATCGATCAGTACGCGCTGCCGTACCTTGAGCGCGAGCTCCCCCAGGGCGGCTAGGGGCCCGGCCGTCGGTGCTGACGGCTGATCGGCTCGTCCCGGCCGCGGCTAAAGCCGTCCCTGGCTTGGGCACGCGGCGGCGGGTTCAGGGTAGCGATCGAGCCGCTCGTAGTGGCGAGGATCCGGCTGGAGAAAGCGCGAAATCCGGCTCGCTCCCCGTCCGGAGGGCTGCCGGGTCCACTTCTCAGGGCTATCGCCCATCGCCCTGCCAGTTTCTGCCGAGCCGGCTACGCGGCGAGCTCCAGCGCAGTGTGCTGGACAAGCGGGGACGGGCCGGCGTCAACGGACGCGGGCGCGAGTGCGTACTTCTTACGCCTGGTCGGCGCCACCGCGACGGTAGCGGCCGCGCCCAAGAACCTCGCTGGAGGGTCGAGCCAGGTGACGCGGGTGGCGGTGGCGGTCAGCTCGCTCGAGGTCTGGCGGGGCAGGCCCGCGACGGTCGTGGGGACGCCGGCATCGGCCAAGGCGCGCACTGAGGCGCAGAAGATGTGGTCTCCGCTGGCGATCACCACCTCGCTGTAGCGGCTCGCGATGAAGGCGGTGTCGGCGAGCGCGTCGCACAGCGCCACGTCGGCGCCGTGGGGGCCTTTGCGCACCACCAGGCGTGCGCAGGGTGCGAGTGTCTTGACGGTAAATGCCCAGTCGGGTGCGACCGCGATCACCAGTTGGTCCACGTCCTTGCGGAAGCCCACCGCGTGGAGCAGCCCGGCGATGGCAAATTCCCAACACGCCGCGCTCGCGATGCCCGGATCGCAACCGAGCAGGTTCTGTGCATCCACGGCTATGAGGCGGCGGCTGGCGACGGACATGGCGGGCACCCTTCGTTGGGCTGGATCCGAGAGAGGCGCCCTAGCCGGCGCATAACGAAACTATAACGAATCTATAACGAAACCACAACAAAGGCGTGGCATTTTCATGGGGTTTCGCGCCCGTGGCGATGCCCCTACTCAGTCGCCCAACTCATCGAACTTCGCGGCCATCGTCGGGTTGCCGCGCGTGAGCTAGGAGGTCGCGCGGAGCGGCTGGCTCAGGCGGCTGAGGTCTCGCGCGCTATCGCGGCGAGAAGCGCGTCGATGTCGTCCTCTGAGGTGTCGAAGCTGCACATCCAGCGCACCTCGTTCTTGGCGGCATCCCAATCGTAGAACGCGAACGCGGCGCGCAGGCGATCCGCCACGCCGTCGGGCACGGTGGCGAAGATGCCGTTCGCCTGCGTGGGCTGCGTGAAGGTCACACCCTTGATTGACCCGTCGGCGAGCCCCTGCTCGATACCAGCGCGCAAACGCTGGGCCATCGCGTTGGAGTGCGCGGCGTTGCGCAACCACAGGTCGCCCTCGAGCAGGGCGATCAACTGGGCCGAGACGAAGCGCATCTTCGACGCCAGTTGCATGTCGAGTTTGCGCAGGAACGTCAGTCCCTCCGACGCCTCGGGGCCCAGCACCACGATTGCCTCGCCGAGCATCGCCCCGTTCTTGGTGCCGCCAAAGCTCAGCACGTCCACGCCTGCGTCGCGCGTGAAGGCGCGAAGCGGCACGCCCAGCGACGCCGCGGCGTTGGAGATGCGCGCACCGTCCAGGTGGACCCGCATCCCGAGGCCGTGAGCGTGATCGGCGATCGCCGCGATCTCGTCGACGGTGTAGAGGGTGCCCAGCTCGGTCGATTGCGTGATCGACACGACCAGCGGCTGCGCGCGATGCTCATCACCCCAGCCCCAAGCCTCACGGTCGATGAGCTCGGGAGTGAGCTTGCCGTCCTCCGTCGGGACGGTGAGCAGCTTGATGCCGGCCACCCGCTCGGGCGCGCCGCCCTCGTCGACGTTAATATGCGCGGTGGCGGCCGTCACCACTGCGCCCCAGCGGGGCAGCATCGACTGCAGGCCCACCACGTTCGCGCCGGTGCCGTTGAACATCGGGAACGCCTCGACGCCCGCGCCAAAGTGGTGGGCCATCACATCCTGCAGGCGCGCCGTGTAGGCGTCGCCGCCGTACGCGCCCTGGTGGCCACCGTTGGCGGCGACGATGGCCTCGAGCACCTCTGGGTGGATGCCGGAGTAATTGTCGGAGGCGAAGCCGCGTAAGGCGGGGTCGTGAATGGTGGTCACGGGTGTCCAATCTGGGGCGTCAGGGGGTCAGGGGGTCGAGGGATCAAGGGGGCACTGAGGTCGACGATCGTGTCGTTGGTTTGGGAGGCTGGCACCATCCAGAGGGCGGCGAAGCGCCGCGCGAGCTCCTCCTCGAGCCCTGCGAGGCTCTGCACCCGAAAGATCACGGCTGCGGCGGCCAGCGGCCGCCCTGCATCGCGGGCGTCCTTGGCGAATCCCTGCGCGACGGCGCGCGCCCACGCCTCGGTCGCTGCCTTGAGGGCCGCGTAGTTCGCACCCCCTGCGAGTGGGCGCGCGACAGCGGTGGATGAGACGACCGCGAGGCGGCCGGCGTCGGAGCCCCTAAGGTCGGCGTCGAACGCTCGGCTGACGTGGCGCAGCGCAGTGAACGATCCCTCCAAGAACCGGAAGTCCGCGTCACTTTGCCCGGCAAGCCCGCCGCCGCCTCGCCATCCGCCTACGAGGTGCAACACCCCGTCCACAGCGCCGTCAGCGTCGTGGACCCGCTGCGCGAGCCGAGCGACCGCGGATTCATCCGTGAGGTCGCACACCTCGGTGCGGACCCTCCCCACTGCGCCGCTCCCGACCGCGCCTGCATCGGCCGCGCCGGCACCAAGAGACCCGGCACCAAGAGACTCGGCACCGAGAGACCCGGTACCGATACCCAGCAGCTCATCGAGCTTCTGGGAATCTCTCCCCACGGCGATTACGCGAGCGCCTGCACGCTTGAGCTCGTGCACCGCCGCGATGCCGGAGGTACTGGTGGCGCCCGCGATGACCACTAACTTGCCTGCGACGCTCATGCGTCCAGCCTCCCACGTCGTGTGCATATGGTCATGCGCATATGACGCTCAGGAATCGCGGCCGGTGATTCCGGCGGTCGATTCGATGATCGACTTCATCTTCTTGTCGAGCGCCTCGAAGAACATCGACAGCGGGAACTCGTCGTCCAGCACCGCATCCGTGTAGCCCTTAGGCGATCCGGCGAGGACCTCGTCTGGCAGCGCCCGCGCCCACAGCGAGGCGGGGTGTGGCGTGAGCGTCGAGCGCACCAGGTCGTACGCCGCAAGCCAATGCGCGGTCTTGGGCCGGTCAATCGAGCGCCAATACAGCTCGTTGATTGCGTCGCTCAGGGCGAGGACCGCCCCGGGAACGTCCTCCCAATCAAGCTCCAGAGCGGTGTCTGTCCAGTGCAGCACGCCCCGCTGGTGCAGCCAGGCAAACAGCAACTGGCCGCCGAGCCCGTCGTAATTGCGCACCCGCGAGCCCGTGATCGGGAATCGGAAGATGCGGTCAAAGAGGATCGCGTATTGCACCAGCCGCGCCTGCTCGTGCGTCTCAGCCTCCGCGTCTTTGAGAGCCTCGCCTGCGTCGATCCGGGAGCCGAGGCGCTTCTCGATTGCGACACTCTCGCGGAATGCCGTGAGGTCGCAGCGCAGTTCCTCAAGCGAATACAGGAAGTACGGCATCCGCTGTTTGATCATGAAGGGGTCAAACGGCAGGTCGCCGCGCATGTGGGTGCGGTCGTGAATCATGTCCCACATCACAAACGTCTTCTCGGTCAGCTGCTGGTCCTCGAGCATGCGCGCGGCGTCCGCGGGGAGGTCGAGCTTCGTGATCTGGGCGGCGGCGCGCACCACACGTCGGTAACGTGCGGCCTCGCGGTCCTCGAAGAGCGCGCCCCACGTGAAAGTCGGGATCTCGCGCATCGCGATGGTCTCCGGGAACAGCACGGCCGAGTTGGTGTCATAGCCAGGCGTGAAGTCCACCAAGCGCAGCGACACGAACAGCTTGTTGCCGTAGTCGCCCGCCTCGAGCTGCGCGATGAACTCGGGCCAGATCGCCTCCACGAGCACCGCCTCGACGTGGCGGTCGCGCGAGCCATTCTGGGTGTACATCGGGAACACCACCAGGTGACGGGTGCCGTCCACCCGGTGCTGCTGCGGCTGGAACGCCGCGAGCGAATCGAGGAAGTCGGGGATGCCAAAGCCTTGGTCCGTCCACCGCTCAAAGTCGCGGACGGATGCGGCGAGGTACTCGGCGTCATGCGGGAAGGCGGGTGCGAGCGCGCGGATTCCGGCGATGATCTCTGCCACAAGGGCGCGTGCCTCGCTGCGGGCCTCACCAGGGGAATCGTCCGCCGCCGCATCCGTCGCAGCGGGGATCGAACCGTCCTGCACCTGGAGGCGCTGGATCGCAGTGGCCGCCGCCTTGAGGCGCAGCCAGGCGTCGCTTGTCTCGGCCGGGGCGGCGTCCTGCACGGCCTCGGGTTCGCCGACGACGGCCTCGGGTTCGCCGACGACGACCTCGGGTTCGCCGACGACGACCTCGGGTTCGCCGACGATGGCCCGTGTTGAGTGGGCGTGGATAGACATCTGAACCTCCGAACCCAGGGCGGGGTTACCTGGTACCGCGAGCCTACGGGAGAAGATCCTGTGAGTCACCTGTTTGGCCGGAATCATTCCGGTGGTTGGTTCCCTCCGCTGATAATGTCGGGCCATGGTCAACGACACTCCCGCGCGCCTCGACGACGACATCGATGTGGGGATCGTGCGGGCGGTGTTGCAGGACGCTCGTGCGACGCTCGCCCAACTGTCTGCGGCCGTCGGGCTGTCCGTCTCGGCCGTGCAGGCGCGCCTGCGGCGGCTCGAGGCGCGCGGCGTCATCACGGGCTACCGCGCGCTGGTCGACGCCGAGGCGGTAGGCAAGCCGCTCGCGGCTTTCGTCGAGATCACCCCGCTCGACCCAGGGCAGCCCGACAACGCCCCAGAGCTTCTCGAGCACCTCGCCGAGGTCGAGGCGTGCCATTCGATCGCGGGCGACGCTGCCTACATTCTGCTGGTGCGCGTCGCATCGCCGCGGCATCTCGAGGCGCTCATCCGCGACATCCGCTCCGCGGCCTCGGTCAACACCCGCACGACGGTGGTGCTGCAGACGTTCTACGAGAACCGCCCGATTCTCCCGGCCTGACCCTCGCCGCTGGTACCGCGCCTAGACGTCGGGGGAGGGGTGCGACGGCCCACCAAGAAACCGCCGTTCGCCGCTGTCAGCACCGCGCAGCCTCTGTGACTACGTGCTCGACGGGTCTCCCCCGTCCAGCTCGTCGAACTTTGCGGCCATCGTCGAGTTGCCGCGCGTGAGTCGCTTGATGGTGAGATCTTCCGCCTTGTCGTTGGCGAGGCGGAGGTTGTTCGCCGACTTGTGCAGCGCCTCCTTGGTCCTCTCGAGATCCTTGATTGCCTCGTCGATCCGCTTGACCGCCTCCTCAAAGCCCTCGGAGGCGAGCCGCCAGTTGCGACCGAACGTCGTCTTGAATGACTCGAGCTCGCTCTCGAAGTTGGTGATGTCGACGTTCTGGGCCCTCATCAGGGCCAGCTCCGTCTTGTACTTGAGCGAGTTCTGGGCGGCGTTGCGCAGCAACGTGATGATGGGGATAAAGAACTGCGGCCTCACCACGTACATCCTGGGGTAGCGGTGGGAGACATCGACGATGCCGTCGTTGTAGAGCTCGCTCTCGGGCTCAAGCAGCGACACCAGCACCGCATACTCGCAGCCCTTCTCGTTGCGGTCCTTATCCAGCTCGCGCAAGAAGTCCTCGTTCTTCTTCTTGGTCGCGGTTGTGTCGTTCTCGTTCTTCATCTCGAACATGATGGAGACCGCCTCGGTGCCAGCATCGTCGGCCTCGCGAAAGACGTAGTCGCCCTTGCTGCCGGTGCGCGCGTCGTTGTCCTTCTCGAAGTACGCCCGGGGAAAGGCCGTGGCGCGCAGGCGGTTGAACTCGGTCTCGCAGTGCTGCTCCAGGGTCTCACCCACCATCTTGGTGGAGAGTTTGGCCTTCATGTCGCGCAGCCGCTCGATCTGCTCCTCGCGGTCCTTAATCTGCGTCTCGTACTTGTCCTTGAGCGACGTCTCGGCGAGTTGCTTCTCATACTCCGCGCGTTCCAGGCCGCTCTTCAGTTCCTGGATCTGGGTGTCCTTCGCGGTGGCGGCCTTCTGCAGTTCGTTCGCCAGTTTCGCTTGCGCCAATTCGGCCGATGCCTTCTCGCCTTGCTTGGCCTGCTCCAGTTGGTTCGCGAGCGCGTCGCGTTCCTTCTCTACTGCGCTGAGAGCCTGGGCCACCGCGAGCTTCTGGGTGGTCTCGCCCGCGACTAGCCGGGCCTGCAGGTCCTGGATCTCGGTGTCCTTGGCGGCGGCGGCCTTCTGCAACTCAGCCGCGAGTTTCGCCTCGGCCAACTCGATGGCGGTGCGCTTGTCCTGCTCTGCTAGTTCCAGCCGGTCGTGGAGTTGCTGGTCAAAGTCGCGGTCGCGCACCTGCTTGAGGATGTCGGCGTATCCCGCCTCGTCAATGGTGAAGGCCTTCTTGCAGTGCGGGCAGGTGATCTCATGCATAGCGGTGGGCTCCTTTGGCTCCGAGTTTATTGCGACGGGTGTTCGTGCGGTGGCGGGACTTGCGTGGCCGCTGAGAACACCGTACAGTGTCCGTACCTCGCCTCACAAGGGACGATGCTGGTGCAGGGCTATCGGGCGGGATCACGTGGCCGTGGCCGCAGAAAAGGAGATGTGCCGTGTCGGCTGATACCGCTCACGCCAAGAAGGACCAACGCTTTGAGTTCCGCGTCAGCACTGCAGACCGTGAGCTCTTTGCACGCGCGGCCGATGCCCTGGGTACCCCCGTCTCGACCTTCGCCAACGAGCAGTTGCGGATCGCCGCGCAGAGGGTGCTGGCCGACCGCACCGAGTTTGTGCTCTCGCCCGTGGAGGCGGCGCTGTTCCATGAGATGTTGGACCGACCCGCCCGTGACCTTCCGGGACTGCGAGCTTTGCTCGATCGCCCCAGTCCGTTCGTCAACTAGCGGACGTCAAGGGGGAATCGTGTACCTGAGACCTCATTCGCTTGAGCCGCGGCATCAGCTGGAGGCGTTTCACTCGAGCTCTGCCGAGCAGTCCTTGTGGCTTCGCGAACATGCACGGCAGGCGCACGGCTCACGTTCAGCGCACGTCATGGTGGTGACGCCGGAGGATTCCGATGTGGTGATCGCGTACTACGCCTGGTGCATGGCGAGCGTTGCGGTGGAGCGGGTGCCCGCCCGGGCGGCAAGGGGCGCGGGGCGCTACCCGCAGCCCTTTGCGCTCCTGGCACGGCTGGCGGTCTCGACCGGTCATGAGGGCCGTGGGCTGGGCCACGCGCTGCTCACCGATGTCATGCTCAGGACCATCGAGATGGTTCAGACCATTGGCTGTCGGGGGCTACTGGTGCACGCCGAAAGTGAATCGGCGCGCGACTTCTATCTCAAAGCATTGCCGGAGTTTGAGCCGAGCCCCAGTGATCCGTTGCACCTGATGGTGCTGGCCAAAGACTTGCGGCGGGCGGTGGGGTAGTTCTTTCCGTACGTGAGATCGGGGTGTTTGAGCGGTTCCTCCAGGGCGCCGATGAACGGGCCATGGACTTCTCGACGTTTCTGCGAGGCGCCTCGGTGGGCGCAGTAATCTTTAGCATTGTCAGCGTGGTGGTTGTGGTTGCCGCTTGGGTGACGTTCTTTCAAATGGGCGCAGACCTGCGACGCACACGCCTGGAGCTGGGCGCCATCCGCGAGATCCTCAGGGACGATTCCGAAGAGCGCCGCCCGCGTTCCCAGCAGTAGCGTAAAGCAGTACTGAGGGAGCGGACCGCGAATGGGAGGGTGACGTGTCTGGATTCGTGATCGTCTATGACCGTAGTACCCGTGTCAGCCACGTCACCTCCTACGTGGGCGACCAGGGGTACCGCGAGGCATTCAACGAGCGCATGCGCCTCGAGGCCGAGAACACCGACCCCAACGTGGAGATCGTGTCGCTCGTGAGCGATTCGTTGGAGTCCGCACGCGCCACTCACTCGCGGTACTTCGAGAACGTGGTCGCTGGGGTTTAGTCCGACCGGTGCCCGGGCCTGCGCGGTCCCTTGCGCGCCGTGGTGGGCGGCTTTGCGGGCGACGCGCGGGCGTGGTCGACGCCGTTGACTAGAACCGCCTACGGCTCTGCCGAAGGGAGGGCGTGGTCGCCGAGCGCACTGATCAGATCGGCAGCCAGCATAACAGGACTAACCGGACATCTTGTGCCTACGGTAGAGGTGCGGCAACCCGCCGCGAACCACGAATGGAGGCACAAAAGATGTCAACAGTCGAAAAGAGCATTGAGGTCGACGTACCCGTCACTACGGCCTACAACCAGTGGACCCAGATGGAGTCGTACCCGAAGTTCATGTCGACGGTCGAGGAAGTCACCCAGATTGACGACACCCGCACGCATTGGAAGATGAATGTGGCTGGCGTTCACAGGGAGTTCGACTCCGAGATCACTGACCAGGTGCCCGATCAGCACATTGCCTGGAGTAGCATCGGCGAACTGAAGCACGCGGGAGATGTCCGTTTCGAGTCCGTGGATGGCAACACCACCAAGGTCACGCTCAAGATGGAATGGGAGCCCGACGGGTTCATTGAAAAAGCAGGTGACGTCCTTCAGTTGGACGAAGCCGTCCTGGGTCGCGACCTGAAGCGCTTCAAGGAGCTCATCGAAGATGAAGGTTTCGAAGATGGCGCATGGCGCGGCGAAGTCCACGGCGGAACCACCACCGATGACGGCTCACCCAGCGGACTCTAGGTGACCACTTCGCACAATCAGTCCCCTCGCACCGTCGTCGTTGGGGCCGGTCTTGCCGGTCTCAGCGCGGCCGTGCGGCTCGTTGACGCTGGGCACCACGTCACCGTGCTTGAACGCGCGAGCGTGGTGGGCGGAAGAACAGCTAACTGGGACGACGAGGGCATGACTGTTGAAACCGGGCTACACCGCTACCTGGGTTTCTACGTCGAATTGCTGCGCTTGCTGGATCACATCGGCCAAGACCTAGGCGATGTGGTGGTGTGGGAAGACGAAGTGGGGTTCCGCGTGCCCGACGGCGGCCCCCAGGCCGTGTACGCGACGTCGCTCCTGCACAAACCGCTCGCATCGGTGGCACGTGCCTTGGGAAACAACGACTACGTCCCAATGCGACAGAAACTGGCGCTCGCCCGCATGCTCGCGGCAGGAATCAAGGACTATGTGCGCCGCCCCGCCAAACTCGATCGAATCAGCGTGGCCGACTACGCGCATCGGCATGGCCTCAATGACGACACCATCTTCAAAATCTTGGTCCCCCTGACCGAAGGCCTGTTCTTTGTGCCGCCCCAGGAATACTCGGCGCACAATTTCATGGGCATCATCGTCCCCTACTGGAACTCAGTGGTGAAGACCAGACTGGGTGGGTTCACTGGCGGCATGACCGACGTGATGACCGGACCGATCGCCGAGTATGTGCGAGATAAGGGCGCGGACATCCGCCTCAGTACGACCGTCACGGGCCTCGTCACCGACGACGACGCAGTGGTGGGCGTGCGCACAGAGGCCGGAACCGTTGACGCCGACGCCGTCGTGTTGGCCGCCTCACTAGGGCCGGCCCAGGCGCTAATCCGTGAGGCGTTTCCCGGCCACCGGTGGTTCGCAGACATGCTGAGCCTCGAGTCCACCCCGTCGGTATGCTTCCAGATCGAGCTCGAGCAGCCGTGCATGGAGGTCGACCGCGCCACGTTTGCCCCAGGGAAGATGCTTGCTTCCTTCAGTGAGCAAAGCCGCACCACGTTCACCCACACCAACGGCAGGCTGAGCGCGATCCTTGCGCAGCCGGACGAATTCTTGGGCAAATCGGCAGACGAACTCCTGCCACTGGTGGCGGCAGACGCCGCGCGCGTAGGGATCGATCTCGAGGGACACGTCCGCCGGTACCGAAAAGTCGAAATACCCGAAGACTTCTACTCGCTACGCGTGAACAACGAACATCCGCGCCCCGACCAACGCACCCAAATACAGCAGCGCCGTCGCAGCGGAGACGACCTGGGGGTCTCCCACTTGTTCCTCGGCGCGGCCCGCCATCGCCGCTCCAATGGCGTCGGGCCCGGAGGCGAAGAGGATCTTGATCTGCTCGATCGCATACTCGGTGCAATCGTGACTGATGTCGTTGTCACGCAGTGCGGTGAGATCGCGAGCCAGCCGCCCTGTTTCCGTCGCGCGGAACAGCCTGTGGACGTCGTGAGCATCCTTGTCATTCAGCCGCGCGGGGGCGCCGACCCGTTCGGCAATTTTGTGCGTTTTGGCAACCAGCAGCGCAGCGGGCCCGGCGACCTTGATAGTGCGTACACGATCGTCAGACGGGTCAAGTGCTGGAACTGCCATGTCGGCGCAGTCGACTATCGCGGCTTCGAGCCCGCGGGCTCTTCGGGTGGCGCTCCGTGCGTGCGGAGGAATGCGCGCCGCGCGTGCCTGCCTACCCCCGGCCCCGGCGAGCGACTCGGGCACCATGAGGTCCACGGGAATGCCCTCGACAGACAGCCACGCACCGGGCTGGCCCTCGGCGTCCTGATAGAAGCCTGCCTTCACCATTGCCGCTTCAATGAGTGGATGGTCCCCGAGGAGGCGAGGGTCTAGCGCTAGGTCGCTGTCCTTGGTGGCTTCCGCCAGTGCGATGTTCGGGCCCCCGGTGTGGAGGTAAACAGCTTGTGCGCCGATCAAGACAACTGAACTCTTGTGTTCCGCGAGAGCATCGATCGCATCCAGGAGTACGGAACGAGCGCGCACCAGAACACTGCCGGGGCTATCTCCACGATTGTTCATTGCGCGCCATCCAATCGATGAGCGCCTCCGCCTCGGACGGTGCACGGCCCGGTCCAGACATGAGGTCTGCTGCGACCTGAGTGGGGGCCGCGACGCGCAAGCCATCCAACGCGTCAATTGAGCGTTGTCGAACCACCTCGTAGCGTGGCTCTGCCAGCAACACGTTCGCTCCTACGTCCGTTGCCCGCAGACCCCATTGCTGTGCCGCCGTGTCAGCGTCGTCTACATACACAGAGGCCAACCGCGCTGGAGCGTACGGAGCCCAGGCGCCGGCCGCCACAGAGCCCGTGAGCACGTAGTTCCCCACGTCCTTGCTCCGAAGTGAGTCGAGGAACGCGTCGATGCCGCGGACCGCAATCCATCGCGTGACACGGCTCGCGTTCGACAACTGATAGTCGACGGACCAACGCCGCAGTAACGGACTCCAGTCATCGACCAACCATCGGCCGCCAGCGTCACGCGCAACAAGGCCTTCCGACTGAAGGAACTCCAAGACTCGGTACACCGAGCCGGTCGACGCCCCCGACGCCCCGACGAGGTCGCGCACAGACCAGCTACGGGGGAAGTCGAGGAGTGAGCGCACCACCTTTGCCGCGGGCTCGCCTTTCAACGTACCGAGTGGCCGTCCTGGACCACGCCACGGGTCCTGGTCGGCGCCTCGCTCGCTGATGTGAAGCGCGGGGCGACGCGAGCGAACAAGCGTGTTGCCCGTAGCGTCGACGAACGGGATGCCTACATCGGCGAGCTTCTCTTGGACTGATCGACTCAGGTAGCGCGCGGCGACCATCGGGATGTCGACTGTGTCGTCCAGGGGGCCGTTCGCGATCCCATCGCGCAGATTTGCGACGTCTCTTGGCTCGACGAGGATCTTCGCCTCCACGCCGATGGTCGCATTCGTACCATCGGGCGCCTTCAGGAGATACAACTTATTGAACGGCCGGGATGCTGCCCCTTCATCAGTCATTGGCTCGACCAGCCAGTCATCTGGGAGGCGCGCACGTAGCGTAGACATGGCGGCGCCGATGAGCTCCCGCTCGTTCTCAGGCGGTGCGTCAGGTATCGGGTCGCGACTGGCCATGTTCAGAAAATAACAATGTGCCGTCAGCGACGGAAGAAGCAAATTGCCCGAACGTCCTCGCAACCCCATCGTTTGTTGCATTCTCAGGATGACTGAGGGAGGGCGCCCGCATGACAGGCTTCGCCGTCATCGACCTAGAGACCACCGGCTTCGCACATAACCTCACGGACCGCGTGTGCGAAATGGGCGGGGTCCTGGTGGATCCCGACGGCCGCCGCGGGGCTGGGGAAGATTGCTAGGCCCGGACGGCGTCGATGCGACACAGAACCTTAATGTGGTCGGGCGCGTCAGGGTTCACGTGTTCGGCGACGGCAGAGAGCCCTCACCCGTCCACAAGCAGATCGTGAACGTCGCTGCACAGCCAGTCGGGCACGTAGCCGATTTTGCGGCCATCCGCAGTGTTGATGAGCACCGCGCGCGGATTGCCGGGGTTGTCTCCATCCAGGCGAAGAGCGAACTCGGTTCCACCCGAGATGGTGGCGATCACGGCCGGGCGGGGCGATTTTCGGTCAGTGCAATGGCGGGTGGGTTGAATTGCCTGTCTTCCCAGTCGTTGACCACGCCAAAGAGCCGGTCGAGCCCATGGTGGGGCTCCTCGACCGCGAGGGTGAGGGTGTCGGTGAAGTGAAACGCGGCGTCGAGCCAGTCGTCCTCGGTCAGGGGGTTCAAGTAGTCGAGTATGCCGATGCGGTAGTTGAGGATCCCCACCATGGTGCGGTCTGCTGTCTTGAGCACGGCACCCGCGCTCGCGATGCGGTCCACGTGCGCGTGGATGAAGTCGTGGGGGATGCGGAGCCCGTCCAGTTGGGCGGCGATGTGCGCGGGGAGGCGGTTGAAGAAGGTGGCGGCGGGGGCAAGGGGGACGATGACGGTCATGAGCGTCGTCGTATTCATCACCATCACCTGGGGCTTGCGGCGGCGGATCAGGTGGGCGTACCAGGTGTCGAGCGCCATCGGCTCACCCGGCTCGGGTACGTGACCAGGTCCATTTGCGACCGCGGTGAAGCCGCCCAGTTTGGCGGCGAGAGCGGCGGTCGCGTGAAAGCGCAAGGCCGACGGTGGGGGTGCGGGTGCGGGTGCGGCGCGGCTCATGCCTCGGCCTCCCACAGCGTGCGGATGGGTAGTGCCCACAGGTTCTCCTCGTATTGGTATCCCGCGGTGCCGTCATAGAGCACCACGCCAGCCTTGAACGAGTCTCCCGCAATGTCGCGAAGCTTTCGCAGGCCACGAAAGTCCTTCGCAGAAACGGAGGCTGACGCCTTCACCTCGATACCTGCTACGCGATGGGGTCCTCGTTCCAGGACGATGTCCACCTCGTTTTGGTTGGAGTCTCGGAAGTGATGAAATGCCGTCCTGCGTTCCTGCCAGTTTGACTGCGCTCGGAGTTCTGAGAGGACGAAGCTCTCGAGAAGGTGCCCAAAATACTCGCGGTCCGCGTTCAAGTCGGCGCTGTCTCGCTCGAGAAGCGCCGCCGCTACGCCGGAGTCAGCGATGTGGAGCTTTGGAGTCTTGGCGGCACGTTTCGCCTCGCTTCGGCTCCACGCCGGGAGGCGATCGATCACGAAGATGTTCTCCAGCAGTGTGAGATGTTTGTCGACCGTGTCGCGTTTGATGCGCAGGTCGGTCGCAAAGCGCGAGGTGTTCGCCAGTTGTGCGGTGTAGGCGGCAACTTGTCGCAGCAGCGCCGGCATCGTCTGAAGGTTACGGACCTGGGCGAGCGCTCGAACGTCCCGTTGGAGCTGTGTCTCAATGTGGTCACGCAGGAATTCAGCCGCACGCTCGGGGGGCCGGCGTACCGCTTCCGGGTAGCCGCCTTGGGTCATCAAGGAGGCGAGTTGGTCGCCTAAGCGTTCAACGCGGGATGCGCGAAAGCTGTTGGTGAAGATCTCATCGAGAAAGCTCGATGGGTGACCGGACATTTCGGACTGCGAAAGCGGGCGCACGCGCAGGATCCCCATTCGCCCGGCAAGCGAGTCCGCAAGGTGAGGGACCATGAGAACGTTCGCGGAGCCCGTCATGATGAATCGCCCTGGACGACGGTCGCTATCGACCGCGGCCTTGATGCTGGTAAACAGATGCGGCACGCGTTGAACCTCGTCGAGCACGGCGTGCTGGCCCAAACGTGCGACATATCCAATGGGGTCGTACTCGGCCGCCGCAACCTCGTCGTCGTTGTCGAAGGTGACGTAGCGGTAGTCGTGCCGTTCGGCGAATCGCTGGACAAGGGTGGTCTTCCCTGACTGTCGCGGGCCATGGATCAGGGTCACGGGCGTGTCAGCTACAGATTCGAGCAGGCGCGCGTCGAGGAATCGGGGGTAAGACTCGTGCGCCCTGGCCATGGTGTGAGACTACCGCGCCCGTAGGACAATTGCCCGCTAGGTGCCCAGGACGATTGCCCGCTAGGTGCCCAGGACGATTGCCCGCTAGGTGCCCAGGACGATTGCCCGCTCTCGGGGCGGCCTTTTGCAGCGTCTAGGTCCGGACGGTTGCAGGCCACGAAGCCGGATGATCGCAAGGCTAGCGAAGGCTGCTGCGGCTCACACTCCTGGCGGACCCCTGGCGGACCCCCCTGGCGCTCCCACGGCCGCGACCCAGAATGCGCAGTTGCGCCGCGACCGCGCATTCCGGTGCCCTTGCCGGTGCCAATGCTGGTCGGCCGACTTGGCGTCGTGGGCGTGGTCACGTGGTGGCGAATTCCGCGCAAGGACCGAGCCTCTCGTGGTGGCAAGGATCCGGCTCTAGAAAGCGCGAAACCCGGTACGCCCACCGTCCGGAGGGCTACCGGGTCCACTTCTCAGGGCTACTGCCCATCGCCCTTCTAGTTTCCGCCGCGCTGGCTCGCGCGTCAAGTACAGCGGCCCCGCTCTGTGGAGGAAGCCCGCTCCAGCGCCCAATCCAGTTGCGCGAGTGCGTGCGCCCAAGGTATGCGCTCCTGCTCCAGCCGGGGGTGGCCGTGCTCGCTGAGTCGCGCGAAGGCCTCTGCCTCGCTCGCGGTGAGTCGTGACAACCCGCCAATGAAGGGCGTCGGCTCTGGAACCCACAAGTCGCGGTACGCCAAAAGCGTCGCCGTGTCCATCAGGATCGATTCCACGTCGAGGCCAGCCGCTCGGGCGCGATTGAGAATGGCGAATCCGTGAGAGTCGAGATCACCCCAATACAGCAGGCGACACCGCGCCAGCCAGGGGATCTCCGCAATGCGGTCCACTGCGTAGCCCCCGCCGTGGATGGCGACCAGGCCTGGGCGCGGGGGAAGTGCGAGAAGGGTTTCCAGATTCTCGGTGATCAAGACCGTGGCGGCGGGGGGATCGAGCGCGGCCAGCTCGGCGACGGAGGCGGTCACATCCGTAAGGCCCCCGATGGTCGCCCGCGCATCGAGTGCCCTCAACCGCACGCGTCGGGGAGCGGACATCAACCCCAAACCGTCACGGCCGGTGGCGGCACTCACGAGCGTCTCGACGACGGAGCGGTGGCCTTCCAACCATTTCGTGTCGATCCCGCGGATCGGCAACTCGCGCACACGGCGGCCCGAAACGGGGTTGGCCACGAGCCACGTGACAACCCCAGTCAGAATCCCGAAGTCCTGTTCGGTCAGTCCCGCGATCGCACCCGCGTGGCGGCGGAGCACGCCTATCGTCTCGGCGCTGTCGGGAGCGGTGGCTGCCACCACCGCGCGAAGCGCACCGCATCGCTCTCGCATCCTCTTGTACTCGACCGGCAAACCGGCGACACATGCGATCGCCTCGGCGCCGATGGCGGCCGCACGTTCGGGGACATCTTGCGTGCCGACGCTCGGCCACCGTCGCTGGACCCACGTCACCGTGATGGGGAGGGTCTCTTGAGCCGCACGCCATGCTGCGACCCATGCGAGCGTGGCCGGAATATCGCCGACGACGTCACGCTCGGTTGGCCGTTTGAGTGGCAGGTCGATCGCTGGTGTGAGGGACGGATCCGCAGCCCACGCTCGCGCATCGCGTCGATATAGCCCGGCCGCGCGCAAGACGAACGCCTCCGGCGTCACGGCGGTCCCTGTCATGAGGGCGAACGCTCGAACACGACGTGGGCGAGCGCGGACGACTTGCGCGTCGGATTGGACACGCTTGTGATCGCGCCGATGTACGGCTCGAGTGTCTGCAGCAGTTTCTGCGGCGTGGCGAGCACCATGTGGAAGCCGAATTCTCGAAAGATGTCCATGGCCATGCGGGTGTAGTTCGCGTCGGCTTTGTCGAAGGCCTCATCGAGGATGATGGTCCCGTAGCGCGGCACGGCTTGCTCGGCGTCGGAGAGTTGGTATCTCAGGGCGGCGGCGAGGCAGAAGACCACGAGCTTTTGTCGCTGGCCGCCCGAGAGCCCTGCCGAGGAATCGTGCACGGCGATGATGCGTCCGTCCTCTGTGACCTCGCGCGCGAGGAAGGTCACGTGCTCCCTGGTATCCAGCATCCTTCTCTTCCACGCCGCGTCGGAGGATTCGCTGGATCCGAGCCGACGCATCACGCGTGCAAGCACGGCGAATCTCTTCTCGGACGATGCCAGGGTCTCCTGCGCCCAGTTGCCGTCGACGATGCTCTTGAGGTCGCCCAGAAACTCGTCCACTTCGCCGCTGCGTCGCGTTTTAACGCGGATCTGCAGAAAGGTGTCCGCGTCGTAGGGCGACCTGAGCAGCGACTCGTTGACGGGCCCCACCCGCTCCTCGACGCGCCTCGGCGCGGTTTGGAGTTCGTCTCGCAAGTGGATCAGGGTGTCGCGGGATCGGTCCCGCAGCAGGCGCAAGAAGTTCGCCTCGTGCTCGGGCAGTCCCCGGCCGACGATGCCGTCGAGCAGGCTCCGATAGCCCCCGCGATCGTCGATCGACGGCGTGAGGTCCGAGGCTTGCGACGGCCACGCGGCGCAATAGCGCGTGGCGTGTTCAACGAAGCGCGAGGAGGAGGCCCGCACCTTGGCCTCCGCAGAGTGGGCCTCCTTTGTAAGCGCCGCATTCACCTGGATGGCAGTGTTGTCGACATTCTCGAGCCTGATAGAGCGGCGTACGGTGGCGAAGCGGGCTCGCAACACCTCCATGTCCGCTTCGACGATGGCTGTCGACGGCGCGGCGTCAATGTCGGCCAGTTGGCTCGACACCCGGGTAAGTGCAGCTACGGCTTCCGCATGTACCCCCCTTGCCTCGTCCGCACGATGTTGGGCCACGTCGTTCGCTTCACTCGCGTCGCGCTCAGCGGCGAGCGCCCTGTCGAGGTCGCTGTCGGGCTCGACAAGAGCACGTAGTTCCTTGCGGAGACCCTCGAGGGCGTGCCTGGCGCTGGCACCGTCGATGCGGGAGTACTCGAGCGCCGCCACCTCTTCGAGGGCTCGGCGTCGTACGAGCAACGCTTGACGCTGAGCGTCGGCCAAGTCGACGGCGCTATTGGCCACCTCGTGCGCGTGGCGAGCTGCGGCGAGGCGTTCAACAAGGAGCTCGACCTTGGCGTCATTCGACCCCCCAAGCACCCAGGTGCCGCGATCGTCTACCGCATGGCGATCGTTCTTCTCGTACCTGCGTTCCGAACGCTTGAAGAGACCCGCGATGGTCACACCGCGCGAGACGCCGTCAAGCTCATCGGGGTGGTCGACGCACGCGACATCGAAGTCGGCCGAGATCCGACGATTGAGGTAGTCCGCAAACGGTCCCTGCGTCACGTGAACGTGGTGAAAGATCGAGCGCGAGTCCGCCACCCGCATCGGGGCATCGGAGTGGTGAGGCACGGCCTCGAGTACGAGGCGCACGCCCAGATTCTTGGAGTTGACGATGCGCCGCGCGGCGCCAAGAGCGTCCTCCCTGACCAGCAGCGCCGTCGCCAGGGGGGCGAGCACTCTCTCGATGGCGCCGGTCCATGCGGCGTGCTCGTCGCGCACGTCAATGAGTTCTCCTGCGAACGGGAGCGCGGCCTCGGGCATGCCGAGTTCTGCAACGAGCCACTCGCGAACGCGAAGCAGATCCCCGCCGATGTTGGAGCGGCGATGGCGCAGGGCGTCCAGTTCGGACTCCAGTGCGTCGACAGCCCTGCGGGCCTCGGCGTTGGCGTCATGAAGGCCATGAGCCACCACGGGAGGCTCGGGCTCCGAGAGTTCACGCCGCGCGGCAACGACCAGTTCGGCGAAATCCTTACCGTCGTGAGGCATTGCCACGCCAACATCGGCCAGGCGGCGCGAGAGGCGCGCCCTAGCGTCGTCCGTGTCGCCCACCCGGGACTCGGCCTCGGCGATGAGGCGGCGAAGGTGAGAGGCGTCGTTTCCGCCCACGCCGAGGGTGGCGAGCCGGGCGGCGTCCCAAGCGGTCTTGGTGTCCTCTGCGGCTGCGCGGTACTGGCGGGCGTCCAGTTCGGTCCCGGCGACGCTCACCTCGGCGTCGTGGATCGCCTGCTCGGCCAACCCCCGCTTGACCTTTGCGGCGTAGGGCAACACCAAATCCTGCATGCGGGCTGCCTCGGTCTGCTCGCGTGAGGCGTCGTCAAACAGTGTGGCCGCCTCGGCGACGAGGTGAAGTGCGTCGGCCTGCTTGCGCAGATCGACGACGTGCAGGTACGCCTCGTTGAGTTCATCAAATTGCTCGATCGCGTTGTCCGCGCGGGCAAACGTGCCGGGCTCGTCGAGCATGAAGGTGCGGAACAGCATGTCGAGCGTCCCGAGGTTTTTCGCGGACTGGGTCTTGTGCAAGAGGTGGAGAGCGTTCTCGGTCGAGATCCCCAGCAGGCTGCGGAGGCGGACATAGAACGGGCCGTGATTCCTGGCAGAGGTGGCGACGACGGGATTGATATCGGCTTTGAGTCGCCTCACATCGATCCCATGGTTCGCATAGTCCTGGAAGTCGAGCAGGCCCGCGTTGTTGCGCGTGATGACGCACACGTCGGCAAACGCCCGTGGGTCGGTAGAGGTGCCCCGAATATGAAACAGCCGCACCAAAGTGACGGGGTCGTGCTCCGGGTTCTCGTACCGCAGCAAGATCCCGGTCCAGGTGGCGTGTGGGCGCAGGTACGACGCAACAGTGCGATCCTCTGCAGGGTCCGCCTCGCGGCTCCACGCGCCCCGGATATAGCTGACGAGGGTCCGGTCGCCCCTCCCAGCCGTCGCCTCTTGAGCGGCGGCGTTAAAACGCAGCCACTTGTCGGGAGTGATGACCGCGGCGATCGCGTCGAGCAGGGACGACTTGCCGGAGCCTGAGGCTCCCGTGACAAGGTGGCCTTCGCGAGACACATCGAGGGAGTGATGTCCCGAGAACGTGCCCCAGTTGACCAGCTCGATGTGGGCCAAGCGCCATTGAGCCGGCGGCATCACGGCCTCCAGCGGAAACAGGCTCATGCCTCATCCTCATCCCTCGGGCCGGGCGCGTCATCGCCGTCATCGCCGTCATTGCCGTCATTGCCGTCGCCGTCATTCCACGCGAGGGGGCCGACGCCGGTGGCGGGGCTATCGGTGGCCGAGCTATCCGTGGATTGCGATGGGGAGGCAAGCGCGTCGGAGGCAAGCGCGTCGTAGGTCCCGCGAAGCGCGCGGACGCGGTCGGCATCGACCAGTACGCGCACCACGGGTGAGATCTCGGCGCGCGTGGCGCCTTCCGCACTGCCGCCCGCAGTGCCGCCCGCACTGCCGCCCGCACTGCCGCCCGCCAGGGGATGGAGCACCCTGAGTTTGTTGACCATCGTGTTCCACGAGGCGTTGAGGCGACGCGTGTAGTCCGATTCATCGCGGTCAGGGGTCCGGTAGACCTGGAGGAGGTCATAGATCTCGTCTTGGCCAACGATGACGCGTCCCGCACCTTCCTCCGCGATGAGCCGCTGTCGGAGCGCGAGCAACATGACGGTGTCCAGGAACGTGAGAGGCCGCGTGCGTACGGCGCGGGGGACCCCTTCCTCGGTGTCGGAGACGGCACGCACGAAGGCGAACTCCGCGTCGACATCAACCACGAGCTCCAGGAAGAGGTCGTGTAGCCGTGAGCGGATGGCGTCCTGATCGCCAAGGAGTGCCGCCCAGTTTTGAGGTGAGCGCTCTTGCGAAAGGTAAGGGCCGCGCACGAGCTCGAGTAGCGCGCGGCGGGAGCGGTCGGTGAGCGAGCCCGTGTCGCCTCGCCACAGCGCGTGAGGGTGCGTCGGCGCTGCCTCGCCGTCAGGGTCGAGTGCGGGTTCCGTCATGGAATCCTCCGTGCGAATTGGTAGTGGGCGAGTAGGGCCTGGCGCGCGACACCGTCGGCGCCCTTCCAAGAGATGTCTTCAGTCTGGTCCAGCGACACGGTTCCGTTCGCGGCGGCGAGCGACAGCAGGCCCACCACGCTGGCGACTCCCTGGGTTGCGGGATAGGCGGCAAGGACGGCGCCGACGCTGAGCGTGGCGGCATTCTTGTAATCCAACGCGTCGAACATGGCGTTGACGTTGGCGGTGAGCTCGTCGAAGTCGATCTCGGTCTCGCGGGCCAACGCGCGAAGGTCCTCGAGGCTCGCCGCGCCAGGGGCGTGGACCTCTATCTCGCCGGCCGCATCGGACTCCGCTGGATCGTGCAGCGTGAGCGCGCCCACGCTATCAATGGCGACGGCGGTGAGGTTCAGATCCACACCGATGAGGCGATAGGTCTTGGTATGGCGTGCGGCGATGCGCGCGGCGCTCATCGCCTCCTGGATGAGCCCGCGAAGCACCCTGTCCCTTTGGTAATCCTGCGAGCGGACGTAGCGGCGCAGTCCGCGCGCAAACTGAGTAATCACGCCGTGGATCTCGGCGCTGCGATCCTTCAACGTAGTGAGGAACTCGCGCAGCGCGCGGCGCTCGCCGGGCGTGAGTTCACGGGCAAAGTCGCATTCGAGAACGCGCCGCACGTCGTCCTCGAATGCCGTGCCAAGGGCGGGGTCGAGCACCAGGTCGGAGAAGCCCGCGAAGCTGCGCCCCGCATCGGAATCAGCGATGAGGTCCACACCGCGGAAGATGTCGTCCAGAACGTCGCCTTGGCTTGCATCCGTGTCGAGAATGCGCGCGCGGAGCATGACGTTGAGGTCTTCGAATTCGGCCCGCACGCGCGCGAAGTCGTCGGGAACTTCGGAAGCCTGGGCCAGAAGGTCGTGGACCCGCTCGATGGCGCGCTCCCCCGTGAGAGCCCCATCCTCCCCGGCGTGGATCGCAGCGATGCGGGCGTCGAGAGCGTCGCGCTCTTGCATCAACCGTTGGAGCCGTCGATTGGACTCGGGATCGGTGTCGATGGCGAGCTGACGCAGCTGGCTCGAGAGGCTGGTCAGCCGGGACTCGGTGAGCGAACGCCGGGGCGCCTCGCGCGAGTCGAGAAACCGCAGTGCCACGATGCCAGCGCTGGAAAGTTCAAAGGTCTCGCCACGGGTCGCTTCGGTAGCGCGTCGGACGATGAATCCCGCGTTTCTCCACTGGGTGACATACGCCCGTGCGGTTTGCGGGAGCACGAGCCCGTGGTTTCGGAGGTCGTCCAGATCCGCATCGATGCGCTCGTAGAGTTCGTCGGCATCCATCCGGGCGTTCTCGGCACGGAGGCGCTCTCCGAGTAGTGCGGCGACGACCGGGGCGTTGTCGGCACGCAACAGGCGCCACGCGGCGTCCTCCTCGAGGAGTTGGATGAGGCGGAGGGCGCGGGCCGTTGCGGGCATGGTTGCATTCTTGCGGATGGGGCCGACGTCAGTTGTCACGCTTGACGCTCGCGCGCGGGGAGTCGGGGCGGTCTGGGCAGTCGGGGCGGTCGAGGGAGTCGGGACAGTCTGGGCAAAATGCGCGGTTATGCCGCGATTGCGCACCGACGAACTGCGCATTCTCGACGAACTGCGCATTCTCGACGCGACTGCGCATTCTCGACGCGACTGCGCATTCTCGACGCGACTGCGCATTCTCGACGCGACTGCGCATTCTCGACGCGACTGCGCATTCTCGACGAAACCGCCGCTACGGCGCGCAAGCGTCACAGTCCCCTGCGCGTGAACTCCTGCTGGAGCCGTGGGCGCCTGCGGTGTTCGTCACGCAACTGCGCCACATACGCATCGAACTCCTCCGTCGCGTCCGCCGCGAGTGCCAGTCGCCGCATCTGCACCAGCCGCGTGGCAGCGATCTGGTACTGGCGGGCGTCGGCCTTCTCCAGATCAATCTCCACCAGTTCCCGTAGCACCGGGATCACCGCCTGGGGGTTTGCGGGCCCATAATCGGAGCACAGCCGCTCCCACAGGTGTGGGCTGGTCACGCTCAAGCGTTCGGCCTCCGCCCACGCAAGCGGGATGTCGCCTTGAACCCAGCCCAGAAAGGTCACGTACTCATCGGGACGGGGCAGCAGCGAGGCTTCGGTCTCCGCCAGGTAAGCGTCAAAGTCGGGTCCCGACGCTCGTTTGAGTTCGGCGGCCGAGACGGATGTGGGGAAGCGGCTGACGACCCAGCGACGCGCCTCGACCTCCTCAGCCGGCCGATGCTCGGCGAGCAGTGCACACCACAGGGTGGCACATCGTCGTTCGTGGATGCCGTGCTCGGTCTCCTCGGCGCCGGTCCGTGCCCAGCGGATAGCGCCGTCGATGTCTCCCATCTCTATCAACGCTTCCGCCACCGGCCTGGCCACATGTGCCCCTGTGCGCGTGCCAGCGATGAGCTCCACCACCCGCGGGGAGTCCTTGTCGAGCACGGCAAACCGTGTGGCAAAGCGCCGTAGGAGAGACGACCTATCGCCGGGCCGGAACTTCAGGGTGTATGTCACGCCACGCGGGGCGAGCGAAATCCACTCGAAGGGCTCCTCATACTTGCCGAACTCGAGTCCCTCGGCCGCGACGGCGTCGAGCGCCGCCCGCAGCAGATCCATGCCCGGCTTGCCGAGAGCCTCGACGTAGTGGGCGGGGTCCACCTCAAAGTAGTCCTGGGTGCCGTCAAAGTGGAAACGCATGAGCCAGTCCACCAAGGGCCGCGCGGGCGGCTTGACCTCGCCAGCAAGCAGCGCGTGCAAGGCGAGCAGCCTGTGGATCACGTCGCCGATGATGCCGCTGGAGTCGTCCGCTCGCAGAATGGCGCGCACCGTGCTCGCGATGGCCTTGACCACCACGGGGTAGACCTCAGCGGCCCGTCCCTCCTCGACCGCCTCCTCGAGAATTGCCAGGCCCTCGTAGGCGTCGTTGCCATAGGCGTTTGCCGCGCGCCAATGCCACAGTTCTGAATTCCGGGTGCGAAAGAACGGCAGGACGTCTTCGGCGAGCGTGGGTGGGGGGAATCGCATGGTGCCATTCTTGCAAGCATTCTGGGCTCGCAGGCGGTCACTTCCCTTAAAGCGGTGAATTTCCCGTGCTCGTGAGATCCAGGCCCGCATTCGAGTGCGCTTCCACGTGCCCGCCGCGACCGGCGGTTCTGCAAGAATTGCGCCATGGACAACTTCAGCCGCCGCCGTCCCGAACCGCCGCCGGGTCCGCCCACCGTGGTCCACACCCCCGGCATGGCGAACGACCTCATGCGCGAGCTCGCGCCACTTCTCGCCGAGGAGGGCGTCGATTTCAACCACCCCGAGCGATATGACATGGCCACCCTGCAGGCCGCCCTGGATCGCGCGACCGAACGACACAACATGCTGCTGTTTAGCCCTGTTGGGCGGGCGCGGGATCTCGCGGTGGACGCGCTTCGTATCGCCGTCGAGGCGATTGATCTGGGCAGGGCCGACATCGCCAGCGCGGTCCTGGACCGCGTTGTGCCCGATTCGCCCGACGGCTCGCAAGCGGAGGTGTCCAGCTGCATCGGCATCTGCCTGGGCCTGCTCGACGAATGGCTCGGAGGCCACGATGCCGACACGCCTGCCGGGTTGCCGGCCGCGACGCGCCTGCCGAAGGGGCATTGGCTCGGCGAGCGTGCGGCGACGGACATCCTGGCCCTCGCGAAAAAGGGACGGGCGTTCGACTCTCTAGGCCCCGTGACCGTGCGCCACGGTGGCAAGCAGGTGTTCTATGGCGGCGTCCTCGCGCTTGCAGGGGCGATTCACGCATGGGCCGACGCCACGGGCACGCCTTTTGAAGAGGTCTCCAGCGCCGAAGTGCGGTGAAGCGGCTGTCACGCGGCGAGGTTCGCCTGAAGCGCCTACCATCTTCGCGTCGGGCGTGCCTACCGCCGCGGGACGCTGCGACTTGACCGCGGCCGAAAGGTAGCAGAGGATATAACCATGACTACCGCGCTGGCCTACTGGGCTCCGGAATTCGACGCTGTTTCGCTGTCGGATCTGTCGACGCTGTCCGGGGTCACCCTGCCGGCGCTGTCGCAATACAGGTCCGGAGTGAAGCCGATGAGTGAACAGACTCTCCACAGGGTCGCAGTCGCCTCGGCTGCAGGGCCGCGGTCTGTCCTCCTCAAGCACGGGTTGTCATCGTTCCCCGTCATGGGTGCCGTGATCAAGAGGGACTTCGCCACGGACCCGTCGTGGTGTCTCAGCGTCCTCGCGCAGGGCCTCCACCAGGCAACGATGCACCTGGTGTCGGACGCGGACATTGAGGCATTCCACAACCAGCCGGTCCGTGTCGCCTCTCCGGGGTGGACCGCGCTGCTGAGCGCTGTGGCAACCCTGTCGTGGCAGCGGTTCAAGCCAGGCAAGCCTTGGTGGGTGGACCTCCGTCCGCTACCCCAGCCCTGGTCGCCCGTCGATCAGGGAAAGTACTTGTCGCACGTGTGGAAGAAGACTCCCGCACTCTTGCAGCAGATGAACGTCATCATTGGTGACGGCGTTTTGAAGGCGGTGTAGCGCGATGGCCGTCACTCGGTTTGATCGCGAAGACATCGTGGCACTGCTCCAAGAACTCGGGGCCCGACTCGATGCCCGTGGACTGGGGGCGGAGGTTTTTGTGCTCGGCGGATCGGCGATCGCCGTAGCGTACGACGCGCGGCGCGTGACCGCAGATATCGACGCGATCTTTGTGCCTGTCGACGAAGTGGAGAGGGAGGTTGCGGCGATGGCACAGGAGCGTGGCTTGCCGCTCGGGTGGCTGAACAATGCGGTCGTAGGGACGCTGCACGGCGTGCTCGATGACGATGCACCGCGCGACCTGTTCGCGTCCGCGGGCATCTCCGTGAAGGTGGCGTCCCCTGAATACATCCTGGCGCTCAAGGCGATGATCAGCACGCGTGAACTGGACCAAGACCTTGAGGACGCGGCAACGCTGTGCCACCTGCTTGGCATCAAGACCGAGAGCGAACTCGAAGGGGTTGTGCGCCGTTACTTCGGGGCTCGCGCCGCACTGGGGGCGCAGGAACTACGATTCGAGCGAATCATCGACAGGGTGGAGCGTGTGCGCGCCCGTGACGGCTCGGCGGTGCTGGTCCCCGCAGTCACGGCGGCGGCGCGCCTGCGTGGCTCGGGTCCCTGCGGGCAGTGGATGAAGATATCGAAGCGGTACTGCGCGCTTCCGGTGCGCCACCAGGGTCAGCACCGCTAGGCCCACTCGACGCACCGGGCTCCACGCTCCCCGCAACGGTTCGCCCTGGCGGGGCGCGGGGCGCGGGGCGCGGGGCGCCTAGCGACACATCTATTGCGATATCGCTATAGTTGTGTTCATGGACATAGCGACAAGCGAAGCCGCAATCGCTGCGGGCGTCACTGAGCAGCGGGTCCGCGCGATGATCGCGTCTGGGGCACTTGAAGCGCGCCGCGTGGGCGGCAGGTGGGTGATCGAGTCGCGCGACATAGACGCGTCCAGGCGCAACGGGCGTCCCATGACGGCAAGAAACGCGTGGTGCCTTCTCGCACTCGCGTCCGGTGACGAGGTCGAGGGGCTCCGCGCGGAGGAGCGCTACCGTTTGCGGAAACGTTTGGCCCGGTTGCGCGACGTAGAGGACAAGCCGTTGGTCGTTAGGTCGTGGCTTGCGCGCCGCGCCGATCGCTCCGAGTACGAAGCTTCCGATGCCGCCGCTGTGGAGCGTGATGAGCGGGCGATGCGTTCCGGGCTGTCCGGTGCGCGTTCGGGGTTGACCCGATCGAATGAGGCCGAGGTGTACGTGCTGGCCCATCATGCGCGAGCCTTCGAGCGAGACCACGCACTGTTCCGGGTGCAACGAGGCATGGGAAATATCGTCGTGCACGTCGTTGCGGATGATCTGGCGTCAATGATGCGTCCCAGTGCACTTTTGACGGCCGCAGACCTCTCGGAGCGTTCCGACGAACGGTCGCTCTCGCGGGCCGCACTCATCATCGGGGACGAAAGGTGGTAGCCGAAGACGTGCCGATCGTTGACCTAGGCGCACTGCCCGCGATCCAGGTACGAATGTGGCACGCGCTGCTGGACCTTTCGGAGCACCTCCCCGGACAATGGACGCTCGTCGGCGGGCAGATGGTTGCGCTGCACGCCGCGGAGCGCGGAGTCGACATGGGGAGGACAACGACGGACGTTGACGCTCTTCTCGACATCCGTGCCGATGGTCGACTGTTTTCGCGTGCGGACCTCGTGCTTCGCCAAGGCCTCGGATTTTCGTCTGCGGTTGGATTGGGTGGCACGCAGCACCGCTGGTCCAAGGACGGGGTGCAGATCGACGTCCTGATACCCAAGGTGTCACGTGCACTCGCGGATGCCCGCTCGACTCTTGGCGGCGTAGCGATTCAATCGCCGGGCTCGAATCAGGCGCTGTCGCGGTCGAGGCCAGTAGAGCTCCGAGTCGGGGGCCGCACGGGACTCGTTAAACGTCCGAGTCTCCTGGGCGCCATCGTCTCCAAGTCCGCTGCGTTCTCAATACCCAAAGATCTGGCGCATGCGCGCCATGCGTCAGAAATTGCGACACTGCTCGGGATGGCCCGAGCGGAAGACCGGATCTATGACGACCTGACGTCGAGTGACCTCAGGTACCTTCGCAGGATGGCGGACAGATTCGGCTCAGCCGACGCGCTCAAGATGGATCAGCGCGGGCAGTCGCGCGTCAAGCAGTACCTTGACGCGGCGCTCGATACACGCCGCACGTCGCAGTAGCTTCCACGGAAGGCCCGGAGAGCCGCGAAGGGCATCGCGAGTGTGCCTGGACCACTTTGGCAAATCCCCAACGAGACTGCGCCGTTTCCATACGGCGACGCTCAGCACATCCATGGCATCGACGCGCCTACGCAGCGAGCGCCAGGTCGGCGTGCTTAAGGCTGGCGTGCTGGAGGAGCGACATCGGGCTGGGATAGACGGGCGCGAGGTCGTGAGCAAACAACTCAACCTCATCGGGCGCCACCGCGACTGTGGCAGCCTCGCCCAACACCATCCCCGGCCGGTCGAGCCACATGACGCTGGTGGCGGTGGCGGTCAGTTCACTTGAGGTCGTGGTGGGGAGGCCCGCGACGGTGGTTGGGACGCCGGCAGCGGCTAACGCGCGGACTGACTCGCAGAAGATGTGGTCCACACTTGCGATCACTACCTCGCTATAGCGGCCCGCGATGAACGAAGTGTCGGCAAGGGCGTCGCACAGTGCCAGGTCGGCACCGTCTGCGCCGTTGCGCACCAGCAAGCGCGCGGACGGTGCGAGTGTCGCGACCGTGAAAGCCCAGTCCGGTCCCACGCCGATGACGAGGTGATCGGTGCCCTTGCGGAACTTCACCGCGTGAAGCAGCCCCGCGATGGCGAACTCCCAGCACACGGCGCTGGCGAGTTCGGGTTCGCAGCCGAGAAGGTTCTCGGCATCTACGGCAATGAGTCGGCGAGCGGTGGTGGACATGGACGGCTTCCTTCGTTGGCCTTGATCCGAGGCGGGCGCCCCGGGCGGCTTACAACGAGGGCATTGCGGGGGTCTGACGTGGCGCATGGCCGCGGTCGTCGTCCGTTCGGCAGTCGTTGCGCAGGTCCGTCAAGACTGCAAGACGTGGGCCGCGCCGCGGTCTCGGCGTTTCCACGCGCGCAAGGAGAGTGATCACCGGCGCAAGGACGCACTCAGCAAATTGAGCCTCATCGGTGACGACCTCTCGATCGTCATCGGGGAACGCGTGGCGAGAATCCGGGAGGCTAAACTGCGAGAATCCGGGAGGCTGAACTGCGAGAATCCGTGTTGCTTGACTTCGCGGCGTGGGCTTGGTCCAAAGGCGAGCGCTATCGAGACAAGATCGAGCCCCTCGTGGCGAGGCATATTGTGCTCTAGACAGCGCGAAACCCAGCTCACCAACCGTCCGGATGGCTGCCGGGTTCACTTCTCGGAACTACTGTTCCTCGCGTATGTGAGCTTCGCATGAGCGGGGGCGGGAGTCAATAGTTGCGTTAGCCATGGCCCCGGCGGCATTTCTCGCTACTTGTGCTTGCGCACCCCTCCCTTGTGTGGCATCTCCTGGAGTGCTGAACTGGCCGTTCCAGGGCGGTGGCCGTGGCGGTGGCGGTGGCCGTGGCGGTGGTGGTGGCGAGGATTCGAGGTGGCCTCAGGCAGCCTGGTCCCACGCGGCGCCGTGGGTAGAGCCCTCTCCCACACCGGAAGTCTCCGCAGATGCTGCGGTTGGTTGTTTGGGTTTGGGTCCGGGTCCGGGTCCGGGTTCGTGCCAAGGACGCGGGTCGATTTCTAGTGCCGCGAGTCCTCCTGGGATGGGTGTGCGTTGGGGGTTGACGGTGGGTGGTGGGATGAACTCGACCCTGCCTTTGCGGACCAGGATTTCCCAGCCTTGGCGGTGGATGTCGTGGTGGCATCTTGTGCAAAGCATCACGCCGTTGGCGAGGTCGGTGCCGCCGCCGCGTTCCCACCAGCGGATGTGGTGGGCCTCGCAGTGTTCGGGTGGGGCGTGGCATTTTGCGCACCCACCGTCCCTCTCGAGGAGTGCGAGTCGTTGGGCCCGGGTGAACATGCGTTTGGTGCGGCCGAGGTCGAGAGTCTCGCTCTCACCACTTAACACCGCGGGGATGATGCCCGCGTCGCCTGCAAGTCTGCGTAGTTGGCTTACTGACACGGGAGCGCCGGTGCCGTCGATTGAGCCCAGTCCCCGCCCGGCGTCGAGGTCGCTCTTGTCCATGCGCACGATGATGGTGGTGCGGATCCCCGAAGTACCGGTTTGCTTGCACCCGAGCGCGTGACGGCACACCCGAAAGAGGGCGTCGGCCCGCATTTGGCCTACGGTTCGTTGATCCGGAGAGGCGGGATCTTGGTCGCGCCTGGCACGGAAGTCGTGGGTCACGATCTGTTCGATCACCGTGCGAATGGGGGCGGCGGTGACAGCATCGAGACGGCCAGAGAAGGTGATCACCCCGTGGTGGTCTTCTTTCCACGCGACGTACCGCTCCGCGTAGTGGCGATTCTCGCGTTCCTCATGACCGCGCACATCGGCACGTGCCACCGCCGAAGCGACCAGGCGTCGTACCTCATGAGTTGCCAAGCACGCGGCCTTGTCCACAAGGCGCCGCTCCAGTTCATGGAGTTGGTCGGATGGCACCCGCTCGGCGAGAGTCTCGAGCCCGGCCGTGATGAGCCCCGCAGCGTCCACCGACAGGTCACCCGAGACCGCCGCCTCGGCGACGAATGGGTAGCGGAGCGCGGGCGCAGTGGTGAGGTGAGCAGTGGTGGGGTGAGCGGAGTCGCTGTGGTCGACAGCGCCGTTGCCGTCGCACCCCGAAGGGTCGGGCAGCAACGAAGGGTCGGGCATCAACGCAGGGTCGGGCATCAACGCAGGTTGGGGCATGAACGCCAGCCCCGCCTCGATCGCTCGCATCGCACCGGCCATGGTCCCGCCGGTCGCCCTTGCGACCATCGCGCCCGCGGTTCCAAAACCTTGCCGCCGGGCCAGGCCGCCTCCGGGAAGGTCGGGCGTCGAGCGTCGGGCGATCTCGCCGGCAAAGCGCGCCTGCAACGTGCCCGTCAAACGCCCCAGCCGCGCCACGGCATCGTGCGCCTCAAGGAGGTCATCTTGCGACAGACAAGACACGTCACGGCGCGCAAGATCACCCACCAGGGCGCTCACCCTGGCGATCTCTGCGGCATCAGCGCCGGTCGATTCGACTGCCATACAACAAGTCAATCACCAGGGTCTGACATTCACTTGCCAGGGACGATGCTCTGTGGACAGTACTTAGGGACGCAGCCTGGGGACGACGCAGCCTGGGGACGACGCAGCCTGGGGACGACGCAGCCTGGGGACGACGCAGCCTGGGGACGACGCAGCCTGGGGACGACGCACCGCAGGGATGAGCGTAGGCCGCGACGCGGGAGGGGGTTCCATTAAGGAGGCCGCGCGCGGGGCAAGCGGGAGGCCGCGCGAAGGCCGCACCCCCCACAAGGTCACCAGCCCAGCAGGCCCTCGTCGGGCTCGACGCCCTTGATCAGCAGCCACGCCGTCTTAAGCGCGGCGGGGGCGCTCGCGACCATGCGCGCGTAGTCGAGCTCCGTGCCGAGGAGGTTGATGGCGAGGGCCTCGACCGCGCAGTCCAGGGCGCGCTCCTTCTCACCCAGCGTGGCGAGAGCGCGGGCGCGGGTGCTCAGCAGTTGCCAGTGGATCAAGGTCCAGTCTGCGGGCTGGTTCCAGCCGCGGTCGGGCCGGGAGAAAGCTCCGGGCGGCGGGGCGAAGGGGACCGGCGGTTGGTCGTCCGCGTAGGGGCTCGGCGGGCTCAGCAGGTGCGCGACGGACCGGCGACTCTCGATGAACCGGGCCTCCTCGGCCGGATCCAGCGCGAACGGCGGCGGCCCATAGTGCGGTTGCACGATGGCGTCGCCCGCCAGGTGGGCCAGGCGCCGGTGAACGTCTGCGGTGTGGGCGAGCAGCCCCTCGGCATCGTCCGCGCAGTCGTCGACAAGGAGCCCCACCGCGATGCCCGCAATGATGCTCGCGTACTTGAACTCCTCGGGGGGCGGAAGGGTGAGTGGGTCGATGTGGGCGATCAGCACCTTGAGGGCCTCGAGCGTGTGGGCGGCCGAGGCCTCGTAGTCGCAGTCCATGGCGAGGTCGATGCTCAGTTGGTTGAGCTGGTGGGCCAGGGCGAGCGCGTGCGCGCGCGGGTCGGAGGCGAGGCACGCGCGCAGGCGCTCCACCTCGTCCCTGGTCTGCTCGATGCTCATGTTTGTTCCATGCTCACGTCTATTTGAACCTCATGGGCCGACGGTATCGTCGGGGTCTGACGGGCGGGTGGCGGGTTGCCTGAGGCGGGTGGACTAAGGCACAGGGGCCGACGCCGACGCCGTGCTCGCAGGGGTGCGGCAGGGCCGTCCGTGTAGCCCGATCCAGCGCATCGTCCCTGCGGATACCCGTCGAGCGGTGGCGGCCCGATGCCACACTGGCAAAGCAAAACCCCGGCCGTGTGATCGGTTCTCGGAGGAGAACTACAGGGGCGGTTCCGGGGTGTTGAGTCAAGCCTACGCGCACGACCCGCAACGCCAAAGCGGATCCTTAGGCGCGGACAGCGTCGACGCGACAGAGAACCTTGATGTGATCTGGTGCATCAGGGTTGACGCGCTCGGCCACGGTCGAGAGTTCCCATCGGTCCTCAAGCAAACCGTGAATGTCACCACAAAGCCAGTCAGGCACGTAGCCGATCTTGCGGTCGTCTGAGGTGTTGATGAGGACCGCGCGTGGGTTGCCCGGGTTGTCGTCTTCACGGAGCAGAGCCAGTTCGCTTCCGGTCGTGATCGCTGCGAGCACATGTTCGGCTTCGGTGGTGTGACTGATGCCGGACACAAAGAATCGGCTGCTGAAACTGTTCGGGAGTTTGACTGGCCGATCGAGGACGTGGAAGGTGTCGGTGACCCGGCTCCCGCCGGTGCGAGCGAGAACTTCGATGGGCAGTGACATGGCTTCGAGGTTCTTCTCGATGCCGAGCCACTCAAGGTACTGCGCGTATGAGGAACGAGCCGAGGACATGACACGGTTGGAGAAGAACGCCGGGAGCTCGTCGGACACGTACACGTGGTCGCGGTCGGGATAGTCGTCAACGACGAAAGATTCGGCATCGTCGCTTGGCACGTAGTGGAAGGCGAACTTGCCCTCTGCGAGGAGGTCCAGCCGCCCGACCTCGATAAACCGACGCGACGCGGGGTTCTGCCACACGAGCAGGAGGGAGCGTTGGCTGGTGCTGAGGTCAACCTCAGACCGGGATTTGAGTTCGGTAGCCATCGAGTAACCTCCTCCGATTCGCCTCAAGTAACTGGACAATAAACGTACGTCTTACCTCTGACATTACCGAGGAAGGGACCTCGGAGACGAGATCCTCAACGAATACGGGATCAATCGCAGCGAGACGATCAATCCAGTATGCGCCCGCCATCGGCGTGGCGAGAGCCAGGGCCTCCAGGGCGAGGTCCACTAGTTGGGGCTTGCCTGCGAAGTGGTGACTGGTGCCCTTGCGGATCCAACGTGCTAGGGCTGCGGGGTCGCGCAAGAGTTGGGCGACTCGCTCGTCGGACTCGGCGAACCCGAGGGCATTGCCATGATCGAACGAAGGCGACAGGCGGCGGTCACTGCCTGAACGAATAATTCCCCAGTTCTCGTGGTGACGGTCGCGGCCCGCGACCCAGGCGTCGAGCAGAAGATAGCCAGCCCACACGTCGTAGCCAGTGAGTCTCTCCTTGCCAAGGAATGCGCGCGGCGCTGCAACGTTGTCAAGGGCCTCTTTCACCGCCGCGGGCGTGTACATCGGGTTCTGTCGGGCAATGTCTCGCTTGTACGCGGGGTTGCGGCCAAAGAGGAGGCTGTTGCCGTGCACGAGTTGGTCGAGGTCGTTCGACATCACCCTCAGTGAGGCAACTGCCCTTTCTCCGGCCCACGTCGTAGGTCTCACGGTCGCGGTAGGGACGCCCAGTTCCTTCGCAAGATAGTGGACGAGCCACTCGGCCCAGTCTTCGCCTGGAGCATCCGCGTCTTTGCGCCGCCGGGCGAGCTTCACAAGCCACAATTCGTCGGTACTTTTGAGGCGGACCCAGAACTTCTCCTTGGTGCCCATGTCCTCAAGTTCCTCGATCGTCTCGGAGGTGAGGTCAAGTGGGTCCCACTTTTGCGCCATGGCCCGACGATACTCGTGCCGAAATCGCCCGGGCGGCAATGCACGCGGTGTGTGGACAGTTGCCGGGTCCCGTGTCCGCGCTCGCACCGAGCTTCACCTCAATGCCCGCCCAACGACCGGAGGGGAAACTGATGGGCGCGTCGATCTCACGGCCCGCGATGCGCGGTAGGTACTTCATTCCACACGCTTAGTCGTTAATTTGAGAGCACCGCAGTCGTCACATGGGGAGGCATGGAGTCGTCAGTTTGAGATCGTGCGTGCACATTCTGGCCGCTCTGTCCCCACTGGCCCGAGGGACCCCATAGGCAAAAGGGTACGAGGAGAGTCAGGCAACTCCCAGGATCTCTCGTCGTCGGCTGCACGCCCGGGAGTCAGCGTTGACGAGCGTGTCCAGGCGCGATGTGCCAGGAGCTGATCGTGGTGAGGCTGGCGGGGTCCGACCGCCTGTGGAAAACCCCTGCCGGATGGTGCTCGTGCGTCAGGATGGACGGGCGCTCACCTGAACGCGTGGCAGGGAGGTGCCGGGATGCTGCACATGTTCTCGGACGAGTCGAAGGCTCATGGCTACATCACCGCGGCGGTCGTGGTGCCCGCGGGCTCGGTGACGCGAGTCCGCGCGACATGCCGCGATTGGGCGATGCCCGGGTCGCGTCGGTTCCATGCTCAGAAGGAGAGCACGCCTCGCAGGCGGGCGGCGCTGGCCTCTCTGGTCGCGAATGCGGGCACCGTCCGAGTGGTCATCATTGAATCGGATCGAGGTCAGCATGACCACACTGCGCGAGGCGCTCAGCTGCTGGCTCTCGCAAGGTGGGCTGGCGGAGCCGGAGTGTCCCGGTGGGTCATCGAACGTGACGAGTCAGTGCTAACGGTTGATCGACGTGTCCTAGCCTCGGCTAGATCGGTCCCTGGCTTCGGCGCGTTGGAGTATCTCCACCTACCCGCGGCGCAAGAACCGTTGCTTTGGGCTGCCGACCTGGCGTCGTGGGCGTGGTGACGCGGCGGCCAATACACGGCGAGGATAGAGCCGCTCGTGATTGCTCGGATCCGGGTGTAGAAAGCGCGAAACCCGGCTCGCCCACCGTCCGGAGGGCTGCCGGGTCCACTTCTCAGGGCTATTGCCCGTCGCCCTTCTAGTGTCTGCCACGCTCGCTCGCTCGTCAAGTGATCGACGAGACTCATGGAAAGGCCCCGGCCCCGCTTTAGCCTCAGCTTGCACTGAGGGAGGGAACCCACATGGCAGGCTTTGCCGTCATCGACCTTGAGACCACGGGCTTCGCCTACAACCGCACCGATCGCACATGTGAGGTGCACGCGGTCTCGGCGAACAATGTCGAACGCCGTCGCGTCGAGAGGCTTAGGCGAGCGCGGTGATCAGGTCCGCGGCCAGGAGAGCCGTCGCAGTCGAGACGACGTCGGGGTCGCCCACTTGCTCTTCGGCGCGACCCGCCATTGCGGCCCCGATTGCGGCGGGTCCGGAGGCGAAGAGCGTGGCGATCTGCTCGATCGCATACTCGGTGCAGTCGTGGCTGACGGGATTGCGTCGGAGCGCCGTGAGGTCGCGAGCCAGGCGCGGGGTGTCCGTCGCGCCGAAGAGCCGGTAGACATCGTGAGCATCTTTGTCGGTCAGCCGTGCGGGGTCGCCTATTCGCTCGGCAATCTTGTGCGTCTTGGCGACGAGGAGCGCGGCGGGCCCTGCCACCTTGAGCCTGCGCACGCGGTGGTCTGTCGGGTCGAGGGCAACAATCTCCATCTCGGCGCAATCGACTATCGCGGCTTCGAGTCCCCTGGCCCTGCGTGTGGCCTTGCGTGCGTGCGGGGGAATGCGCGCCGCGCGCGCCTGCTTGCCGCCAGGCCCTGCAAGGGATTCGGGCACCATGAGGTCCACCGGGATGCCCTCAGCAGACAGCCACGCGCCTGGCTGGCCGTCGGCGTCCTGGTAGAAACCGGCCTTCGTCATCGCCGCGTCAATGAGCGGTCCGTCTCCAAGCAGGCGCGGGTCTAGGGCGAGGTCGGCATCCTTGGTGGCTTCGGCAAGCGCGATGTTGAGGCCACCTGTGTGGAGGTAGACCGCTTGCGCTCCAATCAAGACGACCGAACTCGCGTGCTCGACGAGTGCGTCGATTGCGTCCAAGAGCACTGAACGAGCGCGCACCAGCAGGTTGTCGGGACTATCGCCAGGATTGTTCATTGCGTCCCATCCACTCAATGAGCGCCTCTGCCTCTGAGGGCGCTCGACCTGGGCCCGACATGAGGTCCGCGGCCACCTGAGAGGGCGCCGCGACGCGCAAACCATCGAGCGCTTCTATTGACCGTTCCCTTACTACCCCGTAGCGAGGTTCCGCCAGCAGCACGTTCGCACCCGAGTCAGTTGCCCGCAGGCCCCACAGTTCTGCTGCCGCCTCAGCGTCGTCCACGTACACGGAAGCGAGCCTCGCCGGAGCGTATGGCGACCACGCGCCCGCCGCCACGGAGCCAGTGATCACGTAGTTACTCGCCTCGGTGCGTCGGAGAGAGTCGAGGAAGGTGTCGATGCCACGTACCGCGATCCATCGCGAGACGCGATGGGTGGTGGCGAACTGGTAGTCGGCTGACCAGCGCCGCAAGAGCGGGCGCCAGTCGCTCACCTGCCACCTGCCTCCAGCGTCGCGCGACGCAAGGTCCTCGGACTCGAGAAACTCCAGGACGCGGTACACGGATCCGGTCGAGGCTCCCGAGGTGTCGACCAACTCTCGCGCAGACCAGGTACCGGAGCGGTCGATCAGTGCGCGCACTACCTTCGCGGCGGGCTCGCTCTTCAGTGTGCCGAGTGGCCGTCCGGGCCCTCGCCACGGGTCGCGGTCGGAGCCTCGCGCGCTGATGTGCAGCGCGGGGCGACGCGATCGCACCAATGCGTTGCCGGTGGCGTCGATGAAGGATAGGCCCATGTCCGCAAGTTTGTCTCGCGCCGATTGGCTCAGGTAGCGCGCGGCGACAAGGGGGATGTCGATGGGGTCATCTGCCGGCCTGTGTACGACGGAGTTGTGGAGGTCAGCGACGTCTCGCGGCACGACGAGGCTTTTCGCTTCCACGCCGATGGTGGCGTTGGCGCCATCCGGTGCGGTGAGGAGGAGCCGGGTGTCGAAGTACCCCGATCGCCCGCCGTGTCCGTTTTGGGATTCAAGTAGCCAGTCGTCTGGGAGGCACCTGCGTAGCGTCGACATCGCGGCGTCGACGAGCGCACGCTCGGAAGCGGGTGGCGCGTCCGGGAGTGGTGCTCGAAGGGTCATGTTCAGATAATAGCCCTGTTCCGTCGCGAACGGAAGATGAGAATATCCCGAACAGCGATGGCGACAATCTGGTAGTTGCTGCGTCTTCCGGTTGACCCCGACGGGCGCGAGCGGCACCGGGTATCGAATCGCGTATTTCAGTGTGGGTTGAAATACGTGCTACGAACTTGATGGTGGCGGGGCCTGGTGCGGCGCTCGTGGTGCCCGCGGGTTCGGTGACGCGCGTCCGCGCGACATGCCGCGAGTGCGTGATGCCCGTGTATCGCGCTGGGCCATCGAACGTGACGAGTCGGTGCTAGCGGTTGATCGACGTGTCCTGGCCTCGGCTAGATCGGTCCCTGGCGTGGTCACGCGGCGGCGAGTTCCGGGTGGCGATCAAGCCGCTCTTGGTGGCAAGGATCCGGATCTAGAAAGCGCGAAACCCGGCTCGCCCACCGTCCGGAGGGCTGCCGGGTCCACTTCTCAGGGCTATTGCCCGTCGCCCTTCGAGTGTCAGCCACGCTGGGCTGAACGTCAAGTGACGGAACTAGGGCTGTGGAGGAGCGATGTACCACGTCGAATCCCGCCCCATCCCCTAGGGTGCAAAGAGAATCAAAATGAGGGGATCCGATGAGAATCGACGATGGCGTCGTGACGTGGAGCGCGAGCGATCTCACCGCCGCGAGCTCTTGTGAGTTCGCGTTTCTGCGCGGCCTGGACGTCACACACGGACGCATACAGGGTCCCGACGCTGAAAGAGACGCGATGCTTGAGCGCACCAGCGCGCTGGGCGC
>JBBRWX010000007.1:0-66178 GCA_038248935.1 Actinomycetales bacterium
GATCGTGGCAGGCGTCAAGGCCTACAACGGCGAGTACTACCAGATCCCGCTGTCGATCAACTTCATCAAGTAGGTTCACGCGTCGCGGCTTAGACCGCAACCGCGCCGAGCCCGGCCGCCGCGCCCCTTGCGGTTGCCGGGTATTTCACGCTGTGGAGGCAGTGGCAATGGGGCCGTGTGCAAATAGGTGACAAAGGTCCCTAGCACCCTCCATTTTCCAGCCGATTTGTTTCTCAACGCGCATGGGGCGCGGGTGACGATGATCGAGGAATGCCATGAACCTGACGTCTTGGTTTACCAATCGAGGGATCCGTTTTCAGATCCTGTCCAGCATTGTGTTGAGCCTCGCACTCGCGGTCGGGATCGGGCTCACTGGCATTCAGTCGCTCGGCGCCACCAACGCCTCGGCGCAAGAGATGTCTCGTCACAACCTTAAGGCTGTTGAGATGACTGCCGGCCTCGACGACGCCGCCTATAGGATGCGCATCGAGATCTTCAACCACGCCTTCGCCACCAAGGCTGCCGACCAGAGCAAGTACGAAACCGGCGTCAATGATCTCTTCGCTGAGATCCGCCGGCAGGTCACGGACTTCAAAGCGTTCACGGAAATGCCTGCGGCTGACACGGAGTTGGACGGCATCGCCTCCGACATTGACTCCTACGACAAGGTCTGGCAGACGGACATCATCGCGGCGGACAAGGCGCAGGACCTCGAGGCGTTCGTACAAATCCGCGAGTTAAAGCTCACACCCATCGCCGGCTCACTCACCACGCACCTCGATACGCTCCAGTCGCTCGAGGCGGGCGCGGCCGTCACCGCCGCCGCCGACGTGCAGGACACGTACAAGACGAGCCTCTGGACCATCCTGATCCTTCTCGCAGCGGGCACCCTGATCGCCCTCACCACCGGACTGCTCATCACGAGGCGCGTCGTCGGCGGGCTCAATCGCGTAGTCACCATGGCCGAGACGATGGAGGGCGGCGACCTCACCGCGACGAGCGGACTGGCCTCTCATGACGAGCTGGGGCGCATGGGGCGGGCGCTCGACGCCGCCGTGAAGTCCATCGCCAAGGTGATCACCACTGTGACGGAAAACGCGACGACTCTTGCCAGTGCCACCGAAGAACTGTCCGCCTCGACTAGCCAAATCCTCTCCGCAGCGGAAGGCGCCGCCGCCCAGTCAGGGATGGCCGCGGCCGCGGCAGAGCAGGTGAGTCGCAACGTCGAGGGCGTGTCGGCAGGTGCCGAGCAAATGGGCGCCTCGATCCAAGAGATATCGTCGAACGCGAGCCTCGCCTCGTCCGTCTCTTCCCAGGCCGTTCAGAAGGCGGCGAGCGCCGGAACGACAATCAGAAGCCTCGGCGTCTCGTCCGAGGAAATCGGCAACATCGTCAAGCTCATCACCTCAATCGCGGAACAGACGAACCTGTTGGCCCTCAACGCCACCATCGAGGCGGCGCGTGCGGGCGACGCGGGCAAGGGCTTCGCCGTGGTCGCGAGCGAGGTCAAGGACCTCGCACAAGAGACGGCGCGCGCCACCGACGACATCGCGAAGAGGGTGTCCGCAATCCAGTCGGAGTCGGCCGCGGCCGTCAGTGTGATCGCCGACATCGAAGAGGTCATCGGTTCGATCGCCGACTACCAGTCGACCATCTCTGCGGCGGTTGAAGAGCAGACTGCCACCACGGCCGAAATCTCCAGGTCGGTCGCCGAGGCTGCGCTCGGTGCCGGTGAGATCGCTTCGAACATCACGGGAGTCGCGACCGCTTCGCAGGTGACGTCGGAGGGCGTCATGGAGGCGCAACAAGCGGTCAACTCATTGGCCCGCATGTCGGAGTCACTCCTAACTGCCGTGGGGGCGTTCCGCGTCTAGTGCTTAGGGCGCCAGCTCCCTGATCACCGCATCAGCGAGCAGGCGCCCTCGGCGCGTCAGTACCACCCGTTTGCCGGGGCCCGCCGCCGCGTGGCCGTCAACCAAGCCAGCTGCAAGGAGCCCCGCCACCGCCGCCCTGCGCTGCGCGGGAACCTCTCCGAGGTCGAGACCCTCCGCTAGGCGCACGCGGAGCATGATCGCCTCGAGCACCAGCGCATCGTGATCCAAAGTCTCGTGCTCCTGGGCAGGGTCCTCACCCGCAGCGAGCCGTCGCGAATACGCGAGCGGATGCTTCACGTTCCACCAACGCTCCGCTTCAAGCCGCTCGCCCGCATCACCCACGCGCGGTCCCACATAAGAATGCGCGCCTGGCCCGATGCCCCACCAGTCTTCGCTGCGCCAATACGCGAGGTTGTGGCGGCAGGCATCGGCGGGAGTGCGCGCCCAATTGCTCACCTCGTACCAGAAGTAGCCCGCGACGGCGAGCGCGTCATCGGCCGCCTCATACATGTCGGCCTGAGTGTCGGGATCCGTGGAGGCGATCTCTCCCCGTCGTAGCTGTGCGCCCATGCGGGTAGCAGGCTCGATCACGAGCGAGTAGGCGCTGATGTGGTCGGGCTCGAGTGCGAGTGCCGCGGCCAGGCTCGCCTTCCAGTCATCGAGCGACTCGCCGGGGGTGCCATAAATGAGGTCAAGGCTCACCGCCAGTCCAGCCTCGCGCGCCCAGGCGACCGCGAGTTCGACATTCAAGGGGTTGTGCGTGCGCTCAAGCGTCGCCAAGACGTGCGGCACCGCTGACTGCATGCCGAAACTCACGCGCGTGAAGCCAGAGGCCGCGAGCGCGGCAAGCGACTCCCGCGACACGGAATCTGGGTTTGCCTCGGTCGTGACCTCGGCGCCGTCCGCGAGACCCCACGTGGCACGCACGCCGTCGAGAAGCCGGACCAATGCGGCCGCGTCGAGCATGGTGGGCGTGCCCCCGCCGAAGAACACGGTCTGCGCGAGCCTGGCGTCTCCCGCCATTACGCCGCGTGCGAAGGCCATCTCACCCAACGCGGCCTCGACATAGCCCTCACGCGTCGCACCCTCGACCTCGCCGGGCGCATACGTGTTGAAGTCGCAGTATCCGCAGCGGACCGCACAGAAGGGGACGTGAATGTAGACACCAAAGTCGCGCTTCGGGTCCGCCGACGCCGCAGGGACGGCCGCGCCGTCCACTACTTCTTCTTGCCCTTGTCTGAGCCGTCGTCCGACGTGCTGAGCGCAGCAATGAACGCCTCTGGAGGTACCTCTACCGAGCCGATATTCTTCATGCGCTTCTTGCCTGCCTTCTGCTTCTCAAGCAGCTTCCGCTTGCGGGAGATGTCGCCGCCGTAGCACTTGGCGAGCACATCCTTGCGCATGGCCCTGATGGTCTCGCGGGCGATGATGCGCGAACCGATGGCCGCCTGGATGGGCACCTCAAACTGCTGGCGTTCGATGAGTTCCTTGAGCTTGCCCACCATCGACAGTCCGTATTTGTACGCCGCATCCCTGTGCACCACGGCGCTGAACGCGTCGACTGGCTCGCTCTGCAGCAAGATGTCGACCTTGACAAGATCGGCGGCCTGATCGCCATCGGGTTCATAGTCGAGGGAGCCGTAGCCCCGGGTGCGTGACTTGAGCTGATCGAAGAAGTCGAAGACCACCTCGGCGAGAGGGAGCGTGTAGTGCATCTCCACCCGCGTCTCGCTCAAGTAGTTCATCGTCCCCATCGTGCCGCGGCGTTCCTGGCACAACTCCATCACGGTGCCGATGAACTCGCTTGGCACCAGGATGGTCGCCTTCACCACGGGTTCGCGCACCTCGCGAATTTTGCCCTCAGGGTATTCCGACGGGTTGGTGACGGTGAAGATCTTTCCGTCCTCCATCTCGACCTCGTAGACAACGGTTGGCGCTGTCGAGATGAGCTCGAGGTTGAACTCGCGTTCGAGCCTGTCGCGCACGATCTCGAGGTGAAGCAGACCCAGGTACCCGCACCGGAAGCCAAAGCCGAGCGCCACGGAACTCTCGGGCTCGTAGACCAGCGAGGCATCGTTGAGCTGGAGCTTGTCGAGCGCATCGCGCAAGAGCGGAAAGTCCGAGCCGTCGAGGGGAAAGAGACCCGAGTAGACCATCGGGCGCGGTTCGCGGTAACCGGGGAGCGACTTGGTGGCCCTGCGGGCCGCGAGCGTCACCGTGTCCCCCACCTTGGACTGCCGCACGTCCTTCACGCCGGTGATGAGGTAGCCCACCTCGCCAACGCCCAGGCCCTTTGTGGGCACGGGCTCGGGGCTGATCACGCCAATCTCGAGCAGGTCGTGGGTCGCGTGGGTCGACATCATCGCGATCTTCTCGCGCTGCTTGAGTGAGCCATCGATCACGCGCACGTACGTGACGACGCCCCTGTAGCTGTCGTACACGGAGTCGAAGATCATCGCTCGCGTGGGTGCATCTGCGTCGCCGACGGGAGCGGGGATGTCCCGCACCACCCTGTCGAGCAGCTCGCCCACTCCTTGGCCGGTCTTGCCGCTGGTGCGAAGAACATCGTCCGGATCACAGCCGATGAGCTGGGACAACTCGGCCGCGTACCGATCTGGGTCCGCGGACGGCAAGTCGATCTTGTTGAGCACGGGAATGACGCGTAGGTCGTTTTCCATCGCGAGGTAGAGGTTCGCAAGCGTCTGCGCCTCGATGCCTTGAGCGGCGTCCACGAGAAGCACCGCGCCCTCGCAAGCGGCGAGCGAACGCGACACCTCATACGTGAAGTCGACGTGGCCAGGCGTGTCAATCATGTTGAGGGCAAACGCCTTGCCCTCGACATGCCACGGCATGCGCACCGCTTGCGACTTAATCGTGATCCCACGTTCCCGCTCGATGTCCATGCGGTCGAGGTACTGGGCCCTTGCCGCGCGTGCATCAACCACACCGGTGATGCCAAGCATTCTGTCAGCCAACGTCGACTTGCCATGGTCGATGTGGGCGATGATGCAGAAGTTGCGAATCAGCTCCGGCGCTGTGGCTGACGGCTGAATGGACGATGTGGACACGAGTGGTGGGACTTCCTTCGACGATCTGAGGGGCTTCTATCGTCCCATGGCAAGGGGTTCAGGTATTTCGCGTTGTGCCGATAGTGAATTCGTTCCCTGATCGCGTCGGGCACAGGTGAGCGAAGGAGGAAAGAATGGCAACAGGTAGCGACATGTTCGCGCTCACCTTTCGCGACTCCCCCATCGGGATGGCGCTTCTCGACTCCTCAGGGCAATACGTGGAAGTTAACGAAGCCTTTGGCCGCATCCTTGGCAGGCCCGCAGATTACTTCAGGGGTCGCCACTTTGGCGAGTACACGCACCCAGATGACTTGCCGAGGGACATCGAGCTCATGGAGCAGCTCTCACGAGGCGAATTGCCATTCTACCAGGTACATAAGCGACTTCTCCATCGCGATGGCGACACGATCTGGGCGCGTGTGACCGTGTCTGACATGCTCGCCGAGGAGGACCCTAGGGGCCACCACTACGTCGCCCAGGTCGAGGACGTCACGGAGATCAGGAGAGCAAGGGACCTTCTCGAGCGTCGCGCCCTGTACGACCACTTGAGCGGACTCGCGAATCGCACCCTGCTGATGGATCGCCTCGAGCGCGCGCTGGAAACGCATGAGCCTCGCGCCGCCACCGTCGCGTGCATCTTCTTGGATGTCGACCACTTCAAGTTGGTCAACGACTCATTGGGCCACGACGCAGGTGACACCCTTCTCGTCGAAATCTCTCGCCGGGTGCAAAGCGCGGTCCGCAGTGGGGACACCGTCGCGCGGCTCGGTGGAGACGAGTTCGTCGTCGTCCTTGAAGACGTGATGGACACCAAATCGGCCGTCGCAGTGATGCACTCCATCACCGAAGCGGTCCGGCAACCCTTCATCATCGGCGGGCACGAGCTTGCACCCACCGTATCCGCGGGCCTCGCGACCGCCACACCGGGACTCACCGCCGAATCTCTCATTCGCAATGCCGATATGGCGATGTATTCCGCCAAACAGGCAGGTCGCGACCGCACAGAGCTGTTCGATGCATCGATGCGCGACATGGCGCTGACGAGGCTGTCGATCGAATCGGAGTTGCGCACCGCCATCCGCGACGGCGAGCTCGTGGTCTACTACCAGCCCGTTGTCGACCTGGAAACGCGCGAGATCGTCGCCTTCGAGGCGCTCGTGCGGTGGCAGCACCCGCAGCGCGGCCTGCTCCTCCCTGACGAGTTCATCCCCATCTCCGAGGACGCCAACTTGGTGATTCCGCTCGGTGCGATCGTTCTTCAAGAGGCGTGCAAGTTCCTGGTCGAGCGACCGCACTACGCGGGGCGCGTGTTCGTGAACGTGTCCACGCGCCAGATCGGCACCGCCGACCTGACCCGCGTCGTGAGAAGCGCACTCGAGACCACCGGAGCGTCTGCAAGCCAACTGGGGCTCGAGATCACCGAGTCAGGGATGCTCATGGCGACCGCCGCCGCGCGTGCCGACCTGAAGGCCCTGGTCGACATGGGCATTGAGCTGATCCTGGACGACTTCGGCACCGGCTATTCGTCGCTGTCTTCCGTGTTGCAGAACCCGGTAGCGGGGCTCAAGTTGGCGCGCGAATTCACGCTGCGGTTGGGCGACAAGGGCACGGGCGACCGTATCTCGACGGCCGTGGCGGCGCTCACGAGGTCGCTCGACATGTTCGGAATCATCGAGGGCATCGAGACCGAGGCTCAGTTCGCGATGGCCCGCCGTCACGGCTGGCAGTTCGCCCAAGGATTCCTCTTTGGCCACGGCGTACCTCCGTCCGAGATTGCCTTGGGCTTGCCCGAGATGCCGAGCCCTGCACTCGACGTGGTCGAGCCAGTGCGCTTCGATGTGGAACGGGACTTCGCCGTCGAACCGTGGTGGGCCCAATCGGCGGCAATTCGCTGAGACGAGTCAGCCTCCCGCCTGAACGATGCAGACGTGCGCGACTCGGCAGTTCCCCGTCGACGACCTTGTACGCTCGGTCGTCATGGAACCTGTGCTGGGTGTCGCGCTCATCGTCCTTCTCAGCGCGCTCACGGTGCTCAATCGGAACCAGAAGCGCCGCGGCTCGACGCGACCATCGCGCAGGCGCCGACCGCAGCGCGGCACTCAACAACAGCACGGCACTCAAAGACAGCGCAGTTCCACTACCCTGCCCACGAGCGCAGCGCGCCGCGCATATCCAGGGGATTTCACTGGCACCGTGCGGCCCCAGTACTCCGCCTCTCTCGACGGCAAGGCCGACCCCGGCGAGATCGTGTGGACCTGGGTGCCCTTCGAGGACGACCCAAACCAGGGAAAGGACCGCCCTGTTCTGGTGATTGGCAGGGACGGCAAGTGGTTGTTGTCGCTCATGCTCACGTCCAAGGACCACGACCGCGATGCCGCGGACGAGGCCCGCTGGGGCCGCCGATGGCTGGACATTGGCGCGGGGACGTGGGACCGTCGGGAGCGTCCGAGCGAGGTGCGCCTCGATCGGGTCATCAGGGTTCACCCCGACGATGTGCGCAGAGAAGGGGCAATCATGGCCCGGCCTCTGTTCGACCGCATCACGCGCTCGCTCTAAGCGGGCCGTCCTGGTATGCTGTCAAACCGTGTGCGCGCATCCGCGACGCACGACCCTCGTCGTTGAACTCAAGGATTCTCGTGGCAAATATCAAGTCGAAGATCAAGCGCATTGGTACGAACGAAAAGTCGCGCCTGCGCAACGTTGCCGTTAAGTCGGAGCTGAAGACCCACATCCGCAAGGTTCGTGAGGCCATCGCGACCGGTGACAAGTCAAATGCTGAAGTCGCGTTCAAGACGGCGTCTGTCAAGTTGGACAAGGCAGCCTCGAAGGGTGTCATCCACGAGAACCAGGCCGCGAACCGCAAGTCGGCGCTCGCCAAGCAGGTTGGCGCGCTCTAGTCGTTTCCCCATGCAGATGACCCCGCCACGGCGGGGTCTTTTGCATGTCGGGACTGTCGCACTTCGCAAGACCGTTGCACTTCGCAAGACCGTTGCACTCTAAAAACGTGTGTCGTCGCCCCGGCCCTTAGGCGTCCGCGGCGAGATCCGCGACGATCCTGACGACCCTCTCGACGGAAAAGGCAGGCGCCCTGTCGCCGCCCTTGATCGCGTGGTCGGCCGCAGCCACCGCCTCAATTGCCGCAGCCAAGCGATCAGCGTTCCAGGTGCGCAATTCCCTGCGCGCCCTGTCGACCTGCCACGGCGCAATGCCAAGATCCCTTGTGGGGTCCAGTCCCCTGCCCCTCGAGGCGCCGACCTTGGCAAGAGTCCTAAGCTTCGAAGCGAGCGCGGCAACGAGCGGTACAGGGTCGACCCCTGTCTCGAGGGCGTGCCTGACCAAGGCGAGCGCCGCGGCCCTATCCCCCGTGACCGCGGCATCGGCCACGGCAAAGCCCGTCGCGTTGACGCGCGTGCCGTGATACTTCGCCACCACAACATCGTTGATCGTGCCATCGACATCGTTCATGAGTTGCGCGCATGCCGCAGCGAGCTGCGAAACGTCCGAACCGACTGCGTCGACGAGCGCTCTCACCGCGGCCGCGGACGCCTTTCGGCCCGCTCGCGAGAACTCCGAGGCAACAAAGTCGACGAGGTCGGAATCGCGAGTAATCGCCGCGCATGCGTATTCGGGCGTCGAAGCCGAGCGCATCGTGTCGAGGAGCCGCTTCCCCCTATTGCCACCTCCATGCCGAATCACGACGACGGCGTCGGGGTCCGGAGTGGAGACGTAAGCGATCGCATCGGCAAGGAAGTCGTCCGACATCGACTCGGCGCCCTCGATCACCACCACCGCAGTGCCTCCGAAGAGCGAGGGACTCACCGCCTCACGCAATTGGCCCGTCCTATACGTCCCCGCCTCGATCCTGTGCACGTCGAGTTCGGGATCGCGAGCGCGTACCGCGTCGATCATCAACGAGACCGCGCGAGCGCCAAGAAGTGCCTCGGGTCCTGACACCAAGACGAGGGGCGCAGGCGTTGCGCGGTGCCACGCCGGAGCGTCGGACCGTGCGGATGATCGAGGGCCTGCCACGTCTCCTAGCCTGCCATGCTCGACGGACAACCGGACGCCACCGCGTGGTCACCCAGTGCGATGTCACCGCATTCCGCAGTGGTCAACACCGCGAGGGCTCGAGAGGCGTAGAGCGCGCGCGTTTGAGGAGCGGGATGACCGTACGGGTTGTCCTTGCCCACGCTGATCGTGGCGACGCGAGCCGTGATGAGGTTCGCAAGTTCTGGCGATTGCGAGGCGGAACCGTGGTGCGCCACCTTGACAAGGTCAACGACGACCGGGGTCCGCAAGATGCGCGCGAGGGCTCCCTGACCGCCCTCTTCGAGGTCCCCGAGCGCGAGGACCGTGACGGGTCCCGCGCGGATCGCGACCGTGATGCTTGCATCATTGATTTCGCCCGACGTGGAGGCGTTCGCGACCGTGCCTGGCGGATAGAGAACCGCGAGTGACACGTCGCCTTGAGACCACGTGTCCGTTTGCCGCGGCACGCTCACGGGGATTCCGGCCGACGCGGCGTCACGCGCCCCAATATCGTGGCCCAGGCCCATTGCCGCAGGCGAAACCCACGCCTGATCAATCGACGCGGCGGCGGCCAGTTCGTTCACCGCGCCGTCGTGATCCGCGTGCGGGTGTGTGAGCACAAGCAAGGGCACGTGTGTGACGCCATACCGGCGCAGGCACGAGGCAACCGCACCACCTGCAGGACCCGTGTCGACGATCACGGCCGAGTGGGCATCGACCCGCACCATCATCATGTCCCCCTGGCCCACATCACACACGACCACCCGCCAGTCGTCCATCGCGGGACCGACAGCGACGGTCCACGCAGGGCTCGTTCCCGCGAGTACCGCCGCGACGATGGCGGCAGCGAGCCGGAATCCCACCCTCAGACGCGCGGTGGCCGTGGCGAGCACCAGGCAACAGGTGACCGCGGAGGCGAGCGCGATGCCCCCGGCTCCTTGCGGCCAAGCGACCCACGAGCCTGGTGCGGCCGCGAAGGCTCTGGCCGACCACACGACGGGCCACGCACACGCGCCGGACGCCTGCATGAGCACCGCCCCAGCACCGGCCCACACGGTCGAGACTGCGGTGGCCACGAGCCCGATCACGGTCACGGGAAACGCGGCGAGCGCCGAGACGAGGTTCGCGGCGACGGCATAGGGACCCACACCTGGCCTCAGCGCCACCAGCAGTGGCCAACAGGCGAGCCACGCTGACAACGGCACCGCCAGCGCGCGCGCAAGGGGCGCGAGCATCCACCTTCCCAGGACGACGGCCAGTCGCGGTGACCACGCCACGATGGCAATGACGGCGACGACTGATAGCTGCAAGCCGATCGCACCCGCAAGACCAGGCTCGGCGAGCAGCAGCACCAATAGCCCCGCGCCGAGCGCAGGCAACGCCCTCGCCGGGCGACCCCACCACCACCCCAAGGCCACCGAGAGAGACATGGTCAGCGCTCGCAACACGGACGGCTCGGGCAGGACCAGGGCGGCGAGCAGAGACATCCCGAGAGCCAGCACGGCGGCGCGAAGGGGCCGCGAGCGAATTGCACGCCTGAGCAACCATCCGAGCGCGAGCGTGACGATCGCGAAGTGCGAGCCCGACACGGCCGTGAGGTGAGTCAGGCCAGTGGTCCGCATCGCCGCGTCGAGGCTCGGGGGGACCTCGGCGGTATCGCCGATTGTCATGCCCAAGGTGAGTCCCCTCACCTCGCCGGGGAGGCCCCCCGCGGCGTTTCGCGCCGAGTCCCGCACAGATGCGACGACGGCGAGCACGGCGTTCGAGCCGCCGAGCGGAGTGATCGAGGCGTCCCACAGCGTTAGGGCCCTCCTCGAGTCTCTCGACGCAGACGCGCGACCCTCGACGTGCACCTTGTCGCCCAATCGCGGCGGCGCTACCACGACGCCGATGACGTCGACCGTCATGCGCACGGATTGAAGGCCCGCGCATGGCAAGGCGCACGCAGTGGCGGCGTCGAGCGCCACGCTCCACCGTCGCTCACCCGTCCAGGCGTCCCTGCCCGCGGGCCTGGCCTCCGACACGACAGTGCCCTCGATCGTGACGGGCGCGCCACTCGTGGGCGATCGAGCCCATTCGGGCACGTCGTGATGCCACCGCGCGGCCGCGGTCCCCGTCACGACGGCCGTCAGCGCGCACGCGAGCGCGCACACGGACGCCGCCTCCCTCAAGCGTCGCGAAGGCACTCCGCGCGGCCCGCGTGGGCGGTTCGCAACTACACCCGCGCGAGCCGCAGCGACAACGACAACGACAGCGACAACGACAGCGACGACGGCAGCGACGCCCCATCCAAGAGCGACCACATCCCATCGCCGATACGCGCCTGCGTAGCCGCACGAGACGAGGCTGGCAAGCGCCGCGGGAATCAGCCGCGCGTCGTGCTCCCTCACACCGCGCTCCCTCACACAGAATTCCTTACACCGTGGCTGCCGCTCGAATCTTCTCGAGCACAGCCGGTCCCACCCCGCTGACGTCGTCGAGCGCATCGACAGACGCGAAGGGCCCGTGCGCGTCCCTGTACTCGGCGATGCGCGCCGCGAGCACCGGCCCCACCCCTGGCAAGCCATCCAACGCCGCCGCATCGGCGCTATTGATGTTGATGCGCCCATCCACGCTCGTTGCTTCACCGATCATGGGCACGCGCACCTGTTCGCCATCGACGACCACCCGTGCGAGATTGAGCGCGTCAAGGTCGGCACCCTCTGCCGCGCCGCCCGCGGCCGCGACGGCATCAGCAACGCGATCGCCTCCATTGAGCGTGTAGAGGCCTGGCGCGGCAACGGCGCCTGCGACGTGCACCACGACAGACCCAGCAGGAAGACCGCCTATCGAGGTCGACGAGGTGCCTGCCTGGCTCGACGCGACCGCCTCGTCATCAAGACCGGGAGCGGCGAGATCGGGAGAGGCCAGACCTGGAGAGGCCAGACCTGGAGAGGCCAGAGCGGAACCGACACGATCGGGAGCGACGCGCATCCCGTCGGGCACGAAGACGATGATCGCACCCACGAGCGCCAGGACGATGGTGGCGGTCACGGCCACGCGCGGCGAGACCCTAAACCGCCATCGCGGTGCATCGTCGACGCCCTCGTGCTCTTCGAGCGCCCCGTGTGCCGCCTCGTAAGCGGTCGAGGCGGCCCTGCGCAGGGCGTCCTCCACTCTCGTCCGCACATCTTCACCATCGGTCATGAGCCGACGCTAGAAACGTGGCGATCGACACCGACCCCGACGAAGGCTCAGCGTCGGAGGAGCGCGGCTACCTGTGGCTGGGGACGACTACCCGAGCGCCGCCGCGACGTCGGCGTGAACATCGACCACCGCTACCGCGAGCGATCCAGGTCCGCCGTGCGCGGCGAGGACCGCGGAGAGCGTCGCCCTCACGACGGGCCACTCGCCTCGCGTCGCGATTTCGGTGCTCGCGCCTTGTGACACAGCGTCGTCTCCCGCGAGCGTCATGAGACCTACAACGGGGTGAGCGAGGGACGACGCGTGACCGGCGACCCTGCCGAGGACGGCCATGCGCGCCTTCCCTGACGTGCGGACTCGCTCGACCTGGTCAATGCCGCCATCAATGATGCCAAGCACCGGCTTCACCCCGAGTGCATCCCCTAGCGCGGCCATCGTGCCGCTCACCCGCCCGCCCCTGCGGAGGTACTCAAGAGTGTCGACGGTGAACAGGCACAGCGAGCTGTCGCAGGCACGACGGGCCTCGGTGGCCACGTCATCGGCCGAGCCTCCCGCGCGCGCCACAGCGGCGGCCGATAGCGTCGCGAGGCCCGCCGCGAGCGACACCGTGCCCGAATCGACGACGGTCACGCGCAACGGCGCCGAGGCCGACGCGGCCTCCATCGCCTGCGCAGTGCCCGAAATCACCCCCGAGAGCGACACGAAGACGAGGTCGGTGGCGCCCGCAGACGCGGCCTGCTCGATCACGCTCAGGAGCGCGGCAGGCCCAGGTTGCGACGTACTCACCCGGCGCCCCGCGAGCAGCGCGTCCACGACGGCCTCTGGCGCGATGCCGCTGCCCTCGTCGAACGCGTTGTCGTCGATGATCACCTGCAGGGGGGCGACAAGCACTCCCCACTCCTGCGCGAGATCCCGCGGAAGGCATGACGACGAGTCTGTTGCCACGACCACCGCGGGAGGCATCGGCTTGCCTACTGAGCGACGACGATGTTGACGAGGCCGGGCGGGCGCACGATCACCGTGCGTACCGCGGCGCCATCCATCGCTCGCTGGACGTTTTCGGACGCGAGAGCGAGCTCGCGCAACTCAGCCTCTGTCGCGTCGGGAGACACCTCGAGGCGGTCGCGCACCTTTCCCATGACCTGGACGACGCACGTGACCGTCTCTTGGACAAGCAACGCAGGGTCCGTCTCTGGCATCGCGGACAGCGCGACCAGGTCGGTGTGGCCAAGCATCGACCACATGTCCTCTGCGCAATACGGCGCATACAGGCTCAGCAGGCGTGTGACGACCTCTGCGGCCTCGCGCACCGCCGGGTCCGAGGGGCCGACGCCGGAGTCGATCGCCTTGCGGGTCGCGTTGACGAGCTCCATCATGCGCGCGACAGCCACATTGAAGCGGAAGGACTCAATGAGGCCGCCGACATCGGACAGGATGCGGTGCGTGACGACGCGCAGGTCGCGGTCGCCCACGGTCGGATCCGCACCGACTGCGCTCGTGACGTCGCGAGCGAGCCTCCAGGCACGGGCCAGGAACTTGGCGCTACCTGCGGGAGACACGTCACCCCAGTCGATGTCGTCCTCGGGCGGGCCGGCGAAGGACATCGTGAGGCGGATCGCGTCCACGCCAAACTCATCGAGCTGTTCCGCGAGGCTCACGAGGTTGCCGCGGCTCTTGGACATGGCCGAGCCGTCCATCTGCACCATGCCCTGGTTGAGCAGGGCGGTAAAGGGCTCGCCGAAGTCGATCATGCCCATGTCGCGCAAGGCCTTCGTGAAGAAGCGCGCGTAGAGCAGGTGCAGAATCGCGTGCGTGACTCCGCCCACGTACTGATCGATGGGCGCCCACTTCTTTGCCTCGTCGAGGTCGAACGGGCCATCGGTCTTTCTTGGGCTCAAGAAGCGCAGGAAGTACCACGACGAGTCGACAAAAGTGTCCATCGTGTCGGTGTCGCGCAGGGCCGCCCCGCCACAGGTGGGGCACGTCGTGTTGACCCAATCGGTGGCCGCCGCGAGCGGCGACTGGCCCTTGGGCTTGAGGTCGAGGCCCTCGGTGGGCGGGAGCTTCACGGGCAGTTGGTCGTCGGGGACGGGAACCTCTCCGCACGCCTCGCAGTGAATGATCGGGATCGGAGTTCCCCAATAGCGCTGGCGCGAGATGAGCCAGTCGCGCAAGCGGTAGTTGGTCGCAACCTTGCCAGTGCCCGCCTCGGCCAGTTGCGCCACGATCGCCGTGATCGCCTCGGCCTTGTCGAGTCCGTCGAGCGCGCCCGAGTTGATCAGCACCCCGTCGCCTGTGGTGGCCAAGCCAGACTCGATCGGGTCGGGAAGGGCGTTGCCTTCGTCGTCCCTGCAATCCAAAACCACCCGCACTGGAAGGTCCATCGCGCGGGCAAACTCGAGGTCACGCTGGTCGTGGGCGGGAACGGCCATGATCGCGCCGTGTCCGTAGTCGGCGAGCACATAGTCCGATGCCCAGATCTGCAGCCTCTCGCCGTTGACGGGGTTGATGGCGTAGCGGTTCAGGAAGACGCCCGTCTTGGGCCGATCGGTGCTGAGACGCTCGATCTCGGTGTCGCCCTTGACCTTCTCGGCGTATGCGGCAAATTCCGCCTGAGTGGTCTCGTCAGTGTCCACCACCAGTTCTGCGGCGAGGTCGGAGTCGACGGCGACCACCATGAACGTCGCGCCGAAGAGCGTGTCTGGGCGCGTCGTGTAGATCGGGATGGGCTGTGCGTGACCCTCGATCACAAACTGGACGTCCGCGCCGCGCGAGCGGCCGATCCAGTTGCGCTGCATCGCGATGACCTTGGATGGCCAGGTGTCGCGCAGGGTCTCGAGGCCATCGAGAAGCTCATCGGCGTAGTCGGTGACCTTGAAGTACCACTGGGTGAGCTTCTTCTTGGTGACGGGGGTGTCGCAGCGCTCGCACAGCCCGCCCACCACCTGCTCATTGGCCAGGACGGTCTGGTCGAATGGGCACCAGTTGACGAGGCTCGGCTTGCGGTACGCGAGCCCACGGCCGTACAGGCGCGTAAAGATCCACTGGTTCCAGCGGTAATACTCGGGCCGGTGCGTCATCAGCACGCGATCCCAGTCGAATGAGCACGCGTAGCGCTCCATCGACGTGCGCTGTTGCGCGATGTTTGCTTCGGTCCAGCCCGCGGGGTCAACGCCGCGCTTAATCGCAGCGTTTTCCGCAGGGAGCCCGAAGGAGTCCCAGCCGATCGGGTGCAACACATTGAATCCGCGCATCGTCCAGTAGCGGGAGATCACGTCGCCGAGCGCATACGCCTCCGCGTGGCCCATGTGCAGGTCGCCCGACGGGTAGGGAAACATGTCGAGCACATACTTGGTCGGCCTGGTGTCGCCCTCGTTGCCCGCGCGGAATGGCTGCTTCTGGGTCCACAAGGGAAGCCACCGCGCTTCGATTTCGCGGAAGTCGTAGCGGGCATCGTCAAAGGCTGCTTCAGGCGTGGTCACCCCAAGATTCTACCGATGGCCACGGCGAGCGATCACGCGAGGAGCGTGACCAACACGTCGACCTGAAGATTGCTCGCCGATCCGCCAAACACGCCCGACACGGGCTTCACGTCCCTGTACTCCCTCGCGCGCGCCACGATCACGTGATGATCGCCCGCTTCGCGGTCGTTCGTGGGGTCGAAACCGAACCAGTCCCCCGTCCACCATTCGACCCACGCGTGCGACTCGCCTCGCACCGCTTCCCCGATGGCCGCGTCGATACGAGGGTGGAGGTAGCCGGACACGTACCGAGCGGGGATGCCGATGTGACGCAGCGCGCCGATTGCAAGATGGGCGAAGTCCTGACAGACGCCCGACTTCGCCTCCCAGGCATCCCTCGCAGGGGTGTGGACCGACGTCGAACCTGCGACGTAGTTCATTTGCTTGTATAGGTAGTCGCAGATTTCCCTGGCGGCCTCGTCGGGAGTGCCCTCGGCCCGCGCCCGGGCCGCGAACGCGGCGAGGTCGTCGGTGGGCTCGGTGGCGTCAGACTGTGCAAGGTACTCCGAAAGCAAGTCCTGAAACATCGGGCCCTCGAGCCCATCCCACCCAACACGATCGGTCTTGTGGGTCGTGGGCAAGACCTCGACTTGGGAGGTAGCGACGACGGTGAGGGCCGTGTGCGGCTCCGTCACCTCAAACACGACGACGTCCGTCTCCCAGTAGTCGCGGTATTGCGACTGCCAGGATGTGGGCTGGATCTCGATCTTCGACTCGAGCACGCGCTGCCGCGCCAACCACGCGGGCGTGAGTCGCGCCTCGTTGTACGAATTCGAGATGGGCTTGCCGTACGTAAACGTGGTCGTGTGAACGATCTTGAGCACGGTCATACTGCCTCCTGGCTCCAGATCACGGACGATGCGGGCAAGAAGAATCGCTCGCGGATGAGGTCCGATGCCGTCGCCACCGCACGCTGGACGTGCTGCATTTGCACGGGCAGGTCGGCGAGGATGTCGTCAATGGCTTGGTATTCGAGGTTGGTGCGTGCACGCCCGAGCGCAAGCCGCGCCTGATCCGTGAGCGAGTTGCGCGCGAGGCCCGGCTCGATGAGCGCGAGCGTCGTTTCGACCTTGTCGAGGTTGTACGCGATCGAGCGAGGGAAAAGCCGGTCAATGAGCAAGAACTCGGCGGCACGCTCCTCAGTCACAAGCGAGCGGACCGTGCGCAAGTAGGCCTCGTGGGCGCTGCACGAGCGAAGCAGCGTGGTCCAATTGGGGCCCGACGTGCCCTCGAGGGACCGCGTCATGAGCATGCGGGCGATCATGTCGGCCCGCTCGAGAGAGCGCCCCACCTCCATGAAGTGCCATGCATCGTCCCTCGACGTGGTGGCGCTGTGGAGGCCCCACACCACCGCTGTGCGTTCCCGGACCCAGGTGAAGAAGTCGTGTGGGCGCGGCGTGCGCGAGCGGGAACCGAGCTGCATGTACGTGGTGTTGAGCGATTCCCAGACCTCGGTCGAGATCACCTCGCGCGCTCGCCTCGCGTTATCGCGCGCGGCGCTCACCGTACCCGCGATCGAGCTTGACAGCTTGGGATCGGTGGAGAGTGCGCTGAGCACCTCTTCTCGCGACACCCTCGACCCTGCCTTGACGTGCATCACCGCAAGGAGCGACGCGTTGGCGGTCGGCTCGTCTACCCACGGATCCTCGAGCAGCACGTTGAGGTGGACATCGAGCAGGCGCGCCGTGTTGTCTGCGCGCTCCACGTAGCGACCGATCCAAAACAGCGACTCCGCGATCCGGCTTAGCACGGCGGCTCCTGTCTGTGTAACTCCCGAGTGCGCGGCTCCTGCGCGTGCGGCTCCCGTGTGCGCGGCTCCTGCGCGTGCGGCTCCCGTGTGCGCGGCTCCTGCGCGTGCGGCTCCCGTGCGCGCGGCTCCTGCGCGTGCGGCTCTTGTTGCTGCTGCTGCATCTGCTGTTGACCGTGAATGTAGTCATCGGGGTGAGCCGATTGCGGAACGGGCGACACTCCCCCGAACTCGACGCGGGATTCGGGGGTCGCGACCGGCCCCCTGTGACGCACGCCGCCAAGGACCCACGTGTCCTTGGAACCGCCACCCTGAGACGAATTGACGATGAGTTGGCCGCGCTGGAGCGCCACGCGAGTGAGCCCGCCAGGCAGAACCCATACGTCGTCGCCGTCGTTCACTGCGAAGGGCCGGAGGTCGACGTGGCGCGGTTCCAGTCCGTCAGCCGTGAGGGTCGGCACTGTCGAAAGTTGGATGACCGGCTGAGCGATCCATCCGCGAGGGTCGGCGAGGATGTGCCCCCGCGCCGCCTCGAGTTCGCTCTTCGTCGCCGCGGGCCCGATGAGCACTCCCTTGCCGCCTGCTCCGTCGACGGGCTTGACCACGAGCTCGGCAAGGCGATCCATCACCTCGGCAAGTGCCGCGGGCTCCTCCAGACGCCATGTGTCGACGTTTGGCAGGATCGGGTCCTCGCCCAAGTAGTACTTGGTGAGCGCAGGCATGTACGTGTAGATGAGCTTGTCGTCGGCCACGCCGTTGCCCACCGCGTTGCAGATGGTGACGTTGCCCAAGCGAGCCGCGTGAACGATGCCTGGCGCACCAAGCGCGGAATCGGGGCGGAACACGACCGGGTCGAGGTACTCGTCGTCGATGCGTCTGTAGATGACGTCGACGCGCCGCCTGCCCGCCGTCGTGCGCATGTACACGCGCCCGGCGTGCGTTTCCAGGTCGCGACCTTCGACAAGCTCGACACCCATCGTGCGTGCGAGCAACGAGTGCTCGTAGTAGGCCGAGTTGAACACTCCGGGTGAGAGAACCACGATCGAAGGGTCCTCGACGCCATTGGGTGCCGCCTTGGTGAGCGCCGCGCGCAAGCGTTGGCTGTATTCGAGCACGGGGCGCACGCCCATCGCGCCGAAGAGGTCGGGAAACATCTGGCTCATCGCGCGGCGGTTCGAGAGCACGTAGCTCACACCGGAAGGCACACGGACGTTGTCCTCGAGTACCCGCCAGATCCCGTGCTGGTCACGCACCAGGTCAATTCCGGAGACGTGCACGCGCACGCCGTTTGCCGGTTCGATTCCAGAGACGACCCTGTGAAAATACTGCGAGGTGGTGATGAGCCTTCGAGGGATCACGCCGTCGGTGACGCACCTTTGCGAGCCGTAGACATCGGCAAGGAACGCCTCGAGCGTGCGCACCCTCTGGGCAACGCCTGGAGAAATGATGTCCCATTCGTCGGCGCCAACAACCCTGGGAACGATGTCGAGCGGGAACGGCCGCTCCTCACCTGCGTGGTCGAACGTCACGCCTTGGGCGAGGTACGTGTTTGCGAGGGCATCGGCGCGCGCCTGGAGGTCCTCGGCCGACATCTTGTCGATCTCTGAATACACCTTGGAGTACGGCTCGCGCACCCCACCATCGACATCCATCGCCTCATCCCACGCCGCGGATGGCAAGTAACCACTCCAAGGGGTCGAGGGGTCGAGTGCCATGGGGTCAGCGTATCCGCGTCATGTATCGCGCGCGTTTCGATTGTGCGAGGGGAGATGGCCGCGCGCCCCTCCTTCCACCTCTAAGAAGAGCCCTCTGGCGCCGGTCCAAGGTGGCCGGCCGCGTCGAGGTCGTCCTGCAGGGGACCAGGCAGGATCCATATCACCGCATCGCGAGGCAGCACTGCGTCGATGGGACGCGCGCCCGATCTGGTCGCGAAGTCGGAGGTGGCCGATCCGAGATACATCGCGACCTTCGTGGGCACTCGAGAGGGGTTCAGGTAGGTATAGCTGCGTGGCGTCACCCAGAAGGTGAGCTGGTTGCCACGATCGAACGCGTACGGATAGGTGTAGTCGGCGTACAGCTCGACGCCCTTGTCGATCGGCGCAACCGCGGCGGCCACCGCAGGCTGCGAGCGCTGTGGGGCCTCAAAGACGTCGAACATGCGCACGTCGGTCCACAGCGTGACTGCCACAAACCACATGCCTACGAGCCCCACGGCGACGAGGCGACGCATCGACGCGGCCGCCACGACCACCGCCGCTGCGATCGCGACGAACGCGACAACGCCCCAACTCTCCGCCTCACCGGTGAGGACGTTGCCAGGGTGAAGCAGATACGCGACACCAGCGACGTGGATCGGCGTGAGGTAGACACCTGCCGGGATTCCAGGGGCGGACACGAGAAGGAAGATGCCCGCCGAGGCGACGGCCGAGCCCGCGAGCGCGAGCGCCCACCTGATTCGCACAGTGCGGCTGAGGCGCGCCAATCCGACCACCGCGAGCACCGCGACAAAGGGATCAAGGTAGCGGCCATAGAAGTGTGCGTCGATCCGATTGAGAAGTCCGTCGGAGTCCGCGATGAGGACTGGCGTGGCCAGTGTCATCGCGACGGCGAGCGCGCCGAACACCGCGGACGGGCCGCGCAGTCGCTCGCGCCATGCCGCCCGCAGTACGACACCAAGTCCGATGACGGTGAGGCCCGCCCAGGCCGCGATCTGGTACCACGCCTGTGAGGCGAAGGCCTCAAGGTATCCGCCCACTGTCACACTGCGGACAGCGTCGAGCGTCGACGAGACACGATCGCTGCCGATGTAGATCGACGAGTTCGCGTAGGCGAAGAGGCCATAGGCGCCGCCGGCGGTGGCCGCTCCGCCTACGACGACCGCGGCGACGTTTGCGAGCGAGCGGCGCGCGAGCCATGTGCCGAGAACGATCGCGAGGATGGTGAAAGGCAGCGCCCTGCCGTGTGCCGCGAACGCGGCGCCCGAGACGACTCCGTATATGAGGGCGACCCGAACGGTCGCCTCCGGCAAGCGAAAGGCGAGCTCCACGGTCCACGCGACCGCGAGGAAGAGCAGCATCTCGGCCCAGACGTAGTTCGCATTCAGCGCGCGCGCGGGCGCCGCCATGACGATGGCTGCCAGTACCCAGGACATCCGCGGCGCGGCACCGAAACGGCGCGCCAGCGCCGCCAGCGGCACCAAAGACGATAGCGAAAGCAGCACACCGAGGCCGATGGCGATGCGATACACGATAAGGGGATCGGACGAGATCCACCAGGCGGGCGTCAGCAGCACCGAGAACCCTGGCATGTAAGACCCGCCGGTAAGGAGCCAACTGGTCTGGGGATCCGCAAAGAGCTTCGCGACGCCGAGGTTGCCCACCTCGTCGGTGAAGAACACGGGTGCCGTGCTGTGCCACGCGACGATGACATAGACCACTGCCGCGGCAACCACGGCGGCGGGCGCTGCCCAGCCAGGCAAATCCGCAGTGCGTCCTCGTGCTGTGGGCATGTGGCGAGCGTAACGTCCGACAGCGCGAGGACCACACTTCCGCAGAGTGCCTGGCACTGATACGTTCGGCGCATGGGACAACTTGAACGCGGGCTCGCGCCCGATGAGGAACTGCTGATCAACCGCCACACGCACTGGAAGACGCTGATCAATCCCGTGCTCATAGCGCTGCTTGCGACGGCCGCCGCAGGCGCCCTCATCTATTTCTACGACGTCGCTGGTCGCGTGTTCGACATCGTCGTCGGCGCGCTGTGGGCCGTGGCGCTCGTGTTGTTTCTTGTGGCGCCTCTTGTGCGCTGGGGCACCACCAACTTCGCAGTGACGGACAGGCGCGTGATGTATCGCACTGGGGTCTTCAACAAGTCGGGGATCGACATTCCGATCCCCAGGATCAACTCGGTCCAGTTCCGTCACGACTTCATTGACAGGCTCTTTGGTGCGGGCACCCTGATCATCGAGTCCGCTTCGGACGAGCCGCTCGAGTTCAATGACATTCCGCACGTCGAGGCGGTGCATGCGCTGTTGTACGACAAGGTCAACGACGCGCTGACGGACGACGACAAGGACAACTAGCGCGTCTGGCGGGCGCCGAGGCGGGCCGGTTCACTACAGTCTTCACATGGCATTGACAGACGCGATCACCGACCCCAATTCCCCCGAATACGCCGCCGTGGTGGCGCGGGGATACACGTTCCCTGGAGAGTCGATCACGATCGGGGCTCTGGTGCAGGGCGACGACGCGACCGAGTCTGCGCAGGTGCGCTTGCCTCTCAAGATGATGAATAGGCACGGACTCATCGCGGGGGCAACGGGAACTGGAAAGACCCGCACCCTGCAGGGCCTCGCCGAGTCGCTGTCCGATGCGGGAGTGCCCGTCTTCGTCACCGACATCAAGGGCGACCTGTCGGGAATGGCGGTAGCGGGCGAGCCTAAGGACTTCATCACGGCGAGGGCGGCCGACATCGGGCAGGACTGGGCGCCCGCTTCCTATCCCGTCGAGTATTACGCGCTCGGCGGCATCGGCAAGGGTGTACCGATCCGGACCACGGTGACGGACTTTGGGCCACTTCTCATGTCGAAGGTGCTCGGCCTGAGCGACGTGCAGGAATCCGCTCTGGGGCTTGTCTTCCACTGGGCCGACATGAACGGCCTGGCACTGCTGGACCTCAAGGACCTGCGGTCGGTCATCCAATTCCTCGATTCCGATGAGGGCAAGCCCGAGCTCAAGACGATCGGCGGGGTCTCCGCCTCTACGGCTGGAGTGCTGCTGCGCGAGATCGCCAACCTTCAGGCTCAAGGCGCAGATGAGTTCTTTGGTGAGCCAGCGTTCACCACGACGGACCTGCTGGCGACGGCTCCCGATGGGCGCGGCGTCATCTCGTGCCTCGAGCTCCCCGACCTCCAGGACCGCCCCCGCCTGTTCTCGACGTTCATCATGTGGCTGCTTGCGGACCTCTTCGCCGATCTTCCCGAGGTGGGGGACCCCGACAAACCCAAGCTCGTGTTCTTCTTCGACGAGGCCCACTTGCTCTTCACCGACGCGTCCAAGGAGTTCCTCACGCAGGTCACGGAGACCGTGCGGCTGATTCGCTCCAAGGGTGTGGGCGTCTTCTTCGTGACCCAGACGCCCAAGGACGTTCCCTCCGACGTGCTGGGCCAGCTCGGTTCACGCGTGCAGCACGCGCTGCGCGCGTTCACCCCCGACGACGCCAAGGCGATGAAGGCTACGTCGAACACATTCCCGATGTCTCCGTATGACCTGGAACATGTGTTGACGTCGATGGGCATCGGCGAGGCGGCGGTGACGGTGCTGAGCGACAAGGGAGTCCCAACTCCCGTGGCGTGGACCCGACTGTGCGCGCCGCGAGGGCTCATGGATCCTGCGCCCGATGCCGCGATCGAGGCCGCGGTGAAGGCGAGCCCGCGAACGGTGCAATACGCCACCGTCGTCGATCGCGAGAGCGCCTATGAGTTGCTCACAGCCCGCGTCGCCGCCCACGACAAGGAGGTCGCCGATCAGGAGGCGGCCGACGCTGCGGCCAAGGAACAGTCATCGGCCGGGCGGAACTCGACCGCCGCGGGGCCCAGCGGAGGAACTCGATCGACCCGACACGAGAAATCGACCGTCGAGAAGGTCATCTCGTCCCAGCCGGTGAAGTCTTTCGCGCGTCAAGCGGGCAGGGAAATCGGCAATCAGATCCTGAGGTCGCTTTTCGGCGTGAGGCGCCGTTAACCCTTTTCGCGCCGCACACGCGGTGCTAAAGTGCTAGCCATGCCGCGTTTGCGCGTTTCAGAAGCCGCCGCCCTTGTGGGCGTGAGCGACGACACACTGCGCCGTTGGATCAAGTCAAGCGGCATCGTCACGTCGCTCGACGAAGGAGGCCGAACTGTCATCGCCGGCGCAGACCTAGCGGACTACGCCGTGCGAGCCCCTGCACCCGCACCTGCAGGCGACGTGTTGCGTTCAGCGCGCAACCACTTCGTTGGCATCGTCACTGCAGTAAAGACGGACGCCGTCATGGCCCAAGTCGACATGCAGTGCGGCCCATTCAGGGTGGTGTCCCTCATGAGCTCCGAAGCGGTGCGCGACCTCGGTCTCGAAGTGGGTTCCGTCGCCACTGCCGTCATCAAAGCGACCACCGTCATCATCGAGACGACGCCTGGCTCCTCCCAGTGAGACTGCGCAATCCGCTCGCGGCTGCGGCGCTCGCCGCGGCGTGCTCGCTGTCCGTTGGCGCGTGCGCCGCTGAAGATGACGCCCCAACTCGCGTCACCATCAACGTGTACGCCGCAGCCTCTCTCTCTGAGGTGTTCGCGGCCCTCGCCGAGCAATACGAGACCGCGCACCCAGGCGTCAGCATTCGCCTCACGTTTGCAGGCTCGTCCGACCTCGCGGCGCAGATTAACGAGGGCGCCCCCGCCGACATCTTCGCCTCCGCAAACGAGGCGCAAATGGGCGTCGTGGCGGAACACGTCGCCGGTATGGCCGAACTCTTCGCAAGCAACACCCTGACCATCGCAGTTCCCCGAGGAAATCCGGGCGGCGTGACCGACTTCGCGAGCCTCGCGAACCCCGGTCTCAAGGTCGTCGTGTGCGCCCCCGAGGTGCCTTGCGGCGCCGCGACCGCCCTGGTCGAGGAGAAGCTCGGTGTCATCCTCTCCCCCGTCTCCGAACTCACTAACGTCACCGACGTGCTCGGTGCCGTGTCCTCGGGAGAGGCCGATGCCGGTCTCGTTTACGTCACCGACGTTGCCCGCGCCAAGGAGGTCGAGGGTATCCCCTTCGCTGGCTCCGCGTCCGTGGCAACGCGATATCCCATTGCGGTCCTGACCGGCGCACACGCACCGACCGCTGCCCGCAGCTTCGTCGACTTCGTCTTGGGTCAGCAGGGGCAGGCCGCCTTGTTGGCTGCGGGCTTCGCCACCTCCGACGGCGGCGCTTCCGATGTCACCGCCCTCAATGGCACCGCCCCCGACGTCACGGCCCCCGACGCGTCCGCGGTCGGGTGAGCGTGGCATGACCAGGCTCCCGCGCTGGCTCCTCGTCCTTGCCGTCATCGCGGCCGCGTTCGCGGTGCTGCCCCTCGTGGGGCTCGCGTCGCGCGCGAATTGGGCACAGTTGCCAGGCCAACTCGCCACTCCGTCCGCTCGCACGGCCCTTGGACTCTCGCTGCGCACGGCCGCGGCCTCGACCGCCCTGTGCATCACGCTCGGCGTTCCCCTTGGCTTCGCGCTCGCGGCACTCAAGGGCGTCGCGCGCGCGGTGCTGCGCGCAATTCTGCTCGCACCGCTGGTCTTGCCGCCAGTGGTGAGTGGCCTGGGGCTCCTCTACGCCTTTGGGCGCAGGGGCCTCCTGGGGGCCACGCTTGACGCGGCGGGCATCCCGGTCGCGTTCACCACCGCCGCAGTGGTGCTTGCTCAGGCGTTCGTCGCGATGCCCTTCGTCGTTGTGTCCGTCGAGGCGGCTCTCGCCGCGCGAGACGGCAGACTCGAGGCAATCGCCGCCACGTTAGGAGCTGGCCGCTCGCGGATCCTCAGGGTCATTACCCTTCCAGGAATCGGCGTCGCCGTCGCGATGGGTGCCGTTCTCGCGTTCGCGCGTTCGTTGGGTGAGTTCGGTGCGACGCTGACGTTCGCTGGCAGCCTCGAGGGCGTCACGCGTACCGCTGCCCTCCAGATCTACTTGGCACGTGAATCCGATCCTCAAGCGGCGGTGGCCCTGGGCCTGGTACTTGTCGCCCTCGCAATCCTGATCGTCGCCGCGGCCGCGCGTCCTGGTCGGCGGGCGATTCCATGACACTCGAGGCCGTCGTTGGCATGTCATCACGTGGCGTCAATGCTGTACTTCATGTTCCCGAAGGCACCACTCTTGCGCTCCTGGGCCCGAATGGCGCGGGCAAAACGACGGTGATCGAGGCCCTCGCGGGACTTACAGCGCCCGACTCAGGGCATGCGACGCTGGGCGACGCCGTGCTCTTCTCGGACCGAGAAGGCCGCATGCGTGTCACAGAGTCACGATCCAGGGGAATCGCGCTTGTCACTCAAGACTCCGCGTTGTTTCCTCACGTCAGCGTGCTCGACAACGTGGCCTTTCCCGCCCGAGCGCAGGGCGCTTCGAGGGCGAGTTCTCGCGCGGGCGCACACAAGTGGCTAAGCAGAGTCGGGGCTGGCCACCTCGCGGCACGCAGGCCGCGCACCCTCTCGGGGGGAGAGGCCCGCAGGGTTGCGGTGGCGCGCGCCCTCGCGAGCGATCCCAGGCTCGTGCTGCTCGACGAGCCCTTCGCTTCCCTCGACATCGAGGCGGCGATCGCGATGCGCTCGCTGCTGAGGGACGTCTTGAAGGGGCGCACCGCCGTGCTGTCCACTCACGACGGTCTTGACGCGATCGACATTGCCCACACGATCGCCGTTCTCGACCACGGCACCGTCGTGGAAGAGGGAGCGACGTCAGCGACGTTCGAGCGCCCCCGTACTGCATTCACCGCGGCCCTGGCGGGGCTCATCTGGCTCAGGGGGACATGGGTGGAGGGTGCGCTGGCGCTTCCCGACGGCCAACTGGTACCCGCCGACGGCGAGGAGTTCACGCTGGGTGCCACGGTTGCCGCAACAATCAACCCGAGAGCGGTCAAGATCGTGCCGTCCACCACGCCTGGCTGTGTGTGCGACGTGGTACTCGCGCTCGAGCCTCGTGGGGACGGGACATTGCGGGTGCGCGGATCACTCTTGTGGGCGGAAGTCTCGATCGCGGAGGCTTCGCGCTTCCTGCCACGCGTGGGCGAAACTGTGCACTTTGACGTGGGCACCCGCCCCCACGCGTTCTCCCTCGCGAGCTAGAAATCCCCTGCAGCATCGGCCGACAGCGAACGCGCGATCAGGCCCGCTCTTCGGCTGACGGCCCCACGCCTAGAGCGTGTCTCTAAAGGTGCTTCAGCCAGATGGTGATCGCGCGCAGGACGGCTGCGCCGCGGTAGACGATGGCGAGTTTGTCGTAGCGGGTGGCCAGGGCTCGCCACTGCTTGACGGTGTTGAAGGACCGCTCGACGACGTTTCGCTTCTTGTAGAGCTCGGAGTCGAAGGCTGGTGGTCGTCCGCCGCGTGACCCGCGGCGTTTGCGGTTGCGGATCTGGTCGGAGGGTTCGGGGATCACGGTCTTGACCCCGCGTGAACGCAGCAGCGTGCGGTGCGCTCGTGCGGAGTAGGCCTTGTCGCCCAGCACGGCGTCCGGTGTGGTCCGGGGTCGCCCGGGCCCGGCGCGGTCGACGCGCAGGTGGTCCAGCAGCACCGGGAACATCGGGGAGTCGCCTGCCTGCCCGGGGCCGACCAGGACGACCAGCGGCCGGCCACGGCCGTCCACGAGGTGGTGGATCTTGGAGGACAACCCGCCACGCGAACGGCCGATGCCGTGATCGACCGGCTCGTCATAGAGCCCGAGCGCGACCTCAGGAGCGTCCTGACCTGCCCGAATCGCAGAATCCTTGTGATTCGACCCAGCCCCCTGTGGGGCCGGCGAGGAGCCCGACGACCCCACGAGCCGACGCATCGACTCCTGCGGGGCCGAGCGGGGTCGGGGTGTCGCCGGTCGCCTCCGATGCGATCTTCGGGTCGGTCTTGGGCTCCCGGGGCAGGTTGGTCGCGTGCTGGTGCGCACGGTTGATCGTCGAGTCCACGCTGACCGTCCAGTCGATCTCCTGCGCGGCGTCGGCCTGGGCCAGCAGCGTGTCCAGGATCGTGTCCCAGGTCCCGTCGCCGCTGAACCGGCGGTGCCGCTTCCACACGGTCTGCCACGGCCCGAACGAGGCCGGAAGATCCCGCCAGGCGATGCCGCAGCGATACCGGTAGATGATCCCCTCCACGACCTGCCGGTGATCACTCATCGGGCGTCCGCGACCCGAGCGTTGAGCCGGGAGCAACGGCTCGATCAGCTTCCACTGGGCATCGTCGAGAAGGGCTTCACGAGTCACCAGACCAGCCTGCGCGACGCACCCCCCAATCCTTTGGAGACACGCTCTAGGCGAAGTCATACGAGCACGCAACCGGTCAACCGCTCGGCGAGAGTCGACCGCCTCGACGAGCAACTGGGCGGCCGCGCCACGGCGCACCTTCCCTCGTGGATCGGCTTAGCTGCAGCCGCTCGTGCTCCCGCAACTTTCACACACGTAGCAGGACCCAGACGGCCGCATTTTGACACCGCACGACAGGCACAGCGGAGCGTCCGCGACGAGGCCCTGTAGCGACTCGAGCAACTGTGCACTCGAATGCACTGCACCCGCCGACTTCACGGCCGCCGGGATCCCCTGCGCGCCGTCGCTGGCCTTGACCGCCGCTAACTGTTCTTGAGCGTATTCTTCAGCGTCCAACCGCGCAGTGCGCTCGGAGGCGGTTGATATCCCGAGTGCGGAGCGGGTCTCATAGTCCAGATGGTCCAGTGCCAGGCGCCGGAAGATGTAGTCCATGATCGACTGGGCCATCCGGATGTCCCGGTCGTCCGTGAGTCCGGCTGGCTCAAATCGAAGGTTGGTGAACTTCTCCACGTACGTCGACAGGGGTACCCCATACTGCAGGCCGATAGAGACCGCTATCGAGAACGCATCCATCACCCCTGCCAAGGTGGACCCCTGCTTACCGAGCCGGAGGAAAATCTCGCCGGGGCCGTCGTCCGGGTACGAGCCGACGGTCAGGTAACCCTTTGCCCCTGCGACCTCGAACGACGTCGTGACCGACGGGCGCGACTTTGGCAGCCGCCGTCGAACGGGGACACTCCGTACCACTTCTGTCGCGGCCGTGGTTTGTGCGTTCTTGCCGCTTGAGAGTGGCTGTCCAACCTTGCAATTGTCCCTGTAGACCGCCACCGCCTTGAGCCCAAGCTTCCACCCCTGGAAGTACACGTCCTCCACGTCTTCGACTGTCGCATCGGCGGGCAGGTTAACGGTTTTGGAGATCGCCCCCGACAAAAATGGCTGCACCGCGGACATCATCCGCACATGCCCCATCGGCGCGATGGGACGGGCCCCCATCGCCGTGTCGAAGATGTCGTAGTGTTCCTGTCGAAGACCCGGCGCATCCACCACGTGGCCGTGAGTGGCGACGTATTCAACAATCGCCTCAACTGTTTCGCCCGGGTAGCCAAGTTGGTTCAAGGATCGCGGGATCGCCTGGTTGACGATCTGCATCGAACCTCCGCCGACAAGCTTTTTGAACTTGACGAGCGAGAAGTCCGGCTCGATTCCTGTCGTGTCGCAGTCCATCATGAAGCCGATGGTGCCGGTCGGTGCGAGCACACTCGCCTGAGCGTTGCGCCAACCATGGATCGCACCCTGCTCGAGCGCGCCCTCCCACTCGCGTCCGGCCCTGTCACGGACGGTGCTGTCCATGGTCCCGAACGTCTCGATCACTTCGTTGGCCGTGGCGTGCTTGCGCATGACCCTCTCGTGCGCAGCGGCGTTCGGGGCATATCCCGCGTAAGCGCCAACGATCTCGGCCAGTTCTGCGGACCGTCGGTAAGCCGTCCCCGTCATGAGTGAGGTGATGGCCGCCGCGAGAGCCCTGCCGCTGTTGGAGTCGTAACCGTGTCCGGTCGCCATGAGGAGCGCGCCGAGGTTGGCGTAGCCGATGCCGAGTTGGCGGAAGTCCCGTGTGTTCTTCGCGATCGGCTCCGTAGGGAAGTCGGCGAAGCAGATCGAGATGTCCATCGCCGTGATGACAAGCTCGACCGCAGCGACAAACCCCTCGATGTCGAAGGTCTCGTCGTCCCGCAAGAACGCCAGCAAGTTGAGCGAGGCGAGATTGCACGAAGAGTTGTCGAGCGACATGTACTCGGAGCATGGGTTTGAAGCATTGATCCGGCCGGATTCTGGGGTCGTGTGCCACTCGTTGATCGTGTCGTCGTATTGAATACCGGGATCGGCGCAGGCCCACGCGGCCTCAGAGATCTGACGGAAGAGCTGCTTGGCCCTGACCGTCTCCATCGTGTGGCCGTCCGCGCGGGCGGCCAGATCGAAGTTGCCGTCCTGCTCAACCGCGCGCAAGAAGGTATCGCTCAATCGCACCGAGTTGTTCGCGTTCTGGTACTGGACCGAAGTGACGTCTTGTCCATCGAGATCCATGTCGAAGCCTGCGTCGCGCAACACACGGATCTTTTGCTCTTCGCGCACTTTCGTCTCGACGAACTCGCGGATGTCAGGGTGGTCGACGTCGAGCACGACCATTTTCGCTGCCCGGCGAGTGGCCCCACCGGACTTGATTGTGCCTGCGCTCGCATCCGCGCCGCGCATGAAGGACACAGGGCCGCTCGCGGTCCCACCGGAGGAGAGGAGTTCCGTAGACGCACGGATGCGCGACAGGTTCACTCCCGCGCCGGAGCCCCCTTTGAAGATCATGCCCTCTTCGCGATACCAGTTCAGGATCGAGTCCATCGTGTCATCAACTGCGAGGATGAAACAGGCACTGACCTGCTGAGGCGATTCGGTGCCGACGTTGAACCACACCGGCGAGTTAAAGGAGAACACCTGATGTAGCAGTAGCCACGTGAGCTCGTCGCCAAAGACCTCCGCATCGGCGGGCGTCGCGAAATAGTTGTGCTCAGTTCCGGCTGCGACGTAGCGACCAACGACCCTGTCTATCAGCTGCCGAAGGCTCGACTCACGGGCCGGCGAATCGAGCGCTCCGCGGAAGTACTTCGTGGCGACGATCGTGGAGGCGTTGCTCGACCAGGTTGCGGGGAACTCGACGCCGGCTTGAGCAAAGATCGTCTCGCCGGTCTTCCAGTTGGTCTGCTCGACGTTTCGCAGCTCCCAGGCGACCTCGTCATAGGGGTGGATACCGGCGGTGGAGAACCGGCGCTTTACATGCAGCCCGGAACCGATCGCAACGCTTGTATCCTGCTGTTCGTGTTGCCCATGTGCACCCATCCGGGGTCACTCTCCTCATCGGTCCACGCTCTGCACGCCCACTAGATATCGTGATGCTTAGGCCATTGAACCACTACATGTAGTGAATTGCGAGCGTTTGGGCCGTGTCTATTCGCGAGACATGGATAGGAGGTCGTTGTGCCCCCCCGTGCCCGCTGCGGGCGCGAATGCGGCGAGCCTCGCGGTTCTGCGCAAAGCGTCGAGCATGCGTCGGCCAAGGATCGCAATACCCACCGCGAGAACACACGCACGTGCAAGATCCCAGCCCAGCGAGGTGGTGATGCTGAAGATCACAAACCTGTGCAGGTTCTCGGCCAGCGGTGCCCCCGCTTGAAAACTGAGCGCCGTTCCGGGCCCGAGCGTGAACGGCCAAAAAGACAGGTTCATCGCCTGGCCATAGAGGAATCCACACACTGCGGCGTATCCAGCGAGCACCGCGATCTCATACCGCCCCCGCAGCCCGCGCGGAAGAAGACCCGCGCCCATGCCAATCCACGAAGCCGCGAGCATCTGGAACGGCAACCACGGCCCGAGCCCGCCCGTGAGGAGCGCGGAGGCGAACAGCGTGATCGAACCGAGCGCAAAGCCGAAACCTGTGCCAAACACCCGACCACCAAGCACGATGAAGAGGAACACGAGTTCAATGCCTGCGCTGCCAGCCGACAATGGTCGCAAGACGGCGCCCACGGCAGCCAACAGCCCAAGCATGGCGATGGCCTTGGCGTCGATGCCGCCCTCGCCGAGTGCGATGAGCACAACTGACAGCACACCAAGCAGAACGAGCCCGAGCACAACAGGTGCGCTCGCATTGTGCTCAAGCAGCGAACCCCGCCCGGTCAGCAAGGGCCACGTGAACGCGAGGATCCCCGCAACGGTGGCAAGCACGAGTGCGACTGCCGTGCGGAAGCCGAGTGGCATCACGGGCCTGATGCTCTTCACGACTCGGCCGCCAGTGCCGCACGCACCGCGTCGACGGTGAGTAGGGGAAGCGGGTGGAGGATCCTCGCCACCTGCGGCGCAAAGCTCGGGCTCGCCGTGAGCACCTCACGCGCGGGACCATCCGTAAGGAGTTCGCCCCGGGCAAGGACCAGGACCCGATCGGCGATACGCGCGACGAACTCGACGTCGTGACTTGAGAGCAGCACGGCCGTTCCCCTAGCAGCCAGCTCATTGAGAACCTCACAGAGTCTCCGTTTTGCGTCGTAGTCAAGACCCCGAGTCGGTTCATCCAACAGGAGCACGCGCGGTTGTCCAGCCAGCTGTATGGCGAGAACGAGTGCCAAGCGCTCGCCTTCGGACAAGTCTCGCGGGTGGCGAGACGCGGACAGGCCTGGGGCCAGCCGATCGAGTAGCTTCTGAGCCGTGCCCGCGACGGCACCGACAGCACTGTCCGCCGCCCGGCACTCGGCCCCCACCGACTCAAGATAGAGCAGGTCGGAAGGACTCTGCGGGACGAGCGCGACCCGATGGATCGCCTCTTCGGGGTTAAGGGACCGGGGATCGACGCCTGGTTGTCTCTGATGGCGGACCTCCGCAGTCTGCGTCGCCTCGCGCGCGGCGGTGTCATAGACAGTGGTGTCATAGATCAGGACCGTGCCGCCCGTTCGCACCCCACTTCCCTGCAGCGCCCAAAGCAAGGACGACTTCCCGGAGCCGTTACGACCCATCACCGCCGTCACCTCGCCTGCGCGGAGCGTGAGGTCAACGCCCGCGAGGGCGCGAACGGCGCCATACCGCACCTGTAGGCCCTTTGTGGTGAGTGCGACTGGAGCGCTTGCGTGCGAAGCGGGGTCGTCCAATTGGTTCGATAGATGGGCACTCAGCCGGTCCCGCATCGGGCCCACGAGGCGGCGAGCATCGCGAATGGACCGTGGCATTGGGTTCCACCCAGCGAGCCTGCCGAGCTCAACAATCGGCGGAGCGAGCGGGCTCCCCTCGAGGATCTCCGTGGGTAGACCCAATCGCACGGTGCCGTCCGCCCCAACCAACACCATCGAGTCCGCGTATTGGATCACGCGTTCCAACCGTTGTTCAGCCATCAGCACGGTGATCCCGAGGTCGTGCACGAGGCGCAGGATGGCCGCAAGCACCTCTTCAGCACCATTGGGGTCCAGCGCCGATGTCGGCTCATCCAGTGCCAGGATGCGCGGGTGGCTGGTGAGTACCGATGCAATAGCAACCCGCTGCTGCTCGCCCGCCGAAAGCTCAGAGAGAGAGCGCCGGCGCACCGCATCGAGGCCAAGCAGGTCGATCACCTCCTCAACACGCGTGCGCATCACGCGGTCGGACAGCCCGAGCTGCTCCATGCCATAGGCGAGTTCGTCATCGACCCTGCCAGTGACGAACCCGGCCGCCGGATCCTGGCCGACGACCCCCACGAGGTCCGCAAGATCCCGCGGCGGATGGGTGCGCGTGTCACGGCCGTCGACAGTAACGGTTCCGGCGAGCTCTCCACCCGTGAAATGAGGTGCCAGTCCGTTGACCAATTGCAACAGGGTCGACTTGCCTGAGCCAGTCGGGCCGATCACCAGGCATAACGCGCCCTCCGGGACGGCGAGCGTGACGTCACGGAGCACCTGGCGGTCAGAGTCCGCATATCTGAACCCAACACGGTCGAACCTGATAATGCCGTCTGGTGTCATAGCGCCATCACGACCGGGATCGGAACTGTGGCAATTGCCGCGCAGAGCAGGAACGCCGCCGACCAGCCTGCGGTCCCTGGCGAACCGACGGCCGCGCTGACGAAGGCGAGCGTCGCGACCCCCACACCGCTCATAGCGATGAGCGCCTCCCGCATTCTCCATGGATCAGGCCTGTAGGTTGTCGCATGAATTCGTCGCGATGCCACAACTGACCCGACAAATGCGGCAGTGGCCCCACCCGCCAGCAGGGAGATACTCAACCATCGTGGCGTCGTGCCGTCCATCAGGGCGTACGTGCCGAGGGCTGCGGCAACCAATGCCGCGATCATGAGCGTGAGCACCGCACCGCTGCCTCCGCTACGCGACCGGGCGTAACCGCGAGAGTCCATCGATGCCGCGATTTTCAAAGATCGTTCGAGGGCATCCTGCAGCACCGGGGTCGTCGTCGCCGATACCGAATGTGCCTTGCGAAGTCGTTGGCCCCGCAGTTTCTGCGCCCTCCGTACACGCTGCCATGACTCCACCAGTTGTGGGGCGAGCATCATGGCGATGACGGTCGCGGTTCCGAGCAGATGCAGGGACGCAGGGAGGCTGCGCAGAGTCCGCAGTGGGTCCGTCAGCGCGATTGCCGCACCGAAGCACAGCAGCAACGCTGCAAGGGCAAGACCTGCGGAGACCGCGGACATCAGCCCTGAGCCCGAGACGGGACCGAGCAACTCGATACCGCCCGCCCAGTCGGGCATCGGGATTCTCGGCAACGGCAGCACACTTCCGGTTCCCCCCTTGATTCCCACGAGGATGTAGAAGACGACTCGAATCGCCACGATCGTCGCCGCCAGGGCGAGATAGGCGGGGAACGCGCGTGCGTAGGGCGAGTCACCACGGCAAACCGCGACTACAAGCCCGAGCGCGGCAACCAGCAACCCGGTGGATATGACACCCGGCGACCGGGTGGTCGCGATCGCTATCCCAAAAGCCCAGCCCCACCAGGCCATCGGATGAATCGTGGCGGGTTGCGCGAGCAGGCCTGGCATCGGCTCTAGTCCTCTTCGGACGTCCGGCGGATCCGCAAGCGGAAGAGGAATACCACCACGAGAACGGCGATGACTGCCGCGAGAGCGATTGCGGTGAAGATTACGAGGCGATCGGTCGAAGTCGCATCCGCAACCGCAGTAGCATCCGCAGTCGCAGTCGCAGTCGCAGCCGGCGACGGCGACGGCGACGGCGAGGGGGAACTCTCCCCTACCGTGGCCGCCGGTGACGCCACGAGGACCGCACCCGCGACCTCCGTGGGCGAGATCCCTGGCCCCGTGCTCCCATCGTTGTAGCGCCAGCCCTCAATCTCGCCCGGCGTGGGATCGCTCGAGTCCGATCCCACTTGGTAACTCACCCAATCGCCCGCAGCCGAGCCGTGCCAATAGGACCAGTACGACCCCTCGAAGGTCGCCGGGCAGGGATCCGGCTGAGCGTCGATCGCGCAAATCATGCCCGGCTGCGAGTCGGTGGCCGCGAAGCCCGCCGCCTCGAGCGCTTCTCGGCCCGTAGCAGGATCGCCCGAGGTGCATCCGGTCACGATGCTCCCGCCGAGGTCGGTGAAGTCGACGACGACTGTGACGCCGTTGCCATCGACACAGGCGCCCTCGGCAGCCGATGCCGGGGCGGAAGGCAACCCGATCACTAAGAGAGCGCCAAGAAGAAGTGCACCGGATGCCACAGCGACGCTGCGAAAGCTACGAGTGCGGGACTGGAACATCGCGGGCCCTTCATTTCAGGGGTCCCGTGGATCCCGGTCAACCGCCGCGAGAGGGAACTCCAGAGGGTCCCTTCGCACAGAAGGCCGGACTCCCTCTCGCGGACCACGACGATTGAGATTCCTCTTGCCCTCCCGTGAAGGTATCCCGGCTCGACGTCTGCAAAGCCCGTCCTACGGTTGCGGGTCAGCACCGGAATCGGACCGGTTTCCCCCCCGCGGGAGTCACGCCGCCCTCGCTACCAGGTGGCTCTGCCAGCGTAGCGCGGCAGGGTGGTGGCAGACTACGGCCATGAGTCGTATCTACACGAAGTCAGGGGACGACGGCACAACCGGACTGCTTTACGGCGGGCGCACCTCCAAGGGCGCGGATCTCGTTGACGCACTGGGAGACATCGATGAGGCGGTTTCGGCGCTCGGAGTAGCCAGAGCCGGTTGCGAGGACGAGCAACGGTCGGCCCTCATCTTGGGCCTCCAACGCGACCTGTTCGTCGTCGCTGCGGACCTCGCGACCAACCCCACTCACCGCGACCGTCTGGTGAGTGGTATTTCGCTCGTCGATGCATCCATGGCCGTCAAAATCGAAGACATGATCGACGCCCTCATACTCGAACAGCCCCTGCGGCCCGTCTTCGTCGTCCCTGGAACCACCCCACAGGAAGCCGCGATTGACCTGGCAAGAAGCGTCGTGAGGAGAGCCGAGCGCCACACCGTGCAGGCGAGGACCGCGGGATGCCTAGTGACCGACGACGTGCTTCGCTATCTCAATAGGCTGTCAGACCTGTTGTACGTCGTGGCAAGGCAGTCCGTCGACGGCGCCGAAGAGTCCGCCAGCCACGACTAGTGCCGTCACGCGCCATCAGGTGCGTGACGGCCCTCGCCGTCTGAGACTCGCCCGCCCTATGACGGCTTCTCGGCGCCCTTACGGGCATAGAACCACCAGGTGATCCCCACCCCGACCGTGGCGAGGAGCGCCCACGCCCAGAACAGCGGCTGTGGGGAAAAACTCGCGAGCGCTATACCAAAGTAGAACGGTCCGAACGCTGCAATGGCCGACGTGAATCCGATGACCCCGCCTGCCTGCCTGCGCTCAAAGATCACGGGCATCTGCTTGAAGGTGCTCGCATTCCCGATTCCGGCGAACAGGAAGATGGCGAGCATTCCCCACAAGAACTTGGGGAAGTCATCCGCGGATGTGGGGTTGAGCTGGAACGAGGTGAAGATGGAGGACGCTGCGATTCCCGCCGAGGAGACAAGAGTGACGCGCGCGCCACCGAACTTGTCGGCCACAGGCCCGGAGAGCACACGGGCCGCCGATCCCACCAGGGCGCCGAGGAACGCGTACTTCAGCGGGCTGATGCCTTCGGTCCCAAACGTGTCCGATCCGTAGACGTTCTTGATGAGTAGTCCGAAGATCGCAGCGAAACCGGAGAACGTCCCGAAGGTGATGACATAGAGGATCGTCATCACCCACGTGTGCTTGTTGCGGAAGATATCAAACTGATCGCGCTTGCGTGCCACCTTGACAGGCACCGAGCGCAGCAGCAGCCAGGAGAAGATTGCGCCGATGATGACCATCGGCACCCACGCGTAGCCGGCGTTCTGATAGAACACTTCCCTGCTTACGCCATCGGCCTTGTTGACGATCTCCTGGGGTGCCCCCACGGCGGTGGCAAAGGCACCGCCCAGCAACATGAACCCGATGATCCACGGCGTGGTCAATTGGACGATGCTCACGCCGAAGTTGCCGACGCCAGCCTGCAGCCCCAACGCGGTGCCTTGCTTCGAGCGTGGGAAGAAGTAGGAGGTGCTTGGCATGAAGCCGGAGAACGCACCACCACCGATACCAGCGAAGACGCCGAGCAACAACAGGACGCTGTACGGCGTGTCCGGATTCTGGACGGCGAGCGCCCATCCGATGAAGGGCACGAGCAACAGGATCGTCGTATACGTCACCAACTTGCGCGTACCGATGACGGGCGGCAGGAACGTCCAGACAAGGCGTAGGAGGCCCCCAGACAGCCCTGGAATGGCCGCCAACCAGTACAGCTGGCCCTTGCTGAGGTCAAAGCCGATGTCATTGAGTACGGGCGCGAGCGCCGACACGAGGAACCATGCGATGAACGCAAGCGTCAGGCTAAATGTCGACACCCACAGCGTCATCCAGGCGCGCTTGCGATCCCAATCGGGAGCCTCAGGATCCCAGTGGTCGAGCCAGTCTTGGCCCTTGCGCGTCGGTGCGTCGGTGGGTGGTGGCGTGGTGGTCATAGCGTTGCTCCCGCTTCGCGGTTAGGTGCGTGATTGGGTGAGACCTCGAGCGCCGCCTGGGCAGCACCATCGGTCGGGTTTTCTTGGTCGAGCTCAAACTTGTTGGCGAGGCCAGGGCTCGCCGCATGCAGCAACTTCACTACCGTAATGTGCATCCAGATCGCGGCGACGGCCGTCAGCGCGAAAAGTACAAAGAAGGTCGACTGCGGCAAGCCGGTCCACTTGTTTGCGTAAGCGAACATCGGCGGCAAGAAGAACCCGCCAAGCGCGCCAAGCGAGCCGACGAGCCCCCCCACGGCCCCCACGTCTCCAGGGAAGTACTCGGGGATGTGCTTGAACACCGCGGCCTTGCCGATGCCCATCGCGCAACCGGTGATAAAGACCAGCACGGTGAACAGCACGACTCCGACGCTCCATGGCAACACCTCGCGGCTGCCCCCGTTACCGTCCAGAACCACGATATGGCCGTACGGCATCATCAGCACGCCCGTAGCGGCCAACATGGTCGCAAACGTCACGTACATGACCCTGCGAGCGCCCATCTTGTCGGAAAGCCAACCTCCCACGGGACGCAGTAGCGAGGCGGGGAAGATGAAGAGCGCCGTGAGGAGCGCGGCCTTGGCGAGTGAGAGTCCGTAGACGTCGACGTAGTACTTCGGAAGCCACGAGGCGAGCGCGACGTAGGCGCCAAACACCACCGCGTAGTAGAGGCTGAATCGCCACGCGCGTACTTGCTTGAGCGGCGCGAGGAGTTGCCCGATGGTCCTTCCCTGGCCTGGAGTGTGGTCGTGGCGGGGAGTCGCGAACCACGTGACGAGCGCCATTGCCACCAGCAGGATTGCGTACACCACCGGCACCGAGCGCCAACCCCCAGGGATGATCCCAAAGACCAGCCCGCCCGCTGGCACCGCGGCAATCATCGCGGGGCCGATGAACTTGGTCACCGATGCGCCCACGTTGCCCGCGCCGAACACCCCGAGTGCCATTCCCTTACGGTTCTGTGGCCACCAAGCGCTCACCCATGCAATGCCAGCGCTGAAGGAGTTGCCCGCAAACCCGACGAGGAACGCGTACACAAGAAGCACGCCGTACGACGTGACGGTCGAGACGAGGTAGGCGGGGATCGCGGTGAAGGCGAGCATCACCACGAAGACCTTGCGGCCGCCCCAACGGTCTGCTGCTATCCCTGCGGGCAGACGCCAGATCGAGCCATTGAGCACCGCGACGGCGGTGATCCAGGCCAGCTGGACATCGGTCAGGCCGAACTCGTCACGGATCTTGATGCCGAGCACACCGAACATCAGCCAGACGGCGAACATCAGTGTGAAACCGATGGAGGAGACGGTCAGAACGCGAACGCGTCCCCGTTCCGTAGCGTCCTGTTCCGGCTGCGCCGGCCGCGGCTTCGCGGTATCGAGTTCTATGGCCATGCGCGTTCTCCCTTGAGCGGCCGGTCTCCTGCTAGGAGAAAACAGTACAGATTTTTCGACAGTTTGCAATATTCACCGTGATTATTCGCACAGCGCGGTCGAATGTGGTAGAAAAGCGGCTATGAGACCTTCCCGTTCCGAGCGCGCGAGCAGGGCTCTAGCGCGCATCGGGGCGCGCGGTGGGGCTGAGGGCGCGCCGACTCCGCGCGGCCGAGGAATCGCCTCGAGGTCACAGGTGCTTCTTGCCTTGCGCGGTCACGAAGGCGGCACCACGCTCGAGGACATCAGCGAAACCACCGGTCTGCACGTCAACACCGTGCGGGGCCACCTCGACGTCCTCATTGCAGGCGGATATGCGGAACGGGACCATGAGGAGCCGCAAGGGCGGGGACGCCCGCGAACCACCTATCGCTCGACGCCTGCCTCCGACTCGCCCTACGACGAATTAGCGCATGCGCTCACCGACGCACTCGAGTTTGCGGACGCGCGCACGCTCGCGAAGGCGACGGCCACTAAATGGCGCAGCACCACCGGCCCTATCGCGCCTGCAGCCGACCCCGATGAGGCCGTCGATCGTGCAGTGGAGGGGCTGCGCGCCGTCGGCTTTGCCGCCGAGGCAACCACACTCGGGGACAGCATCGTCGTCGGCACCTGCCCCTACGCCAGCCTGATCGCCGATCACCCCATCATTTGCGAGATCCACACGGAACTGTTGGCGCAAATGTTGCACGACACCGGCCAGGACGTCACGGTGGCTGGCATGGACGTGTGGGTCAAGCCCACGCTGTGCCGCGCACGCCTTACTCGTCCCGACCTTGAACCCGCCCGTTCCATAGAAATTGACGAGAGACCCACGTCGTCCGATGAGAGGCCCTCTTCATGACAAAGACGTCAACGCCCGCAGACCACATCGCAGGCAGTTTTTTGGTGAAGGCGGGTCGCTTCTTCCAGCCGGGCGACACGAGCGAGGACCTGCGCACGGTCACGCACGAGGGCGGCCGCGACGCGGATTCCTTCTACCGCGATCGCTGGAGCCACGACAAGATCGTCCGCAGCACCCACGGGGTCAACTGCACGGGCTCGTGCTCGTGGAAGGTGTACGTCAAGGATGGCGTCATCACGTGGGAGACACAGCAGACGGACTACCCCAGCGTGGGCACGGACAGCCCCGAGTACGAGCCGCGCGGCTGCCCCCGTGGCGCGGCTTTTTCTTGGTACACCTACTCCCCCACGCGCGTGCGCTACCCCTACATCCGGGGCGTCCTCCTCGAGGCCTATCGCGCGGCAAAGCGGATCCACCCCGACCCGGTCGACGCGTGGAAGGCCGTCGTCAGCGACCCGGACACTCGCCGCTCGTACCAGCGAGCTCGCGGCAAGGGTGGGCTCGTGCGCGCCTCGTGGGACGAGGCCAAGGAGATCGTCGCGGCCGCCCACGTCAGCACCATCAAGGAGTACGGCCCCGACCGCGTGTTCGGCTTCTCACCGATACCCGCAATGTCGATGGCCTCACATGCGGCAGGCGCTCGGTTCATCAGCATGCTGGGCGGCTCGATGTTGTCGTTCTACGACTGGTACGCGGACCTTCCCGTCGCATCCCCCCAGGTATTTGGCGACCAGACGGACGTGCCAGAGTCCGCAGACTGGTACAACTCGTCGTACCTGATCATGTGGGGCGCCAACGTGCCCGTGACGCGCACGCCCGATGCTCACTTCATGACGGAGGCACGCTACCGCGGCCAAAAGGTCATCGTGGTGTCCCCCGACTACGCGGACAACACCAAGTTCGCGGATGAGTGGATGAGCCCCCACCCAGGCACCGATGCCGCGCTCGCGATGGCCATGGGGCATGTGACGCTCAAGGAATTCTTCGTCAATAGGCAAGTGCCTCGCTTCATCGACTACGTCAAGAAGTACTCGGACCTGCCGTTCTTGGTCTCCCTACGTGAGAAGGACGGCGCCTGGGTACCCGACAAGTTCGTCACGGCAGCCGACCTCGGCGACACCTCCGAGAACGCGGCCTTCAAGACCGTGCTGATCGACAGCGCTACCGGAAAGCCTCACGTGCCAAACGGCTCGCTCGGTTACCGATTCGGAGAAGAGGGCCTCGGCAAATGGAACCTCGACCTCGAGGGTATTGACCCAGCCCTCTCGTTCTACGAGGCGAGCGGCACCGAGACCGCCGAACTGCTCCTGCCGCGCTTCGACCTAGAACAAGAGGTCAACGAGGGCGGTGGAGTGCATCACCGCGGTGTTCCCGCTGGCAGGCTCGACACCGTCGCAGGCGAACGACTCGTCACGACCGTGTACGACCTCATGCTCGCCCAGTACGGGGTGGGCCGCGATGGCCTGCCTGGCGACTGGCCGACGGGCTACGACGACCCCTCGCCGTACACGCCCGCGTGGCAAGAGGCAATCACTGGGGTTCCGGCATCCATGGCGGAGCGCATCGGCCGCGAGTTTGCCCAGAATGCCGAAGACTCCGGCGGCCGTTCGATGATCATCCTTGGCGCTGGCACTAACCACTGGTTCCACTCGGACGAGACCTACCGAACTTTCCTCGCACTCATCACCCTGACCGGCTGCCAAGGCGTAAATGGCGGCGGTTGGGCGCATTACGTGGGCCAAGAAAAGGTTCGTCCCCACACGGGCTGGGCCACCCTCGCCTTTGGCCTCGATTGGGCACGCCCTCCGCGCCAGATGATCGGCACCGCATTCTTTTACGTCAATACGGGCCAGTGGCGCTACGACGCGATGGGACCGGAATCGATCTCGTCCCCGCTCGGCGAGGGTCGATTCGCCGGCGCGAGCTCGATCGACGTGATCGCGCAGTCAGCGCGTTCTGGCTGGATGCCGTCCTATCCCACGTTCGACCGCAACTCACTCGAACTCGGCGACGAAATCGTGGCGTCTGGCAAGACGCCCGGTGATTTCATGGCGGAGAAGCTGACGTCCGGCGAGGTGAACTTCGCCGTCGAGGATCCCGATGCGGAACGCAACTGGCCGCGTGTCCTCACCGTCTGGCGCGCCAACCTGATCGGCTCGTCGTCGAAGGGCAACGAGTACTTCCTCAAGCATCTTCTTGGCGCCGACAATTCCGTGCGAGCGGAGGAAGCCGATGAGGGCTCGCGACCGCGGGACGTGAAGTGGCGCGACGCGCCCGAGGGCAAGCTCGACCTCATGGTCAGCATGGACTACCGGATGACGAGCACGGGGCTCTATGGCGACGTGCTGTTCCCTGCGGCCACCTGGTACGAAAAGCACGACCTCTCGAGCACGGATATGCACCCCTTCGTCCACGCGTTCACCCCGGCGATCAACCCTCCGTGGGAAACCAAGAGCGATTACGACACATTCCAGGAGCTGGCGCGGAGCATTAGCAAGCTCTCGCGTGGACACTTGGGAAAGCACAACGACCTGGTCGCCGTACCGCTTCTGCATGACACGCCAGACGCAATGGCCGTGCCCAGCGGCATCGTCAAGGACTGGAAGACCGGCGAAGTAGACCTGATACCAGGCAAGACGGCGCCCAAGTTCGTGGTGGTCGAACGCGACTACGAGACATTTGCCGACAGGATGTCTGCGCTCGGCCCCCTCGTTGAGACGCTCGGCACGATGACCAAGGGTGTGCACGTGGTACCCAAGGCGGAGGTCGAGGCGCTCGCGAACATCAACGGCGTCATCCCCGACGGCATCGCGGCAGGCAGGCCTTCCCTGGTGACGGCGGTGCACGCGTGCGAGACGATCCTCGCCTTGTCCGGCACCACGAATGGACGCGTTGCGGTGGAGGGATTCCGCGATCTCGAAAGGCGAACGGGTCAGAAGTTGGCGGACCTTGCGCTCGATAACGAGGGCAAGCGCATCACGTTCCCCGATACCCAGTCGCGGCCAGTGCCCGTGATCACCAGCCCCGAGTGGTCAGGGAGCGAACACGGCGGCCGCAGGTATACGGCCTTCGTGATCAACGTGGAAAGGCTCAAGCCGTGGCACACGCTCACTGGAAGGCAGCACTTCTTTCTTGACCACGACTGGATGACGGAGCTTGGCGAGAACCTGCCCACGTTCCGGCCGCCGCTCAACATGCACCGGATCTTTGGCAACCAGCAGACGGGGCTCGGCAAGGAACTCACGGTGCGGTACCTGACGCCGCACTCAAAGTGGTCGATCCACTCGAACTATCAGGACAACCAGTACATGTTGTCGCTGTCGCGAGGCGGCCCAGATATTTGGATGAGCGTTGAGGACGCCGAACAAATCGACGTCAAGGACAACGATTGGATCGAGGCCTACAACCGCAACGGCGTGGTGGTGGCGCGTGCCATCGTGTCCCACCGCATGCCTGCCGGCACCGTGTATATGTATCACGCAAAGGATCGCCTGGTAGATGTGCCTATCGCGGAGGAATCGGGCAAACGTGGAGGCATCCACAACTCGCTCACGCGCCTCATGATCAAGCCAACGCACCTCCTCGGAGGCTATGGCCAACTGTCCTTCGCGTTCAACTACCTCGGCCCCACAGGCAACCAAAGAGATGAAGTCACTGTCATACGTCGTCGCTCCCAGGAGGTGAGGTACTCGTGAAGGTCATGGCCCAAGTCGGCATGGTGATGAACCTGGACAAGTGCATCGGGTGCCACACCTGTTCGGTCACGTGCAAGCAAGCATGGACGAACAGGGACGGCGTCGAGTTCGCCTGGTTCAACAACGTCGAGACGCGTCCCGGTCAGGGGTATCCGCGCACGTACCAGGATCAGGAACGCTGGAAGGGCGGGTGGGTGCTCAACAAGCGTGGCAAGTTGAAGTTGCGCTCGGGTGGCCGGTTCAAGCGACTCGTGAGCATCTTCTCCAACCCCAACCTCCCCTCAATGAGTGACTACTACGAGCCGTGGACCTACGACTACGACAACTTGCTGTCAGCTCCTCTCCAGGAGCACAGCCCTGTAGCTCAGCCACGCTCGACGATCACCGGCAAGCCGATGAAGATCGAATGGTCGGCCAACTGGGACGACGACTTGGGTGGGGCGCCCGAGAACGGCCACAAGGACCCCATCATCCAGAAGATCAAGGGCGAGGTCACCGATCGCATCAAGTTCGAGTTCGAGCAGGCTTTCATGTTCTACCTGCCTCGCATTTGCGAACACTGCCTGAACCCTGCGTGCGTCGCCGCGTGCCCATCGGGCGCCATGTACAAGCGCGCCGAGGACGGCATCGTGCTGGTGGACCAGGACGCATGCCGCGGCTGGCGGATGTGCGTCACGGGCTGCCCGTACAAGAAGGTCTTCTTCAACCACGCCACAGGCAAGGCCGAGAAGTGCACGATGTGCTACCCGCGTATCGAGGCGGGGCAGCCCACCATCTGCTCGGAGACGTGCGTGGGCCGCTTGCGGTACCTCGGACTTTTCCTCTACGACGCCGACAAGGTGGCGGCTGCCGCGGCCACTCCGAACGAAAAGGACCTCTACGAGGCACAACTCGATCTCATCCTGGACCCGCACGACCCAGACGTCCAGGCGGCCGCACAGCGCGAAGGAATTCCCGACGACTGGATGGAGGCCGCTCGCAGGTCACCCGTGTATCGCCTCGCTAAGGAGTTCCGGGTGGCGCTACCACTCCACCCCGAATACCGGACGATGCCGATGGTTTGGTACATCCCGCCGCTTTCGCCCGTGGTAGACGCTTTGCGCGAGACGGGCCACGACGCGGAGGACGCAGACAACCTCTTTGGTGCCCTGCGGTCACTGCGTATCCCCGTCGAGTACCTCGCGGAGCTCTTCACGGCCGGAGACCCTGCTCCTGTCTTGAGATCTCTCGACACGTTGTCGGCCATGCGTTCCTACATGCGCGACAAGAACGTCGGCAACGCTCTACGTCCCGAGTTGCCTGCGCGTGTGGGAATGAGCGAGGGCAGCATGCTCGAGCTCTACCGCCTGCTGGCGATTGCGAAGTACGAAGACCGATACGTGATCCCCGCGGCACACGCCGAGGTGGGCAAGGAGCTTGAGGACCTAGCATGCTCGCTTGACTCCGAGGGTGGCCCGGGCCAGTTCCCGTCAGAGACCATGGCCGCGCGACTCAACAGCCCCCGCCCTGTGGCGAATGAGAGCTTCCACGCCCTCAAGACCCGCGATCACCTGCGGTCCGATGCCAGCTCGATGATGTCTCCTGACGTCAACTTGCCGCACTGGGATGGAAAGGGCACGCCGCTCGGCATGCCGTCTGTGAGGAGTCGCGATGAGTGACAAGGCTGCAATGAGTGACACCACTGCCGCGGCTCGACTCGCGGCATCCTGGCTGCTCTGGTATCCGGATGATGCGCTGATTGAGAAGCTCCCCGAGATCACCCAGGTGGTCGAGGCATCAGCGAAGCCGGTCAGGGACGCCCTGCGTCAATTCCTCGCCTACTTGGAGGAAGTGCCCCTGCTCGACGCACAGCGTGACTACGTCGCCACGTTCGACATGAAACGCAAGGCCTGCCCGTACCTGACGTTCTGGACGGACGGAGACACCCGCAACCGCGGATTCGCCATCCTACGTTTTAAGCAGGCCTATCTGGCGAGCGGCTTTGACGTCGGCGACTCGGAGCTCCCCGATCACCTGTCGGTGGTGCTCGAGTTCGCCGCAATCGGCAACACGCTCACGGGCGACGCGCTACTCGTGGAGCACCGCGTGGCAATCGGCCTCTTGCGTGAGGCTCTTGCAAATTTCGAGTCGCCCTACGTGCACGTCCTTGACGCGGTGCTAGCCACACTGCCGGCCATGACATCCGAGATTGCCGAACGCATGGCGGCCCTGGCAAAGACGGGGCCGCCCGTCGAGATGGTGGGACTGGAACCCTTCCCCACATCGCTCAACCCGGTAGACGTCGGAGGACGCAGATGAACATGCTGTTGACCGCAGCAGCCGTGGAGGCCACTCCCCCTGGCGCAAACTTGCTCCTCTGGGTCGTGTTTCCGTATGTGGCTGCCACCACCTTGATCGTGGGACTGATTTGGCGTTACCGCTACGACAAGTTTGGCTGGACCACGCGATCGAGCCAGTCGTATGAGACGCGCATCATGCGCATCGCGAGCCCGCTCTTTCACTTTGGCGTGCTGGCCGTCATCGCCGGTCACTTCTTGGGTTTGCTGGTTCCCGAAAGGTGGACCGAGGCGATGGGAGTCAAGGAGTCGACGTACCACTGGATGACGATGCCGATGAGCCTCACCGCGGGTGCCGCGACAGTGATTGGTATGGCGTTGCTCATCTACAGGCGCCGTCACAATGCGCAGGTCTTCCAGCGCACCACCAACAACGACAAGGTCATGTACATCTTTCTCGCGAGTGCCATCTCGCTAGGAATCACGGCGTCGTGGTTCGCATCGGGGCTATTAGGCTCGGGCCACAACTACCGCGAGGACGTCTCCGTGTGGGCCCGTTCGGTGCTTGTGTTCCAGCCCCAGCCGGAACACATGGCGGCCGCGCCACTGATCTTCCAATTGCACGTCGTTGCGGGCCTGCTTCTGTTCTCGGTGTGGCCGTTCACCCGACTGGTCCACGTGTTCAGCGCACCGCTGCAGTACGTCTGGCGGCCATACGTCGTCTACCGGAGCCGTTCACCCCACACAACGGGAAGCCGCGTGGTGCGTCGTGGCTGGGAGCCGAGCAGGCGCGACTAAGGGAATGGTTGTCGTTACGGCGCCTATTGCTGCGGAGCCCCTTGCTCTACGGAGCGACCGTCACCTCGAACACCCCGTGCGCGCCACGCTCCGCGTCGACCATGACGTGTGAAACGAACGGATAGTGGCCCGCCTCAGGGAACGTCAACTCCACGAATCCTCCTTGGGCCACCGTGAGGCCCAGAACTTGGCTCCCTCCGGAGCTTCCTCGCGGAAGCGTATACGCACCCTCCGCGTACACGGCGTCGAATTGAGCACCAACGACGTGGAATGACGTCCCGCGATTCGGTCCCGCTGCGAGTACCCACACGCGCACCGTCTCGCCGACGCTGGCCTTGAGCGGGGCCGTGTCGTATTGATTCACGTACCCGTTGAAGACGACGGCGTCTGGCGTCTCCGCCTTCACTTTGTCGAAGTCGACTACTCCACCTTGAGGCCCGAGGTAGAGCTCGCTTTGGATGATGACGTACTCCCGATCGACGGTGGGCAGGCCCGGTGGGTCGATGATAACGGCACCAAACATGCCGTTTGCGATGTGGGCAGACATCGGCATCGTGGAGCAGTGATACATCCAGATTCCTGCGCGGTCTGCCGTGAAGGTGTAGGTAAGTGACCCCCCCGGCGGGATGGTGCGCATCACGTTGTCGGGGGCAAGCGACCCGGCGTGGAAATCGATCGAGTGACCCATGGTGGTGTCGTTCACAAGGGTGATCTCGAAGGTGTCGCCAACGTGCCCGCGCAACACGGGCCCCGGAGCTTGGCCGTCGAAAGTCCACAAGGTTTGAGTGACACCGGGAGCGACCTCCGTTTCCACCTCCTTGATAGTCAAGGTGCGGCGATGAACCGTGGAGTTGCCCGCTGGCTCGAGCGCGGCGTTCCAAGGTGTGAACCTCGCGCCAGGGGTTGCTTGGAAATTGAGAAGGCTCGCCGCGCTCACATCCGCGGCTTTATCGCCATGTTGCCCCTGCATGGATCCGTCTCGCTGCTCCATGGCCCCAGGGGGCGCGGGTGCGGATGCGGCGGGCGCTGCGGCGGGCGCTCCAGTCACAACAATCGACAGCGTCATCCCCATGGCGCGGTGACCCAGCACGGAACACCAGCCGTCCGCATTCCTGCCCACGACACCGACGTCGAGAATCTCTGCTTGACCGGGTGCGAGTCGCTGCGTGGCCTGGCCCGAATCCAGGACCAGGTCGTGGACGGTCGTTGTGTCGGTATTTTCAAGTGTGATGATGAGGTGATCCCCCGTGTCGACCTCGATGGTGCTGGGAGTGAAGCGCATATTGTTCGCCGTGACATGCACCTCGACCGTGCGCCCCGTCGGTGCCACCTCACCCGAGAGAGCTCGTGCCGCCGCCGAGGCGATGGTCGGCGCAGGATCCAGCGCCACGCCTATGGCCACGCTGAGCAGCGCAATCGACATGCCCGTCGCCGCTAAACCCACCCGCTGGCCGCGCGGCCGCGAGTGCCACGGGGCCGCGACCGCCGCGGGTGAAGGCCCGGGTACGGATCCGAGCTCCGGAGTGGACTCCGCATACCTACGACTGCGACTCCACTCGCGCGTCGCCAGGGCGAGGAGCACGAGGAAGGCCACGAACGTAGCGAGCACCGTGACCGAGGATGCCGCCCGCACTGCCCCTGGAACCGGTAGCACGTACACAATCAGCCCCACGTTGATAACGACTATCCGCAGGTGCGCACCCCTGTCGAAACCGCGGTGCGCTGCGCGAGAGCTGGCAGGCCCCCCGCCGAGAGCTGTCGGTATCAGGTATGACAGCGCGCCGAGCAATACTTGCGCGGCGAATCCGGCCGCAAGTAGCGGTGCCACTTCGTCGAAGGTTGTGGCGAACGCTTGCCACGTGGGCGCGGTCACGCTCGAGTAGGCCAGCATCACCAGACACACAAACCACCACAACACGCCCGAGGCGATCGACATCGCGGCATAGGTCACAGGAGGACGGGTGCGGACTGCGTTCGCAAGCCCGAGTCCGACCATGAGCACACCGGCGATGTAAGCGAGGAACCCCGCGGCCACCCACCAGCGCTGGTCCACGGCCGCGCCGAGTGCCACGAGGCCCACGCCGGTGACAAGGACGGGAAGTGCACGGATCGCCATTGCCGCGGAGGCCTGGTCGATGCGAGTACCCAACACAGTTGGCCAAAACGTGATGAGGGTGCCAAGCACCGTGAGGCCCACCCAACCGAGGACGTTGAGCGCCACGTGTGCAACGTGCAAGCGCTCATGCACGGGCCCCGGAATATCCCGCGCGAGCGCCGCGCCGATGCCGGCGCCGACAGTGAGGCACGCGGCTGCGGCCACATAGAACCTCACGGTCGCGGAAAACCGCGCAGGCAGGGAACGGCGTATCTGGCGCACAAGCAACACCGCGTGTGCGGCGACCGCCACGATCACGCCAGTGGCGCCCACCACTGTGAGAGTCCACCGATCTACGGCCACGCCCGCAACAACGAGCACGACCGACAGGTTCAGCACCCACAGCCGCTGCCCGATCTGCTCTGCGCGACTTCGCGGCGGCGCGGTGCGCAACAGAGCGTCGGCAAAGTGCTGGCTCCACACGATGATCGAGTGACTCACCGCACCGAGTAAAAGCAGGTGGATCATGAGCCACCGCGGCACGGGGACAGCCGTATGTGCAGCGGCGACCACCACTGTGGCGAGCAACCACAAGACCGGCGGAACGTCCCGCAGCGGGTTAAATCCTCGGCGTGGCGCGCTCATGCGGATGCCTTCCTGCGAATGCTGGCGAGCGTCGTCGAGCCCGCGGCTGTCGCCACGAATAGCAAGAGCGCCACGATCCCTGCCACGCCACCGACCCGCCACGAGATGGCGACCCCGAACGCGTTCCCCACCGCGACGCGGAGCAGGAGAGAGACATGGAGGGCTATGAGCGGCACCCACAGGAACGGGTGGTAGGGCAGATCGCGTCGCGTCACCGCGGGGAGAATCACGGGGGCGTGCGCCATGATCATGGAGAAGGTGAACCCCAGAAAGACGGAGTGAATCACGGTGTCATAGCGCGGACCTTCCAAGGCCAGGCCCCCCACGGTCCAGACCAGGCCCGCGACTGCCAGCCACGCGTAGGCGGCGAGCATGGACGCGCCCATGTAGCGAGCGAGGCCCCGAGAACGCACCGTCCGCCGCGCCACGTCGTGACGCACAAGCACGAGGACAAGAGCAAACAGTACCAAACCGAAGATCACGGCCCCCACCTGGGGCCACAGGACCGACGCGGCGGCGCCCACCATGAGGCCACCCGCGCAGGCGAGCAGCACGCTCTCCGCGGTCGGCGGCATCGCAATACGAGCAAGCTCGAGGCGCTCGCCCGTGATCGTGAGCACCACAAAGCCCGCAAGCCATGGAAGCACCAGCGGCACAGGCAATTGGCCGATCCACAGGATGCTCGCGCCGACGGCGAGTACCGCCCCTAAAGCTGAGACAAGCACCGCGTTGTCGCGCTGGCGCCTCCAGAGCGGCGCGTAGACGAGAACGAGGGCTGCCGCGCCTGCCAGTTGAGCCACCTTGCCCACGACGATCGGCGCGTCCGAGACGAGCAGTAGCCCGCCTGCGGCGAGCAGCGCGGGGGCCGCGAACGCCCACCTGGACGCCAACGCTATGGCCCTTTCAAGCGCGATGAGAGTGCCGACAAAGCTCAGGCTGAGCAGCATTCCGTGCACCTGCGGCAGACGGTCGGACGTAAACGGCGCCGGCAACCCAGCCAGCATCAGCGCTGCGTCGAGGCCTGCGAGCAACGCAAACCCCGCCGCGGCGAGCAGGACGAATCGACCACCGATGCCAGCGCGCCTCTGACGGCCCCCGGCTACCTCCACGACGCTAGAGCGCGCGAGTGAGACGCACGCGCCACTCTTCGGGGGCGGACTGAGCCATCGTTGCCGTCCACACACCAGGCTCCGCAGCTTCAATCTGCTCAAGGAGCGGCACGGGTGCGTGAGGCGCGATCAAGATCATCGAGCCGCCCGGGTGAACGGCGCCGAGTGCGCCGAGAATGGAGGCGTGACGGATCGCCGGTGGAATCTGACGGGCGTCGAGTTCGGGCGCAGTGTCTTCCTGTGCACCGCAGCTGCAGTGGCCCCCACAACCGCCCTCTTCAGCGGTCTCTTGCACGTCAGCGTCATCGAGCAGGTTCGGGTATGTCGGGTCGGTCATTGAGATTCCTTTGTGGGGGCCTAGGGTGAAGCAGATTTATTTACTACACTCTAGTACATGCTAAATCTTGGCCCAAGCCCATCACGGTTCGATCCGGCACAGCCGCAACTCTCGCCCGAGCGCGCACGCGTGTTGGAGGCCATGCAGCGCCGCGGCTACGCCGCATCGGTGGGTGACATCGCGCGCGAACTCGCGCTGCATTAGAACACCGCGCGCAAGCACCTCGACGGACTTGTTGATCGCGGGCTCATCGTTCGCGCGACAGGCGTCGCGGTTGGCCGTGGGCGGCCCGCTCGCTCGTACAGCGCACTCCCAGGCTCAACCGAGCCCGATGCCCGCGTGCGCGAGTACGTGGGACTCGCCACGGCGCTGGCGCGCCACATCTCGACTACCAGCGACGATCCGCGACGCGACGCGATCGCCGCAGGGGAAACATGGGGGGCCGAACTCGTCCGGACGCAAGACCCAGCATCCACGAACCAAAATGCCACCCTGGTGTCGCTGCTCGACCGGCTTGGCTTCGCGCCGGAGGCAGAGGCCACGGATGGTTCGATTGCCCTGCGCCGATGCCCTCTATTGGACGCGGTGCGCGCAGTGCCCGTCGTGGTGTGTGCCGTCCACCTCGGGATTGCGCGCGGGGTCGTCGCGGCGCTCGGCTCCAACCCGGATCCCGTCACCCTTGAGCCGTTCGCGGAGGTAGGCGCATGCCGACTGCACGTCGCATAGACGCCATGCGGGCGGCTTCCACCCGCGCCTTCGCGCGGCGCGCTTACCCGACTAAACTGTCGCCATGACCACGTCCCTGGTTGGCCTACGGGCGACAGTCATCACCGTGTCGGATCGGTGCGCCCGCGGCGAACGCGAAGACCTCAATGGGCCGATCATCGTTCGGGAGCTCGAAGCGCTGGGGTGCACCACGAACGCCGTCCTGGTACCCGATGGGCCGGGGACCGTGGAGCACGCCCTCCGGGAGGCGATCGGCCACGGATCACGCATCATCGTCTCAACCGGCGGCACGGGAGCTTCCCCTCGCGACCTGACGCCCGAGGGCACCTCGCGCGTGATCGATCGCCTGCTTCCCGGGATCTCCGAACGCATCAGGGGAACCGGCACGGCCGGATCGGCCGCAGCCTGCTTATCGCGCGGCATCGCCGGCGTCACCAGCGGGCCTCAGCCCGCATTCGTCGTCAACCTCCCCGGTTCTCGAGGCGGCGTGACCGATGGCCTCGCGGTGGTGCTGCCCTTGCTGCCTCACCTCGTCAGCCAGATGGACGGCGGAGACCATTGATCTCCATCGCCCAGATTTCACACACCGCACTGTCGCTCGACGCTCATGTCGCTGCGGTCGCCGGGCCAAAGCACGGCGCGATCGCGACGTTTGTGGGAACGGTCCGTAATCATGACCCGTCGGTCACGGGCGAGGTGACGGCCCTGGAGTACTCGGCCCACCCCGATGCCGCCGCGGTCCTGGCGCGGATCTGCGCCGACCACGACCAACCCGACATGGCGATCGCCATTACTCACCGCATAGGCGTGCTCGCCGTGGGCGAATCCGCGATCATCGCCGCGGTAGCGAGCGCTCATCGGCGCGAGGCCCTCGACACCCTCGGTGAACTCATCGAGCGCATCAAGGCCGAGCTTCCGGTATGGAAGAAGGAAATCCTCGCAGACGGTAGCCACACCTGGGTGGGGATCGCCTGATGAGAGAGCAACTGGTCGACAAGTTCGGGCGTACGCACAGGGACCTGCGGGTGAGCCTGACGGATCGCTGCTCGCTGCGCTGCACGTATTGCATGCCGGCCGACGGCGTCCCGTGGCTCAAGTCGGACACGCTTTTGTCGACCGATGAAATGGTGCGACTCGTGAGGGTCGCCGCAGGTCTAGGTGTGACGGGAGTGCGGTTGACGGGCGGCGAACCACTGCTGCGTCCCGACGTTGTCGACGTCGTGCGCGCGCTCTCCGGGGTCGAGGGGCCCTCAGGCCCCCTCGAATTGTCACTCACCACGAATGCCCTACGACTTCCGGCGCTGGCCGCTCCACTGCGCGACGCGGGCCTGGCCCGCGTCAACATCTCGCTCGACACCCTGCAAAGGAGTCGATTCATCGAACTTACGCGCCGCGATCGCCTCGCGGACACCTTGGCGGGAATCGAGGCCGCGCGCGTGGTGGGATTCGCCCCGATCAAGATCAACTCGCTCATCATGCGCGGAGTCAACGACGACGAGGTGTGCGACCTTGTGCAGTTTGCGGTCGATCGCGGGCTGCACGCCCGCTTCATCGAGCACATGCCGCTCGACGCTGGGCACACGTGGGATCGCCACGACATGGTCACGGGCGGCGAAATCCTGGAGCAGGTCGCCGCATCATTCGAGCTCTCCCCTGGTGCGCACCGAGGCAGTAGCCCCGCCGAGGAGTGGCTGATCGGCGACGGCCCCACCACGCTGGGCGTGATCGCATCGGTCACTCGTCCGTTCTGCGACAGCTGCGACAGGGTGCGGCTCACGGCGGACGGGCAGTTCCGCAATTGCCTCTTCGCGCATGACGAATCCGACCTCCGTGGCCTCATGAGGGACGGCGCGAGCGATGAGCGGTTGGCGCAGGCGATGCAAGCGAGCGTGGCGCAGAAGCGCGCGGGCCATGGGATCGATGATCCATCGTTCGTGCAACCGCGCCGCCCCATGAGCGCCATCGGCGGTTAGTCCGCCGCCGTACTAGGTTGCCGCACGGTGCCGGCGCACTGCGTCGCCGGGCTGCGCTGGTGCTAGCCGCCGGCGAACGGCGGCATCACATCTATTTTCGCTCCCGCCGCAAGAACGTAGTCGTCTTCGCGCCTCACGCCTGCCTCGAGCATTGCGCACTGGCGAATCACCGCTGCGACATTCACCGCTGCGACATTCACCGCTGCGACAGGTGCAGCTGCGACAGGTGCAGCTGCGACATTCACCGCTGCGACATTCACCGCTGCGACAGGTGCAGCTGCGACATTCACCGCTGCGACGTTTGCGGCTCCCGCACCGCTGGAGGTGGCATCGCGCCGAGCATCGCCAATTCCAGAAGCACCAATTCCTGCGGTGCCCAGTGCCGCGCGCAACTCGGCCACTGTGTCGACGTCAAGTCTCACTTCATGCGCACCAACGGCCTCCGCAGCCGCGGCGAACAGCCGCACCGTCACTGTCACGCGGTGGCCCCTGGCCATGCGAGAGCAAGCGCCGATGCCTCCGCACTCGCGGCCTCGACGCCCGCAAGCCCCGTTCCGTTCACGCCCGCCGCGTAGCCCACCAAAAAGGTGGCCAGTGGTGCCGCCGGACGCATGACGGAGTGTGCCGCGTCGCGTGCCACATCAAGCAGGCCTTGAGTGTCGACGCCCGTCACGTCCACGCCGAGCCTTTCGCTCAGCGCCGCGACCCACGCCTCAAGCTGGTTCTCGGTCATGAGAGTTCCCTTTCCCAATACGCCACGTCTTCCCAAGTATCCACGTCCTTGGCGGCGCCGTGTGCGTCAGCGACGCCTACCATTGTCAGCCCGTCCGTCACGCTGCGCAGTGAGGCGCCCGCGAGGACTCTCGCGCAACGCTTCGCAAGCGCGTCCCTGCGATAGACCGCCACGAGCGGCTGGGGCACGCCCTGCGCGTCGATGAGCCATGCGCCATCGGCGCCCGCAGCCAGTCCCTCCAAGAGCGCGGCCACGCACGCATGAGCGCGCGGTGTGTCCGCGCCGAGGACAAGTACCAATCCAGAATCGTCACCCGCGGTTTCGAGCGCTGCCATTCCCGCCGCGAGTCCGGCCGCAGGCCCCGACCTCGGCGGGTCTTCGCACGCCCACAACGCACCCTCGCGCCTGAGGTGTTCCCCTCCCACGATCACTGTGTGCGAGGCGTCAACGCAAGCGTCGATAGCGCGGTCCAACAGCGAACGGCCTGCGATCACGAGCTCCGGCTTCGACTCCCCCTGCATGCGTGAGCCCGCGCCGCCCGCGACGATGACGGCAGCGAAGGCCACGTCGGTCGTCACTGCGGGGTGCCAGTTTCGCGACGCTCACCGATTTCACGACGCTCGCCCATTTCGCGACGCTCGCCCATTTCACGACGCTCGCCCATTTCACGACGCTCGCCCATTTCACGACGCTCGCCCATTTCACGACGCCACGAGCCCGACTTGCCACCGTCCTTGGCGACCAGCCGCACATCGCGCACGCTTGTACCCTTGTCGAGACCCTTCACCATGTCGATCACGTTGAGCGCCGCGACGCTGACGGCGGTGAGCGCCTCCATCTCCACGCCGGTGCGGTCCGCCGTACTCACGCGCGCGCGGATGGCCACGCCGACATCGGTCACCTCAAGGTCCACAACGACCCCATGGACGCCGATGACGTGCGCGAGAGGGAGCAGTTCAGGGGTGCGTTTGGCGCCCGCGATGCCCGCAATACGCGCGACCGCGAGCACGTCCCCCTTCGAGACGGATCCGTCACGCAAGGCGGCGACCACGTGTGGGGCGCACTCGACGAAGCCCTCGGCAACGGCGCTGCGGACAGTTGGCTCCTTCGCCGTGACATCGACCATGCGGGCGTGACCCTCGCCATCGAGATGCGTGAATGTGCTCATCCGATAAACCTCCTGACCAAGACGGTATCGCCCTCACGGACCTGCGTGACACCCGCGGGAACCCTGGCGAGCGCATCCGCCTGTGCAAGCCTTGCCATGAGGTGCGAGCCCGACCCTTTCGCCGTCGCGGGCTCGACGTCCCCGTCGCTCCAACGCACCGGAATGAACTGCTCTCGCCCAGCCGGGCTTGCCCATGACGCGGATGCCATCGCCTCGTGCCAGTCAAGAAAGGGCGGAAGACCGCGCATCACGCGGATGACGGGCGCGACGAACATCTCGAACGACACCGCGACCGCGACCGGATTGCCGGGAAGACACAGGACTTGCCGTCCAGCGACACGGCCAAGGCCCTGGGGCTTGCCCGGCTGCATCGCCAGTGTCATGAAGTCAACACCCGCTCCCGACAGCGCCTCTTTCACCACGTCATACGCGCCGACGCTGACGCCCCCCGTCGTCACGATCAGGTCCAGGTCCCGGCTGGCCAGAGCGGCGAGGACCCCTGCGGCCGTGTCCCCGACCGACCCGAGCAGTGCTGGCACGCCTCCCGCAGCGCGCACCGCGCCCTCCAGGAAATACGAATTCGACTCGAAGATTTGGCCCTCGCACAGCGTCGCGCCTGCGGCGACCAACTCGTCGCCTGTCGACAGGATGCCGACCCGCGGCGCTCGGAACACCATCACGCTGCTCACTCCCACCGTCGCCGCGGCGGCGACGTGACGGGCGGCCAATTCGACTCCTCCGGGCACCACCTCGTCGCCGATCTGGGCATCTTCGCCGCGTCGGCGAACGTGCGCCCCCAAAGCGCGCGCCTCGGCCACGGTCACAATTCCGTCGGCGAAAGAAATGGACTCCTGAGGGACGACGGTGTCGGCGCCAGGCGGCATCACCGCGCCGGTCATGATGCGTACCGCCTCGCCGGGCGCAGGTCCACTGGTCGCCGGCGCCCCAGCACGGGCCTCGTCCACGACAACGAGCGCGATAGGCGAAAAATCGGCCGACGCCACGCCTTCCCCGCTCACGGCAACCCCACTCACCGCAACCCCACGCACGTCGTCCCAGCGCACAGCGAACCCATCCATCGCAGAGTTGTCGAAGGGCGGGGAGGGCACCACCGCAACAACAGGCGCGGCTGTGACGAGCCCGATTGCATCGCGCAAGGGCACCTCGATCGCGATGGGGGCGGACGCCATCGCCACCGCAGCTGCCGCATGATCGTCAGTGGTGCGCATGATTACTCGGACTCTACCGGCCCCCGGCCGACGGGCAGGTCCCGCCAACGCCCTTCTCTCGCGTCAAGGACGGCGAGGGTCCCGACGAGCGGCACGCCCGCGCCGGTAAGCACCTTGATCGCTTCAGTTGCCATCGCGGATCCGACCTGACCGCACAGCGCACCAAGAACTCCTCCGGCGTCGCACACGCCAAAATCCGGGGGCGGCTCGGAAGGGAAAAGGTCGCGTAGGCCCACCGAGTCATCGAACACGGTGACCTGGCCAAACCACCCCTGAACCGCTCCCCACACGAGCGGCAGGTGAACTTCATTCGCGGCATCGGCGATGACCATCCGCGAGGCGAACGTGTCGGTTCCGTCCACGATCACGTCGTGCCCCAAAAGCATGGCGACGGCGTTGTCGGCTGTGACGCGCTCCGCCCGCGGCTCAACGGCGCACCAGGGCGCGACGCGGTTCAGTGCCGCCGCAGCCGCGTCAACCTTGCGTGTGCCAACGTCGTCGGGGCCGAAGAGGATCTGGCGGTGAAGGTTGCTGGTGGTCACGGAGTCGGCGTCGATGAGCGTAATTCTGCCCACCCCGGAGGCCGCCAAGTACAGGGCGGCGGGGCATCCGAGCCCGCCCGCTCCCACGATGGCAATGCGCGCATGCACGAGCGCGTCTTGCCCCTGCGGACCAAAGCCCGCGAGCACGCGTTGGCGAATGAACGGATCAGTCATGAATGAGGGAACTGTACCTGTCGATCACGATGGAGACGAGTTCCGGGTGCGGCGCCAATGCAGGCGTCACCACGTCCGCGCCCGCCTCTTCCAGCCGCGCCTGGAAAACACCTGGTGCAAGCAGGAACGATGCGACCACGACGGTGCCGTCCTCGCCGTAGTTGTGGGCCCTTCGTACCGCGTCGGCAACTGAAGGCGAGCGCCCCGTGGCGTAGGCGACCCGCACCGGCCCAGCCCATACCCCGCGAAGCATTTCCGCCGCGGCTTCGGTATCCGCCGCGGCCCGCTCATCTGAAGACCCCGCCGCGGCGAGCACCAGGGTCGCCTCGCGCGAGACATGCGCATCACACAAGCGGTCGAGGACGATCGAGGTGAGCCGCGCGTCCGGCCCGAGCGCACGCGCCGCCACGACGTCGGGGCGCGCCGCCACAGCCTCGGCAATGTCGTGATAGACGTGATAGCCGCCCGCGACGAGGATCGGGACCACCACGGCGGCCAGTCCCTGCTCCGCCACGGGAACATCGGCGATCACGTCAGCGAGCTTTGGCCCGTGGACGTCCACGTAGGCCTCGCGCACGTCCACGCCCGGAAGTGCAAGCCGCACGGAGTCGAACAGGTTCCTGATGATCTGCTGACCCTCTGGAGAATTGGTCCCGTGTGCGCAACCAATCAACACAGGCGCTAACTGAGCGGTCATCTCGCCTCCCTACGGTCGCGGGGTTGCCACTGCCTCGGATGCCAGAAGCCCGTCGAGCGCCACCCCTCCGATGACGATAACCGCTGGAGATTTCACTCCCGTTTCGTCCGCAATTAGGCTTGCGTCCGAAATTGTGGCGCGCGTGACGCGCTCGTGCGGCGTTGAACCGCGCTCGATGATCGCCACGGGAGTCCGCGGATCGGCGCCCGCTTCCAACGCGGCCGCCGTGAACTCGCCGACCCTCTTGACGGCCATGAGCGCGATGACGGTCGCGCCTGCGCCAAGCGCCGCCTTGACGGCCGTGTCGGGCCCCGCGTGCCCCGACGTGATGACGACCGTTGCCGCCACCCCGCGTTGAGTCACAGGGATGCCCACCAAGCCTGGGACGGCGATCGCGGACGTGATTCCAGGTACCACCTCGACAGTCACGCCCGCGCTCACGCACGCATGCACCTCCTCGCCTCCCCTTCCAAAGACAAAGGGATCGCCGCCCTTCAGGCGCACCACCGTGAGGCCCTTCTTGGCGCGGTCGACGATGAGGTCGTTGATTTCGTGTTGCGGCACCGGGTGGTGGTCGGGCGACTTGCCCACGTCGATGATTTCCACGTCTGGCGACAGTCGGTCCAGAAGCATCGTCGCCCCCAAGCGGTCGGTGACGACCACGTCGGCCTCGGCGAGCGCGCGCGCTCCACGCACCGTGATGAGGTCTTCCGCTCCAGGACCGGAACCGACCAGCACGACACGGCCCTCGCGCGGCCGCACGTGGCGAATGTCGATGTCGCCGTCATCGATCACGCGTCCAAGCGCATCGCGAATCCGAACGGCCCTCCTGGGATCCGCCGCACCAAGGCAAACGACGCCGATCGCCACGTCTCCGTGCGTCGACTGCGCGGCGACGCGCGCGGGGGTCCCTGCCGAGTCGGCCGCATTGACACACCATGTGCGCTGCTCTTCGCACCACAGCGTCACGCTCTCATTGACAGGCGGGTTGTCCGTCGCGGCGATGACAAGCCAAGCGCCGTCAATGTCGGCGCGCGCCACCGCGCGTTGGCGCCACTGGAGTTCGCCCCTTGACGCCATGGCGACGATGTCGGCAGATGCGGACGGAGACACCACCACGACGTCGGCACCCTCGGCTACCAGGGCCCTTGCTCTCCTGGTGCCCACACCGCCGCCGCCAACAATGACGGCACTACGCCCCGCCAGGTCGAGAGAGAGGATCATGGCGACGCACCGCACGAGGGGCAGACGTTGACGCCTCGATCCGTGGCTGTCACAAGTCTTGCCGTCCGTCGGGCCGCCACGAACCGGCGGCGTCCACAATCTGCCGTGTGACGCGCGGCTCATGCGCAATCGACACGAACCACGCCTCGAAGGCGCTCGGAGGCAGCGAGACCCCTTCGGCCCGCATGTGGCGGAAGAAGGACCGGAACAAGCGCGTGTCTTGGCGCGCGGCATCGGCGAAGGTCACCGGTGCCTCGTCTAGGCCCAAGAAGAACGAAAACAGAGTGCCCGCACGGCCAACGGCGTGACGCACACCGGCCGCGAGGAGCGCCTCGTGCACGCCCTCCCTCACGTCATCAGCAGCTGCGGCCAGCGCGGCGTACGCTTCCGCGTCCATCACGTCGAGCGTCGCGAGTCCCGCCGCGACCGCCACGGGGTTTCCCGACAGCGTCCCTGCTTGATACACGGGCCCAAGGGGCGCGAGCTGCTCCATGAGATCGGCTCGTCCTGCGACGGAGGCAACGGGAAGCCCTCCCCCGATGACCTTGCCAAAGGTCACGAGGTCGGGGACCCAAGGCTCGTCGCCGCGCGCGGCGGCCTCGTCCCTCTCGATGCCCCACCAACCGGAGGGTCCCGCCCGGAAGCCGGTCAGCACCTCATCGAGGATGAACACGGCGCCCTCGTTGCGCGTCAGTTCGCCGATGAGCTTGTTGAATCCCGCGGGCGGGCGCACCACTCCCATGTTGCACGGCGCGGCCTCGGCGATCACGGCGGCGATGCGGCCCCCGTGCTGGGCAAAAGCGCCAGTGAGCGCGTCAACGTCTCCGTAGGGCAACACCATCGTGTCGGCCGCGGTCGAGGCGGTCACTCCCGCGCTGTCCGGGGCGCCCGCGGTGGCAAGTCCGGAGCCCGCCGCCACCAAGAAGGGATCGGCATGACCGTGGTAGTGGCCCGCAAACTTGATCACGACGTCGCGACCAGTGGCCGCGCGGGCAAGACGCAGCGCGGTCATCGTGGCCTCGGTACCCGTCGACACGAGCCGAACCCTCTGGGCGGGCGCGTACCGCTCGCGAATGCGTTCCGCCAGCTCGACCTCTCCCTCTGTGGTGGCGCCAAAGCTCAGGCCCCGCTTCGCGGCACGCGTGACGGCGGAGACGACCTTGGGGTGGGCGTGCCCGGCGATCGCGGCGCCCCACGAGCCGACGAGGTCCACGTAGGTGCCACCCGCGGCGTCCGTGACCGTGGCGCCGCTGGCGGAGGCGATCGGCAAGGCCTGGCCTCCCACCGCGTTCCACGAGCGCACGGGGCTATTCACCCCGCCAGGCAAAATGGCGTTTGCGCGCGCCTCCCAACCGCGCTGTCCCTGCGGACTCCGCATGATGAAGGCGTGCATGAGCCGCCTCAGCTTGTCGGGTTGCGGCCTCATGAGTCCTCCCTCAGCCACGCCGCGAGCTCGAGAGCCGCGTACGTCACGACGATGTCGGCTCCCGCTCGCACGATCGACGTGAGCGCCTCAAGATGAGCGGACCTCCTATCGATCCACCCATTCGCGGCCGCGGCCTCGATCTGGGCGTACTCGCCAGAGACGTGATACGCGGCGACGGGAACCAGCGACTGCGCCGCCACGTCGGAAAGCACGTCGAGGTACGGCAGCGCGGGTTTCACCATGACGATGTCGGCACCCTCGGCCTCGTCAAGAGCCGCCTCGAGCGTTCCCTCGCGGCGGTTGGCGGGGTCCATCTGATACGTCTTTCTGTCGCCGACGAGCGCGCTATCGACCGCGTCCCTGAACGGGCCGTAAAACGCCGAGGAGTACTTGGCCGCGTAGGCGAGCAGCGCGGTGTCGGCGAAGCCTGCGACGTCGAGTGCCGAGCGCACAGCGGCCACCTGCCCGTCCATCATTCCGCTGAGCCCAAGAACGTGTGCGCCCGCTCGGGCCTGAGCGACGGCCATGCGCCCATAAACCTCGAGCGTCGCGTCGTTGTCAACGCGGCCGGCCGCATCGAGCACTCCGCAGTGACCGTGGGACGTGAACTCGTCGAGGCAGAGATCGGCCATCACGACGATGCGGTCCCCCGCCGCCGCGACCGCCTTGCGAATGGCCACATTGAGGATCCCGGCGGCGTCGCACGCAGCGGAGCCCGCCTCGTCGCGCACCGCGGGAATCGCAAACAGCATGATGCCGCCGATGCCAGCGTGGGCCGCCGCTAAGACAGCGTCGCCCAGGTTGGCAAGCGGCAACTGGGTGACGCCGGGCATCGAGGGGATTGCGTGTGGCGTCTCGATGCCTTCCTTCACGAACAGTGGCAACACGAGTTGCCTCGGGTGCGGCCTCGTCTCACGAACCAACGCCCGCATCGGAGCAGACGACCTGAGCCTGCGCGGCCTGCGTGACTGCGTGGTCATGGTGTTTTCCTTCCGGTCGAGCGACGCGATCGTTCGAGACGCAATGCGGCGATCAGAGCCTCGTAGGTGGGCTTGTCCGCGACCGCATCCAGCTTCAGTCCGGCCGCGAGTGCCGCAGCGGCGGTCGTGGGTCCAATCGCCACCATTGTGGTCGAACGGTGGATGGAGGGGCACTTCGATGCCAAATGCGTCGCCATCGACCCCGACGTCAAGATGACCGCATCGACTTCACCGGAAGCCAAGGCCTGGACCTGTTCCTGCGTCGGCCCGCGGCCCGCAACCGTTCGGTACGCCTCGACGGATGTCACTGTCCAGCCCTTGCGGCCGATGCCAGTGGCGAGCACCGCGGACGCCTTGTCTCCCACCGGAATGAGCACGCGGCCGTCACCCACGGGAAAATCCGCCGCGAGCCCCCTGCCAGTGGCGGTCGCGGGGACGAGCGCGACAGGGACGCCGATCGATTCGCATACGGCCCTGGTCGCGTCGCCAACGACCGCGACGCGCGCCGGCGGGATGGGATCCTTGAGCGACGCGTGGGGCGCATTCGCCGCGGCTCCTTGTGCCAAGACCGCATTCATGGCTAACACCGCATTCATGGCTAACACCGCATTGCGGCTCGTCACCGCCATCCACGCGTACTCGCCAGCACACCAGTCGCGCACGGCACGCTCCAAAGCGGCGGCATCCGTCGTCGGAGCAATGGAGATGAACTCCACCTCGATGGGAATCACTCCCTCACGCCTCAGTGAATCGGCGAGTTCCGTGCGATGTTCCGTCACGGGCACCATGACCTGTAGACCAGCAAGGGTTCCTGTCACTGGCGCCCCATCAGGTGAGCCGCTCCTCGCCCAAGCAACGAGTGCGCCGTGACCATACCTATCCGCGCCGCCTCATGGACAGCTCCGCGATTCGTCTCGGTCAATTGCAGGGTCCCCGTCACGTTGGTGACGCGCACCGTGAGCGTGAGGATGCCCTTGTCGATCACGGCGTGGGCGCCCACCGGAGCGGAGCAGCCCGCCTCGAGCACACGGAGTGCTTCGCGCTCCGCCGTCGTGGCCGCGCGGGTTGTCGGGTCGTCGAGCAAGGCGATGGCGGCCGCAAAGTCGGCACCGACGTCGGAACGCGTCTCGACCGCGAGCGCACCTTGACCAGGCGAGGGAACCATCGCGTCGTACGCGAAAATCTCACTCACCGCGTCGAGCCTGCCCAACCTCTTGAGGCCCGCGACTGCCAGCACGACGGCATCGAGCGAGTCCCCCACGGTCGCAAGCCGCGTGTCGACGTTGCCGCGAACAGGCACCACCTCGAGGTCCGGCCTGAGCGCGAGCAACTGGGCTGCGCGGCGCGGCGACCCGGTGCCCACGCGGGCGCCTTCGCGCAGGTCGGCCAGCGCAATCCCTCCGGAGCACAGCGCATCCCTCGAGTCCTCTCGAATGGGCATGGCCGCGAGGTGTACGCCGTCGTAGGAGCCGACGGGCATGTCCTTCAGCGAGTGCACCACAAGGTCACATTCCCCCGCAACGAGCGCTTCTCGCACCGCGGTCACGAACACCCCTGACGACGTGGAGCCGATGAGGGATTCCTTCGAGGTGTCTCCGCTGGTGGTGACGATGTGGAGCTCGATGTCGATATCGAGACCCTTGGAGCGCGCGACGGCACTGAGCGCCCCCGCGATCGCGGTCGATTGTGCCCTGGCGAGCGCGCTGCCGCGCGTGCCGAGCTTGAGAGTCATGGCACCATCGTCCCACGCCGGGATGTGCGCGCCGCGCGGCCTTTAGCGGCCTCGCTTGGCCGCGATCATCGCCACGCTCGACCCGAGCACCGCTGCAAAGATGGCGAGCCACAACGCGACGTTGTTAAACCCCGACGAGTCGCCTGCAGAGGCCGGTGGCGCGGCACGAGGAGTTGCGGATACCGGCGTCGCAGATGCGGAGACGGGCGCGGTGGTCCCCGTCGGCGCCGCGGCGCCCGGCGCGGGCGTAGCCGACGGCGAGGCTTGCGCAGGAGCATCGGCGACATACGCGAGTGTGCCCTCCACTGGGTGTCCGTCTTTCGCAACGACGCGCCACGCAAGGGTCACGTCCCCTCCAGGCATCGAGGGAAGCACCACGTGTGCAGAAGACGCGGTGGGGAACGTCACGTCGAGCGGCGTCACCGCTCCGGACGAATCGGTCACCGTCGCCTCTGCACCGATCGCGAGGAGGTCCTCGGAAAAGGTCAGCGTGACTGGGCTGTCAGCGGCAACGGTCGTACCGGCGCCTGGATCGACGCCGATGAGCTCCGTGTGCGCGCTCGCGGGCACCGCAATGCCGATCGCGAGGAGCAGGCCGGCAAAAAGCGCAAAGGACGCGGCGGCGGGTCGATTCACAGCGCCATTGTCACATGAACGTCACCCAACCTTTACCAGGTCGTTCAATTGCTTCCGCACCGCTCGCCACATCCGTGGGTCACAATGAGGCCATGAAGGTCGCGTTGGTTGCAGAGTCTTTCCTGCCGCAGTCCAATGGCGTGACCAACTCGCTGTTGCGCGTCATCGACCACTTGACAGCCCGCGGAGACGAGGCGATGGTCATCGCCCCGGAGTCGAAGGGTAGCCAGGGCCCCGTGCGATACGGCATCGCGTCCATCACGCGCTTGCCAGCAATGGGATGGCCCGGCTATCGGGACGTGAGGGTCGCGCTCAGCGGTGTGGGCAAGATTTCCCGAGTTCTCGAGGATTACGAGCCGGACATCGTTCACCTCGCGTCGCCGTTCACGCTGGGCTGGACCGCCGTGCGCGCCGCGAACGAGCTCGACCTGCCGTGCGTCGCGATTTACCAGACCGAGATCCCCAGTTACGCCGATCGCTACGGAATGGCGTGGGGCGAGGGCATCCTGTGGAACAGGGTGCTCAACATCCACGAGCGCGCGGATCTCACGCTCGCGCCGTCGACGTACGCGATGCGCCAGCTCGAACAACTGGGAGTGCCGCGGCTACGTTTGTGGCCCCGCGGCGTCGACGCCGCCCGCTTTCACCCGGCCAAGCGCTCGGACTCATTGCGCAAGGCGTGGGCACCCAACGGCGAGGTCATCGTCGGTTACGTTGGGCGCCTCGCCGCGGAGAAGCGCGTCGAGGATCTAGCGCGACTCGCGGCGGTGGACGGGATTCGCGTCGTGATCGTTGGCGAGGGACCCTCACACGAGAAGCTCAAGGCGTTGCTTCCCGATGCGCGATTCTTGGGCTTTCTCACCGGCGACGACCTCGCCGAAACGGTCGCTAGCTTCGATCTGTTCGTGCATTGCGGAGAGGTCGAGACCTTCTGTCAGACGATCCAGGAGGCGCTCGCGTCGGGAGTGCCCATCGTCGCTCCCCGCCGAGGTGGACCGATCGACCTGGTGGATCACGGCGAGACCGGATTCCTCTACACGCCGGGCCAGCTCGACGAGATGGTGGCGTACGTGACCTCTCTTGTCCAAGACACGGAGCTTCGCGAGCGATTCGCCGCCCACTCACGAGTGTCGGTCGAGGGCAGGACCTGGGCCAAGGTGTGCGACGGTCTCATGGACTACTACGCCGAGGCCACGCGAATCCACGAGCATCGCCCTCAACTTCTCCCTGAGAGCGACAAACTCCTCAAGGGCCTCATGTGGAGGCCTGGCGAGGTGGCCGAGGCGAGGGCCCGCCACCGCGATGCTGCCGCCAGCGACGCCGCGGGCAGGGACGTTGCGGGCAGGGACACCGCGGGCAGGGACGCCGCGGGCAGGGACGCCGCCCGCGGGGGCCCTTCAGCCGGGCCGGAATCCTGATGCGCATCGCGCATATCGCCAACTTCTACGGGCCAACCTCCGGGGGCCTGAGGACCGCGATGCACGCTCTTGGCAGCGGCTACCGCGAGCGCGGGCACGAGGTACTGCTCGTGGTCCCAGGTGACAGGGATCTCGTCGAGGACACGCCGCACGGCACTCGCGTCACGGTTCGCGCGCCCATCATCCCTGGTTCGGGCGGCTATCGGGTCATCTTGCGAACGCGCACGGCGCAAAGGGTGCTTGCCGACTTCGCCCCCGATGTGCTCGAGGTGTCCGACCGCACGACGCTGCGCTCGCTCGGTGCGTGGGCCATGCGACGAGGCATTCCCTCGACATTCTTTGCCCACGAGCGCGCCGACGGCATCCTCGCCGCAAACCTGCCCGCATGGCTCAAACGCCTGGTCTCGATCGAGGCGCTGGCCGATTGGCACAATCGCGGCACGCACAAGCGGTTCACCACGGTGGTGTGCACCACCGAGTACGCGCGGGCCGAGTTCTTGCGTGCGGGGCTCGCCGCCGTCAAGGTCCCCTTGGGCGTCGACCTTGATCGCTTCCATCCGCGCAACGCGTCCAAGGAGGCACGCTCGTCGGTCGCAACCAAGGACGAGACCCTGCTGCTCATGGCCGCGCGTCTGTCGACGGAGAAGCAGCCCGAACTCGCGATCGACGCAGTGCGGCTGCTCCACGATCGCGGTGAGCACGTGCGGCTGGTCAGCGCAGGAACGGGGAATGTCGCTCCACAGATGCGCGAGCGCGCCAAGGGCCTCCCTGTCACCTTTCTTGGCTTCGTGACGGATCGCGACTACTTCGCGCAACTCCTCGCAAGCGCGGACGTGGTGGTCGCGCCAGGGCCGATCGAGACCTTTGGCCTTGCGGCGCTCGAGGCCCTCGCATCGGGCACTCCTGCCGTCGTCAATGCGGCCTCCGCCCTACCGGAGGTTGTGGCGGATGCGGGAGTCGCCGCCGAGGGCACGGCCGAGAGCTTCGCCGATGCGATCCAGGCGATCCTGGGCAGGGACTCCCGCAAGCGTCGCTCCGACGCGAGGGCGCGCGCAGAAACGATGCCCTGGTCCGCGACCGTTGACCGGATGCTCGATCTCCACACGTCACAACTCGCCGCTGTCGCCCATTAACCGCAGTCGCCCCTCAACCGCAGTCGCCCCTCAACCGCAGTCGCCCCTCAACCGCAGTCGCCCCTCAACCGCAGTCGCCCCTCAACCGCAGTCGCCCCTCAGCCAAGGAGACCGTCATGACC
>JBBRWX010000008.1:0-65682 GCA_038248935.1 Actinomycetales bacterium
GACGCGGCGCGACCGTTTGCTCGTCGGGTCCCGCGATGGTGACGTCGGATGGCTTGAGACCGAGATTGTGGTCGAGGTCACGTGCCGCCGTGGGGACGGCACTTTCGAGATAGACGACGTACGTACCGGGCCGCGCGATCTCCACGGTCAAAGACCCGGGAGTCGTGGTCGTCACCATGTCCGCCGGTCGGCGAATTTGATCGGAGAGGCCAACTGCGGCCCATACGATGGACGCGGTCAGGCCGATCACGGCCACCGCTGCCGCCATGGTCAGATGGAGTCCGATTCCCGGACGCTTGGGGCGAGTCTTGCTGAGTGAGTTGTTCATGGCTCTAGCCTCCCCGGCAGGGTGAGGGCGCGACATCAGGCCAGAGGATGGACCTCGGCACCACCCCGGGAAGCACGGCGCGGCACTGCCTCAGCCGCGGGGTGGACCACGCGATCAGCCTGGAGACTGATGCCCGATTCGTTGCTCATCGCTAACGTGGGAGCCATGAGTCGCCGGATAACGCAAGTGTGGGAGCGAACCCGCACGGTCGACGCTAGACGACCCGAGGCATTTGACGCCATGCTCGCCGTGGGGCTCTTCTCCGGGGCCGCACTTTCGGGCGCTGTGGAGGCCTCCGCCCGCCCCACCGACGCCACCTTCTTCCTGCTGATAGCCGTGGGCGCCGTTCCCTACGTGATGCGGCGCCGCGCGCCGCTCACGGTGCTGGTGCTCGCGTCATTGCCGGTCCTCGCGCTCATCGGACTGGGCTACAGTTCAGCGGTCATCGGCTCGGGACTGTTCCTCGCCGCCTACACCGTGGCGGCCTCGAATGGACTGCGTTCCGTGGCCGCGGCCCTGGGATGGGTCGTCGTACTGCTGACGGCCGTGACCTTCGTCCAGCCCGGCGCCCTTCCGCCGGGAGAGTTTCTCACCAATGCGGCGCTGTTCGTCGGGGCCTTCGGTCTGGGCCGGAGCGCCCAGGGTCATCGCGCCACGAGCGCTCTCTTGCGCGAACGCACGGAACTCGCCCTTGAGGCGCGCACAGAAGCGGCCCGTCGCGCTGTCAGCGAGGAACGGTTGCGGATCGCGCAGGAGTTACACGACGTCATCGGCCACTCGTTGAGCGTCATCGCCCTCCAGGCCCAGGTGGGCGCGCACGTCATCGACACCGACCCGACCGAGGCGAAGGCGAGCCTCGTCTCAGTCGCGGGCACGAGTCGCACGGCGCTGACCGAGATCCGGCGCATCTTGGGAGCAATGCATGAAACCGACGGCAACTATCACCCCGCGCCCGGCCTGCGCGACGTGGGAGATCTCGCCGCAGAGCTCACCGCCGCCGGCCTCCCAGTGGAGCTGCGGACCGTAGGGACTCCCGACAAGGTGCCGACGGCCCTTGGGATGACCGCCTATCGCCTCACTCAGGAGGCGCTGACCAATGTGACCAAGCACGCCGGCAGGACTCACGCCACGGTGACCGTCCGGTACGAGCCCGGCGCGGTCCACCTCGAGATCCTCGACGACGGGCCGGCGGACGACACGTTGCGTGATGACGCGGCCGCCCTCTCCGGCGACGCCTCGCCCGGACGCGGCTTGCTCGGCATGCGCGAACGGGTCGCTATGTGGGGCGGAACCCTCGAGACCGGTCCGAGGCTCGAGGGCGGTTACGCCGTCCGCGCCCACCTACCCTTCGGAGAACCCCGATGATCCGGGTCGGGATCGTCGACGACGAGGCCCTGGTGCGCCACGGCCTGACGGTGTTGCTGCGGTCCGAGCCGGATATCGAGGTGATAGGCGACGCCCAGACCGGAGAGGGCGCCCTCCGGCTCGCTCGCCGCGAGCATCCAGACGTGTTGCTCATGGACATCCGTATGCCCGGCATGGACGGGCTGGCGGCAACCGAAGCCCTCGCGGCGGATCGCGAGACGTCCAATACCAAGGTCCTCGTGCTCACCACCTTCGACTTGGATCAGCACGTATTCGCCGCGGTGCGAGCGGGGGCGAGCGGGTTCCTGCCCAAGGACACCGCCCCCGGCGATCTGCTGCGCGCCATCCGCGTGATCGCCGACGGCGAGGCGCTCCTCGCGCCGGCCGTGACACGCCGGCTCATCGAGGAGTTCGTCCGCCACTCCCCACACGCCGCGCCGGAAGCGCCTGCCGGTTTCGACCACCTCACGGAGCGTGAGGTGGAGGTGCTCCGCTTGGTCGCTCAGGGACGAGCAAACGCGGAGATCGCGGACGACCTCGTCGTCAGTTACGCGACCGTCAAGACGCACGTGAGCCGGCTTCTCATGAAACTCGGCGCCCGCGACCGCGCGCAACTCGTCGTTCTTGCCTACGAGAGCGGCATCGTCCGGCCCGGCTCGCGGTAGCCTTCGGGCTACGACGGTCGCTGTTTCCATGAGGGCAGGTGCCGAGCGCGAACCGCCTACAGGCCGTTACCAGCGAGAGTGAACGTGCTCGCGAATCGAGTCGTGGTAAATCCTGGCAAGTTCCGCCATGACGTCGTCGGGCAGGCTTGGGAGGTCTCCGACGGCGGCGTTCGTCACTGCCTGCTCCACCGTGCGCGCACCAGGAATCGCTGCGGTCACTCCGGATTGCGTCAGCCAGCGCAGCGCGAGCTGCGATGTGGTCCAGCCCTCGGGGACCACTGCAGCTACCTCGCGCGCGGCGCGGACACCCAATTCAAACGGAACGCCCGAGAAGGTCTCCCCCACGTCGAACGCCTCTCCCGCCCTGTTGTACGTGCGGTGGTCGTTGGCTGCGAACGTCGTCGACTCGTCGTACTTGCCTGACAACAGGCCCGATGCGAGGGGCACTCGCGCCAGGACCGCCACTTTTGCGTCGGCGGCCCGACCGATGACAACCTCGAGCGGCTTGCGGCGGAACACGTTGACGATGATCTGAATGGAGGCAAGACCGTCCTCGTCGAGCACGTGGAGCGCCTCGTCGACGGTTTCGACGGACACTCCCCACGACCGGACCCTGCCTTCGTCCTGAAGCACCCTGAGCGCGTCAAACGTCTCCGGGTTCTTAAGCACCTCGGTGGGCGGGCAGTGCAACTGGATGAGGTCAAGCGTGTCGACGCCAAGGTTCTGTCGCGAACGGTCGGTCCACGCCCTCATCGCGTCGAGGGTGTAAGCGCTCGCCACGTGCGGATCCGCGCGCCTGCCCATCTTGGTGGCTACAAGGAACCGATCGCGGTCGGACCGCGAAGCAATAAAGGCTCCCACCGCCCGCTCCGAACGGCCGTCGCCGTACACGTCGGCGGTGTCAAAGAGCGTGACGCCCGCGTCTGCGGCGGCGCCGAGGATCTCTTGAGACAACTCGTCGCTGACGTCGCCCCAGTCCGCGCCGAGCTGCCAACACCCCATTCCGATCTCGCCAACCGCACGGCCAAGCCTGGTCACAGATGTATTGCGCATGAAACCAAGCTCCTCAGTGCCGAGGGCGAAAGCGAAAGCGAAGAGGTACTAGCCCGTGACGCGAACGTAGGTGGGATTGTTCTGCCAGATGGCGCGGAACTGAATCGTCTTGCCCGATAGCGGAGCGTCGATTTGCAGGTTGGGGCCCGCGTAGATTCCGACGTGGCCGGGACTCACGATGATGTCACCCGGCTGAGGGCTCGAGACCTGCGTGCCGACGCCGTAGTACGAGCCGGAACTATGTGGAAGCGAGATGCCGAACTGGGCGTAGACGTAACTCACAAAGCCTGAGCAGTCGAAGCCCGTCGATGGCGAGGAGCCACCTCTGACATAAGCGATACCCACGTACTTCGACGCCTCTGCGATGATGCTTGATCCCGCGATCGCCTGGGCGACGTCCGCACTATTCGCGACGGTGCGTGCCGAGACGGTCGCGCGCTTCACGACGACGGGCTTGGGCTTGGGAGGGGGGTTGACCGTAACGGTCAGTGCTGGAGTTTCGACAGCAAAGGAGGCGTCCGCTTTCGCGGCAACAGGCGCACCTATCTGCTCAACTTCGGCCGCATATTCGGCGCCCTGTACGGCTACCGCCTGTGCGTCGGGGGTGGGCGATGTGGAGCCAGAGATCGCGACAGCTGCCGCACCGGAAAGGGGCACTACAACAAGTGCCGCTCCGAGAGAGACTGCCATCGCGCGCGACTTGGCGCGCATATATCCGTACCTCAAATTCATATCCTTTCGCGCTGACAGCGCTACACAACGACCGGTCGATCATCTCGCCACTCACGTGACTCGATCGCTGCCGCATCGTCCGAGGGGTTCGTCCCTTGTCTTAATGTCTGGTCTAGGTTACCTGTTCACGACCCTAGTTGGTTGTCTTTCCCAACGAACAAGTGTCGCGCAACGTCCCCATCAATCACCATCGTGCCGCTTTCCGTTGCGATCTCGACGCCGTCGGGCACCTCCGCGACCCGGACTAACGTCCCAGGTAGAAGGTCAATTGCGGCCGCGTCTTCGAGGAATCCTTCGAGCGCCTGAGGGGCTTCCCCGATCCGGGAAAGCCTGCCGTTTGTCCCGCCACTCTCAACGAAATCGGCCATCGAAAGGACTCCCGCCGGGACGTCAGTCCCGGTTTTATGGACATCGCAGAGCTCGCTCAGGCCCGGAATTGCGTTGCCATAGGGCGACGTTCTCGGGTGACCGAGCATCTCCACAAGACGTCGCTCGACCCTCTCGCTCATGACGTGCTCCCACCGACACGCTTCCTCGTGAACGTCGGTGAGGGGTAGCCCGATGACGTCCGTCAGGAGCAACTCGGCGAGCCGATGCTTGCGCATCACCCGCGTGGCCCTGGTGAGTCCCTCGTCGGTGAGGCGCAGGGTACGGTCACCCTCGACCACCACGAGTCCGTCCCTCTCCATCCTCGCGATCGTCTGGGAGACGGTGGGGCCTGCGTGTCCCAGTTGCTCGGCGATGCGCGCCCTGAGTGGAGGGACACCGTCCTCCAGCAACTCGAAGATGGTCCGCAGATACATTTCGGTGGTGTCGATGAGATCCGTCATTGTGAGTGCCTCCCCAGCCCGCGGTACACCCAGCCAGCATTCGTCCACGCATCCGCATCAAGACAGTTGCGGCCATCGATGACGACACGGCCCCGCGCGACCCGCGCCAGCGCTGCCGGATCCGCATCCCTGAACTCGCGCCATTCCGTGGCCACGATCACGAGGTCTGCGCCACTCACGGCCTCGACCATGCCTGCCGTGAAGTTCAAGGTGGGCCACAAGGCGGCGGCGTTTTTCATGGCCTCGGGGTCGTACACCCTGACCTCCGCGCCCTTGAGGTGCAGCCGTCCGGCGACGTCGAGCGCGGGAGAGTCCCGCACGTCGTCACTATTGGGCTTAAATGCCGCGCCGAGCACCGCAATGGGCCGACCAGCGACCGTCCCTCCCAGTTCGCGCGCCGCCATGTCGACCACGTGATCGCGACGCCGCATGTTGACGGCGTCTACCTCGTGCAGGAACGCGAGCGCCCGATCCACTCCGAGCTCCCCTGCCCTCGCCATGAAGGCCCTGATGTCCTTGGGGAGGCACCCGCCTCCAAAGCCGAGACCAGCGCCCAGAAACTTGCGGCCGATGCGCTCGTCGTAGCCGATCGCGTCCGCGAGTTCCATGACGTCGGCTCCCGTCGCGTCGCAAATCTCCGCGATCGCGTTGATAAACGAGATCTTTGTCGCGAGGAACGCGTTTGCGCTGACCTTCACCAGCTCGGCGGTAGCGAGGTCGGTCACGAGAAAGGGTGTGCCGCGGCCGATCGCATCGGCATACACGACGCGGGCGATCTCCTCAATGCGCCCTGGGCGCTCTTTGTCGATCCCAAGCACGAGCCTGTCGGGCCGCAACGTGTCCTCGACTCCGAAGCCCTCTCGCAGAAACTCAGGATTCCAACCGAGTTCAACCGCCTCACCAGCCGGCGCGAGTTCGCGCACCCTGGCAGCGAGCCTGGCGGCGGTGCCCACGGGCACAGTTGACTTGCCAAGGATCACGGTGGGCCGCTTCAGCAACGGTGCCATGCCCTCGATGACGGCATCCACGTACCTGAGGTCGGCCGCGTGCTCGCCCTTCTTCTGGGGAGTACCCACCCCGATGAAGTGGACGTCGGCGTCGGCCGCCTCACGGGCGTCCGTCGTGAAACGGAGCTTGCCGGTGGCCACGTGCTTGCTGATGAGTTCGGGAAGCCCCGGCTCGAAGAACGGCACCTCGCCGCGCGCGAGCGTCGCCACTTTGGCCGCATCAACGTCAACGCCCACGACGTCGTGCCCCAACTCGGCCATTCCCGCGGCATGGGTCGCTCCCAAATAGCCCGTGCCAAAGACTGAAACACGCAAGGTCATGCAGTCAGACTAGCCGCGCGGCACCGGCACCGACGTGACAACAACCACTCCGCTTGTCTCGATGTGCACCGGGCCCTCGCTGTCCGCCACAAAGACCGCGTCTCCGTGCCCAAGGCTTGCCGCGTCACGCTCGGTCCGCAATCGAGCGTCGGCGTCGATCGCCAGGACGATGCGGGGACCGGATTGGGCGTCGAACACTCCGTCGCTGACCACCACGAGTTCGAACTCGGTTGCGTCCGTCGATAGACGTCTGGCAGCGCCGATGAGCGTCTCGGCGGGCACTGCGGGCGCGGCTGGGGACAGTACGGCGAGCTCGCGCAGCAAGCGTGCATTGATCGGCTTGTGGGTGAGGCCCGCGCGCACCACGTTGTCGGAGTTGGCCATGATCTCCACGCCATCGCCGCGAATGTAACAGTGGACCGTGCCTGCGGGCGTGTAGAGCGCCTCGCCTGGCTTGAGGGTCACGGCGTTCATCGCGAGAGCGACCAACGCGCCCGCGTCGCGCTCGTGGTGTGCAAGGGCCCCGGAAGCGATCCACGCCGTCGCGCTTCCCCCCGCGCGACCCTGGGCCAGCCTATCTAACGCGGCCGTGTGATCACGCGAGAGCACTTCCAAAATGTATCCGCCGATGCCATCGGATTCGAGAGCGTCGCGCAGCGACTCTGCGTCTCCGCCTCCGAGCCAGTCGAGGTCACGCATAAGGTCCGCCTCGGGGCGGAATCCAGACAGCACGGTCATCTCGGTCACCGCGAACAGCATCTCGGGTTTGTGCGACGCGTCTTTGTAGTTGCGGTGCGGGTCAGTGATCGCGATGCCGCTGTGCTCTTCAGAGGCGAAGCCAGCCCGCGCCGTCTCCAGCGTCGGATGAACCTGGATCGACAACGGCCGCGCAATCGACAGGACCTTGAGCAAGTAGGGAAGCTTGCCGTAGTCGCGAGCGACTGTCGCGCCAAGCGCGCCGACAGGGTCTGCTGCGATGACCGCATCGAGGGGTCCGGACGCCGTGAGAGAGGGAGCGGAGGGGTGCGCGCCCCACCAAGCCTCGGCGTAGGGCCCGCCGTCGGGTGCAAAACCCAACAGGTCGGGAATGCCCTGGGTCGAGCCCCAGTCGAACCGCTGCAGTGCGGGCGTCAGAGCAATCACGGGTGCCATCATGCCACCCTCTGGAGTCGCTACTCTTGGGACATGACGGACGGCCTCACGATTCCTTCCCATTTGCTTCCCAAGGATGGGCGCTTCGGCTCTGGTCCTTCCAAGGTCAGGGACGCGCAGGTACAGGCGCTCGTTGCCGCAAATCCGACCCTTCTTGGCACATCCCACCGCCAAGCGCCCGTGCGCGCCCTCGTGGCCGACGTGCGACGCATGCTCGCCGAGCTGTACAACCTTCCCGATGGCTACGAGGTTTTGCTGTCGAACGGTGGCTCGACCTTCGTGTGGGACGCCGCGGCGTTCGGCCTGGTTGAGTCGAAGGCGCAACTAGCCGCGTTCGGCGAGTTTGGCGCCAAGTTCGCGTCCTCAGTGGAGGCCGCGCCGCACCTCGTCGCGCCCACCGTTCACCGTGCCGACCCTGGCTCGATCGCAGTACCGGCGTTCGAGGCGGGCGTCGACACCTACGGGTGGCCCCACAACGAGACCTCGACCGGAGCCACGGCCCCCGTGCGGCGCGTGGCGGGCGCGGACGGCGCACTCATCGTTGTCGACGGAACCTCCGCGGCTGGCGGCATCGAGTTGGACGCCCGCGAGGTGGATTTTTACTACTTTGCGCCCCAAAAGTCCTTCGCCTCGGACGGCGGGCTGTGGTTCGCGCTCGCATCGCCTGCCGCGATCGCACGCATCGAGGCGGTTGCCGCGACGGGGAGGTACATCCCGCCTTCGCTTTCCCTGCTCGACGTCGTGACCAATTCGCGAGCCGAGCAAACGCTCAACACGCCTGCGATCGCCACGCTCGTCATGATGAGGGCTCAACTCGAGTGGATGCTCGCCGGTGGCGGGCTGTCTGCGATGGCGGCGCGCTCGGCGGCCTCGTCATCGGCCATCTACTCGTGGGCCGAGGCGAGCGATTTTGCCGTGCCCTTTGTCACAAACCCTGGCTATCGGTCACCCGTTGTTGCGACGATTGACCTTACCGAGAATGTCGATTCGGCTCGCCTGCAGGCGGTGCTGCGGAGGCACGGGGTTGTTGACGTGTTCCCGTACCGCAAGTTGGAGCGTAACCAGTTGCGCATCGCGGTTTTCCCGGCCGTGGATACGGCCGATGTCCATGCCCTCCTGGAATGCATTGATTGGGTGGTTGATCACTGGTGAGCAACAGGCTCAAGCGCGACCACGAAGTCGAGCCTGAGCTACCCGAGGCGAGCGAGCGCTACAGTGAGGGCGTCAGTCAAGCGGAGCCGAAGGAGCAGTCGGTAATTTGCGCGGGGTCCACCTGAGGAACGCGCCAGTTGCGGCCGCCCCAAGCCCTCCCGCGGTGAACAGACCCACGGGCAGAGCGATCGCCGCACCGACCGCGACGAGCGCCGGACCAAGCAACCCGCCCAGGTCCTGCATGATCGACCACGCCCCCAAGAAGACTGCACGCCCCCTCTCGGGCGAAGCGTCGGCCCCAAGTGTCATGACCACTCCGGAGCCCCAACCGTTTCCTGCACCAATGACCAGAGCGAGCACCGCAACGAGAGCGGGCGTTGACGCGAAAGGCAAAAGCGCCGCACCTAGGCCAAGCGCGATCGCGGAGGGCACCGCGGTCCACACCCTGCCGAAGCGGTCCATCACATACCCGGCCGGGATGAAGAGCGCCATGTCTATCGCCGCAGCCACACCAAAGACAAGCGAGGCACCCGAATTGCTCATGCCGATGTGCTCGGCCCACAACGGGATCACCACCACGCGCGCTTGACGAATGGCACCCATCAGCACCACGCCGACTCCGAGGGTGAGCAGCACCTGGCGGTGCGGTGCGAGCACCTCCTTGGGACTCAACCGCACGCGGTCGGCACGCGGGATCGTGAGGTGCCGCGGCGCGGTGAAGACCAACACTCCCATCGCACTCGCGATGGAGACCGCGGCAAACAGGTAGTCGGCGCTCAGGCCGATCCACGCGATGATCGCCGCGCCCACCATCGGGCCAATGAAGTTGCCGATGCGCCACGCCCCCGCGAGCGTCGTGAGGGCACGCGCGCGAGCGTTCGACGGCGCGAGCGCATCGATGTGAGATTGTCGCGCCACGTGGACCCCGCCATGGCCGATGCCGATGATGGCCACGCCAAGCGCAAGCATCGCGACGTCGAGGGCCGACGCGCACACGAGGGCGCCGGTCGCGAGAACGCCGTATCCGCCGAAGGTCGCGGGAATGGGGCCCCTATGGCTCGCCATCGAACCGCCGACGGCCGAGCCGACCATGCGGCCACCGGAGTAGACGGCGACCGCGATCGATGCGACCGCGGCGGGTTCTCCCAGGGCGATCGCGGAGAGCGCGAAGAGCGGAAGCATCGCACCAATGCCGATCTCGGCAAGGAACGTAGGAAGGTATACGGAGAGCGCCAAGGCGCGCACTGCGGCGCTGCGTGGCACTCTCCTGCTACTCAGTTGCGGCCTCGTCCTTGGTGACTTCCGCGGCCTCAGAATTGTCCGCCACGTCCGGCTCGCCATCGGCGGCGACATCGCCCGCTGCAGAAGTGACGCGACGTTCGGACTCATCGGTGAGCGCCGCGTCCGCGTCTTCAATAGCGTCCGCATCTTCGACAACTTCTGCACCGTCGGCAGGCTCTGACTCGGGCGCTGGCTCCGGCTCCGGCTCGGGCTCGGCATTCAAGTCGAGGGCATCCACCGCGCCAGAGTCGACGACCGGCTCAGCTCCTGGCCACTCCGACAAGCGCCTCTCGGCCTCCGTCTGCGAGTGCGCGCCACATCCGTGATCGACGCTTACCACGCGGCCATCGGAAGGCGACCATTCGTTCGCGCACGCGCCAAAAAGCATGCGGAAGGATCCCGTGATGGGCACCCAAAACGCACACGTCGAGCATGCCGCTGCCGATGCGACGGCGGGGGTCGCTGAAGGACCGTGTGATCCGCGGTACCAGCGGTCGGCGACGGCCTCACGCGCCTCGGGTGCGAGCACACGTTCGCGTCCAAGTCCAAACTCGTAGATCGCCATGTGATCGAGATCCTCATCGCCCGTCGCGGTGTACCCGGGCACAAGACGCTCGTCGTCGGCAATATATGGCAACACCATGCCCGGCTCCAGGTCGCCTGGGCGCACCCTGTCGGACCACGGCAACCACTCGGGGGCTAGCAGAGCCTGTTCGCCTGGAAGAAGTGCGGACTCGCACACGGTCGCGGCGCCATCGACAACTGCCACGTCGACCGTCCACTCCCACCCACGGTAACCGGTAAGCAGGCACTCATAGCGGACGGAAACCAGCCCATCACCTGACTCAACGACGCCTCGCAGTCCGCCTACGGAAGGCTCGTCTCCCGCGGTCTCAATGACCGCGGCGCGAGCGGCGGACTCCACAAGGCTCTCGATCGCGACGCTCATGCTACGCGTCCAGCTGTTCGGCAACAGCGCGCAAAACCGCGGCGACCTGGGTGCCCTTGGCACCCTCTGGGTAGCGGCCCTTGCGCAGGATATTTGAGACGCCGTCGAGCATCTTGATCAAGTCCTCGACGATGACTGTCATGTCGTCGGTGGGCTTGCGCTGCGACTGCACGATCGAGGTTGCAGGCTCGGTAATCGTCACCGCCATGGCCGAGGGGCCTCGTCGGCCGTCGGCAACTGAATACTCGACCTTAGCGCCCGGCTTGGGCGGGGCCGACCCCTCGGGGAGCGCGGACGCGTGCAGAAAGACCTCATCGCCCTCATCGCTCGCGATGAAGCCGAAGCCCTTTTCGGTGTCAAACCACTTCACTCGTCCGGATGGCACGTCTATCTCTCCTGTCGATGCCGCGGAAGCGGCGGTAGCCAGTCTACAAGGGACACGGCGGACGGCACGGCCCTCTTCCCAGCCTTCTCTCAGCGCGAGACGCCACACTGGTGCCATGGCGACCGACCCAACCGTGGTTCTCATCGTGGATGACGAGCCCGATCTGCGAGACCTCCTCACCACGTCCTTGCGCTTTGCGGGCTTCGACGCCCACGCGGTCGCGTCGGGGCGAGCCGCGCTCGACGCGCTGGCAGAGCGCCGCGTGGACCTTGTCGTGATGGACGTGATGATGCCCGCAATGGATGGCCTGACCGCAGTCCGCAAGCTCCGTGCCAGGGGGGACGCGGTGCCCGTGCTCTTTCTGACGGCTAAGGACGAGGCCGACGATGTGGTGGCAGGGCTGCGCGTCGGCGGCGATGACTACGTCACCAAGCCGTTCCGTTTGGCCGAGGTCGTCGCGCGCATCGAGGCGATTCTGCGCAGGTCGAGCGCCTCCACCCAGGCCGACAAGACGATCAGGGTCGCCGACCTGGAGATCGACGACGACGCCCACGAGGCCCGCCGGGGCGGCCAGGTTCTGGACCTGACCCCCACCGAGTTCGCTTTGCTTCGCTATTTGGCCACCAACACGGGCAGGGTGTTGTCGAAGACCCAGTTGCTCGCCGCCGTGTGGGGCTACGACATTGGGGACGGAAACCTCGTCGAGACCTACGTCTCCTACTTGCGCCGCAAGGTCGATGCGCCATTTGACACGCCACTGGTTCACACCAAGCGCGGCATCGGCTACGTGCTCAAGGAGCCGCGATGAGGTCCTGGCCGCTCAAGTGGACCATTCCCGCGATCGCCCTGGTGCTCGTGCTCCTGACCGAGTTCGTGATCGGCGCGACGGTGCTTCTGTTGCTCAACAGGACGCTCACGCAGCAACTTGACCGCAAGCTCGAAGACGCCGCGATGACGCTCACATCCCGGCCTGCGGCGCTGATCAAGATTGCAAATAGCGAGATGGCAGGGGATCTGGCCCTGCAAGCGCCCAACGACGTGGTGGTCGCGGTCTTCCGCGCCGATGGTACGGAGGCGACCATGGCGACGCGGCGCCTCAACAACGGTCGCGCCGTGCCGCCCATCTCGCTCAAGCCGGAGGCGACGGCGCCGTACACGACGCGGGTTGACGGCGAGTCGTGGCGGGTCGTGACTCGCCAGGTGAGCGGCGACGGCCCCGCCGCAGGTCCTGGCGCTGGTATGGGCGCGGGCACCACCATCGCGGTCATGGCCCCGCTACGCGATGTCGGCTCGGCATCGAATGCGCTTGGCCGCGGCATCATCGTGCTCGGCCTTGGCATCGCGGCCTTGGCCGCCGGCCTGGCGGCTTGGGCTACGCGACGCTCTCTGCGTCCGCTCGCGGAGGCGGAGCGCACCGCGGCCGCAATCGCCGGAGGCGACCTCACTCGTCGGGTACCCGCGTATGCGGTCAGCACCGAGGCCGGGTCGCTAGCGGCGTCGCTGAACGTGATGCTCGACAGGCTGTCCGCGACTTTGACCCAACGCGACGCGTCGGATGCGAGGCTCAGGCGCTTCGTGTCGGATGCATCTCACGAACTGCGTACTCCCCTCGCGGCGATTCGCGGCTACGCGGAACTCCACCGCATGGGCGCGGACGAATCGGGAAATGCCGTGGCCCGCATCGAGGCAAATGCCGACCGCATGGCCGCCCTCGTGGACGACCTGCTGCTACTCGCGCGCTCCGACGAGGCCGCAGTCGTTCTTGCCGGCGACGAGCGTGTCGACATCGCTAGCGTCCTCGACGACGTCGCGGCCGATCTCAGGGCCCAAGACCCGTCGCGTGCGGTCTGCGTGGCTTCCGAGGATGGCGCGGTGGTGCGCGGCTCCACGCGCCACCTCACGCAACTGTTCTCCAACCTGGCGGCGAACACCTTGCGCCACACGCCGTCGGGCACTCCGATCGAATTGGAGGCCCGCAGCGACGGCGACCGTGTGATCGCGACCGTCCGCGACCACGGATCTGGATTTGGTGCGACTCACGCGGCTCGCGCGTTTGAACGCTTCTATCGCGCCGACGCGTCACGCACCAGGGAGTCGGGGGGATCCGGCCTCGGGCTCGCGATCGTCGCGGCGATCGCCTCCGCACACGGCGGCTCGGTGGTCGCGGCTGACGTCGGCCAAGCCGATGCCCCCGTCGGAGCGATCGTGACAGTAACACTCCCCGCATTCACGGTGGATTCCGTGCTCGACGGGCCGCCCGTGCCGTAGGGTCCGGTGACATGGCACTGCTGATCGATCCCCCGCTGTGGCCTCGGCACGGGCGCGTCTGGGGACATCTTGTCTCCGACGCCTCTCTGGAAGAGTTACACTCCTTCGCGCGCGCGGTGGGCATCCCTGAGCGTGGCTTCGACCTTGACCACTACGACGTCCCCGGGGACATGCACGAGCGACTCATCGCCGCGGGAGCTCAGCTCGTTGACGGGCGCGAGTTGGTGCGTCGCTTGCGTGCATCGGGCCTGCGGGTCACCGCAGCCGCGCGCCGCCGCTGAACGCCCCAGGCCCCAGCCCCGCACGCCGCCGGTAGTTCCGCGACCCGAGCGCTCCGAACCAATCCCCTCATAGACCCAACGCTCCGAACCAAACCCATCGGTGAACCCAACGCTCTGAACCAAACCCATCGGTGAACCCAACGCTACGAACCAATCCAGTCGACAACGCTGCGGCCGACGCGCGATCGGCGGCTCGACAACCGGCGCATCGGGCCAAAAGTGGTTCGCAGTGTCGCGGTGGCGCGCGTGGTGACCCGACCCGCCCCCGGATAGGGAAAAGCGGCGGCCCCGCCGTGTCGTCTCGAGGGATCAAGCCTGATCGCCCGAGAGAGGACACAGCGGGGCCGCCGCTTAGGGTTCCCTAGAAGCCCATGCCACCCATGTCGCCACCGCCGCCGCCACCGGCGTTGGACGCAGGCTCCGGCTTGTCGGCCACAACGGCCTCGGTGGTGAGGAACAGCGCCGCGATGGATGCGGCGTTCTGGAGGGCAGAGCGCGTGACCTTGACCGGGTCGTTCACGCCAGCGGCAAGCAGGTCCTCGTAGACGCCGGTCGCTGCGTTGAGGCCGTGACCCAAGGGCAGGCCCTTGACCTTCTCGACAACGACGCCACCTTCAAGGCCAGCGTTGATGGCGATCTGGCGAAGAGGTGCCGTGACTGCGAGCTCGACGATGCGAGCACCGGTCGCCTCGTCACCCTCGAGAACGAGAGTGGCGAATGCCGCTGCGCCTGCCTGGATGAGCGCCACGCCGCCACCGGCGACGATGCCCTCTTCGACGGCTGCCTTCGCGTTGCGAACGGCGTCCTCGATGCGGTGCTTGCGCTCCTTGAGCTCGACCTCGGTCGCGGCTCCGGCCTTGATGACTGCCACTCCGCCGGCCAACTTGGCCAGGCGCTCCTGCAGCTTCTCGCGGTCGTAGTCCGAGTCCGACTTCTCGATCTCGGCACGGATCTGCTTGACGCGACCCTCGATCAGCTCTTTGGCTCCGCCACCCTCAACAATTGTGGTCTCGTCCTTGGTCACGGTGACCTTGCGGGCCGTACCAAGCAGGTCGACAGTCGCGTTCTCGAGCGACAGGCCAACGGACTCAGCGATGACAGTTCCACCCGTGAGGATGGCCATGTCCTGAAGCATCGCCTTGCGACGGTCGCCAAAGCCTGGGGCCTTGACGGCCACTGCCTTGAACGTGCCGCGGATCTTGTTGACCACGAGCGTGGCCAGGGCCTCGGACTCAACGTCCTCGGCAATGATCATGAGGGGCTTGCCCGTTGCCATGACCTTCTCAAGCAAGGGAAGCAGGTCCTTGATGCTGGAGATCTTCGACTCGATCAGGAGCACCAGCGCGTCTTCGAGGACGGCTTCCTGACGCTCGGGGTCGGTGACGAAGTAGGCGGAAAGGAAGCCCTTGTCGAAGCGCATGCCCTCGGTGAGCTCGAGCTCGAGTCCCAGAGCAGAGGACTCCTCGACGGTGATGACGCCTTCCTTGCCGACCTTGTCCATCGCCTCGGCGATGAGGTCGCCGATGGCGGGGTCAGCAGCGGAGATTCCGGCCGTGGCAGCAATCTGCTCCTTGGTCGTGACCTCCTTGGCCATCTTCAGGAGTTCAACGGTGACAGCCGCGACGGCCGCCTCGATGCCCTTCTTGAGTGCGATCGGGTTGGCGCCGGCGGCAACGTTACGCAGGCCCTCCCTGACGAGCGCCTGAGCCAGAACGGTCGCCGTCGTGGTGCCGTCTCCGGCCACGTCGTCGGTCTTCTTGGCAACTTCCTTGACGAGTTCGGCGCCGATGCGCTCGAGCGGGTCGTCAAGCTCGATCTCCTTAGCGATGGACACGCCATCGTTTGTGATCGTGGGAGCGCCCCACTTCTTGTCCAGTACAACGTTGCGACCCTTGGGGCCGAGGGTGACCTTGACGGCGTCAGCGAGAGCATTCATGCCCCGCTCCATGCCGCGTCGGGCCTCCTCATCGAAGGCAATCATCTTTGCCATGGGTATGTAATCCTCTTCCGATGGGTGGTGGCGCCGCTGATGCCCGCGACGGACGACGCCCGCATCGGTGTTCTTGTCACACCGGACGAGCGCCTCATCGTTAGCGCCGAAGTCTTAGCACTCTAGGTAGCAGAGTGCTAATCGAATCTTGGCACTCTCCGGGTGAGAGTGCAAATATTCGGGCGCGGTTTCGCGGGCGGCGAAGCGCGGTTCGAGCGAGGAATTCTCGCTACTTGGCGGGGTCAGACACGAGGATGACCGAGATGTTGCCCTGAGGAGTCGCACCGAGTTCGACTGCTGCAATCCCCAGCAACGCCGCGACCTGCCGCGCCGTGGTTTCGTAGATCGCGTCCGCGTACCTGACCGTGTTCGCTGCGGGGAGGTCGGTCGAGATGTTTCCCGCCGTGACCGCGGTGAACCCTCCGGCCGTCACCTTTGCCGCGTTCGTTCCGGCAAGGCCGCCGATCTTGGCGCCGTTCAGGATGACCACGGTCGCGTCGAGATGAACTGGCTCCGCGGTCGCGGTGGGCGTGGGAGAGGGAGAGGCCGATGGCGATGGCGATGGTGAAACCGTCGACAGGCCGTCCGTAGGTCCGGTCGCAAGTGGCTCCGTGCTTGTGGGCGCCGCAATGTTCCCCAACGGAGGAAATCCGGTGCCGCCATCGTGCGCCCACAGATACAACACCACGCCATAGGCAAGGGCTCCAGCCCCGATGAACACAAGGAAAGGGGTCATGATCGCGACGGCGATGCTCTTGCGCTTGCGGTGCACGCCCACGGGGCCGCGTTCGGAATCGGCGTTGTCGAACTCATCGACTGGATAGGACGGCACGGGGAAACGCTACCCCTACTGGGACGACTGAAGCGAACGGCTCGCCCGACCGCGCTGTCGCGACGCACGCATTCTGCGCAACCGCTTGACCAGCATGGGGTCGTGCGCAAGTGCAGCATGCGAATCGATCAACGCATTCAGAACTTGGTAGTACTCCGTGGCCGACATCTGGAAGAGGTCGCGCACGCTGTCTTCCTTCGCGCCGGCGAACTTCCACCACTGACGCTCGAAGTCGAGGATCTTTGCGTCACGCTCGCTGAGCGGCGTCGCCGTAGAGGCGAGGGGCACCGAGACTGCTGACATGGGTTCAGAGTACCCGCGAATCACACTGTTGTCATTTGGCCACGAGACCCCGGTTGGCGCCCCGTTGCGCCGGTAGGGTGGAGGCATGTCCGAGGCGTGGAGATCACAGGTTGCGCCCGACTGGGCGGTGGCACTTGAGCCCATGGCGCCGACGTTGGCGGGGCTTGGAGAGTTCTTGAGGACCGAGCGCGCCCAGGGCCGCACGTACCTTCCCGAGTCGCACGCGATTCTCAACTCGTTCACTCGTCCCCTCGCGGCCGTGCGTGTGCTGATCGTCGGTCAGGACCCCTATCCCACTCCAGGGGATCCGATGGGCTTGTCGTTTTCGGTGTCTCGGGGACGCCCGATGCCTCGCTCGCTTTCGAACATTGCGCGCGAGCTAGAGGCGGACACTGGCGAGAGGCTGGTCACGGGCGATCTGACCGCTTGGGCCGACCAGGGAGTCATGCTCCTCAACCGGTGCCTCACGGTCGCTCCCGGATCCCCTGGGTCTCACCGCGGCAAAGGCTGGGAACAATTCACGGAGCACGCGATCAGGACACTGGTTGCCAGGGGCGGCCCGCTCGTGGCAATCCTGTGGGGCAAGGACGCCCAGGGATTGGCGCCGATGCTTGGCGACGTACCTCGCATCGAGTCACCCCACCCGAGCCCGCTCAGCGCGTCACGCGGCTTCTTTGGGTCAAGACCGTTCTCCAGCGCCAACGCGGAGCTCGCCTTGCAGGGAGCGCCCGCGGTTCAGTGGGCGACCTAGCGAAGGCTAGGGACAGACGGCGCTCGGGAAGACCGCACCAGCGAAGGCGTTCGGATCGTTCGACACCTGAATTTCATATCCCGCGTCGGGCGGATTGATCGGGACGTTTCGGTTGAGCGAAACCGTTGGGAGCGAGGCGCACGAGTAGGCGGGCGCGGGCACGGTCGCCTTGATCGCATTGCCGTTCGACCAGACGCGTGTCGGGCTACCCGCCGGCCAGGTTCCAAAGCTCGCGGCATCGCCGAAGTCGAAAGTCACCAAGAAGTCCACCGCACCGGACGTCGCCGTGAACGTGACCTTCTTGTACTGGTATTGGTTCCCCGCGCCCCCTTGCCACTGCGTGACCATCACATTTGTCACGTTGCACGACTTGCCTCCGGGGACGTTGCCGCCATTGTTCACAGGGACGCACGAGAATCCCGGGATGGAAACGGGTGGGGCCGTCCAGGTGGCGAGAAACAGCCAGCCGCTGACCTTGACGACAACCTTGTTGACTTGTGACGCGTCAAAGGAAGTGGGGGGCGCCAAGGACAGCGTCATCGTCGAGCCCGTCGCGGGGGTCGTGCCCGTCAAGGTCGCGATGACAGTGCCCACCGAATTGTGCATGTAAACAGTGATCGGCTTGTTCAGGCAATTGGCAGCGATCGCCGACACTGTCACTTCGCTGTAGGCGTTGCCGGTGTTCACGCCTGAGGCGGTCACCTCCAGGTTCTGTGTCGCGCACTTGCTGTCCGACATCACGGAAATCTCGGAGGCAGGGACCACCGTCAGCTTCGAAGCCGACGCGGGAGTGGCGCTGAATGCCAAGGCGAGCAGTCCCACCATGGTGGCGGTGATCGCACGCACGGGCTTCGACGCCAGCCTCGCAAGGGCGCGCGTCGGTGCGGGGACCGCGGCGAGAGCCGGTTCCCTTTCTGCGTCTGCGGCAGAATCACCCGCGTTCACTGGATCATCTCCGGGAGGCGATTCCGAGGTATTCGGGCCGTCGGCAACGACGGCGGTGCCTAGCTCAGGCTCACCGCCGGAAGCGGAGTCGCCGTTGTCATCGTCGTCGGGATCGTCCTCGCACGTGTCTCCACCCCACCACACGAGCAACACGACCGCCGCGAGCAGCACAAACGCCCACACGATCGGATTCAGGAGCAAGACGGTGACGCGCCCAAAGTTGGCGTAATGCACCAGCACGACGCCCCTGACTTCGCTGCCCTTGGGGGTGAACGGGTCGATGAAGTTGTTGTTGTCACCTTGCATCTGCCAGCCATCGGTGGCGTTGCCACCGATGATGCGGTGAACGATTTGCGAGCCGCCAAGGCTAGCTGGCGCATAGACAATTACGTCGCCGACCGAGGGCTCAAGCTTGCGGGCGATCACGAGGTCGCCTGTGAAGAAGGTGGGCTCCATTGAGTGACCGGAGACGATCACCATCGATGTCGAGCCATGAAGCTGGGTGGGCCACAGGTACCACGCATCAATCGCGACAATGACCCAGATCAAGATGTTCCCGAGCAACGACAGATACCGGCGAGTGGTCCACTCGCCGGTATCTGTCAATCGTCGAATCTTCACTCGATCCGGTCAGTTCGTCGTGTCGCTCAAGAACTACTTGATGACGACGTTGACTGCGCCCAGGTCCGACGTCAGCAGGATGCTCGCTGCGGTGGCCGTGTAGGTGTAGCCGGCGGCCGTAACGTCGGCCGCGAGCAAGGAGCGAGCTGCTGGGGCCAACTGCGTGCCGGGCGTTCCGTTCGCGAGGGTGTAGTCCAGCGTGAACGTGAAGGACTTGCCGACACACGCCGGCAGGATGCCCTTGAACGTGATGTCCTTCACCTTGGAGGTGGTGGTCGCAGTGGTTGTGTCGTACGTGTAGTCGACAGTGACCGGGGTGGCGCCCTGGCAGTTTGCGAACGTGCCGACTCCCACCTGGACCTCGTCCGCGGGGTTGACCGTCAACTGCGAGGCCGATGCCAAGCTCAGACCGGCAACGCCCATGATGCCGAGCGCAACTGCGAGAGCCTTGCGAGAGTTGTTCTTCTTCTTGGTAGCCATGTGCTGGCGTTTCCTTTCGGTAGGTGTTCCAGTGCCATCCCCCTTCCGGGTGGCACCCAAACTGGCGTCTGAACTTTCCAGACAAGTCAATCGTCAGGTGAGTTCCGCAACTTGAGAGTGACAAATGCCTCAGAGATGACGCCAGTACGTCGCCGTGTGACATACATCACTCGATCGTGTCGTGAGCTGGCAGCGGGACTTGAACCCGCAACCGCCCGATTACAAGTCGGGTGCGCTACCAATTGCGCCATGCCAGCAGAGCCCTTTGGGCCCGCACAAGGATACCCGTGTCTCGGATGTCACACGCGCCTGTGAGCCACGGCACTCTACGGTCGCTCCAGGCCAAGCCGAAGGTGTGCCTACCCGCCCGCCCGCTCGATGATCGCCTGGCGAAGCGCACCCTCTTGTGCCCACTGAACGCTCGCCGGATCGGTCGGATCTTGGATGTCACCGTCGAATCCCAGCGTCGGCGTGTACATCACGCCAGCCTCGCTCGCGGCCTCGCTCGTGCTACGCACCCATGCAGCGAGCTCGTGATCTGGAATCCATGCGACCACGTCGTCTGGCACACCCGCCGTCGACGCAAACGACTGGATCTGCTCGTCGGAAAGACCCGCCGAGCCCTCCGCGGGTTGATTTGCCATGAGTTGCTGAAGAAAGCCGAGAAAGGACTCCGGGGACTCGTGCGCGATAAGCGCCGCAGCCGACGCCGCCCGCGTCGAGTACGCAGTGCCACCCGATGCATCGTCGAGGTAAGCGACCGGGTGGTAGTACACGTCAACGACGCCCTGGGACCGGAGCTCATCAAGGGTCGATGCCTGCGTGTCTTCGAAGACGGCGCAATACGGGCAGATGAAGTCGAAGTAGACGTCGAGCCGCACGCGGCTCGGATCGAGATCACGGCCGACGACGCCGCTGCTTCCCACGCCGAACCCGTCTTCGCTGCTCACGATGGGAGCACCAGACTGTTCTGCGATCGGGACATCGTCGACCGCGCCTTGGCGCATGATGAATGCCACGAGCGCGCTCACTAGTCCCACCACGATCACGCCTACAACGATCCACGTCACGGCGGCCCGCCGCTGTTGGGCGTTGACCTGCACCTGGGCGTTCTTGTCGTTCATCGTCCCCCCTCGCCAGTCGTTGCGGCTGGCTACTTGCGGCGCGCGGGCTACTTGCCTGCAGCCTTGTTGACGGCCGTTGTGATTCCGCCGTCGACGCCCCAGTTGAGGTCGTCCTTGTTTGTGCTCGGGTCTTGGATGACTCCATTGAGGGCGACCGTGGGGGTGCCTGCGACACCGTCGACGCTCGCCTTCTCGGTCGCACTGCGAACCCACGTGGTGTACGCCAGGTCGGGAATCTTGGCAACCACATCGGCGGGCACTCCCGCGGCAGTCGCGATCGCCTGGATCGTCGCCTCGGTCAGACCGGTCGAGTTTTCCGCCGGCTGGTTGGCGAACATCGCGGTGCTGAATGCCAAGAACTTGTCGGGCGCCTCTTGAGCGATGAGTGCGGCTGCTGACGCAGCGCGGGTCGAGTACGCCGTGCCCTGAGAGGCGCGGTCAAGGATCGCGATCGGGTGGTAGTAAACATCTAGGGTGCCAGCAGTCCGGAGCGCATCGATCTCCGCGCTGCGGGCCTGCTCAAACTGACCGCAAATGGGGCACATGAAGTCCAGATAGATATCGAGCCGCACGTGAGAGGGATCCAGGTCCTTGCCACCCACGACTCCCGATGCCCCCACACCAAAGCCGCCGTTGTCGGTCGCAATCGAGGGAGTTGACTGACCCGCGCCGCCGACGTTGCTCACGTCGCCTTGGCGCACGATGTAGGCGATCAGGGCGGCGAAGAGGCCCACAATGACCAGCCCAATGACAATCCACACGACGAGCGCGCGACGCTGTTGAGCGTTGACCTGAGCCTGGGCCTTCTTCTTTGCCTCGGCCAACTTGTCTGACGGTGGGGTGTTGCTAGCCATGTGACGACTCCTTGGCACGATCGATACAGGACGGTCAGGGACGGGGAAAGAGCGGTTCACCCTTCATCCACGAGTCAAGCGACGCGTGGGTACGGGGAAAGACAAGCAGGAAGACGCCCAAGGCGACAAATCCTGCACGCTCAAGCATATGTTGAGGGTAGTTGGTTGTGCCCGCAGCGACATCGCCGCCGCCTCCGAAACAGCCGCAATCGATGCTATAGCCCTTGGCCCAGGCCCACGCGACGCCAAACACGAAGGCCGCCATCATGATGAGCCACACGATCGCGGTCCAGCGTGTGAAGACGCCCACAATCAGGACCAGCGCCAGCACCATTTCAAAGTAGGGCAGCGCCGTGCCGAAGAATGGCACAAGGGCCTCGGGGAGCAGGCGGTAGGCGCGAACCGCGCGGACCGACTCGTCGGAGTTGAGCATCTTGGGGATCGCGGCGGCTATCAGGATTCCTGCCATCGAAAGTCGAACTACCAGGCTCAACCATGGCTGCAGGATCGACCACCTGGCGGCAAAGCCGCGCGAGGTCGTGACCTCATCGGTGGCATCGGTGCTCGACATCGCTGTCTCCTTATGTTCGTGGACTCAACGCATTGTATGCAGGCGCAGTTCCCCGAAGGAGGGACCGAATCCCTGCTAGCCCCCGCTTTGTGGCATCGCGGGGAGCGGCCACCACCACGGATCGGCGCCGACGTAGACGGCAAGAGCCGCGCTACCAAAGACGATGATGGCGACAACGATCCACGCGCCGCTCACGCCGTTGGTAGGCGCAAGGGATTCCGCGACCCTGTACGAGCCCTCCCTGGTGGTCCACGACCACAGGCCCCACCACAACGCGCCCTGGAACGCGAGCGCGCCCGCCGCAATCGCAATTGCGTGGCCCCACGCCTGACCGTCGGGCGTACCTGGCGCGACCGCGCCGATCGACACCACGTACCAGCCGAGCACCCCGACTCCGGTGCCAATGAGCCCCGCAACGAGCAGTGAAGGGAGCAGCTCCACGGCCGCCCTGATCAGGTGCCAAGGGACGCCAAGCGTGTGGAGGACGGAATCGCGCCGACGCTCGCCTCGTCGGGCACGAGCAATACGAAGCGCCTCATCGCGGAGAAACACCGTGCGCGCAATGAGCGCGGCGAGGATGACAACGGAGGCGCCAGCAAACGGCGCCACTGCGGCGGTGGCAGCAATCGCGACCGCCCACGCCGCCACAAGTACCGGTCGCTTCATCGCGAGTTCGGGTTCGGGTTCGAGGGTCTCGCGCCCAGGCAAGACCATGTCGTTGAAAACGTGGCCATCGAAGTCGACAATCTGCTGGCCGCCCTCGGCGCCGGCGCTGCCTGACTCCTCGTCGCTCGAGCCGTCGACGTCAAACCCCTGTTCGTCGAAGCCCCCTCCTTCGAAGCCCCCTCCGTCGAACCCCCCTCCTTCAGGGCCGGCGCCCGAGAACTCGCCGTCGCCCAACTCGAGCACCTCCGTGCCGTCGACGGAGGTCTCCATCACGGCCGTGGTCGTCAACACCTCGACAGGCAAGAGGGTGGTCGCGCCTCGCATCGCGGCCACGATGTCCCGCATCCCAGGCCGTTCCTCAACCTTGCGATCGAGAGCGGCGGCGAGCACCTCGGCCCCCGGAAGCTTCGGCACTGACCATTTGCCCTGAAGCGTCTTGCGAATCGCGCCATTGCCCGTGCCATATGGCGCCTTGCCCGTCATGGCGAACGCCATCGTCGCGGCCCAAGCCCACCTGTCTGCGTCGGCGCCTGGCTCGGCACCGTCGATCACTTCTGGGGCGACGTAGCCCGCGGTGCCGCTCACCAGGCCCTCCCGGGTGAGACGCGAGTCGTCGGCGCGATGCGACAGTCCAAAGTCGATGAGCACCGCCCCCGCTGGCGACATCATGACGTTGGAAGGGGTGACGTCTCTGTGGACAAGTCCCGCCGCGTGCGCGGCCTCAAGGGCGCCCGCGATCCGCTCGGCGCAGTGGGCGAGGTCCTCGCCCACGAGGGGGCCTCGCGCGGCAACCTCGTCGGCGAGACATTCTCCCTGGATGTACTCGAAGACTACGAACGTGTCATCGTCCTCAAGTTCCGCGTCAAGGACGCGGGGAACGGCGGGATGGCGGACGGCCATGAGCGCGCGCACTTCGCGCCGCAATCGTTCCACGGCGACCTCATCGTGTTGGGCGTCAACCCTTTTCAGCGCGGCGAGGGCGCCCTCCGCGTTGCGCACGAGGTACACCTGGCCCGAGCCCCCCGACCCGAGCGGACCTTCGACAACGTAGCCACCCACCTCGTCACCGCGATGAAGTGCTCGGCCTGCCATGGAGCCACCGTACCGCCCCCTCGCTCGCGCGCGTCCTGTCCGGGCCTGACGTCCCGCGATTGGTGTGGCAAGATGGGGGTGCTTCTCGCGACGTTGCGGAAGGCAAGTGTCAGTGTGGACACCGCACAGACGCTCTTCACTCGGATCGTCCGGCACGTACCTGCCGGTGAAGGGACCAGTTATGGCAACCGTGACCTATGACAAGGCCACCAGGATCTACCCAGGCACCGACCGCCCCGCGGTCGACCAGCTTGACATCGACATCGCCGACGGAGAATTTCTCGTTCTCGTCGGCCCCTCTGGTTGTGGAAAGTCGACCTCGCTGCGCATGCTCGCAGGCCTCGAGGACATCGACGAAGGCGCCATTTGGGTGGGCGACCGCGACGTCACGAACGTGCAGCCTAAGGACCGCGACATCGCAATGGTGTTCCAGTCCTACGCGCTGTACCCCCACATGACGGTTGCGGAGAACATGGGCTTCGCGCTCAAGATCGCCAAGAACCCGAAGTCCGAGATCCGCGAACGCGTCGAGGCTGCGGCCAAGATCCTGGACCTCACCGAGTACCTGGACCGCAAGCCGAAGGCCCTCTCAGGTGGCCAGCGTCAGCGCGTCGCCATGGGCCGTGCCATCGTGCGCCAGCCCCAGGTGTTCCTCATGGATGAGCCGCTGTCGAACCTTGACGCCAAGCTCCGTGTCCAGACCCGTACGCAGATCGCCGCCCTCCAGCGTCGACTCGGCGTCACGACCGTCTACGTCACGCACGACCAGGTTGAGGCACTCACCATGGGTGACCGCATCGCCGTCATGAAGGACGGTGTGCTGCAGCAGGTGGGCACCCCGCGCGACATGTACGACTCTCCCGCGAACGTGTTCGTTGCTGGGTTCATCGGCTCCCCCGCCATGAACATCGGCACTTACCAGGTGTTCGACGGCTTCGCACAGGTGGGACGCGGCAAGGTGGCCCTCTCTCGCGAGACGATCGCTGCGCTCAAGACGGAAGACAAGAGCCAGGTTGTTCTCGGCTTCCGTCCCGAGTCGCTCGACCGTGCCGCCCCGAACGCCGACGGCGCGATTCCCGTCGAGGTCGACGTGGTTGAGGAGCTCGGCTCCGACGCCTTCGTCTACGGCTCGGTTCCCACGGAGTACGCCGGCGCCAAGGACATCAAGTTCTCGGCAGGCGAGGCGCAGGTTGTGGTTCGCCTCGACCCCCGCGACGTGCCCAAGAAGGGCGAGACCATCTGGGTCACGATCCGCACCGGCGAGCAGCACGTCTTCTCGGCGGCTTCGGGCCTGCGCCTCTCGGCTGAGCCCGTGATCACCACGGTGCTTCACAAGTAAGTCAGCGCCTCACAAACGCCTCGAAGGGCGGTCCGGTTCACCGGGCCGCCCTTCGTCGTCGGTGGGCACCGTAGGCTTGCCACATGCCACTGCACATCACCGGAGCCGCAGACGCCGGGCTCATCGACTTGCCCTGGTCCATCCCTCTGGGTGCGTGGCCCGAGGACCGCATCGCCGCGCTGCCTCGCGGCTTGTCGCGACACGTCGTGCGGTTTGTGCGTCACGGGGACTCCGTGCTGGCCGTCAAGGAAACGAATCCGGAGATCGCGCACAAGGAATTCACGATGCTCCGCGAGCTCGAGCGCATGGGTGCGCCCTGCGTCCACCCGGTCGCCGTGGTCACGGGGCGCCTCGACGCCGCGGGGGAAGAACTCGCGGCCGCGCTCGTCACCGAGCACCTCGCGTTCTCCCTCCCCTACCGCGCGCTCTTCAGCCAGGACCTGCGCAAGGGAACGCTCAAGCGCCTCATTGACGCCCTGTCTGTCCTCCTCGTGAGGCTGCACCTGACGGGCTTCTATTGGGGAGACGTCTCGCTGTCGAACGCCTTGTTCCGACGCGACGCCTCCGAATTCTCGGCCTACCTGGTTGACGCCGAGACGGGCGACCTGCAGAAGGTGCTTACCGACGGACAGCGCGGCTACGACATCGAGATGGCCGTGACGAACATCGCCGGTGAACTGTACGACCTTCAATCGAACGAGGACCTCGACGAAAACGTCGACCCTGCCGAGATCGCCGAACGCATCTCCCAGCGATACGAGCAACTGTGGCGGGCCCTGACTGAGACGGAGACCCTCACGTCCAACATCCCCATGCACGTCGCCACGCGCGTGCGGGAGCTCAACGAGATGGGCTTCGATGTGGGCGAGATCGACATGCAGCAAATTGGCGACGGCACGGCGCTCACGATCAAGCCCAAGGTGGTCGACGCGGGCCACCACTCTCGCAGGCTCATGCGGCTCACCGGACTCGACGTCCAGGAGAACCAGGCCCGCCGCTTGATCAACGACATGGACGAGTACCGGTCGGTTCACCCCGAGTCCGGAGACGACGAGAACTACGCGGCTCACCAATGGCTCAGGCACATCTTCGAGCCGACGGTGCGCGCCGTACCCAAGAACCTGCGCGGCAAGCTCGAACCAGCGCAGGTCTTTCACGAAGTCCTGGACCACCGCTGGTACCTCGCCGAGTCGGCTGGACACGACGTGCCGATGCCGGTCGCGACTGCGTCGTACGTGAAGCACATCCTTCCCGGAAAGGACGACGAGCAGGCCGTGCTCGGGCGCTCGCTCGCCGAGATGACGGCCGAGCTGCCAGCGCTGACGGCCGAGATCGGCTCGGTGTACGAGGTACGCGATCCCTACGAGAACGACAACACGCACGGCTGGGGAACCGTCCCCGAGCCGGAGGACGCCGAGCCTCCATTGGTGCGCAGGGAGACCACGCGCAAGCCGGTGACGACCAAGCCTCGCGCGCAAGGCCGTGAGCGATGAGAAGGACGGCGCCGTCGCCGTCGACGACGAGGACTAGAGGGTGACGGACAGCAACCGCCCGACAGGTGCCAGGCGCGCGATCTTTCTTGACGTCGACGGCACGTACGCGCATCACGGCGTCGTGCCTCCCTCCCATGCCGCGGCGGTCCGTGCGGCGCGCGAAGCTGGGCACGTCGTCTTCTTGTGCACCGGCCGGCCCCTCTCTTTGCTGCCGCCCCATCTGACGGCGGCGGGGTTCGACGGCATCGTTGCAGGCGCTGGCGCGTACGTGACCGTGGGAGACGACGTGATCCTCGACATCCGCTTCCCGGCGACCCTGGCGGCCCGCGCGTTGATCCTGCTGGACGCCAAGGAAACGCACTACATGCTCGAGACGCCCGAAGGCACCTTTGCCCGCCAGAGCGCGATCGACGTGCTTGCCGCCCGCGCAGCGCTGAGCAAGGATCCTGCATTCCCTCACCTCGCAGGGCTCGTCGACATCGTCGCCGCGCTCACGCCGCTCGAAGATCTGAGCGGCGTGGGCATCGGCAAGATCACGGCTTTTGACGGCCCCGTGTCAATGGCGGTCATTGCGGAGGGGCTCGGGGACGAGGTCGCGATGTTTCCCTCGTCGATCGCCGACCTGGGCGTGGGCGCAGGCGAGCTCTACCTCGCGCACGTGAACAAGGCGGTCGGGATGGAGGCCGCGATCGCGCGCCTCGGCATCCCCCGTGAACACACCATCGCCTTCGGAGACAACCTCAACGACCTCGAGATGATCGCGTTCGCAGGGCTGGGGGTCGCGATGGCCACCGGATCTCCCGAGGTCATCGCGGCCGCCGACATGGTCGCCCCTGGCCCCGACGCGGACGGAATCGCCACGGCATTCGCCCAACTCGGGCTCATCGACGTGCGCAACGACGTGGTCTCACCGCACGCGGCTACGTGAAGGCGTGACGGCCCGAGGCGCCGCATTCGCGCTGAAGGTCGCCTCGCGCGCTAGCGCTTCAGGGCCTTGCTCGCCTCGTAGAGCGCGATAGAGGCGGCCACAGAGGCGTTGAGGCTCTCAGTGGCTCCCGAGATGGGAATGGAGGCGATCTGGTCGCACGTCTCGCGCACGAGACGCGACAGGCCCGCGCCCTCAGCACCCACGACGATCACCAGAGGGCCGTCGAGCAGGTTCGAATCCGCGAGCTCCACATCGGCGTCTCCGTCGAGGCCCAGCACGAACAGCCCGGCCTTCTTGTAGTCCTGCAGCGCCCTCACGAGGTTGGTCGCGCGCGCCACGGGAATGCGCGCGGCCGCTCCCGCAGACACCTTCCACGCGGCCACTGTCACTCCAGCCGCTCGACGCTCGGGGATCACGGCGCCCGACGCACCAAAGGCTGCGGCCGAACGCAGGATCGCGCCAAGATTGCGCGGGTCCTGAATGCCATCGAGCGCGATGATCCGAATGGGGTTGGCGGCCTCGAGGAGGTCGACGGGCTGAAGATACTCGTACGGCGCGATCTCGAGTGCAACACCCTGGTGGGGGCTGCCATCGGCCAGACGATCCAGGACCGACTTGGGCACCTCGCGCACCTCGATCCCTTGCTCGACCGCAAGCGACACGATCTCCGTGATGCGTTCGTCTGCGTCAACCCTCTGAAACACGATCAGTACGTTGGCAGACATGCGCGAGCGGAGCGCCTCGAGCACGCTGTTGCGCCCGATGACGAGGTCCTCCGCCTTCGACGTGACGTCACGGGGTCCGGTGGTACGGTTCGCGACCTTCTTGGCGAGCTCCGCCTCGGTCGGCTTAGGCTTATAGGCCTTGTGATAGGGCCTGTCGGTGGCCTTGGGCGTGGGGCCCTTGCCCTCGAGCGCGCGGCGGCCCTTGCCCCCCGTACCGATCGAGGGGCCCTTCTTGATCCGGCGCGTGGCGCCTGGACGCTTCTGATTGCCTGCCATTTAAGCCTCTCCTGCGAGCGACCAGCGCGCGCCTTCTGACGAATCCTCGAGCACAATGCCCGCCGCGACCAGCCGGTCGCGGATCGCGTCGGCCGCCGCCCAATCCTTGGTGGCACGCGCCTGAGCCCGTGCCTCAATATCTGCCTGAACAAGGGTGTCAAGCGCACCCATTGCACCCGAAGCCGACGTGTCCGCCCCCGCCCACTCGGGCGATGCAGGGTCGAGACCCAAGACGCTCAGCATCGCACGCACCTCGAGCAATGACGCAGCGAGAGCCGTCGCGTCACCCGCGGTGAGCGCGGCGTGGCCGGCACGCACGGAGTCGTGAATCACGGCCACCGCCCTGGGGACCGCAAGGTCGTCGTCCATCGCCTCGACAAACGCGGAGGGCAAAGTCGCCTGCGCGACCTCGTCGAGCGTGGGTGCACCCACCCGCTCGGAGGCTCGAGCGACGTAGCCCGTCAAGCGCGCCCAGGTGGCTGCGGCATCGTCCATCGTGGCGTCGGCGTACTCGAGCATCGACCGGTAGTGAACCTGCGCAAGTGCGAGCCTCAGCGCTGGCGCAGGGTAGCGTGCGAGCACTTCGGAGACCAAGAGTCCATTGCCCAAGGACTTGGACATCTTGGCTCCCGATTGGGTCACCCACGCCGAGTGCATCCACAACTGAGCAAAGTCGTAGCCCGCCGCTCGCGACTGGGCCTGTTCGTTCTCGTGATGCGGGAAGCGCAGGTCCAGCCCGCCACCGTGAATGTCGAAGGCGTCGCCGAGGTAGCGCCTGGCCATCGCCGAGCACTCGATATGCCACCCAGGGCGCCCCGGACCCCAAGGGGAGTCCCACGACGCCGTCGCAGGCTCACCGTCCTTGCGCGCCTTCCATAGCGCGAAGTCGCGGGGGTCGCGCTTGAGCTCGGAGGGAGCGTCTGCGGTCGGATTGAGGTCGTCGAGCGCCTGGTTGGTGAGCGCGCCGTACGCCGCAAAGGAACGCACGTCGAAGTACACCGACCCGTCGACCTCGTAGGCGTGGCCGCGTTCGATGAGCCTGGAAATGAGCGCGACGATCTCGGGCAGGTGACCCGTGGCGCGCGGCTCCGAGGCAGGGGGCAGGACGCCAACCGCGGAGTAGGCGGCCTGGAACTCGCGTTCAAACCTCAGCGCCCATGCCCACCACTGCGCGCCTGCCTCGGACGCCTTGGCAAGCGTCTTGTCGTCAATGTCGGTGACGTTGCGCACCATCGTGACCGCAAACCCCGAGCGCTCGAGCCAGCGCTGGAGCACATCGAAGGCCACCGCACTACGGAGGTGACCCACGTGCGGGGAGCCCTGCACCGTGGGGCCACACAGGTAGATGCCGACCGTGCCCGGAACGAGCGGCACAAAGGCGCGCTCTTGCCTGGTGGCGGTATCAAAAAGGTGGAGGGTCACGGGGATAAGGCTACCGGTCGGGGGCGAGCGTGGCCCGCGCCAGGCTAACGAGGGTCGAGCGCGGTCACCAGGGCCGTGGCAATGGCAGCGATGCCCTCGCCGCGCCCCGTGAAGCCCAGGCCGTCCGTGGTGGTCGCAGAAACGCTCACGGGAGCCCCCGTTGCCGCGGTCAACGCGGCCTCGGCCTCGGCGCGACGCGCACCCACCTTAGGCGCATTGCCAACGATCTGGACGGCAGCGTTTGAGATCACGAAGCCCGCGGAGCGCACCCGTGACGAGGCCTCCGCGAGAAGCGCCACTCCCGATGCGCCCGCCCACTCGGGCCGATCGGTACCAAAGTTCGAGCCAAGGTCCCCGAGCCCAGCGGCCGAGAAGAGCGCGTCGCACAGCGCGTGGGCGGCCACGTCACCATCCGAGTGCCCCGCGAGGGCGCGCTCCTCTGGCCACTCCAAGCCCGCGAGGGACAGCCCATTGCCGTCTCCGTACGCGTGGGTGTCGGTGCCAATGCCTGTCCTCATCATCGCGAACTCATCCTTCGCTCAAACGCCTCGATGTCCTCGGCGTAGGTGATCTTGCGCCCCAACGGGTCACCCTCGACCGTCGCCAGCCTGTAGCCATAGTGGAGCGCAAGCGAGGCGTCGTCTGTGGCGACGATGCCGTCGGCAATGGCCCTCTTGTGCGCATCGCGCACGGCGCCGATGCGGAAGGCCTGAGGCGTCTGAACGGCGCCGAGTCGGCCCCTGTCGAGATACTTCACTTCGCCGCCGACGCCGCTCACGATGGTGTCGACCACGGGGAGAACGGGAATCGCGGCGTCGTGGTGCTCGATCGCCTCAAGCAGGCGACCAAAGACCGCTACAGGCATGAACGGGCGCGCGGCATCGTGAATGAGAACCGCGTCGTCGTCGCTCAAGTCGGCAAGCTCCGCGAGGCCTGCAGCGACCGATTCTTGCCTGCTTGCGCCACCTGCGATCACCCGCACGTGAGCCGCGACACCGTCGAGTGCGGCGACAAAGTCGTCAACGGCATCGGCGGGAGCGGTGACGACGATGCGATCGGTCACCGATGCGAGAGACGACGCTGCCCACCGCACGAGGGAAACCCCGTCGATGGGCACGAGCGCCTTAGGAAGATCGCGACCCAACCGTGAGCCGCTTCCAGCGGCCGTCAGGACGGCCGCCACGGTCACGAGGCGAGAACCACGTCGAGTCGGGACTCGGCGACACTCTCTTCGCACTTCTCCGCGAGAGCAAGTTCGCTCACGAGGATCTGGCGCGCCTTCGACAGCATGCGCTTTTCGCCCGCACTGAGGCCCTTGTCGGTGTCGCGACGGCTCAGGTCGCGCACGACTTCGGACACGCGAATCACATCGCCAGAAGCGAGCTTCTCCACGTTGGCCTTGTAGCGCCTGGACCAGTTGGTCGGCTCTTCGATGTAGGGCTCGCGCAACACCGCGAACACCTTCTCGAGGCCTGCCTCATCGACCACGTCGCGCACGCCCACCAAGTCGACGTTCTCCGCAGGAACCTCGATCGTGAGGTCTCCCTGCGCCACCTTGAGCTTGAGGTAAAGCTTCTCCTCGCCCCTGATGGTGCGCTTCTTGATGTCTTCGATCAGGGCCGCACCGTGGTGCGGATACACGACCGTCTCGCCGACGACGAAGTTCATAAGTGCTGATTCCCCTTTGATCCGAGGGCTCAGTCTACCACCGAGACGTTGGGCCTATACAGCCCTTGCCGCGGGACCCTCGGGAGCGACACGCGGTGGAGCCCCGCGACTACCAGCCGGTACTCTAGGACCGAAGTCCCCTACCGCGAAAGGAACTGTCGTGGCCGCTCGTTCAATGTCCACCATCGGCGCCCTGGGCGTCGTCGTGGCACTGTCTCTCTCAGGATGCGCGTTGACCGCTCAGGTCACGACAGGGAAGCCCTACGCCGCGTCAGACGGCATCGGCGGCACCGTTGACGGTGTCGTCGCCCAAAACCTGTTGCTCATCACCTCTGGGGCAGGCGAGAAGGCCGCGTTAGTGGGTTCGCTCTACAACGACACAGGCGTGCCCGTCACGGTCGAGGTGACGGTTGAAAAGGATACGGCATCGTTCACGATCCCCTCGATGTCGGCGATCACTCTGGGCCTCGCCGACGGGCAAGAGGAACTCATCACCACGTCGACCGTCGCACCTGGACTGACGTCGCAGGTCAAGATCAGCGTCGACAAGGGAGCGTCAACCACCAAGCCAGTTCCCGTGCTGGACGGCACCCTGCCCGAATACAAGAGAATCCTCGACGAGCTCCAGGCGAAGAGCTCTTAAGAAGCGCCGAGCTCCTTGGCCGCGCTTCGACGTCGGCTTGCGGTCCGACAGACGCCGACCTACCCGAAGCGTCCGCTGACGCGGACGCTTGCGGAAACTGGACCCATCGCGCTTCGGCGGCGGCCTGCGGCCCGGCCGGCCCTTCGGCCTACCCGAAGCGTCCGGAAATGTAGTCCTCGGTGGCCTTTTCGGATGGCACCGAGAAGATCGTCGTCGTGTCGTTCATCTCGATGAGCTTGCCGGGCTTTCCCGATCCCGCGATGTTGAAGAACGCCGTCTTCTCCGAGACGCGAGCCGCCTGCTGCATGTTGTGCGTCACGATCACGATCGTGTAGTTCGTCTTGAGTTCCTGGATGAGGTCCTCGATCGCGAGCGTCGAGATGGGGTCCAGTGCCGAACAGGGCTCGTCCATGAGAAGCACATCGGGCTTGATGGCGATTGCTCGCGCGATGCACAAGCGCTGCTGCTGGCCGCCAGACAACGATGATCCGGGCTTGTCCAGTCGGTCCTTCACCTCATCCCACAGGTTCGCGCCCTTGAGCGATGATTCGACCATGTCCTCGGTGTCGCCCTTGGACATGCGCCTCGAGTTGAGTTTGACGCCCGCCACGACGTTCTCCGCGATGGACATCGTAGGGAACGGGTTGGGGCGCTGGAAGACCATACCGACGTGACGACGCACGGCCACCGGATCGATGTCCGAGTCGTAGAGGTTGGTGCCATCCATGAGCACTTCACCCTCGACGCGGGCGCCGGGGATGACCTCATGCATACGGTTGAGCGTGCGCAGGAAGGTCGACTTTCCGCAGCCCGAGGGGCCGATGAGGGCCGTCACGGAGTTGGGTTCGATCGCGAGTGATACGTCCTCTACGGCCATGAAGCTGCCGTAGAACACGTTGAGGTTGTTGACGTCGATGCGCTTAGCCACGTGGGTTTCCTTTACCGACCGGTCTTGGGCGAGAAGTACTTGGAGATGAGGCGCGCGATGAGATTGAGCGCCATGACAATAAGAATGAGCACCAGTGCGGCGGCCCAAGCCCTGTACTCGGTGATCTGGGGGATACACACGGCAGTGGGGTCGTTGCAGACCGCATCGCCCTTGCGCCACTCGGACACGATGTAGACCGGGAGAGTCATCATTCGACCGTTCGTCAAGTTCGTATTCAGCGAATCCGCCACGCCCACCGCGATAAGCAGGGGCGCGGTCTCGCCAATCACGCGCGCGATGGCGAGCGTCACACCCGTCGTGATTCCGGCAAAGGCAGTACGGACGACCACCTTGAGGACAGTAAGCCACTTGGGGACGCCGAGCGCATACGCCGCTTCGCGCAACTCGTTGGGGACAAGCCGCAGCATCTCCTCTGAGGCGCGCACCACCACAGGAATCATGAGAACCGAGAGTGCGACGGCGCCGACCACGCCCGTTTTGGTTCCTGGTCCGAAGAGAATCGCAAAGAGAGCATAGGCAAACAGGCCCGCGACGATGGAAGGGATGCCGGTCATGACGTCGACGAAGAAGCGCACCGCGTAGCGGAGTTTTCCCGTTCCATATTCGACAATGTAGATCGCCGTCAGGAGCCCGATCGGCACCGAGATGACGGTGGCCGCCAGGGTGATGAGGAGTGTGCCAATGATGGCGTGGTAAATACCCCCCTCGGGCATACCGCCAAACACTCCGCGCATCGACTGCGTGAGGAAGTCAAAATTGAGGTGGCGCTCGCCTTTTGAGTCCACCATGAAGCGGTCCGTCCCGCGAGAGACCACGGTGACTGAAAGCCAAATCAGCGGGATGAGCGCGACGGCGAATGCCAGGTATACCAGCGATGACATGAGTCTATTGGTGAACCTTCGACGCGTCGAAAGTGTGCCTAGCGGGGAATACGCAGCGGTGGTCGCCATGTCAGTTAACTCCCGAGAACTCGGACCGGCGCGACACAATCCAGCGCGCCAGCATGTTGACCACCAGGGTGATGATGAAAAGCGCGAGGCCCATCGCGATGAGCGCGCTCACCCCAGAGGAGTTCGCCTCTGGAAACTGGGTGGCGATGTACGCGGCGATGGTGTTGTGCTTTCCGGACTGGATCACACCGAACGAATACGTGAGCCCACCAGAGATGATCATGTACACGGCCATCGTCTCGCCGAGCGCACGGCCCAATCCAAGCATCGTGGCGCCGATGATGCCCGAGCGCCCAAAGGGCAGCACGGCCATGCGAATCATCTCCCACCGCGTGGCGCCCATCGCGAGCGCGGCCTCTTCATGGAGCTTGGGCGTCTGGAGGAAGACCTCGCGCGAGATCGCGGTGATGATCGGGATGATCATGATGGCAAGAACGATGGCTGCCGAGAGTGCCACTCGACCGGTTGCGGACACTTCGCCGGTGACGGAGTCTGGCGCAAAAAGGGGAAACCAGCCGAGGTAGGTGCCCAGCCACGTGTAGAACGGCTTGAGCACCGGCAGCAACACGATCGAACCCCACAGTCCGTAGACCACGGAGGGGATCGCGGCGAGGAGGTCGATGAGGTATCCCAGTCCGGCGGCGAGCCTGCGCGGAGCATAGTGGGAGATGAAGAGGGCGATGCCGATCGAAAGTGGCGTGGCGATGAGCAGCGCGAGCGTCGAGATGAGGATGGTGCCAAAGACGAGGTAGCCGATCGTGCTGACGAGGGTCTCGCCTTTTTCGGGATTGAGCCACTCAACCTTGGCGGCCAACGCCCCGGAAGTGTCCGTGATGGCGGGCCAGGCCTCCGTGAGGAGAAACGCGGCAACGGCCGCGAGGATCAAAAGAATCAGACTGGCCGAGAAGGCCGAGACGCCGGCGAAGGTCTTGTCGGCTATAGATTCCCGCCCGGCCGTCAGTGGCACAGCATTGGGCGCAGGGGCCGTGCTTATCGTCACGCTATCGCTCCGTGGGGCTGGAAGGCCGGTGGTGGACTCATCCTTGCGGACGAGCCCACCACCGTCCAATCGCAGTGGGTTAGTTCGCGGCAATCGTGGCGAGAATCGCCTCGACCTTTGCGGACAAGTCCGCGGGCAGCGGGGCCGAACCGGCAGCCGCAGCAGCGGCGGCCTGGCCCTCCGCCGACGCGACGTAGCTAAGGAAGCCGGTCACATTTGCGGCCACTGCTGCGTCGTCGTACTTCTGGCAGACGATCGCGTACGACAGGAGCAGGAGCGGGTAGGCGCCGGCCTCGGTCGAGGTGCGGTCGATCTTGAAGGCGAGGTCGTTGTCGCCGTTCTTTCCAGCAGGAGCTGCCGTGGCGAGAGCCGTGGCAGCACCCTCGGCCGAAGGAGCAACAAACGCCTCGCCGACCTTAATCGAGACCTTGCCAAGTGCGCCAGCCTTCGAGAAGTCCGCGTAGCCGATCGCCCCCTGCGTGTCGGTCACGATCTGGACCAGGCCGGAGGTGCCCTGACCGGACTCACCGAGGGCGTTTGCCCAGTCACCCGAAGCGTCGTACGGCCAAGCGCCGTTGGATGCCTTGTTCAGGTAATCGGTGAAGTTCTTCGTCGTACCGGACTCATCGCCGCGGTGGACAATCGTGATGGCGAGGTCCGGCAGTGCCACACCGGCGTTCTGACCGGCAATGGCCGCGTCATTCCACTTGGTGATCTTGCCGTCGAAGATGCCTGCAATCGTTGCAGCGTCCAGGCTGATCGAGTCGATGCCGTCGATATTGAAGATCACCGCGATAGGCGAGATGTAGACGGGGAGGTTGATCGCGCCGTCGGCACCGCAGCGGGTTACCGCGGTTACGTACTCTTCGTCGGACAGCACCGAGTCGGAGCCGGCCCACGCCACGCCACCGTCGAGGAACTGGGTGCGACCGCCGCCGGAACCGACCGGATCGTATGAGATGTTGAGATCGGGGTTGGTGGCCTGGATGCCGGCCTTCCATGCCTCCATGGCGGACTCCTGCGACGAGGCGCCTGCACCGGCGAGGTCGCCTGACAGCGAGGGCGCGGCAGGAGCTTCGGACGTCATGGCCGGAGCGGCGGAAGACGGGGTCTTGGTGTCCTCGTTCGAGGGCGTGCAAGCCGCGAGCAGCAGCGTGAGCGCGGCCGCGGAGGCGACGGCACCCGTGCGAAGAGCGATGTTCACAGAGGAATCCTTACGTGTTGACACATCCCGGCGTTTGCCGGTCGAGATAACGCTAAGGACGCAAGGTAACGGCACCCGGGGTGTGGTCTAAACGTCCGGTAAACGTTCGGTGAACGCGCATCACGGTTACGCAAAGCCAGACGGTTACGGTTCAAACGTGTAGCCGACGCCGCGCACGGTTTGAACGTACCGAGGGTTGCCTGGCTCCTCTTCGATCCTGCTCCTAAGACGCTTGATGTGCACATCGAGCGTCTTGGTGTCTCCGTAGTAATCCGCGCCCCACACCCTGTCGATGATGACCTGGCGCGTCAGCACGCGTCCGGCATTCGCGGCGAGGAGGTGCAGCAGCGCGAACTCCTTCGGAGGGAACGACAGCGCCACCCCATTGCGCGTGACTGACAGGCGTTCGGGATCAAGGGTGAAGCCAGAAACACTGAGCCGAATCGGCTCGTCGGGAATATCGCTCAAGGCGGTCGCAACTCGTCGCAGGACGTTGCGCACCCGGGCGACGAGTTCCCTGCCACTAAACGGCTTGGTGACGTAGTCGTCGGCGCCCAACTCCAGCCCAATGATCTTGTCGATCTGGTCGTCGCGCGCGGTAACCATGATGATCGGCACCGTCGACCGCGCGCGGATCGCGCGGAAGACGTCGGATCCGGACACCTCGGGGAGCATGAGGTCGAGAAGAATCACGTCGGCGCCATCACGCTCGAACGCCTCAATCCCTTGCTTGCCGTTGGCGGCAAGAGTGACCCGAAAGCCCTCTCTTTCGAAGATGAACCGCAGCGAATCGCGGTAGCTCTCCTCGTCCTCGACGATAAGAACGTGCTCATTCATTCGGACTCCTCGAAACGTGGCAATGACAGGGTGAACGTGGATCCGACCGCGGGTTGCGACCACACGGTCACGGCGCCGCCGTGCTGAAGCGCCACGTGCTTCACGATGCTCAGCCCCAGGCCGGTGCCGCCCGTGTCACGTGCTCGCGCGGGGTCCGCGCGGTAAAAGCGCTCGAAAATGCGCTCCTGGTCCTTCGCATCGATGCCGATGCCTTGGTCCAGCACGGCGATCGAGACGATGTCGTCCTTACACGTGACCGACGCCGTCACGCGGGCGCCGGGGTCGGAATACGAGACAGCGTTGTCAACGAGGTTGCGCACAGCCATCACCAGCAGGTCTCGGTCGCCGAGCACGTGGGGCCTCTCTCGCAGGTCGGCCACGAGCGAGATGCGCTTCGTCTCCGCGGCTAGGGAGGCCCCTTCAAACGCCTCGTGGACCACGCCAGCGACATCGACCTGGTCATGGTCGAGCACCGATTCGCTGCCTTGAAGGCGCGAAATCTGAATGATTTCCTGAATCAGTTTGGTCAAGCGACGTGCTTCTCTGCGCATCTTGATGGCGAATTCGCGCACCACGACCGGGTCATCCGCCGCGGTCTCAATGGTCTCGGCCAACAGCGATAGGGCGCCGATGGGTGTCTTCAGTTCGTGCGAGACGTTCACCGCAAACTCGCGCCTGGTCGCCTCGGCCGCCCGTTGCTCGGTGTTGTCGTTTGCGACCGCGAGCACGAGTTCGTCGTCGATGGGCGTGAGGCGCACATGGACGATCGACACCGAGCCGAGCACCCCTCGCCGCACTTCCACGTCCTCCTCGACCACCTCACCCGTGGCCCAGGCCTTCTCGGCAAGGTCGGCGACCGCCGCGTGGAGCGCGCCATCCGGCCGGGCCAAGCCGAGCGCCGCTGCCGCGTGGTTGGAATACCCCGCTCGCCTGTCGCGCCGCACAACGATCGCGCCTGCCTGCAGCGCGGAGACGATCTGTCGGGTGCGGTGGGGCACCAACATCCTGGCGACTGTTTCCTTCTTGGCGCGGCGCCTGAGCGCGAGCGCACCCACGGTCACGCCTGCGCCGAAAGCGAGAGCCGCAACAAGCCACGCCAGCGGTGTCATGGCGCCACCATAGCCACCTTGCGGCGGCTTTACCGAATGTTCACGGAGGTTACCGATTGTTCACCTGCTCCGCAGCGCTCCTGAATGCCCCGGGGCAGTGTCGGTGCCACACTTAGAAGGATCAGCAATACCGAGGGAGTCCCATGCGCACGCTGTTTACTGCCGAGATGTCGGAGTTGGCCGATGACCTGGCCGCGATGGCCCGCCACGTCGCCGTGGCCATTGATCGCGCCGGAGAGGCGCTCCTGACCCAAAATGCCGAACTTGCTCAGCAGGTCATCGCCGAGGATATTCAGCTCGACGCGATCGAGGAGACGGTGGACGAGCGCTGCGTGCTCCTCATTGCGCAGCAACAGCCCGTCGGTCTCGACCTGCGCACAATTATTGTGAGCCTACGTATCTCTGCCGCTCTCGAGCGCATGGGAGACCTCGCGCAGCACATTGCCGAGTTCGCGCGCCGCGCGTATCCCGACAGCGCGATTCCCGATTCACACAAGGAAACCATCGCCGCGATGGCGGCGGCCTCCAAGAAGGTTGCCCTCGAGATCGTCGATCTCATCGAAGGGCGGGACCTCAACGTCGCCGCGGGGGTCGTTGGTGACGACGACCACCTCGATGAACTGCACGCGACCGCGTACCGCCTTCTGCTCGAGGACGGTTATACGGCGACCCCCCAAGAGATCCTGAACATGGCGCTCGTTTCACGGTACTTCGAACGCTTCGGCGACCACGCCGTTGGCGTCGCGCGCCGCATCGTGTACTTGGTCACAGGCGACCACACGGGAGAGCGCTCGTCCATTTAGGGGTTGCGCTTCACATACGCTGCGCCGACACGACCGACTGGGCGCAACACGCTAGGCACAAGACGCTACGCAAAACACGCTAAGACGGAGAACGGGCCCCGACCTTGCGGTCGGGGCCCGTTCGCGTCGGCCAGGCTATGAGAGGCTGACCGTCCGTCTTCGTTACTCCAGTTGTACTACTTCTTGCCCTGATTGGCTACTGCTTGAATCGCCGCGGCGGCGGCTTCGGGGTCGAGGTAGGTGCCACCTGGGTTGGTGGGCTTCAAGTTTTCGTCCAAGTGGTAGACCAACGGAATGCCCGTGGGCACGTTCACTCCCACGATGTCGTCGTCTGCAATTCCGTCGAGGTACTTGATGATCGCGCGCAGCGAGTTGCCGTGCGCGGCCACCATGACGGTCTTGCCCGCCTTCAGGTCGGGGACGATCGCCGACTCCCAGTACGGCAGTGCACGCTCGAGTACATCCTTCAGGCACTCGGTGGCGGGGATCGGCTCGCCGTCGTAGCGCGCGTCACCCACCTGCGTGTACGGGTTGTCGTCCGAGATCGCGGGCGGCGGCACGTCATAAGAGCGGCGCCAAATCATGAACTTCTCTTCGCCGAACTGCTCAAGAGTCTCGGCCTTGTTCTTGCCCTGAAGGTCGCCGTAATGGCGCTCGTTGAGGCGCCAATCGCGCTTCACGGGAATCCAGTGGCGGTCGGCCGCATCGAGGGCCAGGTTCGCGGTCATGATCGCGCGGCGCAACAGGGAGGTGTGCACCACGTCGGGAAGCACTCCGGCTTCCTTGAGCAGCTCGCCGCCGCGGACGGCTTCGCCCCAGCCCTTGTCATTCAGGGGCACGTCGACCCAGCCGGTGAAGAGGTTCTTGGCGTTCCATTCGCTCTCGCCGTGGCGGAGGAGGATGAGTGTGTACGTCATGGCACTATCTTGACGCATCTGGCGCGCCCTTGCGCGCGGCCAACGTCCCAGCGCGAGCAGGTGCTTAAGAGCGATGACGTCCTAAAAGGAGACGACGCACGCCGGGCTTGTGACCTGTGCGGCGACGAAGTCGAGCGTGGCCACCGCACCGGACTCCGACTCTGGGGGCAGTGCGAGCACATCCGCCAGAACAAAGGCACGCACCTCGTGACCCTTCTCCACCGCCACCACGATGAAATCGTCAACGATCGCGAAATGGCGCGGCCAATAGCCCACGTCGAAAGCGCACCGATACGTGAGCCCACCCTCGGGCGCGATGTCGAACACCGAAATGGCATCAACTCCCCTGACAGACACGAGCAAGACATCGCCGCTGCGCCCTGCCACGAGTGCGACATGCGCGTCGTCGGCCGAGTCGCCGGTGCGGTGAGGTGCAAGCGTGGTCGGCTGCTCGGCGATCACCTCTGCGGTGGCGGATGGTCGATCCCACCGCAGCGTCCGCAACCGATGGTCGAGCTCGCACACGACGTAGATCAGCTCTCCTCTGACGATCATGTAGCGCGGGCCGGAACCTGCAGGCAGCGTCGCGGCAATCCCCTCATCGCTCAAGAGCCCACCCTCGCCCACGCGATACCTTCGGATCTCATCGGTTCCGAGGTCGGCCACGAGCACGTGGCTCGCACCGGGGCTCATGCACGACGAGTGGGCGTGCGACGATTCCTGCCTATCGGCGCGGGGGCCTGAGCCCGAGTGGGTCCAGATCTGTTCGGGCCGCTCGGACACGGGAAGCCCCTCAGGCGCCAGCCTCAGCACCGAGAGCTCGCCGGTGCCGTAGTTGCACACATACAGCGCCGATGCTTCCGGCGCCACGAGCACGTGACAGCCGTAGGAGCCCCCGACGACAACGCGCGCCAGCTCACGCGGCTCGTCGTCAAGAGAGAGCACGCTCATCGCCGTGGGATCGGCCTCCTCGACGGCATACAGGAGGGGCATCACCGGGTGCCGCGCGACAAAGGAAGGAGCAGGCTGCGTCGTCACCTGAATCGCGTGATCGAGAGTGCCGGAGGCGAGCGACAGTCGCCACACACCCTCGCCCTGGCCGACGGGCGCGCCCAGGCCCTTCGCGGGGTACGTGCCCACCCATACCGTCGTCATGGTGAAACCTCCACGTGGAAAGGGCCCCGGCCGCTCTCGCGTCGGGGCCCGCGCCCAAGGGGCGCCACAATCATTCGAGCGCTGCGCTGAGGTGACTGTGCCTGGCGCGCAACGCGGGTGGGGCGGCGACTACTGGGACCGCGGCTAGTGGGCAGCGGTGTACGCGGCCCGAACCTCGCCAGAGATTCGGCCCCGCTCGGACACGCCAAGGCCGCTGGACTTGGCCCAGGCCCTGATCTTGCTCGTGTCCGAGTTTGCTACGGCACGCCCGGCGGTACGGCCGGAGACCTTGCGGGCCGCCTTCAGCCACGGCGTGACCGCCGCCCGGAACTCGACCGCGTGTGCGGTCGACAGGTCGATCTCGTACGACGCACCCTCGAAGGAGAACTTCAAGGTCTCGTCGGCAGATCCGCCATCGATATCGTCAACAAGAACCACTTGGACTCTTTGCGCCATGCCGAATTCCTTTCAAAGGGGTATCCACCATCATCACACATGAGAACGCAAAATAACAATGGTTGCCGAATCCCACCAAGATCATTGTGGGATTCGGCAATGACGCCGCAAAGTGTGACTCAAGACGCATATACCCCGCGGGGAATTTACGCTACGCCTCGGGGTCGTTCGAATCGCTTTCGCGGTGCGCCTCGGTCAACCTGGCCGCGGCCGCTGCTTGCTCTCGGTCGTAGGCGGCGATCGCCTCGCGCTCGTGCCGATCGGCGCGCGTGATTCCGCGCATGACATAGACGAAGACTCCGAGCACGCCCACCGAAGGCAATACTCCTGTGAGTACCGCTGCAATGCTCATCGGTTCTCCTCGGGCTTGACCAACGGAAACAGAATCGTTTCCCGAATCCCTAGCCCCGTCAGAGCCATAAGGAGGCGGTCGATGCCCATTCCCATGCCACCCGCTGGCGGCATGCCGTGCTCCATGGCTGTCAAGAAGTCCTCGTCGAGGCGCATCGACTCATCATCGCCTTGAGCGGCCATGCATGCCTGCTGCTCGAAGCGCTCTCGCTGAATCACGGGATCGACAAGCTCAGAATATGCGGTTCCCAGTTCAAAACCCTTGACGTACAGGTCCCATTTCTCGACGATTCCTGCCTGAGTGCGGTGATCGCGCGTCAGGGGGCTCGTCTCGACGGGAAAGTCCATCACAAACGTGGGCGCCGACAAGTGGTCGCCCACATAGTGCTCCCACAATTCCTCGACCAACTTGCCATGGTTGACCCGCTTGGGATCGACAGAGATCTCGGCGGACTCGCACAGTCGCTCGAGCTCCGCGACCGATGTGTCGGGGGCGATCTGGGTGCCAAGGACCTCGGACAAGGACCCATACAACGTGAGCGAAGCCCATTCGCCTCCGAGGTCGTATTGCGTCCCGTCGGCGTGGGTCACTTCTGTCGAACCGAACAGGTCGACCGCCGCGCCTTGAACAATCTCCCTCGTCAGGGTCGCCATTGTCATGTAGTCGCCATACGCCTCGTACGCCTCGAGCATGGAGAACTCGGGCGAGTGAGAAGAGTCGGCTCCTTCATTGCGAAAGTTCCGGTTGATCTCGAACACCTTCTCGATGCCCCCGACGACCGCCCTCTTGAGGAACAACTCGGGGGCAATGCGCAAATAGAGGTCGATGTCGAACGCATTCATATGCGTGACAAACGGACGCGCACTCGCCCCGCCATGCTGGGTCTGCAGCATCGGCGTCTCAATCTCGATGAATCCTCGAGAATGCAGAGATTCCCTCAGAGAACGCATCAGGTGAGCCCGATTGCGCGCGGTCTCACGGGCGGCAGGGCGAACGATCAGGTCGACATATCGCTGACGCATTCGTGTGTCTTCCGCAAGGTCCTTGTGGAGCACGGGAAGCGGGCGCAGCGCCTTTGCGGCCAGCGCCCACTCTGCGACGAAGATGCTCACTTCTCCCCTGCGCGACTTTCCGGCACGGCCCTTCGCAAAAAGGTGATCGCCCAGGTCGACATCAACCTTGAAGGACGCGAGAGACTCCTCGCCGACCTCGGCAAGGCTCACCATCAATTGGAGTCTGTTTCCCTCGCCGTCTTGCACCGCGGCGAAGCACAGCTTTCCCGTATTGCGCACAAAGACAACGCGGCCGGCGACGGCGACAATGTCGTCCGTCTCCTCGCCGTCCGCGAGTCCCGCGTAGGCGGCGCCGACGTCGGCTATCGCGTGAGTCACGGGCACACTCACTGGGTACGCCTCGCCCCCTGCGGCGAGAATGCGGTCACGCTTATCGCGCCGCACGCGCATCTGCTCGGGGAGTTCGTCCGGCGTCGAGGCGTCGGACGTTGGGACGGGGGGTTCTTCGGTCACGCGCTCAAGGGTACCCGGGTGCGGGGGCCTCACACGGGCGTCGCGCCGATCAATGCAGGTCGAGGGCGATGTCCAGGATGGGAGAACTGTGGGTCAGCCCACCGACCGACATGAAGTCGACTCCCGATGCGGCGACCGAAGCGGCCGTCTCGAGCGTCAGCCCGCCGGTCGCCTCAAACCTCACCGACCCATATTCGGCCGCTCGCCCGCGAAGCTCGGCGATCAGCGTCGCCATCGCTGCGGGCGACATGTTGTCCAACATGAGGAATCGCACGCCCGCATCGAGCGCCTCGATCGCCTGCTCGCGGCTCTCCACCTCGACCTGAATCGGCACGCCGGGGAAGGCCTCGCGAATCGCGTCGACCGCCCCTGTCAGCGAGCCCGCCGCGACGATGTGATTGTCCTTGACCATCGCGCAGTCGTAGAGGCCAAAGCGCTTGTTGGTGCCGCCACCGCATCGCACCGCGTACTTGTCGAGTTCGCGCAGACAGGGAGTCGTCTTTCGCGTGTCGAGAACCCGTGCGGAGGTGCCCTCGAGCGCATCGGCCCAGCGGCGTGTGTGGGTCGCAACTCCAGAGGCCCTCGACATGAGGTTGAGGATCGTGCGTTCTGCGATGAGGACGACGTGTCCCGCCCCCTCAATGCTTGCGACGACCGTCCCCGCGGTGACGCGGTCGCGATCGCTCGCGCGCATCGTGACGGTGGGCGCCACGAGGCCGAGGCGGTCGGCCACCTGCGCAAGCACCTCGGCGATGACGGCTAGCCCCGCGACGACTCCGTCCTCACGCACCACGACGTCGCCGCTCACGACGGCATCGCGAGCGATTGTCGCTTGAGTGGTGACGTCGCGTCCGGGGCGCCCTCCCAAGTCCTCGTCGAGCACCAGCGCGACGGTGCGTGCGAGCCACTCGCGATCGAGCGGGCGATCTTGAGGTAGGTCTTCAGGCATCATTCGCCTATTGTGACGCACCGCGCGGCCAGGACGTATGGCCTTCCCGTACGGGTACGGGTGGGGGTATCCTAAACACGGAAGCGGTGTACCACGCCCCGCGTGATCAAGGAGTGCCCATGTCGGCCGTTCACTTGGAGTCTTCAGACCTCGAGCCCGTCATCAAGCGACTGCGGCGTGCGCAGGGACAACTTGCGGGCGTTCTCAACATGATCAACGAGGGCCGCGACTGTGGTGATGTCGTCACCCAACTCGCCGCCGTGTCAAAGGCCATCGACCGCGCGGGCTTCACGATGATCGCCGCCGGCCTTCAGCAGTGCATTCGTTCTGACGAAGACGAGACCGAGGCCCGCGTGCGCCTCGAAAAGATGTTCATGTCGCTGTCCTAGGACGGCAACGTGAGCCGCGACTCGAGCGCGCTCCTGATCCGCTCGCTTGCCGCGTCGTCGCCCACGTCGACGGCATCGGCCAAATCCGTGAGTTGAGCCTCGAAGGCCCGTTGCGGCGCCAGCGCTCCCGCGCCGAAGGTCGTGACGACGCTTGCCCGATAGGTGCGGCGCTTCCACCACGTCGCCCGCACCGCGCCCACGTAAATCGTAGGGACGGCGCCCAAAGCGCCTGGGTGCGCGAGGACCTGCTGGAACCATCGGTGCTCCTCGGTGCGCAGGTAGCGCAACACGGCCCACATGACGAGTGGCACCACGACGAGGTAGACGATCCTGGTCCACCACGCATCGAGCAACGGCGAATTCCACAGGCCGTGCAGCCCGGCACCAAGCGCTACGAGTGCGAGTCCCATCGGGACCTTCCTGCGGCGCCTTCCCACCGCCAACACTCCGATGCCAGCGCCCACGGCGGCAGAAAACACGATGTGGGACACCGGACCAAAGACGATCGCCCGCGCAAGATAGACCACCGTCGTCGAGATCACCTCGTTCTCACCGAGGTTGAGATAGGCGATGTTGAGCCCGTACAGGACATCCTCGGTCGCGGTGAAGCCGACTGCGCTGAAGGCGCCAAGCAGGGCCGCGTCCATCGGGGTCCGGAGGCGCTCGCCTGCGGCAAGCAGTACCACCGCAATCCCGAGCGCCTTGCCCGTTTCCTCCGTGAACGGCGCGATCAGCGCGGCTCCCCACTGCTGAGCGGCATCGATCCCCACGCGTTGACCAAAAACTGTGATGAGCGCGCCGTTGGCAGGCAGCGCATAGATTCCCGCTGCGGCAAACGCCCCCCACGCCATGGCCGCAATCGCGCCGGACCTGGAGATGCGCGACCACAGTTGCGGCAGTCTGAGCAGCCACCACCACCCGACCACGAGCGGAACCGTAAAGACGAGGCCGGTGACGGCCGCAGTGGGGTATGTCTTCATACCGGGGAGCAGGGCCCACCCGGCCATTCCCGCACCGATGAGGCTCGCGGCGATGAGCAGCCACCAGCCTGCGCGGTGGGGCGCGAAGCCAACAGCGAACCGTCGGCGTGCGAGCTCTCTCACGGGACCGCCCCGACATCCGGCGTGAAGCCGTCGAACTTCACGGACGCGACGACGGAGTCGACGACGTCGGCGACCGCCGCGACATCGGCATCGGGGCCGCGAACGATCACGAGCACGACGGACGTGTCACGCCTGAGGACGACGACCCGCCGAGGATCGCCACGTGGCGCATCGCGCGCTGCAAGGATCAGCCAATCCTCGCCGCCCGTTCCGTCTGCCGTTGGGGGGACGTCTGGCAACACCGGCGGTTGGGAGAAGATCACATCGGCCGCATTCGCGACCAAACGGCTCGATGTGCCGATCCACACGGCGTCGACGATCCCGATCTTCACGTCGCCGAGCGTCACGACGGGTTGGAGTTGCGAAGCGGAGGCGATGTCAACATCCCAGCCCGCGGGAAGAGTCACGGTGGCCGTCGTGAGTTCCATCGTGTCGTCGCCAGTGAGATGCCTACTATCCGGGCCCAACGAAGGCAAGACCGGAATCGCAAGCCCAAACGCGACCAAGGTCACGACCACGACGGCGAGCCAGAGGGCACGCTGGAAACGGTTCACCATCAGAGAATAGCGGGACTTCCGTCTTTCATACCCCCGGGGGTATCTGATACGCTGACGACCTTGCCGGGTGACCCCACGTCTCCGGCCCAGAAATCCTGAGGAGTAGTCATGAGAATCGTGGTTGTTGGCGGAGTCGCAGGTGGCATGTCGGCCGCTGCACGCGCGCGCCGTCTGGACGAAAGCGCCGAGATCATCGTCTTTGAGAAGGGCCCGTACGTGTCGTTCGCGAACTGCGGACTCCCGTACTACGTGGGCGGCGAGATCACGTCTCGTGAGGCGCTGTTGCTCCACACTCCCGAGACCCTCAAATCTTCGCTCGGCCTCGACGTCCGCCCCAACACGGAAGTGACGAGCATCGACCGCACCGCCAAAACGGTGAAGGTCTCAGGCCCTCAAGGCGTCGAGACGGTGGCGTATGACGCGCTGGTGCTGTCGCCTGGCGCCAACGCCTTCATGCCGCCCATCCCCGGCGTCGACCTTCCCGAGGTCACCCACTTGCGCCAGGTCGACGACGCCATTGCGCTTGCCGACCGGGCTGCGGGCGCGCGTAGCGCCGTGGTGCTCGGCGCCGGATTCATCGGGCTCGAGACGGCCGAGGCGCTCAAGGAGCGCGGGCTCGACGTTGCCCTCGTGGAGTTCGCCCCACAGGTGTTGCCGATCCTTGCACCCGAGCTCGCACGCCTGGTCGAACTCGAACTGACCGCAAACGGCGTCGACGTGCTTACTGGGGTCGCCGCCACCGCGATCGAGCCGGCAGAACAAGGCGTCACCGTCACCCTGTCGAACGGAGCCTCGGCGACCGTCGACATCGTCGTGGTCTCGGTCGGAGTGCGCCCCAACTCGGGTCTCGCCATCGCAGCGGGCCTCGACGTTGACGAGCGCGGCGCCATCCTGGTCGACGGACAGCAACGCACAAACGACCCCTCCATCTGGGCCGTCGGAGACGCGATTGCCGTGCGCAACGCAGTCACAGGAGTCATGGGCCCCGTTCCTCTTGCCGGCCCGGCGAACCGCCAGGGACGCCGCGCAGCAGAGGCGATCATGGGCAAGACCCACGAGGCCAAGCCGGTGCTAGGCACCGCCATCGTCCGCGTCTTTGGCCTCACCGCCGCCGTGACGGGCGCAAGCCCGCGCATGCTCGACCAGGCCGGAATCGACTACGTGGTGCACCACACGCACCACCTCGACCACGCGGGTTACTTTCCCGGCGCACAGCAAGTGCACCTCATGGGCGTCTTTTCTCCCGACGGCACCCTGCTGGGCGCCCAGGGCGTCGGCCGTGAGGGTGTCGACAAGCGCATCGACGTGCTCGCCACGTCACTGCGCGCGGGGTTTGGCGCCGACGACCTCGCCGAGCTCGAGCTCTCGTACGCGCCGCCGTTCGGCTCCGCCAAGGACCCCGTGAACATGCTCGGTTTCATGATGCAGAACTCCGTGCAGGGCACGCTCACTTTGTGGAACTCCTCGGACCTCGAGTGGGCGCGAGAGAACGCGCTCATCATCGACGTGCGCTCGGCCGGCGAATATGCCTCTGGACACCTCCCGGAGGCCATGCACGTTCCACACGACGAGATTCGCGAGAACCTGGAGCTCATCCGTGAGCGCGCGGCCGGCCGGCCGGTGCGCGTCCACTGCGCGTCGGGATTCCGTTCGTACCTGGCCCACCGCATCCTCGCTCAGAACGGATTCGATTCCGCAAACTTCGACGGCGGCATGCTCACCATGAAGACCGCCCTGCCGGAGCTCGAACTCGAGACGGGACCAGCGCGGACGGCCGTCAACGCATAAGACGTGACGGCCTACCGGCCGTCGCGATAGAGATCGTGGGGATCTCCATCGGCGGGAGCGCCTTCGGGCCTCCCGCCGATGTCGCGTCCTGACCAGTTTTCAGGAGAGCTCGAGCGGAGCGGCCGTCAAACCCAGGTTGCCGTCGGGGTCGAGAGACGCGGCCAACCTCACCTTGAATCGAGTGTCGTCAGTCTCGGGAAAGTCTGTGCGCTGATGTCCACCCCTGCTCTCCTCGCGAGCGAGCGCCGCCTCGGAAATGATCGAGGCGCACGCCAGCACATTCGAGGTCTCCCATTCTGCAACTTGCGGCATGACCCCAGGAGCATCCGTCGTGTGGAACCGGCCCCTGATGTCCGCGAGTCTTGTCACGGCGCTCGTGAGGCCCCCCGCAGTCCGGAATGGCCCAGCGCCCTTGTGCGCGATCTGTTGAATCCGCGGGCGCATCGTCGCAGGGACGAGCGAGGCGGGACCCCGCCTTACCACTGGCTCTTCCTGGGTCAACGTGCCGTCGGCCACGAGAGAGGAGGCATCGGCTGCCGCCCGCGTCGCAAACACGAGACCCTCGACCAGGGAATTGGACGCGAGCCTGTTGGCCCCGTGCACCCCGCTGCACGCGGACTCCCCCACCGCATACAGTCCGCGCACCGTGGATCGCCCGTGGAGTTCGGTGAGAATTCCACCCGAGTGGAAGTGCTGTGCGGGCGCCACGGGAATGAGGTCGTGGGCCATATCGATTCCGCGCTCCTCGAGGCGGTCCCAAATCGTGGGAAAGCGTTCGTGGACGAAGCTTTCACCCAGATGCCTGCAGTCGAGGAAGACGTTTTCCGAGCCTTCCTCCTCCATGACGCGCACGATGTTGCGAGACACCACATCGCGCGGAGCCAACTCCGCTTGCTCGTGGCGACCCACCATGAAGCGTTCGCCAGCCGCGTTGAGGAGGTAGGCACCCTCCCCGCGGACCGCCTCAGAGATGAGCGGCTGCTGGCCTCGCGCGGCAGCGCCCTGCCACAGAACCGTGGGGTGGAACTGCACAAACTCCATGTCAGCGATGGCGGCCCCCGCACGCAACGCGGCCGCCACTCCATCACCGGTGGCCGACGCGGGGTTGGTCGAGGACAAGTACACCTGGCCGATGCCGCCCGTGGCCACAACGACGGCCTTCGCGAGCGCCGCACCCACGCCGTCACGCGTGCCCTCGCCGATGACGTGAAGAGTGACGCCGCACACGGGGCCTGGCCGCCCGTCGGCGTCGGGCGCCGCCGTGAGGAGGTCCACGACCATCGCGTTCTCGATGACCTCAATGCGCGGGTCGCTGCGCACGGCCTCGAGTCTCGCAACGAGCGCGCGCGAGATCTCCGCCCCCGTTGCGTCCCCACCCGCATGTGCGATGCGGTCGCGGTGGTGACCGCCCTCGCGAGTCAGTGTGATCGAACCATCGGCTTGGGTATCGAAGTGCGCGCCGCGGTCGACGAGCTTGCGCACCCGCTCGGGGCCCTCTGTCACGAGCGCACGCACCGCTTGTTCGGAGCACAGTCCCGCGCCGGCGACGAGGGTGTCTTGCAAGTGCTCCTCGGCGGTGTCCTCGGGGTCGAGAGCAGCGGCGATGCCACCTTGAGCCCAGACGGTGTTCCCCGAGCTCAGCCGGCCCTTCGTCACGATCAGCACCTTGCCGACAAGGCGGCGCAACTCGAGGGCTGCGGTGAGTCCGGCAATACCGGATCCCACCACGATGACATCGGCCGACGTTGTCCAACCGGTCGCTGGCGCCGACAGGCGCTGCACAAAGCGGGTCATGGCCCCAGCCTAGGCCCGCCGACTTGTGGGCCCTTCACCCTCCCTCACGGAAGTCGTGAACGGCCAGCCCCGAGCTTTTGAGCCCCGAGCCTGCGGGCGCCTGTCCTGGCTCGCTGCCGACGTCGATGATGCGGTTATCACGGTCGACAAACACGACGTGAGGCTCGTAGTGTCGGGCCTCCTCATCGCCAATGAGGCCATACGCGATGATGATCACCACGTCGCCCTCGTGCACCAAATGGGCGGCCGCGCCGTTGATACAGATCACACCGGAGTCCGTCTCACCTGGGATCGCGTAGGTGGTCAGGCGCGCGCCGGTCGTGACATCGACGACATCCACCTGCTGGCCCGGAAGGATGTCGGCAGCCCCCATCAGCGTGTGGTCAATCGTGATCGAGCCGACATAGTTCAGGTCGGCCTGAGTCACGGTGGCCCGATGAATCTTGGCGATCATCATGGGGCGCTGCAGGGTCGCGAAGGTCACGCGTCGCCTTCCGTCACTGCGGGCTCGGTCAGTGCGGGCTCGGTCAGTGCGGGCTCGGTCACGGTGGGCTCCGCGATCGCTTCTCGCGGTCCGACGTGCGCGGCGACGTTATCGATCAGCCTGGTAGCGCCGACGCGCGCCGCGACGGCAATCATCACCTCGCCCCGATAGCCATCCGCGACCGACCGCGCGTCGACGGGGTCGAGAGCTGCGAGGTACTCCACGGCGACGCCTGGTACCTCTGCGAGCACCGCGCGCCCCACGGTAAGCGCCAAGGTGATCGGCCCACCCTCGTCCAGCACTTGCTCGGCCTCGCCAAGCGCTCGAGACAGGGCGAGGGCATCGGCGCGCTCGTCGGCCGACAGGAAGACGTTTCTGCTCGACAACGCGAGACCGTCGTCGTCACGGACGGTGGGCACCACGGCGATCTCGACGGGAACCGAGAGGTCCCTGCACATGGCCTTGATGGCGATGACCTGCTGGGCGTCCTTCTGGCCGAACAGTGCCACCGCCGGTCGCGTGAGGTTCAGCAGCTTGAGCACGACAGTCAACACCCCGTCAAAGTGGCCAGGGCGGAAACTTCCCTCAAACACGTCGTTGATGGCACCTGCGTTGACTCGCACCAAGGGCTCGCCGCCTGGGTACATTTCGTCAACGGAGGGCGCAAAGACCACGTCGACGCCCAACGGCGCGAGCAATGCGCAATCCGCATCGAGCGTGCGCGGGTAGCGCTCCAGGTCGTCAGGGTCGGTGAACTGCAACGGGTTCACAAAGATGGTGACGACCACCTCATCGGCGGTCTCCCTTGCGGCGCGCACCAGGGCAAGGTGGCCCTCATGAAGGGCTCCCATTGTCATGACGACCGCCCTCTTGGTCTGTTTCTTGCCCCGAACGGGTGTGAGCTCCAAGAGCTCCGCAGTCGTGTGTGCCACGCGCATGCTCAGTCCTTTCCTAGGGCAACGATGAGGCCGGCGTATTGCAAGGGTCCAATGCGGCCGCCCGACAGCGCAAGGTCTGCGGTCGCGAGTGCCATGGCGCGATATGCGTGAAGTGCTTCCGGCCGATGCGCAAGGGCCGCAACGTGCGTGGCAACCGTCCCCGCGTCCCCGCGGACGACGGGACCTGTGAGAGTGGAGACAGCGCCCGCGGCATCCGCGAGTGCTCCGTCGACGGAGGCGTGCACGAGCGGCAACAATACTCGGCCGGGCTCCTCGACCCCCGCGGCGGCGAGCAGGGCCGCCGCCTGAGTCACGAGGGTCACCACGTGATTCCCGCCGTGGACGAGCGCCGCGTGATACAGCGGCCGCGCCGCGTCCTCGAGTGCAAGGGGCTCCCCTCCCATTTCGACGACGAGCGCCTGAGCGATGGGCAAGAAGGCCGAGGGCGCGGTGACCGCGAAGGTCGCTCCGATCATCCTGTCAAGATCGAGCGACGTGCCTGTGAACGTCATCGCCGGATGAATCGCCATGGGGATCGCGCCCTTTGAGGCTGCGGACTCGAGAGCCGCAAGCCCGTGCCTTCCCGAGCAGTGGATCACGATCTGGCCCGGCCGCCACACGTCAAGCGCCGCAAGACCCTCAGACACCTCCGCGATCGCATCGTCTGGAACCGTGAGGAACACGAGCTCCGCGGCACGCACCACCTGCTCAACATCGAGGCGAGGAACCCCCTCCATCAGCGAGTCGATGCGGCTGATCGTCTCGTCGGAAACCCCCGAAGCGCCCACCACTCTGTGACCGGCGCGAGACAGCGCCGCTCCCATGACGGCCCCTACTCGACCCGCGCCCACAATGCCGATCGCGAGCCGGCCTGGGCGCTCCGCGCGAGTACCCCTTCCCGCGCCGAGGTCGACCAGGTTGCGGTCACTCGCTGGCAGGTCACCGGCTGGCAGGTCACCCGCTGGCCAATCACTCATGCTCATGCGCGTCCTCCGCGATCCCGACCTTGACCATCCATTGCTCGGGCGTCGCGAGCGAACGCCGCTCACGGGCCCTGGCGGCCTGCGCGTTCACCAACTCGACCGCATCGGCGACCGCGAGGTGGTGCGCGACCGGCTTGACCACGCCTTTGGTCGAGTGCACCTCGACCGTCGCCAAGCCAAGCACCCGCTGAAGGGGGCCCTGTTTGAGCGAAATCGATTGGGTGCGCTCGTGAGGAAGCACGGTGAGTTGGCGCACCAAGCGGCCGCTTCGAATCAGGAGCGCCGTGTCAGTGGCGCGTACGCCGCGCCGGCGCCATTGCGCAGGGTCCACCCAGCGCGACGACGGCGGGGAAGGGGTGAAGCCGCCGTCGTCTCCTTGGCCGGCCAGCGCCCGCGAAATGGTTCCTGGTGCGTCCGGGTCACCCAGGTCGGGCATGACCGCCCACAGGGCCGTGAGGGCCTCTGCCGTGGTGCCCACGGGCATCAGCGTGGACACCGCAGCTTGATTGTCTTGATAGCCAGCGACGTTGATGACCACTTGCCACCAGTCGCGGCGGCGCCACAACAGGGACTGCGAGAAATTCACGGCCTGCACACGGCCCGGAGGCACCGTCTGCCTGGTTGTTTCCAGGAGCCCGTGGGCGATGCGCACACCGTCCCTCGAGATGCCGAGGCGAAAGTTGAGGCCGCGATTGAGGGTAGCGAGCGTCGACGAGACCACTCCCGCCGCGCCGGTCAGTATGCCGATGAAGCCGCCGCCAAAGATCGCCCCGACCACGTTGATCTCGGGTACCACGAGCCCGACGATGATCGAGGCCACTATGACGATGAACATCGTGACGATGCCCGCGATGGTTCCCCACGAAAGCAGGATCGACATCAAGAGTCGCGACACGGGGACCGCGACGAGCGGTCGCTCCTCCGCGGCGGCTATCGACGTGCGTGCGGAGCCTGGAGCCGGCGCGAGCCTGAACGCTTCGGCCTCGGTGCGTAGGTTGAATCCCTTGCCCGCGCGTTCCTGACCCGAGTCGCGTGAGGCGGCAACGTCGGCCCTGAAGCCCGCGGCGAGCGCCAGGATTTCGTTCCGCAACGCCTCCGCGTCGGCCAAACGCAAGAAGTGCAACTCGATCCCTGACTTGCTGCCTCCCGCCACCTCGACGGTGATCTTCGCGAATCCGAAGACGCGACCCAGGAGCGGTTGCACCACGTCGACGGCCTGGAGCCTGTCGAGCCTGGCCTGTCGCTGCTGGCGAAAGAGCATGCCCTTTCGCTGCTCGACGGCTTCGTCGGTGATACGGAACGTGTGGAACCACCACGACAGGTACCCGAAGCCGATCGCGACCAGCGCGGCAATCACCGCCGAGCCCGCCAGGAAGGCGAGGGATATGTGCAACTCACGCGGCTGCCCAGGGTCAGGCTTTGCAGGGCCGTTGTAGAACCACAGGCCCACGACTGCGGCAAAGGCCGCCCATCCGCCCAGAAGCGGAGACACGGGGTGGACGTGCACCCACTCGCGCGGCGCCGAGTAGACGCGTTCGCCTTGACTACCGAGGCTCATAGCCCTGCCAGGCGTGCCTCGCCGCGCGACGTCAGCCTGTCGCGCAATCGCGCGGCATCGTCCGCGGGGACGCCCGCAAGCGAGGCATCGGTGCCTGGCGACGCCGTGTGAAGTTGGACGGTCGCGATGCCAAACGCACGAGCGAGTGGGCCTGCAGTGACCTCGACGTACTGCATGCGCCCGTAGGGCACCACCGTGACCGATCGCCACATCCGGCCGCGCTTCACCAAGAGGTCATCGTCGCGCTCCGCCCACCCGTGAGCGAGAACGATGCGCACCGTGATCCATGCGGACCACGCGGTGAGCAACACGATGCCACCCGCGACCCACCACAAGAAAGGCGTCAGGAGCAGCGCCCCTGCCACGGCGGCGGCAAGCGCGGGAACGAGCACCGCCCCAAGCGAAATCAGGCGTGTGGGAATCAGTCGGCGTGATGCGGCGGTCCACGCCACGGCCTCGGGGGCGAACCAGGTCATACGGCTAGTGTGCCACCCCTGGCTCGCGTCGTTCGTGGGCAGGCTCTTCGTCTGTGCCATCGGTGATGCGGCACCACCATTCCGCGACGACTCCCGCGGCGAGCATGATGAGCCCGCCCAGCGCGGCGAGACCCGCCGCGATCGCGGCTTCCTTGCGCGGAGCGTGGGACCAGTCGCGCAACAACACCAGGCCAAAGCCGCCATACATTCCGCCAAGCAGGGCTCCCGCGTAGGCCGACGCTTGAGCAAGCATCGCGGTCCTCACGGCCCTGGTCGCGTCGATCCGACCGCGCTTGCCGCGCTTCAGTTGGCGAATGGGCCATGCCATGACCAACGCAACTCCGCCCAAGGCGATCCCCACCACCAGGGTGGTCCACGGCAGATGCACGGGCGCGGCGCCCCCGCGTAGGGCAAGAAGCGACCCTCCCGCGCCTACGGCGGCCGAGATCAGGAGCGCGGCTGCGAGCACGCGCCATTTGAGCGGCCTCACCGCGGGTCCGCTCTTAACATGGGGCTGTCACCATGTGAATGTCACCATGTGAATGTCACCATGTGGCTGTCACCATGTGGATATCCCGATGTGGATATCCCGATGTGGCCGTCACGACGCGGACGGTGCCGGCCACGGGTTCGCAACCACGGAGACCGTCGTATCCGCTGCGGACGCAAGTGGCGCAATCGAGCCCGCGCCCGGCAGCACGGCCTCGGGCTCCATGTCGGCCCACGGCACGAGAACAAACGCCCGCTCGTGCGCGCGCGGGTGGGGAAGGGTGAGGTCAGCAGTAGTCGCCTCGGCGCCATCGAAATCGATGATGTCAATGTCGAGGGTGCGCGGGCCGTTGAGTTCGTGGCGCTCGCGCCCGTGCACCATCTCGATGCCTTGGCACGCCCAGAGCAACTCGCGCGGGGACAGGATGGTGCTGATGCGCACCACGGCGTTGAGGAAGTCGGGTTGAGGCGGACCCCCGACCGCTACCGATGAATACAAGGGGGACGTGGCGACGACGTCGATTCCTGTGACCCTGGTGAGAGCATCGACCGCCGCGCGCAGCGTCGGCTCGACATCTCCCACATTGCCGCCGAGCGCGAGGAGCGCGGGCACCGCCTTGGCGGGCCGCTGGTCGAGGTGGTCGCGAACAGGGGGCTTTACGAAAAAGTCGAGCGGGTCGTCTGACATTCCCGCCGAGGAGCCGATGCGCTTGTCTGCCCAAAGCCCGCCGGTGCGAACATCGCGCCTAATCGTGACCGTCACATCCTTGAACTCCACATGGAGCGGGGCCTGCGGCTTGTGGATGCGGACGTCGACGCAAAACACGCCATCCATCTCGAGCACGGCTAGCGCGACGTGTTCTGCGACCGTCTCGACGAGGTTGGAGGGATCGCCGCCAAGCACGGCGGCAGCCCTGTCCGCAATGTCCGAATAGTTGACGGTCTTGTCAAGATCGTCCTTGGCGGCGGCGGCGCGAGTCGACACGTGTGCGACCACGTCGGCAAGGAAGATTTGCCCCGTCGATCTCTCAGTATCGAGAACGCCGTGGTACGCGGTCACTCGGATGCCTTCGACGGCGATCCGGTCAAGTTCGATTCCTGCCCGCACATAGGGGCCCGACGACCATGTCATGAGTTCATCGTGTCGCCTTTGTCGCATCTTGCCAAGCGGACACGACCGCGATTGCGTCACATGCCGCGCTGACATCGTGAACTCTCACGGCCCACGCGCCCGCCTCCGCCGCCAAGGTCGTGACCGCGGTGGTGGCGTGTTCCCGAGCGGATGGTTGCGTCGCGCGGCCCCCAGCGCTCCATTGCGGGCTCCCCTGCGGGCTCCCCTGCGGGCTCCCCTGCGGGCTCCCCTGCGCGCCTACCGCGGACGACTGACGTGCGATCACCGCACCAAGGAATCGCTTGCGTGACGCGCCGACCAGCACCCTCGCGCCTCCGCTCCACTCGGCCATGCGGGCTAAGAGCGGCCAGTTGCTTTCGGCAACCTTGGAAAAGCCAAGACCGGGATCGAGGACGATGCGGCCGGGTTCGACCCCCGCGGCGACCAAAGCGGCGACCCTCGCTCTGAGCTCGCCCCTCACCTCGGCGACGACATCGGCATACGTGTCGCGATCGTCCATCTCGGTCGAGTGCGCGCGCCAATGCATCGCTACGTAGTCGACGTCGAGCGAGGCGACCACCCCTGCCATCTCGGGGTCGGCGAGGCCTCCCGAGACGTCATTGACGAGGCGCGCACCCGCGGCGACTGCTGCGGCTGCCGTGGCGGCCCTCATGGTGTCGACGCTCACGGGCACGCCCGCGGCCACGAGCGCCTCGACGACAGGCAGCACGCGCGCGAGCTCTTCGGCAGGGTCCACTCGCTGCGCACCAGGCCGCGTCGACTCGCCGCCCACGTCGACGATGTCCGCGCCGTCTGCCGCGAGGGCCAGCCCGCGGGCAATCGCCGCATCGGCGCTCGCGTAGAGGCCGCCGTCGCTAAAGCTGTCGGGGGTGACGTTGAGAATCCCCATCACGAGCGTGCGGGGGGCGACGGGCAAGGCGGGCCCGGCGGGGAGCGCCAGCATCGGCTACTTCCCGACGATGAGGCTCATGGCTTCGGCGCGAGTGGCGCCGTCACGCATGAGCCCGCGCACCGCGCTCGTCACCGTGCGCGAGCCAGGCTTTCGGACTCCGCGCATCGACATGCACAGGTGCTCGGCCTCGACCACGACGATGACACCGCGCGCGCCAAGGTGCTCGACCAGAGCGTCGGCCACCTGAGTGGTGAGACGCTCTTGGACCTGGGGCCGCTTGGCGTACACGTCGACCAGTCGCGCAATCTTGGAAAGCCCCGTGATCCGGCCGTCAACACCGGGGATGTACGCCACGTGTGCGACGCCGTGGAATGGCACCAGGTGGTGTTCGCACATCGAGTACAGCTCGATGTCCTTGACCAGGATCATCTCTTCGTGGCCTAGTTCGAACACCGCGCTGAGGACGTCGCCCGGGTTCTGGCGGAGGCCCGCGAACATCTCTTCGTACGCACGCGCCACTCGCGCGGGAGTGTCCCTCAGGCCATCGCGGTCAGGGTCCTCGCCAATCGCGGCCAAGATCTCACGCACTGCGGCCTCGATGCGCTGGCCATCGATGGGGCCGGTCATCGCGACCATGTCCCCCGCGTGAGGAGTCGCGAAGGTGCAACCGCGCACGTCGAGGGACTCGTGACGGCGCCTGTCAGGATGACCCGATTCAGGATGACCCGATTCAGGATGACCCGATTCACACGGTGTCCTCTGGGGACTCCGCCGCAAGGATGTCCTTGGGCTCGGTCTTGCTCGGCGCTGGAGCCTTGGTTGTGCGGGCGCGCGGGGTCTTGGTCGACCAATCTCCACTCGCCCAACCCGTGCGTGCCGGAGCCTTTTTGATCTTGGTGAAGAGCACGCCTAGTTCGGCCTCATTGAGGGTTTCGTTTTCGAGCAACTGTGCGGCGAGCGCGTCCAGGACTTTGCGGTTCGCAATCAGCGCCGCCGTCGCCTCGGCCATCGCGTTGTCCATGAGGGTGCGCACCTCGATGTCGACGATGGCCGCCAGGTCCTCCGAGTACTCGCGTCCGTGGCCCATGTCGCGACCAAGGAAGACCTCGCCGGAGCTCCCGGCCAATCGCACCGAGCCGACCTTGGGCGACATTCCGTACTCGGTCACCATTTGCCTGGCGATCTCCGTTGCTTGCGAAATGTCGTTGCTCGCGCCGGTTGACGGGTCCCCGAACACGACCTCTTCCGCAACGCGACCGCCCATTGCATACGCAAGGTTGTCGAGAAGCTGATTGCGCGTCTTGGAGTAGCGATCCTCGGTGGGCATGACCATCGTGTAGCCGAGCGCCCTGCCTCGCGGCAGGATTGTCACCTTGGTCACGGGGTCCGTGTGGTTCATCGCGGCGGCGACGACGGCGTGTCCGCCCTCGTGATAGGCCGTCACCGCCTTGTCGTGATCGTTCATGACGCGCGTGCGCTTTTGCGGGCCTGCAATGACTCGGTCGATCGCCTCGTCGAGCTCGCGGGGGCCGATGAGCGTCAGTCCCCTACGCGCGGTGAGCAGGGCGGCCTCGTTGAGCACGTTCGCAAGGTCGGCGCCCGTGAAGCCTGGGGTGCGTTTTGCGATCGCGGTCAGGTTGGATTCGGGCGACAGGGGCTTTCCCTTGCCGTGAACCTCGAGCACCTTCTGCCTGCCCTTGAAGTCTGGGGCGTCCACGCCGATCTGGCGGTCGAAGCGACCCGGACGCAAAAGCGCAGGGTCAAGGATGTCGGGCCTGTTGGTGGCCGCGATCATGATGACGTTTGTGGTGGCGTCGAAGCCATCCATCTCGACCAGCATCTGGTTGAGGGTTTGCTCACGCTCATCGTGACCGCCGCCGAGGCCCGCGCCGCGGTGCCGGCCAACCGCATCGATCTCGTCGACGAAGATGATCGCTGGGCTTGCCTTCTTCGCCTGTTCAAACAGGTCGCGCACGCGCGAGGCGCCCACACCGACGAACATCTCGACAAAGTCGGAGCCGGAAATCGAGAAGAACGGCACTCCGGCTTCGCCAGCGACGGCGCGCGCCAGGAGCGTCTTTCCGGTACCGGGAGGGCCGTACAGCAGCACGCCCTTGGGGATCTTCGCGCCCACCGCCTGGAACTTCGCGGGGTTCTCGAGGAACTCCTGGATCTCCTTGAGTTCCTCGACCGCCTCGTCGCAACCCGCGACGTCGTCGAACTTGACCTTGGGGGTGTCCGGCGAGGTCAGCGCGGCCTTCGTCCTGCCAAACTGCATGATCTTGTTGCCGCCGCCCTGCATGCTCGACATCAGGAACCACAAGAGTCCAAGCACCAAGACCAGGGGAAGCATGTTGAGCAAGAGCGATTGCCACAGCGACCCACGCGGCACCGAGGAGTCGAAGCCCTCGGTGGGCGCCGATGCCGCGACGGCCTCGACCACTGACAGGCCCTGCGGCGCGACGTAGAAGAACTCGACGAGTGCTCCGGCCTCAAGCTTGTAGTCAGCGAGGACGTCGGGAACGGTGGTGCCCAACTTGATCTGGACGCTCTGGTCACCATCGGTCACCTTGACCTGGTCGACCGTCTTCGTCGCGAGCACGTCGAAGCCCTGAGACGTGGTGATGTGGGTGACGGGCGTTTCCCTCAGCGTCGCGAATACGAACATCGCAAGCGAGATTACGAGCGTGCCGAGCAGGATGTAGGACCAGCGAAGTCTTCTCATGGTGAGCATGACTTTACGCGAGTCCCTGCCAGGCCGGTCCCTGTTTCGCGCTCAGCGGGACTCGCATTGCGACGCGACGCTTGCGGCGACGCGCGGACGGGCTTAGGAAGCTCCGTACACGCTTGGCTTGAGAATCGCGACAAAGGGCAGTGTGCGGTACTTCTCTGCCCAGTCCAGCCCGTAGCCGACGACGAACTCGTTGGGGATGTCAAAGCCGACGTACCTGACGTCGAGCTCGACCTGCACCGCGTCGGGCTTGCGAAGCAGCGCCGCGACTTCGACCGACTCGGCGCCGCGGGAGCGCAGGTTCCCCAGCAACCACGACAGCGTCACGCCCGTGTCGATGATGTCCTCGACGATCAGCACATGACGACCAGTGAGGTCGGCGTCAAGATCCTTCAAGATCCGCACCACACCTGACGAACGCGTGCCTGAGCCGTAGGACGACACCGCCATCCAGTCCATTTGCACGTACGGGGGGAGCCTGCGCGCGAGGTCTGCCATCACCATGACCGCACCCTTGAGCACACCCACGAGCAGCAAGTCCTTGCCCGCGTAATCCGAGCGGATTTGCACCGCGAGCTCGTCGAGCTTGGTGGCGATCTGCTTGTCGGTCACCACCACTCGCGTGAAGTCATCCATCGTGAAGGCGGCATGGGAGAAATCGGGGCTCACTCGGGGTTTCCGTTCTCGTCGGGGTGCTCGAAGCGCTCCAGAGGGTGGGTGAAGATCAGCCTGCCATACTCGCGCCGCGCTTCGTACCCACCTGGGAGCCACACGGCACCCTGGCCCGAGTACGTCATGATCAGGCGGTCGAGCGCGGCGACGTGGGACGCCGCGAGCGGGCCCGTCCCCTTGTTCTCGGCGATCATCTTGAGCATGCGGGTTCTGATTGCGTCGGGAAGCGCGGCGAGCATGTCGCACTGCCACTCGTCGCCCCTGGTTTGAGACTCGGTTGCTCGAATCGCTGAACGCGCCTGACGCTCGAGCTCGTCCGCGTCGGCCTGCAACAGTGCTGCGGACCGCGCGAGCCCCGAGATCACGCCTTGGCCGAGGACGTCGACAAGAGCGGGCATGACGATGCCGCGCAACGCCGAACGGCGAGGGCCGCCATCGGGCTCATTCGTGGGATCAAACCACGGAGCGAGTCCAAGCGCCTCGCACGCGGCCACAGTGTCCTTGCGGCGCAGCGACAAAAAGGGGCGCACAAATCGCCCCCTCTTGACAGGCATTCCCGCGAGCGCCCGCGCGCCCGAACCCCTCGCCAGCGCCAACAGGACCGTCTCCGCTTGGTCGTCCATCGTGTGGCCCAACAGGATGTGCGGGGTGAGCCCGCCCTCGGCATCGGCCCTGCGATCAAGGGCGGCGTACCGCGCCTTGCGCGCGGCCGCCTCGAGACCGCCCTCTCGACCCACAAGGACCTTCTCAACAAAGATGGTGTGAATCCCAGCGTTGCGCGCTTGGGCAACGGCCATCTTCGCAACGGCGGCCGATTCCGCCGACAGCCCGTGGTCAACAACGATGGCTCCCGAGAGGAAGCCCTCCTTGCGACTCACGAATGCGGCGGCCGCGGCAAGAGCGAGAGAATCGGGGCCGCCCGAGCACGCAACCCATATACGCGACCCCATGTCGACGCCGTCGAGCGACTCGCGAACCGCATTGCGTGTCGCGGCGACTGCGGGATGGGGACCCGTCACATTTCTCCCTCGTCGAGGCTGTCGCTGTCACTGTCACTGCCACTGCCAGTGTTGCCGTCACTGTCACTGCCAGTGTTGCCGTCACTGTCACTGCCAGTGTTGCCGTCACTTCCGCAAGAAAAACTCACGGCTGACACCCACATTGTGCCAAGGCATCGGCAAACTCGTCGATCGCCGTGCGAGGGCCCTCCTGACCGTAGGCCATTCCGTCTGCGAGGGCGGCGAATGCCAGGGGTCTGCCGTCGGCGGTGATCACGATGCCTGCGAGGGCCGTCACTCCCGTGAGCGACCCCGTCTTGGCGCGCACTACTCCCGCACCGCGCGACGACTCGAAGCGGTTGTCGAGAGTCCCCGTCAGGCCGGCCTCGGCGAGCCATCCCAAGATGTCATGGGTCGGCTCGGCCATCGCCGCCGCCCGGAGTGCGTGGGTCAACACGCTGGGAGGAATGCTATTTCGCGTCGAAAACCCCGCCCCGTCATACAGCTGGAGACCCGTGAGGTCTACGCCAAGAGTCGCGAGAGACCCGGTCAGCGCCTCCATCGATTGCACGGGGTCTGCCGTGCGGCCCGTCTCGGTCGCGAGCACCCTCGTGAGGTCCTCCGCGACCGTGTTGTCTGACTCGTGGAGCATGTACTCCACGACGTCTGCAAGCGGTGCGGACTCGACGCGCCCCACCTCGTCACCGGCGGCACCCGACACCGCCGCGCCCCGCGTCACGGTGATGCCTCGCTCCGTGAGCCTGGCGGCAAACTCGTCGGCGGCGTTCGCGGCGGGATCCGGCCAGCGCTGCGCGTACTCGCCCGCGGCCTTCTTGCCGACGTTGACCGCCAGCCCCGTCACGGGAGCCGCATAGCCCTGCTGCAGCGCGTAGGCCGGCCACTCCGTGGGGTAGGAGGGGCCCGGGAACGCCGACGTGTCTGCGACGACGCTCACGGCGGTCACCCCCCGCTGGGCGAGCGCGGCGGCGACCTGATCGGCCAGATCGCCAAGGCCCGCGTAGCCCACCGAGCGCTCGGCGTCGGTGCGGACGTCTACTGTTCCGCCCCCAGCGGCATCCGCAGTTCCATGCGCAGTTCCATCCGCAGCGCCGATGCCAGCGTCGGCCGCCAACATCATGTCGCCACCCGCAATGAGAGCGACTTCGCCCCGCGCGGCGTCGTAACGAGCGACAGTCACCAGCCGATGCTCGGGCCCCAGAGTCGAGACCACACCGATCGCGGTCAACAATTTGGCTGTCGACGCAGGAACCTGGCCGTCTGCGCCGTCCAGGTCCGCGAGGGTTACTCCCGTGATGAGGTCGATCACCGACACATTGGTCGACGCGCCCGTGCGGGAGTCGTCACGTAGCGCCTGAGCGAGGGCTTGGATGCGGGCGGCGTCCGGCAAGGGCGCTTCCGGATCGAAGAGGGGCGCAAGGATGGTCCCTGGTGCCGCGGTTGGCTCGACCGGTTCGGCCGTGAGAAACGGCGCGGGTGGGCCTAGCTCAGGGGAGGTGGTGACCCAACCGGGGACGAGGTCCGCGGCATCTGCCACTAGATATCCGGCCGCGCCCGCGAGCACAACAATCGGCGTCAAAATGCCAGCAATCAGTCTCCCGCGCACGCGCTTCCTCCCTTCATGCGTCAGACTAATAGCCTGCAACCCCAGGTCAGGCGCGAGGTATACATGGAATTCAACGTCACGGTCGAGATCCCCAAGGGCTCACGCAACAAGTATGAGGTGGATCACCACACGGGCAGGATCGTTCTCGATCGCATGCTCTTCACCTCGACGCGCTACCCGGACGACTACGGATTCATCGACGGCACCCTTGGCCAGGATGGCGACCCCTTGGACGCGCTGGTGCTGCTCGACGAGCCCACGTTCCCCGGTTGCCAGATCCGTTGCCGCGCGCTCGGCATGTTCCGCATGCGCGACGAGGCCGGAGGCGACGACAAGGTGCTGTGCGTTCCCGTGGGCGACCATCGTCAGACCTGGCGCCAGGAATTGTCCGACGTGTCGGACTTCCACCGCCTTGAGGTCCAGCACTTCTTCGAGGTCTACAAGGACCTCGAGCCAGGCAAGTCCGTCGAGGGCGCTCACTGGGTGGGTCGCGACGAGGCCGAGGCGGAGATTCTGACGTCCTTCGCACGCGCCAAGGGCACGCTATTCGAGCACCTCAACCCTCTAATCCCGCCGCAGCACTGATCCCGCCAGAACACGAGGCTGCCAGAACACGAGGCTGCCGAGACGCTCGGTGTTGCGTGTCATGAGGTTGGTGGGGGGCTGCCGCTAGTCGGGTTGGACATCGACGGCAAGAGCGGCGTGCGGGCGCACACGCTGCGTCGAGTGGTTACGCGGCAATTACTTCGTTCGCCGCGGCGTCGTTGTCGTCCCGGGCAGGGTCGTCCCGGGCAGGGTCGTCCCGGGCAGGGTCGTCCCGGGCAGGGTCGTCCTAGGCGGCGTTGTCCCACGAATGGTCAGGAGGCGGGTCGGGGTTGTTGCCTTCGCCGGGGTTGTTGTCTTCTCCAATGTCGATGGCGGCGCGTCCTCCTGGTCTGGCGCGCCGGAGGGGGTCGATTTGTCGTGGTGGGATGAAGTCGACCCTGCCCTTGCGGACCAGGATTTGCCAGCCTTGGCGGTGGATGTCGTGGTGGCAGCGGGTGCACAGCATCACACCGTTGCTCAGGTCTGATTTTCCGCCTCTTTCCCACCAGTGGATGTGGTGGGCTTCGCAGTGTTCGGGTGGGGCGTGACATTTGGCGCAGCCCCCGTCCCGTTCCAGGAGGGCGAGTCTTTGGGCGCGGGTGAACATTCGCACCTTACGACCCAGGTCGAGGACTTCACTGTCACCGCTCAGGACCACCGGGATGATGCCTGCGTCCCCTGCGAGGCGCCGCAGTTGCCCGATGGACACCGGCACCATGGTGCCGTCGATGCTACCCAAACCGCTACCCGTGTCGCCGCCCAAACCGCTGCCCGTGTCGCTACCCAAACCGCTGTCCATGTCAAGCTCTTGCCTGGTCATGCGCACCACGATGGTGGTGCGAATGCCTGACTGGTCGGTCTCACGGCAACCCAACGCGTGACGGCAGATCTCGGACAGTGCGTCGGCACGCATCTGACCCACCGTGCGCTGGTCAGGTTCGGTGGGGTCTGGTTCGGTGGGGTCAGGTTCGGTGGGGTCGTGGTTGGCAACGTGGTGGTTGGCGACGTGGTGGTCGCGGCGTGCACGGAACTTATGGGTCACCATTTGTTCGATCACGGTGCGGATGGGTGCGGCGGTGACGGCGTCGAGTTTGCCGCTAAACGTGACCATCCCGGTGTGGTCTTCTTTCCACGCGAGGTAACGGTTCGCGTATTGGCGTCGTTCACGTTCCTTATGGCCTGGCAGGTCTGCCCGTGCCACAACACCTGCGACCATGCACCTCACCTCATGTGCGGTCAGGTGTATGGCCTTGTCTACCAGGCGCCGCTCCAGGTCATGCAACCGGTCGCTAGGGACACGGCCGACAAGGGTTTCAAGCCCCGCGGTGATCAACCCCGCAGCATCAACAGAGAGGTCACCAGCCAGGGACGCCTCCGCCACCGCCGGATAGTGCGGCGTGGGCGGGCTGGCGGCAAGATCCTGCCCGGTGGTCTCGGCAGGCCCGATGGCCTCGGCAGGCCCGGCAGGCCCGGCAGGCCCGGTGGTCTTGGTGGGCTCGTTTGCTGGCATCAACGCCAGGCCCGCCTCGATTAACCGCCACGCGCCAGCCACGGAACTCCCAGTCACACTCGAAATCATCATCCCAGCGTTACCGAAGCCCTGCCGGCGTGCCAGGCCACCACCTGGAAGGTCCGGTGTCGAGCGTCTCGCGATCTCCCCAGCGAAGCGCGCCTGCAACGTGCCAGTCAGCCGACCGAGCCGCGCCACAGCATCGTGCGCCTCCAACAAGTCACCCTGCGACAGACCAGACACGTCACGACGCGCAAGGTCACCCACCAGGGCACTCACC
>JBBRWX010000009.1:0-57737 GCA_038248935.1 Actinomycetales bacterium
GGCGATGTCAGCGACCTCGACGAAGCCCGCGACCTCGACCCACCGACCGGCCATCCGTCGCACAACCTTGCCCAAAACCACGCCGCCTGGCACGACCCCGCCCAAAACGACACCACCTCGGACGACCCTGCCCGGAACGACGCAGCGTGGGACGACAACGACACCGCGGCGAACGAAATGCTGGCCGCGTAACCAAACGACGCAACTCGCGCGCCCGCACGCCCCCTTGCCTCCGACGTCAAATCCCGCCTAGCGGCCGCCCGTCACCAACCTCATGAGACGCAACGACTAGACGCAACGCAGTTCTCACGTGGGGCGGTGCCATTCGGTGTCACCCCACGATCGTGAGTGGCGACGGGCCCAGCCGTCGCCGCTCATTGGTGCCGCGCGAGCTCGCAGGTCTGCCACCAGCCGTTCGCGCGGTGAGATGGCAATGAGGAGGGGCCATGAGCGCACCTGCAGGTTGGTACCAGGACCCGAGCGTCGCTGGGTCCGTTCGCTTCTGGGACGGCGCACAGTGGTCGGCCCACACCGCGCACACGCAGAGTGGGCCCGGTGTCTACGCCCCCAGCGCTCGCGACGAGGACAACGGCCCCTCGTCGGCGATTCACTATGTGATCCCCGTCGGCAGGTCGTGGGAATCCATCACCGCCCCCTACCTGGGCCTTGCCTCCCTAGTGCCTCTACCCCTGATCAGCCAGGCCTTTGGCATTGCGGCTATCACGCTCGGCATTCTTGCCTTGCGCCGCGCCAGCTCAGGCGGTCACGGAACGGGCCGCGCGATCGTTGCGATCGTGCTGGGAGCGTTGGGGGCCATCGGCTCAATCGTGCTCTACGTCGCGCGTCCATCCATCACGGGGAACTACAGCTAGACGGCACCAAAGTGCTCGGCGACTTCCCGGATTGAACGGGTGGACGCATCCTAGGCGGCGATTTCGGCGGCATTGAGCGGCACGTCGACGCGATGCTTGACACCGCTGCGTCCGACGACGGCAGGCAGCGACGTGCAAATCTCGCCCATGCTGGGCTCATCGATGAGGGCGGACAAACGAAACGTCTCGGCCCGCAAGCCGTGGGCCGATTCCCACCGCTCTGCCGACCTCGCCAAAGGTTGCGATGCTGCCCGCCGAAATCGTGAAAAGCATGGCGCAACCCTTTTCGACGACGTCCAGTTTCACTCTCCTTCTCGCGGCGGGTACGAAATTTGTGAACCTCGCACCCGCGCGAACTCGTCCAGGGTCGCGCGCCTGGTCGACGAGACGGACATGATGTCGAACACGTCGACACCCGCGATGATGAGAGCGTCCGTGATCAGCCGCCTGTGACACCGCCACGGCACGGCTTCGCTGCACATGATCGCCGGTGTTGAACCGCTCGCTACTCGCAGCAGTTCTGCGAGGCCGGATCCAAAACCCTCAGTGGCCATGTAGTCGGCGTAGTCCCGGAAGGCCTTTACCCTCCATGCACCATTTGGACTGGCCACACCAGCGGGCGTGTGCCTGCGACCACCAAGATCCCTGATCCACGTGTACCGGATATCAGCGGGAAGTGCCTCCTCGATCGCGGATTGGTTCCATTGCGGAAACTTTCGCGACGACGGGAAAGACCGCACGTCGACCAGGTTGGTCACTCCGTTCGCTCGCAACATTCCGAGCACCTCATCGAAACCTCGCGTGGAGTGACCGATCGTGAATACCCGGAGCGCGTCGTGCTCACTCGCTCTGTCCTCGATCATCCACATCACACTACGTGGGGTTCTTCAGCGGCGCGCTACGGTCGCGCGGCTGAGTCGTTCTTCGGGGTTGCTGACCATGTCGATGTAGCGCCACAGTCGCGCCTTGATGCCTAAACGGCACCAAAGCGCTCAGCGACCTCCCGGATTGAACGGGCGGACGCATCCAAGGCGGCGCTTTCGGCGGCATTGAGCGGCACGTCGACGCGATGCTTGACACCGCTGCGCCCGATGACGGCGGGCAGCGACATACAGATTTCGCCCACGCCCGGGTAGTCGATGAGGGTGGACACGGGAAGCACCCTGTTCTGGTCCTGCAGTACGGCCTCGACGATGCGCGCGCCTGCCACTCCGATAGCGTAGTTCGTGGCGCCCTTGCCCTCGATGATCTTGTACGCAGACTGCAGCACGTCTCTGTGCATGCGCTCGCGCACGTCCTTGGTCATGACGACCTTGCCAGAAGCATCGTGCCAATCGAGCAGCGGCACCCCGCCGATCGTGGCCGACGACCACAGCGCAACCTCCGAGTCGCCGTGCTCTCCAGCGATGTAGGCATGCACGTTGGAGACGGCCACCCCGCACTCGACCGCGACCTGGTGGCGCAAGCGCGAAGAGTCGAGCACCGTGCCCGACCCAAACATTTGGGAAGGGCTCATTCCCGAGGCCTTGATGGCCGCGTAGGTCACCACATCCACGGGGTTCGTCACCAGAATGTAGATCGCGTTCGGCGAGACCTTCATGATGGGAGGGATGATCTTGTCCATCAGGCCGATCGTCGCCTCGGCGAGTTCAAGCCTCGACTGGCCGGGCTGTTGCTTTGCCCCAGCGGTGATGACCACCACGTCGGAATCGGCGCACGCGTGCACCTGATCTGACCCCACCACCGTGGCCTCAGGCATGAACTGAATGCCCTGGGCGAGGTCCATCGCCTCCGCCTCGACCTTCGCCTTGTTGATGTCAAAGAGGACGACATTGCGGGCGAAGCCGCGCATCAGTCCCGCGTAGGCGAGGGTGGCGCCCACCGCCCCCGCGCCGATGATCGAGACCTTCGAGGTCCGTGCTTCCATGGGACATACCTTTCGTGGGAACAGGAAAAGCCTACAGTCGGGACGCCCTCGCGCCGAGGGGCCGCAGCGGTCTGGTGGCCGCGGCGCTCGCTACAACTTCGAGAGAGAATTGAAGCGCAGCACCAGCCTCTTGACGCCCGCATCACCAAAGTCGACCTTGACGACCGCGGCGCGGCCGACTCCCTCGACGCCCACCACCTTGCCCATGCCAAAGCCGTCGTGGTTGACCCTCTCACCCGCCTCGAAGCCAACGTCGCCAGCGTCGGCGCCCGGAGGGCTCGGGGGCACGTTGCGCGTGCGAACGGTTCCAGCCCGTGCGTACGCATTGCCATCGTCGCGGTCCTGGCTGCCTCCGTAGATGCTCGACCACCCGCCCGCTCCGCGCCGCTCCGTGCGCGCCCTGAGGGACGACATCGTGGTCTCGGAGCGCCTCCACTCCACGAGGTCGGAGGGGATCTCGTCGACGAAGCGCGAAGGAGGCAGGTATTGAGGCGCGCCCCATGCGGAGCGCACTTCGGCCCGCGTGAGGTACAGCCTTTGCATCGCACGAGTGAGGCCCACGTACGCGAGGCGACGTTCCTCCTCGAGGTCCTTGACGTCGCCCGACTCGATGGAGCGCATGTGCGGGAAGGTGCCGTCTTCGAGTCCCACCACAAAGACCACGGGGAACTCCAGCCCCTTCGCGGTGTGCAGCGTCATGAGCGTCACCACTCCGCCGCGGCCGTCGGCGTCCGGAATCTGGTCAGCGTCCGCCACAAGAGCGACCTTCTCGAGAAAGTCGACCAGGGTGCCTTCCGGGTTTTCCTCCGCAAACTCCCTGCCAACCGACACGAGCTCCATGATGTTCTCAATGCGGCTCGCGTCCTGGGGGTCGTCAGAAATGCGCATCGCACGCAACATGCCAGTGCGATCAGCGATCGCGTCAAGGATGCCAGCCGGTCCGTTGTCCGCCGCGAGCGATCGAAGATCGTCCATGAGAGCCACGAAGTCCTGAACTGGCTTGATCGAGCGCGTCGCGAGGCCCGCCTCGTCGGCGCGCCTGAGAGCGGCACCGAAGCTTAGCCCCCGCTCGCCCGCCCTGGCCGATGCGAGAGACACGTCGCGCCGAAGGCGCTCGATCGACTCGACCGTCGTGTCGCCTATCCCGCGCCGCGGGGTGTTAATGATGCGCCTGGTAGCCACGTCGTCGTCGTCGTTCGCCACGGCCGCCAAGTACGCGAGCATGTCTTTGATCTCTTTGCGCTCGTAGAAGCGCGTTCCACCGACGACCTTGTACGGGATCTCCGCGCGAATGAAGCGTTCCTCGATCGCGCGCGACTGAGCATTGGCGCGATACATGACGGCGACGTCGGCCGGCGCGACCGACTCGACGGACGTGAGCCGCGCGATCTCCGTCGAGATGAAGAGCGCCTCATCTTGCTCGTTGTCGGCGGCGTAGCCGATGATGCGTTCGCCATCACCCGCGTCCGTCCACAAGTTCTTTGGCGGACGCCCCACGTTGTGAGCAATGACCGCGTTTGCCGCGGAAAGAATGTTCTGGGTCGAGCGGTAATTGCGTTCGAGGCGAATCACCTCTGCATCGGGATAATCCTTCTCGAACTCGAGAATGTTGCGGATATTGGCGCCGCGGAATGCGTAAATTGACTGATCGGCGTCACCCACGACCGTGAGGCTTCCGTTGTCCCCCACGAGTTCCTTCACTAAGACGTACTGCGCGTGGTTGGTGTCCTGATACTCGTCGACAAGCACGTGCCTGAACTGCGCACGGTAACGCGCGGCAACCTCGGGATGCGCCTGAAGGAGGCGCACCGTCTTGACGATGATGTCGTCGAAGTCCACCGCGTTCGCGGCCTCGAGCCTGCGCTGATACGCGCCGTAAGCCAGGCCTGCCGCGTGTTCGATCGAGAACTTCGAGGCCATCGACGCGGCCGCGGCCGCCACCTCTGGCTCGATGAGCTCGTCCTTGTATTTGCCGACGCGACCAAGCAGGGCCTTGGGGTTGAACTTCTTGGGATCCAAATCGAGTTCGTTCATGACGAGCTTCATGACCGCCACAGAATCGGCGGAATCGTAAATCGAGAAACTCGAGCGGAGCCCCGCGAGTTCGAAGTCCCTGCGCAGCATGCGCACGCAAGCCGAGTGGAACGTCGATACCCACATCTGGCGCGCCTCGGGGCCCACGAGCGCCTGGACCCTCTCCCGCATCTCGCCAGCGGCCTTGTTGGTAAACGTGATCGCCAGTACCTCGTGAGGACGCGCGCGGCCGGACTCCAGCAGGTGCGCGATGCGGTGAGTGAGCACTCGCGTCTTGCCCGAGCCCGCCCCTGCGAAGATCAGGAGCGCGGGCGAGGCGCTGATGACGGCCCGTGCCTGTTCGGTATTGAGCCCCTCAATGAGTGGGGAACCGGCGTCTGACTCGAGGCTAAACAGGGCATCCATGGGAGCCCCAGTCTAGGTCCGGGGCGCGACATGGTGCGCCTACAACAGGCTCTCGTGCGACGCGCTCCGCTGCTCGTAGTCGTCGGACTCGGGACGCCCCTGGGCGCGGGTCGCACGGGCAACGCCCACGGCCACGACCTTGTCCCTGCCCTCGTCCTTGGCGCGGTACAGCGCGTGGTCCGCCGCCGCGATGCACTCGTCGGGCGTCTGACCAATGGCGCCCATCGAAGCGCCGATGGAGACGCTCACCGTGTGGACATGGTCGCCGCAACGCTTCTGGATCAGGTTGATCGACCTGCGCAAGCGCTCGAGGATGGGCACCAGATCCGCGTGACGCACACCGGGAATCAGAACGAGGAACTCGTCCCCACCCCAACGGCTCACCATGTCGGAGTCCCTGAAGTGATTCTTCAGCGTATCGGCGACGGCCTGGAGAATCGTGTCGCCGCAGTCGTGCCCAAACTCGTCGTTGACCGTCTTGAAGTGGTCGAGGTCGATGAGCGCGATCGCGTAGTTGCCTCGGCCGCGCTGCGCCCACTCGAGGAGTTGAGCAATGACAGGACGGCGGTTGTAGACGCCCGTGAGCTCGTCGGTGGTGGCTCGCAATTCGCCGTAGCGCGCTGCGCCCTCGAGGATCCTCTGCATCCGTGCGCGCCTGATCTCGAGTACACCAAGGGCCAAGAACAGGAACACGCCTGCGCCGATGCGGTCAAAGTGAGCGACCCTTTCTGCGAGCGCCGCGGGCAACTCCGCGTCACCACTGCCCTCGGGAAAGACGAGTTCGCACACGAGATAGGCCCCCAGGGCCAGCGCGGACATCGCCGCTCGCACCAAGGGAACATCTCGTCTCACTAAGAGGTAAGGCATCACCGCGGCACCAAAGAGGAAGCTCTCCAGGCTGAGTCCAGCCGATATCTGCGACACGGCGATGACGATGCCAAGCGCGCTCACGCCAAACGTGACGATAGCGGCGCCCATGTCGTGGCCAAACCCCGCGAACACGAAGCAAATGGAAATGACGCCCGCGCCCGCGAACGCGATCTTGAAGAGAAACTCATGATTCTCAGGCGCCGCATTGACGAGAACCAACCCCGTGGCGAGCGCGCCCGCAGCGGTCAGGGCGATGTAGAAAAAATTGACGATTCGTTCGGAGCGCAGCCCCGCCTCTCTGGCCGTGGCGACCTGCGCCGGCGTCAGGGGAACACCGCGTGCGCCATCGACGCGCCGCCGCCTTCTCCACCGCTTCATGCACAGCCTCCCTGGCCGCAGACAGTCAACACTCGCGCGAACGCAGGCGTTTCACTTTCTATCGGCCAGAACAGCCCACGTGAAACGCGCGCCCTGCCCCCATCATTGGGGTGCCGTCATTATTGTCCCTTTGGCACGGCTCCGCGCGCACAAATTGTGCGATGTTCCACACGCTTCGACGTTGTGCAATTCCTCACACAACCTGGGGCAAAGTGACGACGTGTCACACAATCCGGCGTTGGGCAGCCCATCGTGCGAGTTCGTGGCGGTTCGACAATTGAAGCTTGTGGAGAACCTTTCCGACGTGAGTTTCCACGGTTTTAATGGAGATGAAGAGCTTCTCTCCCACTTCCCTGTACGTATATCCGCGCGCAATCAGCCTCATGACCTCTTGCTCGCGCTCGGTCAGGCTGTTGAGGTCCTCGTCGGCTTGGGCCACCTCGCCCCCCGCCGCGTTGAAGGCGTCAAGCACGAACCCCGCAAGCCTGGGCGAGAAGACAGCGTCTCCCGACGCGACGCGCCTCACCGCATCAGACAAGTCGGGCCCGGAAATCGACTTCGTCACATAGCCCCTGGCGCCGGCCCGCACCACGGCCACCACGTCGTCGGCGGCATCGGAAACGGACAACGCGAGGACCTTTGGTGCGCTCGCGGTACCCAAGATCTCCGCCAGGACATCAAGTGCTCCGCCGCCAGTGCCCCCTGGAAGATGGACGTCGAGGATCACGACGTCTGGCTTGGCCGCGATGATCGCCGCAATCGCCGACTCGACGTCCCTGCCCTCGCCCACCACGTCGATGTCGTCTTCGAGGGACTCACGCACGCCCACCCTGATCACGTCGTGGTCATCCACGATTACTACCCGCACTGTCATCTCTCGTCCTTTCGAGGCATGGTGATGGCCACCTCGGTGCGCGAACCTGGCGCCGAAGAAATCACCGCGGTGCCGCCATGCCTGGCCGCCCTCCCGATGATCGAATTGCGTATTCCCGCACGGTCGCCGTCGACCGAACGCGGATCGAAGCCTGGGCCCGAATCGCGCACGAAGATCTCGAACGCACCCTCGGTCAACTCCGCGTACACGCTGATGGGTTCCATGCCGTGGCGCGCCGCGTTCGTCGCCGCCTCCCTGGCCGCGTGAACCGCGGCCCTGAGCGGGACCGTGGTGGGTGCATCCCCCACGCTCACCACATCAATTGCGACCCCGTGCGCATCCTCGACCTCCGAAATCGCGGCCTGCAGGGCCGTCGCTACCGAGTCCGCCTCCGAGCGGCGATCCTGATACAGATACGCGCGCAGGTCCCTCTCTTGAGCCCTCGCCAGACGCGCGACGGTATCCGGCTCACTCGCTTTCGCCCTGATCAGCGTGAGGGTCTGCATCACCGAGTCGTGCAGGTGTGCCGCGATTTCGGCTCGCTCAAACTCGCGCACGCGTTGCTCGCGTTCCACCGCCACTTGCCGGATGAGTCGGGTCCACCACGGTGCGGCGACGAGCGATGCGCCCGTCACTGCCACGACCGGGACGACGATCGTCCTCGTCAGCGGATGTCCATTGAAGTCCCACTGGGCGAGCCAGATGACCGCACCGATCGCGAGCAGGATTCCCACCACGACGCGCGCCCAGGCGTCCCTCGAGAAGAGGCCGCTAACATCGGGCCTGCGGGCATCGCCCTGAACCGCCGAGTCGAGTGGGCTCCACACCAGCACGAGCGCCGCGATGAAGACGATCGCGGGAAGCGCCCACGCCGAGACCTCGTCGAACCCAAGCCTGCGTGCAAGGAGGGCGAGGGACAGCGCGATCATCGCGCCTCCCACGAGCGCGCGCCACCATTGCGAGGGCGCCGCCTCCCTGCGGAGGGGTCTCGCCACGCGGGTCGACTCGGTCACGGGTTCATCGTCACACACACACGCCACCGTGCGCCTCAGCCTCAAGGCGGATCCCGTCCCGCTGAACGACGCGAGAAGATCAGGGGCGATATCAGGGGTTCCCCTCATAGCGCCGACGCGGGTCGCGGCGGGAGCATAGAGACAGTTGCAGAATGCTGCGTTGAGAGAGAACCGGGAAGGACCCACCATGAGCACATCACCCGAGCAGGCGCCTCACGAGGCCGCGCTGTTTCGCACCATTCGTGAGTGGGGCATCACTCGCGGCGACAACGGAGTCATCGGCGGCGTCGCCGAGGGACTAGGCGATCGCATTGGAATGGCAAGGGTGCCCGCTCGCATCATCCTGGTCGTCGCCGCCTTTCCGCTCACGGCATTGGTGCTCCTTGGCTACGCCGCCGCATGGGCGCTCCTGCCCGATCGCAAGGGCAACATCATCTTGCAAAACTTCGGGCGCGGAATCCCCAACGTCGGAGCGCTCATCGGCATCGGCATCCTGACGCTCCTCGGGCTCGGCAGCTTTGACAACGGCAGCGGCCTCGTCTTCAACAGCGGGTCCTGGGGCCGCGACATCCCGTGGAGCGGCGCCTCGAGCTGGGGCGCTGGAAACACCATCATCCTCATCCTCGCGATCCTGGTGCCGCTTGTCATCATCGGGGGCGTCATCACCGCGATCGTCCTGCTCGTAAAGAAGAACGGCAATGGCCCCAAAGCGGGACCCGGCGCCGTGTATGCAATGCCGCCCACGTCGCAGTCAGGTTCAACCGCGACCCCCGCCGCGCACACCGCGGCGCCTACGGCCGGGTACACGGACGCTCCTACCGCATCGGCGCCCGTGACGGAGTTCACGTCAACGCCGCCCACTCCCGTGGCAGCCGCAGCCGCACCCCCGGCTCGCCAGTGGGCACCCGTGCCTCCCGCGCCGCCGTTGACGCCGCGTAGACCTCGGGTCCCTGGACCCGGACGGTCGTTCTACTTGCTCACGCTCGCGTGGGTGGCGATCGCGGCGGCCGCCGCCGCGTGGTTGGAGAGAGACGATCGTTTGTCCGTGCACCCCGTCATCGCAGGTGCCGTGATCTTTGTGACAGGACTCGGTGTCCTTCTCATCGCCATCAGCCTTGCCGGACGCAAGCTCGGCTTCCTCGGATTCGTGGGAATCGCGTCGCTCATTCCCCTCATGGTCTTCGCAGGCAACGCGGAGGGCCTTCGCACCGCCTACGCGGACCACGGAGGGATCACGAACAGCAGCGACTTCACGGTGGCGTTCGACACCGTCGAGCCGACCCCGCCCTTCGATCCCACCCTCAAGTTCCCCGGCGTCTACGCCAATGTCTACTTCGACGGTTACTGCCAAGAGGGCGACTGGCAGGACTATGGATCAAATAGCGTGGCGCGCTTGAACCTCGTGGGATCGGGTAGCGCAGTGGCGAGCGACAGCACCGTCGACATCACCGCAGAAGTGACGTACGTGACGATCACCTCAGGCACCAACATCACCCTGACAGGTGACATCAACGCCCCTGCAACCGTCGTGTTCGCGGATCGCGGCTTCACCTGTGACTTTGGAAACACGGATCAGAAGTACATGGAACTCACCAACCCCGATGCACCCACGATCAACCTCGTCGTTCATGACGCCCTGTACACCAACACCATCGTCATCAAGGAGGTCACGTCATGAACCGTCGTCGCCCGGCCCACCGCCTCACCTCGGCCCTCATCGGAGCCATCATCACCGCGATGGGAGTCCTCACCGGGGCCCTCCTGTCCGGTCGCGACCTCGACACGGATCTCATCGCGATCGTGGCCTTGGCCTCAGTGGGCGGATGGCTGTTGATCACAGCGCTACTGTCCGGCACGCGGCCACGATCCGGAGCCTGGACCGCGGAGCCGACACCCGTCCCATACGCGACCTCCGGCGCCCCACCGACGTCCGACGCCTCACTGCATGAAGGCGCGCCGTCCCGCAGTGAGGCGCCCCTCACGTCCGCGGCCCGATCGGCGGCATCCAAGGCCAAGCGCGGCAGCACAGACGCGTTATAGCCTCGGGCCACTCGCACGGCGCGCGGCTTGAAGCCCCGCGCCGTGGCTTTCCCCGCTAGTTCTTCGCCGCCACCACCATGTTGCGCCCCCTGGCCTTTGCGTCGTACAGGGCGGCATCGGCGCGTTGAATTACCGCCTCTGGCCGCTCACCCGCGACGCCATTGGCCACTCCAAGAGAGACGGTCACCGGATGGGTCGCGCGCTCACACACCGGCAACGAATTCGCGACGCTCTCGCGGAGCCGGTCGGTGATGTGCACTGCATCGTCAATCGAGGTGTACGGAAGCACGATCACAAACTCCTCACCGCCCCACCGCGCCACCAAATCGCCCTCGCGCATGTTGGCCTCGAGCACCCCGGCGATGTGGATGAGCGTCTCGTCACCGCAGTCGTGGCCATACGTGTCGTTGAGGACTTTGAAGTGGTCAAGGTCCGCGAGCGCGACGCTGAAGGCCCCATGTTGCGCTTCGATCGATTCGAGCCGCGCCCACACGGGGCGGCGGTTCGCGAGGCCGGTAAGGGGGTCCGTCTCCGCCGCGAGGTGGGCGACTCGAAGTGCCTGATCACCTAGCCGCTTCGCAAGCCTCGCGGCACGATTCAGCGCCAGGGCGAGCACAAACAAGGCGACCGTCATGATGGTGCGGCTCGCCGTACAGATCTCTGCGGACTGACTTGGAGTCAGCGGGGCCCACGCGCGGGACCGCGTGAAAAACACCTGAATGACGATCACGGCGGAGACGAGCGCAAAAATCAGCACGAACCTCGCCCGCGACGCGTCGTCGGGCACCGTCACGACCACGCCAAGTGCGCCGATGAACAGCAACGAACCAAACCCCGCCTCGACCGACGTCGCGGAGGCGAACACGAGCACCGCCACAATTGGCGCTGCCTGGCTCAGGACTCCCGCTCGAGTGACGTGGCCGCGAGCGACCATGCCCATCCCAAAGAACTGCACCGCTGCAGTGAGCACCGCTACGGCCGCCAAGTACCGATGAAGCGGCTCGGAGGTACCCGGAAAGAACACCGCGTACCCGAGCGACACCAGCGCACCAGCGCACCAGCGCACCAAGGATCAAATAGGCGGACACCAACTGCCGCCGGCGCTCACCAGCCTTCTCGCGCTCCAATTCAAGCGCGGCGCGCGCTTGTGCAAGGGCTGTGGCTACTCCCATTCGATCGCTCCCGCAATCGAATGCCACCCTGCGACACCCGAATGGTCGGCGCCTGCGGCTACTCCCATTCGATCGCTCCCGCAATCGAATGCCACCCTGCGACACCCGAATGGTCGGCGCCTGCGGCTACTCCCACTCGATCGTGCCCGGCGGCTTGGACGTGACGTCCAGGACGACGCGATTGACGTCGGGAACCTCGTTCGTGATGCGGTTGGAGATATGCGCGAGGACCTCGTAAGGCACGCGACTCCAGTCGGCGGTCATCGCGTCCTCGCTCGACACCGGCCGCAAAACGACGGGGTGACCATACGTACGGCCGTCGCCCTGCACACCCACAGACCGGACATCGGCCAAGAGAACAACGGGACACTGCCAGATGTCGCGATCAAGGCCCGCCTTGGTGAGCTCCTCGCGCGCGATCGCGTCAGCCGCCTGGAGGATGTCGATGCGCTCCTGGGTGACCGCTCCGATAATCCTGATCCCCAAGCCTGGGCCCGGGAATGGCTGGCGCCACACGATCTCCTCGGGCAGGCCCAGCTCGAGGCCCACGGCGCGCACCTCGTCCTTGAAGAGCGCGCGCAGCGGCTCGACCAGGTCGAACTTGAGGTCGTCGGGCAGCCCTCCGACGTTGTGGTGGCTCTTGATGTTGGCGGCGCCCTCCCCACCACCAGACTCGACAACATCGGGGTAGAGCGTCCCCTGAACAAGGAACTTCACCTCTTCGCCAAGCCCCGCGTCATGCACCAGCTTGCGCGCCTCCGCCTCGAACGCCCTGATAAATTCCCGCCCGATGATCTTGCGCTTGGTCTCCGGATCGGTCACACCTGCAAGCGCATCGAGGAAGCGATCGCGCTCGTTGGCGACGACGAGGCGCACGCCGGTCGCGGCCACGAAGTCGCGCTCGACCTGCTCGGCCTCGCCCGCGCGCAGCAACCCGTGGTCAACAAAAACGCACGTGAGCTGATCCCCGACGGCCTTCTGCACGAGGGCCGCGGCCACCGCGGAATCGACCCCACCCGACAGGCCACAAATCACCTGCGCGGAGCCCACCTGGGAGCGAATACGCACCACTTGCTCGTCGATGACGCTGGCGCTCGTCCAGTTGGGCGCGAGGCCCGCGACGGAGTACAGGAAGTTCTCGAGCGCCTCTTGGCCAAGAGGCGTGTGCTTGACCTCGGGGTGCCACTGCACGCCCGCCATCTTGCGGGCGGTGTCCTCGAAGGCCGCGACGGGAGCGCCATCGGTCGTCGCGAGCACCGTGAATCCAGCGGGAGCCTGGTGAACCGAATCGCCGTGGCTCATCCACACCGTCTGCTCGGCGGGACTTCCGGCGAGCGTGGCGCCGGCGTCGGCGATGTTCGCCGTGGTGCGGCCGTATTCGCGAAGGCCCGTCTTGGCGACGGTGCCGCCCAGCGCCTTGGCCATGAGTTGGAAGCCATAGCAAATACCAAAGACAGGAACACCCGTGTCGTAGATCGCGGGGTCAACCTGAGGGGCGCCGTCCTCGTACACGGAGGAGGGGCCGCCTGACAGGATGATCGCCGCAGGGTCCTTCGCGAGCATGTCCGCCGCGCTCATGAAGTGAGGGACGATCTCGGAGTACAGGCTGGCCTCGCGCACGCGGCGGGCAATCAGTTGGGCGTACTGGGCCCCGCAGTCAACGACGAGGACGGGGCGATGCGCTGTGGTCACGCGTCAAGGCTAGCGGCGACCTCGCGGGACACCCGCCGCTCCATCACAAAAGACATCGCGGGAACGACGCCGCCGAGCACCATCGTCACAAGGCGTCCGAGCCGCCACTTCATGCGCCGCCACAGGTCCGCACATGCGAGGACGTAGACCATGAAGATCCAGCCGTGAACGATGCCGATCACCAGCGCGACCGACAGGAACAACTGGTTTTCCCAACCTGCGGCCTTACCGATGTACTTCACGAGCGTCACCACCGTGAGCAACAACAAGAACGAACCTGTCACGAAGGCCATGACTCGGTAGCGCTTCTGCGCTCCTTGGACGGGGGCGGGGGTCATGCGTCCTCCTCGGCGGTCTGTTCGCGACCATTGTCCCGCATCCACCGCACGGCGAGCACCGCGGCGAACAGCCCAAACAGCCACCACTCGGCGGAATACGTGAGCGATCTCAAGTCGAGCGTCTTCTGCTCGGGAGGCGCGGGCAGGGCCCTCCAACCGGGTGCGGGAGAGTCCGCAACAACAAAGTACGAATACACGGGGGCCGTCCAGTGCTGGGCCAGCGAAGCGCTCGACAGCGAGCCCAGCCACACCGCCCCAGGCACGGGAGCATCGTCGGGAGGCGGAGCAAGGCCCTCTCCCCCTCGCACGTATCCCTTCACAGGAGCACTCCCGCCGATGGCAGGTGCGGCAGGGGAAGCGGCAAAGACCTCGTCCGCGGGCAGCCAACCCGCCATCACGCCCAGGGTGCCCTCGGCACCAGTGCCAGTGGCATCGGCGGGAACGGTGAACGGAAGCACAAGAAGCACTGCGGGTACACCCTCGAGTTCCTTGCCCGTCACAAGCCCCACGTCGGCATTCGACCACGTTCCGTCAACCTCGATGAGACGCCCCTCGCCCCTACCCGCCTCGCCTGGGCGCATCACCTGTGCGAGCGGCGCCCTGGGGTCGGGATCGACGGCGTGAGACTGCTGGTGGGCACGCTGCCACTGCCACGTGCCAAGAAATCCGCCGATCGCCACCGACAGGATCGCGATGGCCGCCGCGCCTGCAAGAGCTCCCCACCGCAAGCGATGAGCGCTAGCGGCCGGCGGTGCGTCCTGGCCGTCGAATTCGGGAGGCACGTGGATTCTCCTGATGAGACTCAGTGGAAAGTGGCTCGTTGAGGCCGCGCGTGCGGACCCTATCGCGACCCGACACCTTTGCATCGTAGAGCGCGTCATCCGCGCGCTTCACCACGTGATGCGGCAAGCCGTCGTTCGCACCATCTGCCACGCCTATCGAGACCGTGACCCGATGCGAGTGACCCGTGCAAGGGATGACCTGTTCGGCCACCTTCTCCCGCAGTAGCTCCATGAGAGCGCTGCCCTGCTGGATGCTCGTTCGTGGCAAGACAACGATGAATTCCTCGCCTCCCCACCTCCCCACCGCGTCGGTCACACGCAGGCGCTCCTTGAAGCCGCCAGCAATCTCGGCAAGCACTCGGCCTCCGCACTGATGGCCAAAAGTGTCATTGAGCACCTTAAAGTGATCCAGATCCGCGATCGCGACAACATAATCACCCTCCCGGCTTCGCGCCTCAAGCGACTCGATTAAGGGGCGGCGATTCGACAGGCCCGTGAGGACGTCTGTGTTGGCGAGATACTCGGCGACGGCAGCCGACCGAGCGGCCGCCATGCGCGCCTGGTTGGTGCGTTGATAGGACATCCCCGCAAGCGCGAAAACAAGAACCGCTGTGAGCACCGCGTTGATCGAAAACATGATGGTGAGCGAATCGATCGGAACGGGCCGCTCCGGCCCGGGCGACAGTACCGTCTGGCACACGATAAAAGCGACCGCCGCCACGAAGATGAAGAACCACCTCCATGGGGCTTGGCGCTCCGTGAAGACCACGAAAACGAGCACTCCTCCCGAGATCAAATAGAGATGAAGCCCCGACTCCCAACCGAGCATTTGCACCGCGGTCATGACCTGAATGGTCGAGGTGATGACCGCCACGAGCGCCGACGCGAGTTGAAGTCCCCGGCGTGCCAGAACCACCGCCAGGACGTAGCCCGCAACGGCGAAGAGGCTCACCACGATGAGTTGCGCACGCCAAGCGTCGGCCGACTCGAGGTAATACGCGAGGTAATACGCGAGGTAACCGATGGTGAGGAGAGCGGAGAAGAGAGCGAAGTCGTGAGCGCTCCATTTCGCCTGGGTGGCCTCATTGTGGCCCGCGCCAGTGCGCACATCAATCAGGCGCGCGAAATGACCAAGTAGCTGGCGTTTCGCGCCTACCGCGAAACCGTCTTCAGTCGCCACAGATGAACCCCCAGGATTCGTGAGCGTGAAGGAGTATCTTCGCGGCTGTGAGGGCCAGGGCGGCCGTGTTAAGTCCTTCACACTAGCCCGGCGCGAGCGGCCTGACTAGGTCCCCTTTACGCGTCAGACCCGGACAAATCGCCACGAACCTGGGCATACCTGACACAGTTTCTTCCCGCGTCCTTCGCGTCATACAGAAGGGCGTCGGCGACACGCACGGCGGTCTCCCATGACAGTCCTGGCGAGGCCGCCGCGAGCCCCGCCGAAAACGTCACCACGGCGCCGCCAGGCTCCGACCGCACGAGCGCCTCGACGGCCTTACGGGCTCGCTCGATCCCCGCGACCGCCGCGGTGAGCCGCACGTCGTTCATCAGCACCAAAAACTCCTCACCGCCCCAGCGTGAGACGGTTCCCAGGTCACCAATGGCGTCCTTGAGAATGCCAGCAATCTCGGTCAGGACCGCGTCGCCATGGGCGTGGCCCAACGTGTCGTTGACCTCCTTGAATCGGTCGAGGTCGATGAGTGTGATGGCGTACGGCCGGTCCACTGGAGTGGCCACGAGCACCTCGACCATCCCCCTGCGGTTCGCGAGCCGCGTCAAAGGGTCCGTCCGCGCTTGCCCCTCCGCCACCTCGAGTTTGCTCTCGGCGCGACTGCGCTCGCGCGAAAAATAGTAGTGATTGAGCCCCGACGTCACGGACAGGACCACGGTGACGAGCGCCACGTTTGCCACCAGCAGGCCATCGACGAGGCCGGCGCTGATGTCGAGCCTCGGCTCGGCCACACGCGTGTCCAGAAAGGACCATGCGACGGCGATCGCCGATGCGGTCGTGAGGGCCATGCCCCATCGCAGCCTCCGCGGAGCAAAGGTCACGAACGACACGGCGGCCGTCATGAGCATCGGCAACAGGAAGCCTGCGCGATACGAAAGCAGCCAGGTGAGAGCCGTGAACGCCACCAGCGGCGCGACAAGCTCAACGATCGAGGCGGTGCGCACCCAGCCGGCCACGTTGAGAGCAAAGCATCCGAGCCACACCGCCATGACTGCGCCCTGCACCAGCGCGGCTGCCCACAGGTGGCCGCCGTCTGCGATCAGGAAGAAGACCTCGAAAGGGAGGGCGGTCGACAACGCGAGGATGAGGTATTGATTGGATCCCTGAACGTACCTGGCGGTGGTCCGATCAACCTTGCCAAGGCCCGCGCGACTGACGCGCTTGAACGCGCGAGTCATTCCGTCCAGGACCATCCCCCCAAGGTAGGGGCAGCGTTCTCCCGCGCCAACAGCCCGTGGTGAATTACACAAGGTCCCTCCCCGGGCCAGAAGTCCTAGACAAGACGTGGAATGCTGGAGGGGTGGCACGCAACATATACATCGCATCCGTAGAGGGCGATACCGGCAAGTCAACGATTGCTCTGGGCATCACCGCCCTCCTGGCCCGCACTGTGACGAAGGTGGGAATCTTCCGTCCCGTCGCGCGGGTCTCAGACGGCTCCGACTACGTCTTGCGCCTTCTCCTTGGCCACGACGGCGTCGATCTCAATTACGACGAGTGCATCGGCGTGACGTACGAGGAGATCCATGCCGACCAAGAAGCCGCGCTGTCGCGCATCGTCACGCGCTATCACGAGGTCGCCCGCAAGTGCGACGTCGTCGTCATCGTCGGCAGCGACTACACGGACGTTGCAGGGCCCGCCGAATTCGAACTCAACGCGAAGGTCGCCGCAAACCTGGGCGCCCCTGTCGCGCTCGTGGTGCGCGGAGCCGACCGGACACCCACCGAGATCGCCGAGGTGCTCGCGCAGGCGCGCGCCACCATGGAGGAGCACCACGCGAAAGTCGTGGCCGCGTTCGCCAACCGTTGCGACCCTGCTCAAGTCGAGGCCATCAAGGCGGCACTGCCAGAAGACATCGGCATCGCGGCATTGCCCGAGGAGCCGCTGCTCTACGCACCCACCCTGGGCGCGCTTTCCAAGGCAATCGACGGAGTGATGATCGCGGGAGACGCGGCGCTCATGTCGCGCGAGGTGCGCGCGATCTCGATTGGCGCCATGACGGTGGAACACCTTCTCGACAGGCTCCAAGAGGGCGGGCTCGTCATCGCCCCTGGTGATAGGGCCGACATCCTCCTCGCGTCCCTCACCGCGCACTCCGCCTCTGGTTTCCCCGCGCTCGCTGGCATCGTCGTCAACGGCGGCTTCAGGCCACCCGCGTCCGTTCAGCGACTCATCGACGGCCTGGGTCCCACGCTGCCCATCATCGCCACGGACCTTGGCACGTTTGAGACGGCTCAACGCTGCTGGAACACCCGCGGCCGTTTGTCCCGCGAAAGCGTTCTCAAGGTTGACATGGCGCTCAGCATGTTTGAGAGCCACGTCGACGCCGGTCGGTTCATCGAGCGGCTCAACCTCGCCGGCACGGATGTCGTCACGCCGCTCATGTTCGAATACACGCTCCTCGACAGGGCGAGGGCGATGCGCAAACGCATCGTCTTGCCCGAAGGCGAAGACGACCGCATCCTCCGCGCCGCAGGCACCCTCCTGACTCGCAACGTGGTGGACCTCACGATCCTCGGAGACCCCGCCGCGATCACCACGAGGGCCGGTGAACTTGGCATCGACCTTTCCGCGGCCCAGCTCCTCTCCCCCACAGACCCCGAGTACGTTGACCGCTTCGCGGCCGAATACTACGAGATGCGCAAGGCCAAGGGCATGACGCCCGAAGCGGCGCGTGACAGGGTTCAGGACGTCAGTTACTTCGGCACGATGATGGTGCAGTTGGGGCTCGCCGATGGCATGGTGTCCGGCGCGGCGCACACGACGGCCCACACGATCGTGCCTTCGTTCCAGATCATCAAGACCGCCCCAGGCGTCTCGGTCGTGTCCTCGGTGTTCCTCATGTGTCTGGCCGACCGCGTGCTTGTGTACGGCGACTGCGCCGTCAATCCCGACCCCACTGCCGAGCAACTCGCGGACATTGCGATCTCGTCTGCGGAGACGGCCATTCAGTTCAACATCGAACCTCGCATTGCGATGCTCTCCTACTCGACGGGCGAATCAGGTACGGGTTCAGACGTCGACAAGGTGCGCGAGGCAACCCGCCTCGTCAGGGAGCGCCGCCCCGATCTCTTGGTCGACGGTCCCATCCAATACGACGCCGCCGTCGAGCCCTCCGTGGCAAAGTCGAAGGCGCCCGATTCCCCCGTCGCGGGCAGGGCCACCGTGCTGATCTTCCCTGACCTGAACACGGGAAACAACACCTACAAGGCCGTCCAGCGCAGCGCGGGTGCCGTTGCAGTCGGGCCCGTGCTCCAGGGCCTTCGCAAGCCCGTGAACGACCTGAGCCGCGGTGCGTTGGTTCAGGACATCGTCAACACCGTCGCCATCACGGCGATCCAGGCGCAGCAACTGACCGCGACACCCGCGGCGGAAGGATAACCCGTGGCAGTGAACTACATCGGCTTGGCACTCGTCCTCAACTGCGGATCGAGTTCGGTCAAGTATCAGGTGGTTGACACCACCGTCGACGCGCCGCTGGCGTCAGGACTCGTCGAGCGCGTGACGGACCACGGGCTCGCGATCCGCGAGGTCATCGAAAGCTTGAGCGCCCCCGATTCGGGCGTCGACCTCACCCAGCTCACCGTTGTGGGACACCGCGTGCTGCACGGCGGCGAGGAATTCTCTGCCCCGACGATCATCGACGACGAGGTAGAGCGCAAAATCACCAGGCTGATTCCGCTCGGCCCACTGCACATGCCTGCAAACCTTGCGGGCATCGCTGCCGCCCGCGAGGCGTTCCCGCACACGCCTCACGTGGCCATCTTCGACACCGCGTACTTCCAGACGATGTCCGAGGCCGCATACACGTACGCGATTGACAGGGACATCGCCGCCGAGCACGAAATTCGCAAGTACGGCTTCCACGGCACCAGCTACGCGTACCTGTCTCACGAGGCCGCCCGTGTCATGGGCAAGCGTCCCGACGAGGTCAACATCATCGCCCTTCACCTGGGCAACGGAGCATCGGTGTGCGCGATGCGCGCCGGCCGCGCCATCGACACCTCGATGGGGCTTACGCCCCTTGCCGGCCTGGTCATGGGCACAAGGACGGGAGACATCGACCCTGCCGTCGCCTTCCACCTCGGGCGCAGCGCGGGCATGACTCTCGACGAGATTGACCACCTGTTCAACCGTCAGTCGGGAATGCTAGGACTCACCGGCTACTCGGACATGAGGGACGTGGAGCAGGCCGCGGCAGAGGGCTCGCACGACGCCCAGCTCGGCCTCGAGATCTACTGTCGCCGCATCCGCGGCTATGTGGGTCAGTACTACGCACAGCTCGGCCACGTCGATGCCATCGTGTTTACTGCTGGTGTTGGCGAGAACTCGGACATCGTCCGGCTCCAGTCGCTTGTGGGATTAGATGAGCTCGGCATCGTCATGGACCCTGAGCGAAACGCCGGTCGCAAGAAGCAGGCAACCCTTGTGAGCGCGGACGAGTCCCGTGTTCAGGTGTGGGCGGTGCCGACAAACGAAGAGCGCGAGATCGCGTTGCAGTCGATCGCCGCGGTTTCCTAGGAATCGTCGTCCCCACGAAGGCGCGCAGTGTCTCTGCGCCTGTCGGTCGACCCCCGCGTGTCCTACCCAATCTGGTGGCACCCGAATTGGGGGCTTGACAGAGTACGCGAGGTGCGCAAACACTCAAAGTACCTCCCGATAATGATGAGGCAGGGCGGCTTCAGTGTTCCTCACACCCGCGGCCTCCGGGTCGATAGGGCTAGCGGGTGAGGAAGGTAGCGCCAGGAGGGCGTCTGCCGCTCACGCCGGTAACCGACGTGGAGGCCAGGATGGCAACAACATCGAGTTGGGTGGCGCACGCATCACGCGAGCCAAGTTCAGGCATGATCGTGGCGCTGCACGAATGGATCGACGATTCCGTTCGCCTCGCCACCGCCACGCCTGGCTCATGCCCCTTCCTGGCCGACGGGGTCTTCGCGGGCATCGTTGCCCACACCGACCGTGCGCTCCATAAGCGGCGCCAGCGTCCCACCTTCTTGTCATCGAAGCCCTGCGGCCTCACTGTCTTGGCGGGTCACGGCTTGCGGCCGATGTGCGACGTCATCGCGCACGACGAGTATGGGCCCGAGGACCTGCTGGTGGAACACACTGGCGGGGCATCGACGCTGGCAGAGGCCATCGCGCGCGCAGCGAGCGCCGAGAGATCGGCCCTCGTCCCCGTGTTCACCGAAGCCGAGTTCATGGATGCGGACCTCTTTCACCTGCATACGTCGAGGCTCCTTGATCCGCGATACAGCGGCGTTGTCATTCCCTTCATGATCGTTCCCAGTGGCCAGACGGGGCAGGATGCGCAGGACCGCGAGGAAGTGGTGCGGGCGTCTGGTTTCACGAGCTACACCTTCGAGTGCGATTGGGAGGACTTCACTCTCGAGGACCACGCCCGGCTCGCGCTGCTGATGGAGGATGTGCTCGACGAGATTATTCAGATTAAGGCGGACGCCGAGGCGCGAGTGTTGAGATTCCAGCCGTTGTGGCCGCTCGTCGAGATGCGCTCGACGACGCCTCTCTCCTGATCAGGACGCGCCGCCACTACCTCGCGCGGCGTGTCGACCTCGCCACACATCTTTTGGGATGTGATGGAATCACTCGTATTGTGGGACCAATCCAGACCGCTTCGGTGCCTCCTAGAGTCCGCACCATGTCACCAAGGGGCCCCCGTTGAGTGCACCGATTTCGAGTTGGGTCGCACACGCGAACCGCGAACCTTCCGACCTCCTCTTGGACGTCATGGACTCGTGGTTGACACAGGGCGCACTGAGCGAAGGCGAGTTGGACTCGTGCCCGTGGATGCACAGCGAACTGCACCGGCTGATCCTCGTGCATGTCGACCGCGCCGCGCATAAGCGCAGGCACATGCCCACGTTCGTGAGCACAACTCAATGCGGCCTGGGCAGCCACGGTCGGGGGCCAATGTCCACCATCGTGAGGGACGACGCCTACGAGGCGCAACCGCTTTCGGTGGTCCACTCGCAGCCCGAGACTGCGCTGGCACATGCGATTAATCTCGTCAAGGATCGCGACTTCGCGCTCGCTGTCGCGGTGGTATCCGAGGCCGAGTTTGAGGATCCCGACCGGTTCGATTCGCATCGAGGAGTGCTCCTGTCGCCGCTACGCGACGGCGTGGTCCTTGCGGTCATTCACGCACCGCTTCACGCCAAGGAAAACCTCGACGACGAGATTGCGAGGGAAGATCTGCTGAGGGCGGCTGGTTACGCCGCGTACACTCTCGACCTTGCGCGAGAGGAGGATGCGCGCCATTTGCACAAGCGCATGGCCGCGCTCCTCGAGGATGTCTTCGACGAGATCACACAAATCAAGGCGGACGCAGCCGCGAGGATTTTGTCGAGCAACCCACTGTGGCCTGCCCTCGTGGTAAGAACGTCACCCGAATGGCGTGCGAAACACGGCGAACCGTTGATCACGGGACAGATCCCGATCACCGGCGCTACTTAAGCTCTCCGCACCCGTCTACTCTTGATCCGTGGCACACCTGGTCGGAGCGGAAAGCATAGGAGTCGACTACGGCACAGGAACCGTGCTCGACGCGGTGACCCTCGGCCTCGAAGACGGTGACCGCATCGGCGTCGTTGGGGCAAATGGCGCGGGCAAGTCCACCCTCACCCGCTGCCTTGCCGGTCTCGAAACTCCGCACACGGGTCGCATCACGCGCGCCAGCGGGGTGCGCATCGGCGTCGTTGACCAAGGCGATCAGTTTGCTGAAGGCTCCACGGTGCTCCAGGCGATCGTGGGAGACGCGGACACTCACGAGTGGGCGGGCGATCCTCGAGTGCGCGACATCATGTCTGGCCTCGTTCCCGACCTCGCGGCCGATGCCTTCGTCTCGAGCCTATCGGGCGGGCAGCGGCGAAGGGTCGCGTTGGCCCGCGCCCTCGTTGCCGACGACGACGTCTTGGTGCTCGACGAACCCACCAACCACCTGGATGTCGACGGCGTCGCGTGGCTCGCGGAGCATCTCAAGCGCAGGTGGACGGCGACCAAGGGCGCGCTCGTGGTCGTCACCCACGACAGGTGGTTCCTCGATGAGGTCACCACCGCCACGTGGGAAGTTGTCAACACAGGTGTGGAGCAGTACGAGGGTGGTTACGCCGAGTACATCCTCCAACGCCTCGAACGCAACCGGATTTCGGCCGTGACGGAATCGCGTCGCCAGAACCTTCTGCGCAAGGAGCTTGCGTGGCTACACCGGGGCGCGAAGGCGCGCAGCACCAAGCCCAAGTTCCGCGTTGACGCCGCCAATGAACTCATCGCCGATGTGCCCGTGCTGCGCGATCCCATCAAGCTTCAACGCATGGCCGCGTCCCGCCTTGGCAAGATCGTCGTGAGCGTCATGAACGCGCACGTCACCTACCCCTCGCCCGCGGGCGACAAGGAGGTGTTGCGCGACATCACGTGGCTCATCGGGCCAGGAGAGCGCACGGGCATCCTTGGCGCGAACGGCGCAGGAAAGTCGACTCTTCTCAAGCTCATCACCGGCGAACTCGAGCCGACGCAGGGGTATGTGAAGCGCGGCACGACCGTGCGGGTCGCGTCGCTGTCGCAGCACCTCGTCGAGCTCGACGAGTGGGCGGGCGAGCGGGTCGCCACCGTGCTCAAGCAATACACATCGGTCAAGTTGGCCGACGGCACCGAACTCACCCCCGGCCAACTGCTCGAGCGAGTCGGCTTCGAGACCTCCCAACTCAAGACCGTTGTTGGCGCCCTGTCGGGTGGCCAACGTCGGCGCCTGCAACTCTTGGTGGTCTTGCTGAGCGAGCCGAACGTGCTGGTGCTCGACGAGCCAACAAACGACCTCGACACCGACATGCTGGCCTCGCTTGAGGACCTCCTCGATTCGTGGCCGGGCACCCTCATCGTCGTGTCGCACGACAGGTATCTCATGGAGCGCGTCACCGATCAGCAGTACGCCGTGCTCGATGGCGAACTGCGGCATCTGCCGGGCGGGGTTGACGAGTACATCGCCATCGCGCGCGGGCGCACGGGCACCGGAGGCGGCGTGGGGACGTTCGGGCGCGAGTCTGCAGACGCCATTGCGTCCTCCGCCTCCTCCGCCTCCTCCGCCTCCTTCGCGTCCTCCGCGTCCTCCGCCTCCTCCGCCTCCTCCGCCTCCTCCGCCTCCTCCCGCGCCCCCTCCCGCGCCTCCTCCCGCGCCGCGAACCAATCGGGTGCGCGACGCGCCGATGGCGACGACGCGGGCGCGCCTGCGGTCGCCGCGTCGGGAGTGCCGATGGTTCGTAGCGCGGGGGCGGGACTGGACGGGGCGGACCTAAGGAGCACGCAGAAGGAAGTCGCGGCTGTCGAGAGGCGCCTCAAGAAGATCCTGCAGCAAAAGGCGGAGCTGAACGCCAAGATGTCCTCCCACGACCCCTCGGACTACCCGGGCCTGGCCGCGCTCGCGGAGAGGCTGCCGGTGCTCGACGCCGAGGCCGCGCAGCTCGAGGATCGCTGGCTCGACCTCACCGACCTGCTCGGCTGACGCCTCGGTCCAGGGACCACTCACGCCGCCGCTTCGCGAACCTGCGCACTGCCAGTGTGGACAAAAGGTCCTCGCAGAGGACCTTTCTCCCGACGCAAACGACCGCCGCGTGCGATGCTGGGAACACCCCAAACGAATGGAGAACGACGTGTCGTCCCACCCCTGGGCCTACCGCTCCACAGAGTCGACTTCCACCGAAGATGTCGCGGCCATCGACCGCTGGTGGCGTACCAGCAACTACATGAGTGTCGGCCAGATCTACCTGCTCGACAATCCCCTGTTGCGCGAGCCGCTTCACCGCGACCACGTCAAGCCACGCCTGGTTGGGCACTGGGGCACCACCCCCGGCCTGAACTTCATCTATGCGCACCTCAATCGCATGATTAAGGCGCGCAAGCAACCCACGATGTACATCATCGGCCCCGGGCACGGCGGACCTGGCCTGGTGGCGTGTAGCTTCCTCGACGGCACGTACACCGCGACGTACCCCGACATCTCGAACGACGAGGCGGGGCTCAAGCGACTGTTCAAGCAGTTCTCGTTCCCAGGCGGCATCCCTTCCCACGTGGCCCCCGAAACCCCTGGTTCGATCCACGAGGGCGGCGAACTCGGCTACGCGCTGTCACACGCCTATGGAGCCGCCTTCGACAACCCCGACCTTCTGGTTGCCGCGGTCGTCGGTGACGGAGAGGCCGAGACGGGCCCGCTCGCCACGTCGTGGCACTCGAATAAGTTCATCAACCCTGCGACCGACGGCGTCGTGCTGCCGATCCTTCACCTCAACGGATACAAGATCGCCAACCCCACGGTCTTGTCGCGCATCTCCGAGGAAGAGCTCGACAACCTCATGCGGGGCTACGGCCACAAGCCACACGTGTTCGTCGGCGGCTTCGACGACGAGTCTCCAGAGTCGTTCCACGCCCGCTTTGCCGAGGTGCTCGATATCGTCATGGACGAGATCGCGGCCATCAAGGAAGAGGCGGCGCGCAACCCCGAGATGGATCGCCCGATGTGGCCGATGATCATCATGCGCACTCCCAAGGGCTGGACGTGCCCCAAGGAGATTGACGGCAAGCAGACCGAGGGCTCATGGCGCGCACACCAGGTGCCTCTCGCGAGTGCGAGGGACACGGACGAGCACCTGCACATCCTCGAGGACTGGATGAGGTCGTACCGTCCCGAGGAGCTCTTCGATGAGGCGGGCGCCCCGCTCAAGGAGGTCACGTCGCTGGCGCCAAAGGGTGACATGCGCATGTCGGCACGTCCCGAGGCCAACGGCGGGTTGCTACTACAGGACCTCAAGCTGCCCGACTTCCGCACATACGCGGTCGACGTGCCTGCGCCCGGTTCCGGCCAGGCGGAGGCCACCCGCGTGTTGGGTGACTACCTCAAGGGGGTGATGGCTGCCAACCCGGATAACTTCCGCATCTTCGCTCCCGACGAGCTGGCGTCCAACCGCCTTCAGGCGGTGCTCGACGTGTCGGACAAGGTATGGGAGGCCCGCCGCGAGGACGACGACACCCATACTGGCCCCGATGGCCGCGTCATCGAGATGCTGTCGGAGCACCAATGCCAGGGTTGGCTCGAGGGCTACCTGCTCACAGGCCGCCACGGGGTGTTCACCTCATACGAGGCGTTCATTCACCTGGTCGACTCGATGTTCAATCAGCACGCCAAGTGGCTCAAGGTGTCTCGCGAGCTGCCCTGGCGTCGTCCCGTCGCCTCGCTCAACTACTTGCTGAGCTCGCACGTGTGGCGCCAAGACCACAACGGATTCAGCCACCAGGACCCCGGCTTCATTGACCACGTGGTCAACAAGAAGGCCGAAGTTGTCAGGGTGTACCTGCCGCCGGACGCCAACACACTCCTATCGATCTACGACCACTGCTTGCGCTCGCGCAACTACGTCAACGTGGTCGTGGCCGGTAAGCAGCCGCAGGCGTCCTGGCTCACGATGGACCAGGCGATCGACCACTGCACCCGTGGCATCGGCATCTGGGACTTCGCGTCCAACGTGCCGCAAGGCGAGGAACCCGACGTGGTCATGGCCGCGGCTGGCGATGTGCCGACGCTCGAGATCTTGGCGGCGATCGACATCATCCGCCAGGAGCTCCCCGAGCTCAAGGTGCGCATGATCAACGTGGTCGACCTCATGCGTCTGCAGCCCGAGAAGGAGCACCCGCACGGGCTGTCGGACAGGGATTTCGACCAGCTGTTCACCACCGACAAGCCGATCATCATGAACTACCACGGCTACCCGTGGCTCATCCACCGCCTCACTTACCGCAGGACGGGCCACGCCAACCTGCACGTGCGTGGGTACAAGGAGGAGGGCACCACGACCACGCCGTTCGACATCGCGATGATGAACGACATCGACAGGTATCACCTGGTGATGGACGTCATCGACCGGGTTCCCGGACTGGGCACACGCGCCGCGTCGCTGCGTCAGAAGCTGTTCGACATGCGCCTTGCCGCCCGCCGGTACGCGCGTGAGTTCGGCGCCGACCAGCCCGAGGTAGCCGACTGGGTGTGGCCCGATGCCCGTGAGATCACGGACACCAAGGTCGACGCCGTCGCCGCTACGGGTGGCGACAACGAGTAGTTCTTCTTGATCCTGGGAGAGCACTTCTCAGATATCACCGAGGCCCCGTCTTCCCTGTGGAAGGCGGGGCCTGAGTGTCTTTCGCGCCGCCCGCCGGCCTGCCTCCTCGCCTCCCCTCCCCCGCAATTGGCTTAATCTGTACCGGTTTTGGCCACCAAACTGCCGCCAATGGCGTCATTGATACCGGCCGACGGTCGGGCTTCGGGGTCTCGGTCCGGAACCCCGCGGGCGAGGCGGCCTCACACGACCAATCCCGCGCCGCGGCCGCGCACCGCGTGACCCCAAAGCTGAAGCCGTGCGGGCATCGACGTGACGCCTTGCCACGCCTCGCAAAGGGCCCCAGCCCTCACTTATGGGGGCACCCGGCCGATGAGTGGATCGCAAGCGGGTATACCAAATTTCTCTCACACTAAGGCTGACCCACCTCATGGCACGTCCCACACTCGGCACAAGTTTGCGGCTCCAACTGGTGGCTTTCGGCGCGCTCGCCGTGCTCGCGACATCGATCGCGCTCACCGCCGTTGGTGCGGCTCAGGCAAATTCGCTTGCGGCTCAGGCGGGCCGAGACGTTGAACAGCTCACCGCGGAGTCGATGACGCAGACCGCCAAGTCGGCTCGAGCGTTGGTGTCTACCCAAGTGGAGACGGTCACGACCCGCATGGAGTCCGAACTCGCGGTCGCCCAGCAGACCATGACCAGCCTTGGACCCATCACCGTGGGGGAACCGCTGACGTGGGATGCCAAGAACCAGACCACCGGTGACGTCACCACGATCGACCTGCCGCGCCTCATCATCGGAGGCGCCGACATCGGCCAGGTCGCCGACCTTGCGACCCCGGTTCCCGTGGTGGACCAGGTCACTCAACTGCTGGGCGCCTCCACCACCGTGTTCCAGCGGATGAACGACCAGGGCGACATGCTTCGTGTAGCCACGACCGTGCAGAACGCAGATGGCGCGCGGGCGATCGGCACCTTCATCGCCGCATCGAGCGCCGATGGAACGCCAAACGCCGTGGTGTCGGCGTTGATGGCAGGGAAGCCGTTCTACGGCACCGCCACCGTCGTCGGGCAACCATATGTCACCGCGTATGCCCCCATCATGGACGGCGTCAACGTCATCGGCGCCATCTTCGTGGGGCTGCCGCAATCGGAGGTGGCTGCGCCACTACTCAAGGCACTCGCGCTCGTCACGGTGGGCAACAGCGGCTACGTCACGGTCATGTCGGATGCGGGCAACTGGATCGTCCCTCCTCCTGGAGTAGAGGCCGGCAGCGTAGCCGACGTAGCGTACGCCCAACGCCTTGTCGACGCGGGTGCGGCTTTGGCCACCCCTGATGCCACCACCATGGAGCGTGTCACTCTCGATAACGGCGGCGCGAGCGTCGAGGTCACTCGCTATGCCGCGTGGGGTTGGACGATCGAGGCGTGGGGCTTCGATACAGACCTGCAGTTGGTTCCGGAACACCTTGCCACCGGCACGAGGAACCTGACACTCACCCTCCTTGCGGTGGGGCTCGCGGTCACGGCCCTCGCGGTGGGATACATCGTCTTCGCCTCTGGCCGCATCGTGGCAAGGGTAGGACGCATCACCAACGCGCTGCGACGGGTTGCCGACAATGACCTATCCGTTGATGTCCACGGTGAGGGCCGCGACGAGATCGGTCGCATGGGCGATGCGCTCGGCGCGACCATCGTCAGCATGCGCACCGCGGTGAGCACCTTGCGCACCGGGGCCGAGGCCGTTCGTGCCACAGCCGAGCAGCTGAATGGCTCCAGTGACGGTCTTCAAGGCACGGCGGCGCAGACGGCCACGCGCGCCGGAAGCACCGCCGACACGGCAACGGCCATGAACCACGAGGTGCAATCGGTGACCGTCGCGATGACCGAGATGCGCACCTCCATTCAGTCCGTGGCGCGCGACGTTCACGCCGCCTCGGGCGAATCACGCGTCGCGGTAGGTATCACCACGGAGGCCGCCGCGACCGCCGCGAGGCTGGGCGACTCCTCATCACGCATCGCCGAGGTGTTGAAGGCGATCACCGCCATCGCCGCGCAGACCAACCTCTTGGCCCTGAACGCGACCATCGAGGCCGCGAGGGCCGGCGAGTCTGGCAAGGGATTCGCGGTCGTCGCCAGCGAGGTGAAGAACCTGGCCCAACAGACGGCTGAGGCCATCGCCACTATCCGGCCCGTCCTCGAAGAGGTCGCGACCGACTCCGCCGATGTGCGAGCAGCCATTGAGCGTCTTGGCAACTCGATCGCCCTCGTGGACGAGCACCAGTCGTCGATCTCCGCCGTGATCGAAGAACAGACCGCCACCACCACCGAGATCGAACGCAACCTCCTCGTTGCCGCCGACGGCGCCACGGACATCGCCGACGCAGCTCACATCTTGTCCGAGTCCGCGCAGGATGCGCAACGCAGCGCGAACGAGGTCGGAGGAGTTGTCGCGGATCTCGCCGAGATCGCCGCGACGCTCGCGACAGGGGTGCGGCAGTTCACTCTGGTGTAACGACTCCGAGCGCTCGAGGCCGGCGCCATCTGGCCTCGCGGTCCTCAGTGCCGCGTGGCCTCGCGGTCTCGCGCGCCGTCTGCCAGGTGCGGAACCTTCCGGGTGAAGGTCCTGGGCACCGCCGCGTTATCCTCTCGTCAGGCTCGTTTGGGCAGGCATGGAGGTGCAGATGACCGAGCGCGACATCCCGATCACGGGAATGACCTGCGCCGCGTGTGAGGACACCGTCGCGGCGGCCTTTGCCACCGTGCCAGGGGTCGACTCGGCGAAGGCATCGGCCCGGACGGGCATCGTGCGCCTCAATGGCGCGTCGCTGCCAACGGACGCCGCCCTGACGGCCGTGCTGGCAGACACCCCGTATGGCCTCGGCACGCGGCCGTGGCTGGCCCGCGAGCGCTCGGTGTGGCAAGACGTGGCGCTCGGCGTCGCGGCTGTGACGGTCCTGATCTTCGCCATCTCCGCATGGAATCCGGGCTCGCGCGTGGGCGGTCTCAGCGCCGGACTCACCGTCGGCTCGGCGCTTGTGGTCGTTGGCCTCGGCGTCGCGGCATCGCTGTCGACCTGCATGGCCTTGGTGGGCGGCCTGGTTTTGTCGCTATCGGTATCCTCGCGTGCCTCATCCTCCGGCCGGACCGATGCCGTGTCCACGCAAGCCGCGTTCAACGCGGGTCGCGTCGTGGGCTTCGGTGCCCTTGGGGCCCTCGCGGGATGGCTCGGCCAGGCGGTCGCACTGCGAGGCATTGCACTCGCGATCGTGATGGTGGCCGTGGCCGTTGCGACCGCGATCCTTGGCATTCGGCTCACGGGGGCCTCACCCCGCATTGCCGCCTGGCAGGTCACGCTGCCGTCATCGTGGGCGCGGTGGGCCAGAAAGGCGCACTCGGACGCCAGCGCCGATTCCGCGGGCGCTCCCGCCAACGGGTGGTCTCACGTCAGGGCAGCGGGCCTGGGAGTGGCCACGTTCTTTCTCCCTTGCGGCTTCACTCAAGTGGTCCAATTGCTCGCGCTGTCATCGGGGAGCCCGCTCACTGGCGGTGTCCTCATGGCGCTATTTGCGGCCGGAACCACGCCGGGCCTCTTCGCATTGGGCATGGCGGCGGCATCGGCGCGCGAGTCCGCGACCCGCCGCCCGCTGCGCGTGGTCGGCGTGGTGGTGATCGCCTTCGCGGGCGTCACGGGCTTGGGAGGCCTCACTGGCTCGGGATTGCTCGCGCTGCACCCGCAGGTGACGGCCACTGAGCGCACCGCCAACGTCATTGACGTAGACGGCAGCCAAGTCGTCACCACCAGGGTGGGCCTCAAGGGCTACTTTCCCGCCGACGCGGTGGTCTATGTCAACGAGCCAGTGACCTGGGTCTTGCAGCCAGTGGGCGCCGGCTGCGCGAGCCTCGTCGAGGCGGACTCTCTTGGACTTGGGCAGCTCAATGCCATCTTCGACACGGTGACATCCACGTTGACGCTCACCAAGACGGGGACGTATGAGTACCACTGCACGATGGGCATGTACTCGGGGACGATCACGGCAATCGAACGCAACGAGGGGTAGAGCGGCTAGCCCTCGGGAGCCTCGGGAACCCACGTGAGGATGTCCCCAGGCTGGCAGTCCAGCACCCGGCAGATCGCCTCGAGCGTGGTGAAACGGATGGCCTTCGCGCGACCGTTCTTGAGGACGGCCACGTTTGCGGGAGTGATACCCACGGCATCCGCGAAGTCCCCCACCGACATCTTTCGCTTAGCGAGCATCACGTCGATCGAGATGACGATGGGCATCACACCACCTCATCCAGTTCGACCTTGTGAGCCACAGCCGCCTCGAGCAGGCCGCGCATGATAATCAGGATGAGCCAAAAGGCACCTGCCCCAAGAGCGCAACCCAGGAGCACGATCGGCACCGTGACGGGACCGATGCCCGCGATGAACGACGAGTGGATCGCGACCGCGGCAGTGAGCACTGTCGCCACCGCTGCGGCCCGCACCATGAGGTTTACCCACGTGAGAGACGAAGCGTCAAAGATCGCTTCCCTGCCCACCAAGAGCGTGAGCTTCCACGTGGCGACGAGGACGACTTGCGCACACGCGATGCCCGCGACCGCCGCGGCCACATACGGGATCGCGAGGTATGCGAACTCGGGAGCATCGGAGGAAACCGCATATGCGATCCAGGGAATGATGACGGCCTGCACGAGCAGCGCTCCGAAGAGGAGCACTACGATCAGGATGCGCAGCGTGACGAGCAAGGAGTTCTTCATATATCGAGTATCGATAGATACACATCGCTTGTCAATAGCAACGGCCTCCAGCCTGATGGGATACCTCCTAGCCGCATCGGAGTCGCCCAGGTGGCTCAGTCTGTACCGCCTGGAGACACTCTTGTTGGTCTGATGGCTCATTTTGGACCACGAGCGAACACGCCTGGTACGAATCAAGCCATTAGCGGCGGTTCGGCGCCCACAAGCGGTACAGATGAAGCCATTCGCCGGTGCGCGGCCAGGGCGAACGCCCTGGGCTGGCCGAGCGACTCAGCCACAACTCCGGCTAGCCTCCCTGGTAGGGGCTCACCACCACGTCGACTCGCTGGAACTCCTTGAGGTCCGAGTACCCCGTCGTCGCCATCGAGCGCCGTAAAGCGCCCATCAGGTTAGTAGTGCCGTCGGCGACCGTTCCTGGTCCAAAGAGGATCTCGTCGAGAGGCGCCACCGTGCCCACGTGGACGCGCTCGCCGCGTGGCAGTTCGAGGTGGTGGGCCTCCGGGCCCCAGTGGTAGCCGCCGCCTGGAGCCTCCTCGGCGCGAGCAAGCGCCGCGCCCAGCATGAACGCGTCGGCGCCGCACGCGATTGCCTTGACCATGTCGCCCGATCGGCCAAGGCCGCCGTCCGCGATCACGTGGACGTAGCGTCCGCCCGATTCGTCGAGGTAGTCGCGACGGGCCGCGGCGACATCGGCCACCGCGGTCGCCATGGGGGCGTGGATCCCAAGCGACGTGCGCGTCGTCAACGCGGCGCCGCCACCAAAGCCGACAAGCACGCCCGCCGCTCCCGTGCGCATGAGGTGCAGGGCGGCTTGATAGGTCGACGCGCCGCCGACGATGACGGGGACGTCCAGGTCATAGATGAACTTCTTGAGGTTGAGCGGCTCGCCGGATGCGGAGACGTGTTCCGCGGAGACCGTGGTGCCGCGGATGACGAACAAGTCGACACCCGCCTTCAGGACCGTCCCGTAAAGCTCCTGGGTGCGGTGCGGGGACAGGGCGCCCGCGACGGTGACTCCAGCGGCGCGAATCTCGCCAAGTCGCGCCGAGATGAGTTCGGGCTTGACCGGCTCACGATAAATCTCCTGCATGCGCGCGGTCGCGGCCTCTCGCGGAAGGGACGCAATCTCCGCGAGCTGAGCCGCAGGGTCGTCGTACCGCGTCCAGAGGCCCTCGAGGTCGAGCACGCCAAGGCCACCTGCCTCGCCCAACGCTATGGCGGTCGCCGGCGACATCACCGAGTCCATGGGCGCCGCGAGCACCGGAATCTCGAAACGGAACGCATCAATCTGCCACGCGAGCGACACCTTCTCGGGGTCGCGCGTGCGCCGTGAAGGCACAATCGCCACATCGTCGAAGGAATATGCCCTGCGTCCGCGCTTGCCGCGCCCAATCTCGATCTCGTTTGTCACGACATCAAGACTATCGCTCGGGTGTCGCTAGCCGTTGCGCCCCCGTCGGAACTAGATTCGGAGGACTACGAGAAGGGAATTGCAATGACGCAACCCGCCCCACTGACCGAGGGCCCCCTGGGAGACGCTCATGCGCAACTGGCGGAGGCTGCGGCGCACCTCGGGCTGAGCGACGGCACGCACCGCATGCTCGCCGCGTCACGGCGTGAACTAATGGTCACCGTCCCGCTCAAGAGGGACGACGGATCGGTGTCCGTCTACCGCGGCTACCGCGTGCAGCACAACTATTCGCGGGGTCCCGCCAAGGGAGGGCTCCGCTATGCGCCGGGTGTCGACCTCAATGAGGTACGCGCGCTCGCGATGTGGATGACGTGGAAGTGCGCGCTTCTTGACGTGCCTTATGGCGGCGCCAAGGGCGGCATTGCGATCGACCCGCGCGAACACTCGATGTCGGAACTCGAGCGTGTCACCAGGCGCTACACCTCGGAGATTCTTCCGATCATCGGCCCCACTGTCGATATTCCTGCTCCCGATATCGGCACCGATGAGCAGACGATGGCGTGGATCATGGACACCTACTCCGTGGCCGTCGGCCACACGGTTCCTGGCGTGGTGACCGGAAAGCCCGTCAGTTTGGGCGGGTCGCTTGGCAGGGCCCTCGCCACCTCTCGGGGAGTCACTCACGTTGCCGTCTTGGCGATGCGCAGTCACGGCATCGAACCCACTCGCGCCACGGCGGCCGTTCAAGGCTTCGGCAAGGTGGGTAGGGGTGCGGCCCAGTTGCTCGCCGAGCAAGGGGTGCGGGTGGTCGCGGTGTCCGATATCGACGGCGCAATCTACGCGCCGGGGGGACTCGACATGGTCGCGCTCACCGCGCACACCGCCCGCACCGGCTCGGTCACCGGCTTTCCTGGAGGCGAGAACATCAAGCCAAGCGCACTTTTGGCGCTCGATGTCGACGTTCTTGTCCCCGCAGCGGTCGAGGGCGTCCTAACGGCCGACACGGCGCCACTTGTGAAGGCGCGCATCGTGGTGGAGGGAGCGAACGGCCCGACCACCAAGGAGGCCGATGCGATCCTCACCGATCGCGGGATTCTTGTGGTCCCAGACATCCTCGCCAACGCGGGTGGCGTCGTCGTCAGCTACTTCGAATGGGTGCAGGCAAACCAGGCCTGGCAGTGGAGCGAGGACGACGTCAACGCTCGCTTGGCCGACAAGATGGACAAGGCGTGGCACGACGTCGTCGCCTACTCCACTGCCAACAACATGTCGCTGAGGCAAGCGGCGACCGCCCTTGCCGTCCGCCGCGTCACCGATGCGCATCGCCTGAGGGGTCTCTACCCGTAACGGGTACCGCCGCGCCTGAACCCACGCGTCATACTCCCGTGCCAGGCTGGGGGCATGAGCTGGCTTGATGGACCCATGGTGGGATTCGACACCGAGACGACGGGGGTCTCCCCCACGACTGACCGCATCGTGTCTGCCGCGCTGATCCGCAGGGAGGGCTCGGCGGTCGAGGCGACCACCTGGCTTATCGACCCGGGGATCGAGATTCCAGAGCGTGCGACCGAGGTACACGGCATCACCACCGAGCGGGCGAGGGCCGAGGGCGCCAATCCCGTCGAAGCGCTCGAGCAGATCGCCTCGGGCCTGGCCGATGCCCTGACCGCCGGAGTGCCAGTGGCCGGCTTCAACGTCCAATACGACCTCACGATTCTGGAGTCCGAGCTCGCGCGTCACGGGTTGCCGACGCTCGCCGATCGCCTGCCGGGGGGCATCAGGCCCATCGTCGATCCACTCGTGCTCGACCGCCACCTCGACAAGTGGCGCAAGGGACCTCGAAAGCTCATCGACATGTGTCACATTTACGCGGTGCCAGTGGTGGCGGATGACCTACACGCGGCGGACGCCGACGTGCTCGCGACTCTCAACCTGGTTCTCGCCATGGCGCAGATGTATCCCGCCATGCGAGAAGTCGACCTGGACGCACTCCACGATCAGCAGGCTGCGGCGCACCACAAGTGGGCCGCCAGTTTTAGCGCCTGGCTCAAGTCCAAGGGCACAACAGACGATCTCCCCAGCCTCAACTGGCCGATAGCGGCGCCGCGCGGGACCGATGAGGCCGCCGACGATGGCGTGGCGCTGTTCTAGCGGCGCACGTGCCACGCGATGGACGTGAGTCCCGTACTTGCCGAGGCTGTGCGTGCCAAGGCCGTGCTCGCCAAGTTCGTGATCGGCTAGCCGATCAAAACCCGCACGAGCATTCCGAGCGACATCCCTACGATGAGCACCCTGATGACCAGGGGCTTGACACGGAATAACACGTGCGAAGCGACGTACGCGCCCAACAACTGCCCGCCGATCATGGCCCCACCCGCGATCCACACCACGTGACCTGCGACCAAGAACACGGCGAGAGACGCGACGTTCGTCGCAAAATTGAGGGTCTTGGCCACTGCGGTTGACTGCACGAGCGTCTGCGCCCTGAGCGCCACCCCAGACAGCGCAAAGAGCGAACCTGTTCCCGGCCCAAACGCCCCGTCATACGCGCCGATGGCGGGAACCACCGCGGCCCGGAAGGGGCGCTCGTCGATGCGCGGTGCGGGGGGAGGCTCGTGGGCGCGGGGCACGAGCAGGAAGTACGCGGCGATCACCGCAAGCACCAGGGGGATGAGCACCCGCAGTCCGTCGGTGTCGACAAACTGAATCGCGATGGATCCGGCCGCCGAGCCGCCAAACGCACAGAGCATCGGCCCCTTGACGTGCGGCCACGACACGCGCTTGCGCCGCAGCACCTGGTAGGTCGCCATGCCTGTGCCAAAGGAACCCTGGAGCTTGTTGGTGCCAAGCGCGGCAAGCGGGGGCACCCCTGCAAGCAGCAGCGCGGGAAGGGTGAGCAGGCCGCCGCCTCCTGCGAGCGTGTCGAGAAAGCCAGCAACCAACGCCACGGCCGCCAGAAGTGCGAGCGTGTCCCAGCCCAGCTCCACCGCTAGCTTTGGCCCGAGTAGTTGGGCGCCTCGACCGTGATCTGGACGTCGTGAGGGTGAGACTCCTTGAGCCCAGCGGGAGTGATGCGCACAAAGCGCCCCTTGGACTGCAGCTCTGGAATCGTCCGTGAACCCACGTAGAACATCGACTGACCGAGGCCGCCCACGAGCTGGCGCACCACGGAAGACACTGGGCCCTTGAACGGCACGCGACCCTCGATGCCCTCCGGGATCAGGTCGTCGTCGCTCGGCGCATCCGCCTGGAAGTAGCGGTCCTTGGAGTACGAGCGGCGGCCGCGCGAGGCCATCGCCCCCATGGAACCCATGCCGCGGTAGCTCTTGAATTGCTTTCCATTGACCAGCACCAGATCGCCTGGGGTCTCGTCGCAGCCCGCGAAGAGCGAACCAAGCATCACGGAGGATGCGCCGGCCACCAGGGCCTTGGCGATGTCGCCCGAGTACTGGAGACCGCCGTCGGCGATGATCGGAACTCCCGATGCGCGCGCGGCGAGCGAGGCCTCGTACACGGCGGTGACCTGAGGGACGCCCACACCCGCGACCACCCGCGTGGTGCAAATCGAGCCTGGTCCAACGCCCACCTTGACCGCGTCGACCCCCGCGTCGACGAGCGCCTGCGCGCCCGCACGGGTCGCGACATTGCCGCCGATCACCTGAACGTGGCGCGTGGCCGGATCGGCCTTGATTCGCTTAATCATGTCGATCATGGCTTGAGCGTGTCCATGCGCGGTGTCCACCACCAGCGCGTCGACGTCTGCGTCCACCAGCGCCATCGCACGCTCCCAGGCGTCGCCGAAGAAGCCGACGGCGGCTGCCACCCGCAAGCGGCCCTCGGAGTCCTTGGTGGCCTTGGGATACTTCTCGGTCTTGACGAAGTCCTTGACGGTGATGAGCCCCGTGAGGTGACCCGCGGCGTCGACGAGAGGGAGCTTCTCGACACGGTGCTTGGCCAACAACTCGGACGCCGCCGCATTGGACACGCCTTCCGGTGCGGTGATGAGCGGCATCACCGTCATCTGGTCGCGCACAAAGCGGCCCGCGTAGTCGCTGGGCGACACGAAGCGCATATCTCTGTTGGTGATGATTCCCACCAATGTGCCGTCGGCGTCGACGACGGGCAGGCCAGAAACTCGGTAGCGCGCGCACAGTGCGTCGAGCTCTGCCAGGGTGGCGTCGGGCCCGACCGTCACTGGGTCGGTGATCATTCCCGATTCGGATCGCTTGACCGTCACCACCTGCTGAGTCTGATCTTCGATCGACAGGTTGCGGTGCAGGACGCCGATGCCTCCGAGTCGAGCCAAGGCAATTGCCATGCGCGCCTCCGTCACGGTGTCCATCGCCGCGCTCAACAGCGGAACCTCGATGTCAATCTCGCGCGTCAGTCGCGTCCTGGTCGACACCTGGGAGGGAATGACGTCGCTCTCACCAGGCAAAAGGAGGACGTCGTCGTAGGTCAGACCGGTGAACCCGAAGGGGTCATGCTCGCTGGGGGCCATCGCCCAAGTCTATGGTGCGTGGTCGAGCATCGAATTCGGCGGAGTCTCAAAGTGACCTGGACACCCCTGCCTCCTTTGGTTCACAGAAAAAAGTCCAGGTACCCCATAAATTGGGGGTTCCCATGAAGCCCCCGAAGGAGTAGAAACGGTCATGTAGGAAGCGAGCAACCAGACACCCTTGACTGTCCGTTTAGTCCGGTTTACGGTGATTCCATCCCTAGCGCAATGCCAGGGGCGGTCCCGGGTCAACGACGACGCGGGCGGGGCCCGCCGACCGAGGAGCACGATGGAGACGATCGCAACACTGCCAGCCCCCACTCAAGACCAGTGGGAGTGGCAGTACGAGGGGGCCTGTAGAGACGCGGACCCCGACCTTTTCTTTCACCCAGAGGGCGAACGCGGAGCGGCACGTCGCCGCCGTGCCGAAGCCGCCAAGCACTACTGCAACCGCTGCCCCGTCTTGGAGTTGTGTCGTGAGCGTTCGCTCGCTGCACGCGAACCCTTCGGCGTATGGGGAGGGCTGAGCGAGGACGAGCGCCATGGAATCCTCGCTGGCCGACTGAAGCAGGCTAGTTGACCACCTGCACTGTCGGCACAAACCGCCGCCGCCGCTCATGCACCCCCCTGCAATAGCGGCAGATGCGGCAAACACAATGGCCCCGGAGAGGAATCTCCGGGGCCATTGCGCGTGCGGCTCGATGGCCGCCGCTTTCATGCTAATTTGCGTCGAACAGACAGCGCCTAGTCGACGATGGCGAGAAGGTCACGCACGGACAGGATGAGATAATCCTCACCCGCGTACTTGACCTCGGTGCCGCCGTACTTGCTGTACATCACGCGGTTACCCACGGCGACGTCAAGCGGAATACGGTTGCCATTGTCGTCGATACGGCCGGGGCCGACCGCGACAATCTCGCCCTCTTGGGGCTTTTCCTTGGCGGTGTCAGGGATCACGAGACCTGAGGCAGTGGTCTTCTCGGCAGTTGCCGGCTTGACTACGACCTTGTCCTCGAGAGGCTTGATAGAGACCGACACAGCGGACCTCACCTTCCTTGAACGAGACGATGTGATGCGACTTTTCGCCCGCCGTCGCGGGGGTCGGGCTGTGGTCGCGTCCCCTTGAGGGAACACCAGCAATTTAGCACTCCCCGGCTACGAGTGCTAACCGAACACGGGCCTTTCGCCACGCGTGAAACCCAGCGCATGCCAGGATCGATCTATGGAAGCAGACGCCGCTCGCGTTGCCACGTCCCCACGGACCCTGGCTCTGTTGGCCTCGATGCCACCGTACGACCCCGCTGGCGCCCTCGCGCTAGCGAGCCAGCTCCGCTCCGGCGGGGCCGATCCGAGCGTCGTTGCCGCGGCCATGACACAGACCCGGCTGCGCGCCGCAGCCGCTTCGAAGTTCGGCCCGTTTGCGCAGGGAATGCTCTTCACCCAGGACGGTCTCGAACAGGCGACTCGCCTCGCGGTCGCCGCTCATCACGCCCATCGCTACCTCAATGCGGGCGTGGGCCGCGTCGCGGACCTCACGTGCGGCCTCGGTGCGGATTCGATGGCCTTCGCCTCGCTTGGTCTATCAGTGCTCGCCTTTGAGCGTGACGAGGCGACAGCGCTGCTCGCGGACCACAACCTGCGCCACTGGGACGACGCACGAGTGGTTCACGCCGACGCGATGGTCACGTTGGCATCGGGCCGCATCGACGCGGAGGCCCTCTTCGTCGACCCCGCGCGTAGGGACGGTCGGGGCAGAAGGCACGACCCGCGCGACTACTCGCCGCCGCTCGACGATGTCTTGGGCCTGCGAGCGTCATGGCCGGAGATGGGAATCAAGCTGGGACCCGCCCTTCCTCACAGCGCCGTGCCTCCTGAGGCCGAGGCGCAATGGGTCAGCATGGATGGCGACGTGGTCGAGATGGGTCTGTGGACCGGCAAGCTCGCGAGGACCCACGGGCACTCCGCTCTCGTCCTGCGCGGGGGCGAGTCTCACCTCTTCGAGGGCGAGCCCATTCCAGGGGAGGCAGGCCCGCTCGGCGCCTACGTCTATGAACCGGACGGCGCGGTGATCAGATCTGGCCTGGTCGGGCCCATGGCCGCGACTCTGGGAGCGAGGCTGGTCGATCCCCAGATTGCGTATCTCACGTGCGATGCTCCCGTGTCCACGCCGTTTGCGACGGGATTCAAGGTGGTCGAGTCGCTTCCGTATTCGGAAAGGCGCCTGTCGTCTGCGCTCGCCGCCATGGGAATTGGCACCTTGGAAATTAAGAAGCGCGGACTGGACATTGACCCCGCGGCGCTCAGGCCCCGTCTCAAACTCAAGGGAGACGCCAGCGCCACCGTCATCCTGACCCGAATCGGTGGCGCGCGGCTCGCGATCATCGCGCAACGCCTCGACCGGCCTGCTACGCACCCATAATTAAGCTCGCCGCTATCGCGATCATGACCACCGCGATTGCGGCATCTACGAAGCGCCAAGCCCGCAGTCCGGAAAGCCAGCGGCCCAGGTACCTGGCGCCATAGCCGAGGGAAGTGAACCACACGAGGCTACCCGCGGCGGCGCCCGCAGCGAACAGCCACTTCGCGTCTGCGTGGGCGGCGGCCACCGATCCCAACACAAACACCGTGTCGAGGTACACGTGGGGGTTGAGCCACGTGAGGGCCACGCACGTGAGCGCGACGCGCGCGCCCGTTCCGCCACGCGGCGCCCCACTTCCCGACGGCGAAGGGTCCAGGCCGCGGTCGGCCTTGAACGCCCGACGCGCGGCGAGAGCGCCATACGTCACCAGGAACACCGCTCCCGCCAAACGTGCCGCCGTGAGGAGCCACGGGAAGGTCGCCGCGGCCAAGCCGATCCCCGACACCCCCGCGGCGATGAGGAGCGCATCAGACACCGCGCAGATCGCGACAACGAGTGCTACATGCTCGCGTCGCAGCCCTTGGCGCAACACGAAGACGTTCTAAGCGCCGATCGCAACAATGAGCGACAACCCAAGGCCGAGCCCTGCAAGAAACGTCATGCAAAACCGCAAGCGGGAGGCATCCCTCCCACCGCCCACTCCCCGGTAGGCGCCACGGCGCCCGCGAGCACGTCCGCCAAGCCCGCGAGAGCCTCCTCCGAGCGGCCGTACAGGCCGACGTAGACGCCCGCAGTCGAGTCGGCGAGCCCCCAGGGGCCATCCATCGCGACAACAACGTCGGCACTGCCAGAGCCCGTCGCCGAGCCAAGAAGAAGAATGGTTGTTCCTCCGCCCGTGGTGATTCCGTAGCCGGCCAGGGCATCGGCGAGTACCTGCCGCTCGCTGTCCCAACCGCCAGTGATGGTGACGCTTGTCCCCACGTAGGGTCCGGTGCACGATGCGGCCGACACGGTGGTCGCCGACGCCGCGAATGCGCGCGCGTAGTCGGCGTTCGCGTCCGGGTCGACAGGGTCCGTATCGGACGCTTCGGCGCTTCGCTGTTGAAGCGCCATCAGCAACGACACTCGGGCAACCGCCTCGTCAAGCCGCTCTCGCGGAAGCGTTCCGCCCTGGACGGCGGCAATAATCGCCCGACGGGCGGCGGCCGGGTCGCGGGGCGAGAGCAAAAGGTCGGCACCTGCGACAAGGGCAGCGACCTCCGAGTCACCCGGCGCGAAGGAATCCGTGATCGCTCCCATATCGAGGGCATCTGTGACGACGACACCGGTGAATCCAAGACCCCGCCTCAAGTAGGCGTAGGCCTGTGGACTCACCGTGGCCGGCACGCCGCCCCACTCGGCGACCGCGATGTGCCCCATCATGACGACGGGCGCGCCCGCGTCGATTGCGGACGCGAAGGGCACCAGGTCGGCGGTCTCGAGTTGCGCCATCGTGGCCGTTTGAACCGGCACCTCCTCGTGAGAGTCGGTGGTCACCGACCCATGACCGGGAAAGTGCTTGATCGCAGGGATGACGCCGCCCGCCACCAGCCCCCGGGCGGCGGCATCGACCGTCTGCGCCACACGCGCGGGGTCCGAACCCGCCGAGCGGACTCGAATCGTCGGGTCCGCTAGACCCACGGTCACGTCCGCGTCAGGCGCCCAATCGACGTTTACTCCCAGCGCCCTCATATCCCTGCCTGCAGCCTCAAAGGTGCGCTCTACCGCGCTCTTGTCAGGGATGGAGCCCGCGGCCATGAAGGCGGGCAGCTCCGGAATGACACCCGAGAGTCGAGAAACGGGCCCGCCCTCCTGATCGGTGGACACGATCGCAGGCCAATTGCGTCCGTCCTCGGCCCCCGCCGCCTGAACCGCGGCCGCGAGAGCACTGACCTGGGCCGCGTCGACGATGGCACCGCCCATAAGAATCACGCCCGCCAGGTGCTCAGTGCCCACGACGGAGGCCGCGGACGCGGGATCGGGACCGCTCACCGTCGCGACGATCACCTGCCCCGCCGCCACGTCGAGAGGAACGGCTCTCGCTAAGACGAGCGCCCTCGCGTAATCGACGACGGAGGGGCCCCATGTCATATCCGCAGGTGCCTTCGGCGGCGCCCTCACCACCGGCGCGGCGAAGGGCACCACGGTGGCCGTCGAGGCCTCTCCTGGGCCCTGCCCGCCCGGGCGCAAAGCGACCCATGCGGCCGAGCCTCCCGCGACGACCGCAATCACGGTGGCTGCGGCAGCGACCTTGCCACGCCTCATACCGTGATGGTCTCGAGCGGCATCGACGAGTTCACGCCGATCGTGAGCGCACTCGGTCGCACGCCGCGAGCGACGACGGCAGCGCCAAGCGCCGCAATCATCGCCCCGTTGTCCGTGCAGTACTTGAGCGGCGGAATGCGCACCTCGATGCCCCGTTCAGCGCCCCTTGCGAGCGCGAGCTCGCGCAATTGGCTATTGGCGGAGAATCCGCCGCCGATCACGAGAGTGTCGACCTCGTGCGTCTCGCACGCGTCGAGCGTCTTGGACACCAAGACGTCGGCGACCGCCGCAGCGAAGGAGGCGGCGACGTCGGCGAGCGGAATCGGCCTGCCGGAGTCCTCGGCGGCCTCGACCCAGCGGGCGACGGCGGTTTTGAGGCCGGAGAAGGAGAAGTCATACGCATGCCGCTCGCGGTCCTTGGGCGCCGTCAGCGCGCGCGGGAACCTGATCGCGGTGGGGTTGCCCTCGCGCGCGAGTTTGTCGACGTGCGGGCCACCCGGATATGGCAGGCCCAGGAGCCTGCCGACCTTGTCGAAGGCTTCACCCGCAGCGTCGTCGAGAGTGTGACCCAGTTCGGTGACCCGAGTCGCGATGTCATCAACAAGCAAGAGCGACGAGTGGCCACCCGAGACCACGAGTGCCATCGTGCGATCGGGGAACGCACCGTGCACGAGTTCGTCCACCGCGGCGTGGCCGATGACGTGGTTGACCCCGTAGAGCGGGCGATCGAGTGCGAGAGCGAGCGCCTTCGCGGCGGCGACGCCCACGGTCAGCGACCCGACGAGGCCGGGCCCTGCGGCGACGGCGATCGCATCGACGTCGTCAAGGGAGCAACCCGCGCGGGCGAGAGCCTCTTCCAGCGTGGGAACGAACGCCTCCAGATGCGCACGCGAGGCGACCTCGGGAATGATGCCCCCGAAGCGGGCGTGTTCATCCATGGAAGATGCCACAACGTCGGCGATGAGTTCGCGGCCGCGCACGAGCGCCACGCCCGTTTCGTCGCACGTGGACTCAAGCCCAAGGACCAGTTCCATGGAAGCAACTCTAGACGGCGACGCGGGCCCCATGAACGAACGGCCCCGGTGGCCAGGAAGCGCCGCCGCGTGACACCCCGCGGTCCACAAAGTGAGGAGCAGACGCGTTAGCGCCTGGGAGGGGCGATCGAGCCGCGACGCACAATGTCACAGGTGAGTTGCGCCGTGGTGCCTGGGGTTGCCGTTTTTTCGATGAGCTCGACGACCAGTTCGACCGCGCGCCTGCCCATCTCATAATGCGGCAGGGCCACTGTCGTGAGCGCGGGATCCAGCGCCGCCGCGATGATCAGGAGATCGTCGACGCCGATGATCGAGAGGTCGTCTGGGATGCGCATCCCCAAGCGCTGTGCCGCCTGGTAGACACCCATCGCCATCTGATCATTGAAGCAAAAGACGGCCGTGGGACGGTCGTCAGCCCGCAGCAGCGGGAGCGCCGCTTCGCGCGCGGCCTCTGTGGTCGCCTCGCTCGCGTACAGAATCCGCGGAGAGGTGACGCCCACGATGGCCTCGAGATACCCAGAGATGCGCCCATCGCGAGCGCACCCTGGGGTCGTGATGGACAGGTGAGCGACGTCTCGGTGGCCGGCGTTCATCAACTCGCGAGTGGCATCGGCGCCGATCTGCGCCTCGTAGGGCACAAGGGCCGTCAAGTCATCGTGGCGCGCGCGAGCGTTCACGAGCACGATCGACATTCCCGCCGCCACCACGTACACGTCGACATACTGGTGGAACATGCGGCCGATGATGAGCCCGTCGACGGGGAAACTGCGTAGCAGCGCGATCTCTTGCGCTTCGAGTTCGGGGTTCGACGCGGAACTCGCCAGGATCACCGAGTACTTCCTCGCCACAGCCGCGTCTTGAGCCCCCTTCAGCATTGTCACTGCGAAAGGGGTAGTCGCGACATTGTCATCGACGAACCCGATGGTGTGAGACTTCTCGCGACGAAGCGAGCTCGCCATCCGGTTCGGGCGGTAGTTCAGTTCCTTGGCGACCCTGATGACTCGAAGCCTGGTCTCATCCTTCATTGAACCCAGTCCGTTCAGCGCATGAGAGACGGTCGCAGTCGACACCCCCGCGACGGCGGCAACGTCCCTGATTCCGACCTTTTTCACGACCGCGGAACTCTCACTGAGCTTGGCCCTCACTGTGCTTGCGCTTCGGGCGCGCTCAACGAGCGTACCAAGACGACCTTCTGAGGCACTGCTCGTCACGCATTCTCGGAGTCGTGCAAGCCAGGCACGTACGGCCGAAGCTCCTTGCGCATGACGAGCGCGTCGATGCCTCCCGGCTGGTAATACTTGCGCCTGGTGCGCACTGTTTCGAAGCCGAGCGCCTGGTAGAGCCCGATAGCCTCCACATTGTTGACCGCGACTTCGAGCCACGCCTCGGGCGCCCTATGCCGCACGGCCTCGTCCAGGAACTCCGTCATGAGGGCCTTCGCCAGGCCGCGGCCCCTGTAGTCGGGGACGATCGCGAGGTTCATGAGGTGGAAGGCGTCGCCGTCATAGCCGTACACCGCGTACCCGGCCTGAGCGCCGTCGATCTCCACGGCGCGATACCTGCATGTGCCGTAGCGCCAGTCCTCGCGAATCAGCGCCTCGGACCATGCCGCGTTGGTGAAGATGTCCCTCTCCACTTGAGCCATCCACGGCAGGTCGGCCTCGACGAGGTCCCTGATGCTCACATCGGTCATGCGCCGTGCACGTCTGGCCTGCGCAAATACAGCGGCTCAGTCGGCAGGTCTTCGCCTGCCGCCAGGCGACGCACGGCCTCCTTGGCAAGCCATAGCGGGTCGGGATCGGCGTCGATCGCTCCTGGGAACGCCACGGCATACAGGACCGCTCCCCTGCCAACGACGGTCTCGCCTTGGTTCGGGAGCACCGATGCGGGCGGCCCCACCTCGGGGCCAGCGACGCGCAGTCCGCCTGAGTACCTGGCCCAGTACACCTCGCGCCGCCGCGCGTCGGCAACGACGAGCACGTCGAGACGTTCGGCGCCGATGGCGTCGAGCGAGCACACTCCCCACACGGGAACCTTCCACGCAAGCGCGAGAGTTCGCGCCGTCACGAGGCCCACCCGCAGTCCGGTAAACGGCGCGGGGCCGGTGCCCACGACGACCGCGGTGATATCGGCCTTGGTGGCCCCCGCGTCGGCGAGCGCCTGGCGTACCAGGTCACTGAGCAGCTCCGCGTGGCCTCGCGGGGAAAACACGCTCGCTCTCGCGAGGGCCACTCCCGCGTGGTCGTCCGTGATCGCGACGGAAATCGCCGACGACGTGTCGATCGCGACGATCATGGCGTGGGATTCTCCGCTCGAGGCCACGGGCGCCCGTGCCAGGCGTCCCCGCTCGTGGTGATCGTCACGACTCTCTCGCCTGCTGCAGGGTCCTCACCCTCGGTGAAGGCTCCGCGCGCCCTATCAATCGTGATGAGCGCGTGCCCGTCGGCAAGTGATTCGGCCTTGCCTTCGCCCCACTCGACCACAGTCACGGCCTGATCGGTCGAATCGTCGAGGTCAAGGTGATCAAGTTCGGCGAGCGAACCGAGTCTGTAGGCGTCGACGTGCACCAGCCACGGTCCATCCGCGGCCGGCTCGTGAGCGCGCGAGATGATGAAGGTGGGGCTTGCGACTTTGCCGCGCACCCGCATTCCTGCACCTATGCCCTGCACGAGCGTCGTCTTGCCCGCGCCGAGCCCTCCCGCCAGAATCACGAGGTCACCTGCCCGGAGCGTAGGGGCGATCGCGCGGCCAAGATCGCGCATGGATTCCCCGTCTTTGACCAGATACCTCATGAAAGCGTTTTTGGCCGCAAGCCGCCGAAGCGGCACACGATCTCATAGTCGATCGTGCCAACTGCGGTCGCCCAATCCTGCGCGCTCGGCCCGTCAGGCCCGATGAGCGTCACCTCGTCGCCGACGCACACCGCGGTCGCGGGTCCAAGATCGATCACGAATTGATCCATGCACACTCGACCCGCGATGCGATAGCGGCGGCCGCGCACCGAAACTTCGGCTACCGAGCCCGCGGCGCGGAAGACCCCGTCCGCGTATCCGGCGCTGACCAACCCCAGTGTGGTCGGAAAGATGGTCACGTATTCGTGGCCGTAGCTCACTCCCTGACCGGCGGCGACGTCCTTGACCAGGATGATCTCGCTCGTGACGCTCATCGCTGGTTTGAGCCCGAAGTTCTTGCCATCGGGGTCCGCAACGGGGGGCAGTCCATAGATGGCGATTCCCGGACGGACCAGGTCAAAGTGCAGATCGGGGCGGGTCAGGGTGCACGCCGAGTTGGCCAAGTGCCTCACCTCGAGAGCGATCGCCGCCTGTTGCGCGATCACGAGCGCCTGACGGAACACCTGCGCCTGCAGGTCAATCGTCGGGTGGCCAGGCGCATCGGCCCACGCCAGGTGGGACCAGATGCCGACGACGCGCACCAGTCCCTCGCGCTCCGCCGCCTTGGCGAGTTCAAGGAGGCCCGGCAGTTGAGCTAACGTGACGCCTTCGCGCCCAAGGCCCGTGTCGACGGCGACATGCACGCGAGGACTCGGGGCACCATCTCTCGAGACCGCCACGATCTCGCCTAACACCTCGGCGGAACTCACGGACACATCGACGCCCGCCTCCATCAGCTCGCGCGCGGGAAAGTTGGGGCCATAGAGCCACGTGAGGATGCGGCCCTCGTCGCCAGACGCCCGCAATTCGAGGGCCTCGTTCGGTTGGGCCACGCCCAGCCACGTCGCGCCTCCCGCGCGGGCAGCCCGACCCGCCTCGATGAGGCCGTGCCCATAGCCATCGGCCTTGACCACCGCCATCACATCGGCCGTCGTCCGGCCAACGAGCGTCGCCACGTTGCTGGTGATCGCTTCCGTGTCGATCTTCACCGTCAGTCTGCTCATGTCGCCTCCGCGATCACTATGGCCGACGCCACCCCGGCGTCGTGAGAAAGGGACACGTGAAAGGTTGCGATTCCAAGCTCTCGAGCGCGCGCAGCCACGGTGCCGCTGACCTCGAGTCGAGGCTGTCCGGACCGATCGCGAACCACCTCGGCATCTCGCCAGACCAACCCTGGGGGCGCACCCAACGCCTTCGCGAGCGCCTCCTTGGCGGCCCAGCGAGCCGCGAGCGAATGGCGACCCAGCTCTCGCTCGGCGGGAGTGAATACCCTCTCAAGGAACCGAGGGGAGCGCTCGACCGCGCGATCGAATCGTTCGAGTTCGACGACATCGATGCCTACGCCGACGATGGCCATGCATTACTCCACTGTGACTGACTTGGCTAGGTTTCGCGGCTGGTCAACGTCGTAGCCCTTGGCTGCCGCCAACTCGTGAGCGAAGATTTGCAGCGGCACCACGGTCACGAGCGGCATGAGCAGCGTGGGGGTCTGCGGCACCGTGAAGAGGTGATCGGCGTACTGCGGGGCCTCTGTGTCGCCCTCTTCGGCAATGACGATCGTCCTCGCGCCTCGCGCCCTGACCTCCTGGATGTTGGAGATCACCTTGGCGTGCAGCACTTCTTTGCCGCGAGGGCTTGGCAAGACGATAAACACAGGCTGTCCGGGTTCGACCAACGCAATGGGGCCGTGCTTGAGTTCTCCCGCCGCAAATCCTTCTGCGTGGATGTATGCGAGTTCTTTGAGCTTGAGTGCGCCCTCGAGCGCGACGGGAAAGCCGATGTGGCGGCCGAGGAAGAGGACCGTGCGTTCGTTGACCATCGACCGCGCAAGTTCACGCAACGGCTCGCTCGTGTCGAGCACTCGCTGAATCTTGGCAGGCATCTCGTCGAGTTGCGAGAGCAGAGCCGCAATCTCGTCTGGAAATTTGTTGCCGCGCAACTCCGCGAGGTAGATGCCCAACAGATAGGAGGCGGCGATCTGGGAAAGGAACGCCTTGGTGGAAGCCACCGCGATCTCGGGCCCTGCGCGCGTGTACAGCACGGCATCGGCCTCGCGCGCAATTGTCGAGCCCTGCACGTTCACGATCGCGACAACGGACGCTCCCTGCTGCTGGGCGTGCCTCACGGCCATGATCGTGTCCATGGTTTCGCCTGACTGACTAAACGCGACAACCAGCGTGCGCACCGTCAGAACCGGGTCTCGGTACCTAAATTCGTGCGCAAGCTCGACCTCAACCGGGATGCGCGTCCAATGCTCGATCGCATACTTGGCGACCATCCCCGCATAGAAGGCAGTCCCGCAGGCGACCACGATGATCTTGTCGACGGCGGCGAGCACCGTCTCGGCGACAATACCCTCGTCGAGCTTGAGCCTGCCGCGTTCGTCGAGCCGCCCACGCAAGGTGTCCGCGACAGCGCTCGGCTGGTCGTGGATCTCCTTGTCCATGAAGGTGGCGAAGCCGCCCTTCTGCGCGGCCGATGCGTCCCACGTGACGGTGAAGGGCTCCCGTACGACGGGCGAGCCACCGAGGTCCGTGATCGTCACTCCCTCTGGGGTGATTTCGACAACCTCGTCTTGCCCGAGTTCGAGAGCCGTTCTGGTGTGCTCGATGAAGGCAACCACGTCGGACCCGAGGAAGTTTTCACCCTCACCGAGCCCGATGACGAGGGGCGAGTTACGCCTCGTCCCCACCACCACGTGGGGCTCGTTGGCGTCGATGGCCAGGAGAGTAAACGCACCCTCGAGCCTGCGAGCGACCGCGCGCATCGCGTCTGCCAGGCCCAGACCCTCGTCGACATAGTGAGCGAGGAGGTGTCCCGCAGCCTCGGTGTCGGTGTCCGACAAGAAGTGAACCCCCGACGCGAGCAACTCAGCCCGCAGCGCCCCGTAGTTCTCGATGATTCCGTTGTGAATGATGGCGATGCGGCCGCCCGCTGCGAGGTGCGGGTGGGCGTTTGCGTCAGTTGGCGATCCATGAGTGGCCCACCTGGTGTGGCCAATGGCTGCCGTGCCGTGCGGAAGCGGCGTCTCGGCGAGCAACTTTGCGAGATTGGTGAGCTTGCCGGCCTTCTTGGCCATCGCGAGCACGGGGCTTCCAGGCACCACGACCGCGATGCCTGCCGAGTCATAGCCGCGATACTCGAGGCGCTCGAGGCCACCCATGACGACACCCTCGGCCCTAGCGCTGGCCGGGCCCGATCCGACATAACCCACGATTCCACACATGGGGATGAGTCTAGTTTGCGTTGGGGCGCCACGAGGTCGCCGCACCTAGAACTCCGGCACATGCACCACAATGGACGAGTGACCGCGAGGAGCAACGACGCATCAGTGAGCCCGTTCTTGTCGTTCACTAGGGACGAGTGGTCTGAGCTAGCCCACAACACTCCCCTGCCCCTCACCGACGCCGACGTCGCCAGGGTGCGCGGACTTGGGGATCCCATCGACCTCGCCGAGGTCGATCAGATCTACCGGCCGCTGTCCCGATTGCTCACCCTGCACTCCGAGGCCGTCGGCGCTCTTCACCAGGCCACGAGCGCGTTCCTCGGCGAGCGCGCCTCGCGAACGCCATTCGTCATCGGCATCGCCGGTTCCGTCGCCGTGGGAAAGTCGACGACTGCTCGTGTCTTGAGGGAGCTGCTCGCCAGGTGGCCGTCGTCCCCTCGCGTGGAACTTGTCACGACCGACGGGTTTCTCCTTCCCAACGCGATTCTTGAAGAACGCGGCCTCATGGCACGCAAGGGCTTTCCCGAGTCTTACGACAGGCACGCGCTGCGCAACTTCATCGCCGCCGTGAAGTCTGGGGTCGTCGAGGTGACCGCGCCCGTGTATTCGCACGTGACGTATGACATCGTTCGCGACGAGCACGTAGTCGTGAGCCACCCCGACGTGCTCATTGTCGAGGGCCTCAACGTGCTCCAGCCGGCTTCGGTGCGCGCACGCGAGAGTTCGGCCCTCGCGGTGTCGGACTACTTTGACGTTTCGATTTACGTCGACGCCGATCCCGCCCATGTGCGCGAGTGGTACATCGAGCGCTTCCTGTCATTCAGGGCGACGGCCTTTGCGCGCGAGGACAGCTACTTCAAGAACTATGCGTCGCTGACGGACGCCCAGGCCATCGAGCGCGCGTCATTCATTTGGGACACGATCAACGCGCCCAATCTTGAGAGAAACATCGAGCCGACACGATCGCGCGCCACGATCATCCTCCGCAAGGGAAGCGACCACGCGGTGCAGTCGGTCCACATGCGCAAGATCTAGTCGCGCCTGGCCACGATCGTAAAGGTGCATGGCACGAGCGATGATTCGCCGCCCGGCCAGACATACTCGCCGTCATCGTTCATCGTCATGCGGGGCGCGAACTGCCACGGTAGTGTCTTGCCCTCATCGAGAGCGAGCAACGTCAGCCCGTGCCGCAGCAGCACCGTCACCACCTCCGAGGTCGGGTGGGGCCACTCGTAGGTGCGCGAATGCTCGACGTGACCGTCGCCCGCGTACGTTCCCTCGTCGTCCCACTGCAGGGCGCCACCCTCACCGAAGTACCGGTACTTGATCGACAGCCCGTCCGCATCCTCATCGAGGGAGTAGAGCGTCGGGTGCCCGTCCCTGATGTAGAAGATGCCACCGGGCTTGAGGAGCGCCGCGACCTGCGCTGCCCACGTGTCCAGGTCGTTGAGCCATCCAATAGTGCCGATGCTCGTGTACACCACGTCGAAGATGCGCCCCGCGCCGAGCGCCCTGTCGACCGCCGCCCGTGCGTCGAGCACGTCGGTCTCGACCCAGGTCGCGTCGATGCCGAGGCGCTTCGCGAGTATTGCCGCGGCGGCCAGTGCCGAAGGAGAGAAGTCGACACCAACGACGGTTGCGCCTGCCTTCGCAAACGAGAGGGTGTCCGTGCCGATGTGGCATTGGAGGTGGCACACGTCGAGACCATCCACCGTGCCGCCCCGCACATACCGGGCAAGCACGGCGAGGTCGGTGCGAGCCACGGTGCTGAGGTGCTCGGCATCGTTCACGAGAGCTTCCGTGGCGTAGGCCTCCAGGTGGAGCGGCACCCTGTCCTCCCAGTTGGCGAGGTTCGCGGCGCGCGCGTCCTCCCACCCGATGTGGACGCCGTCCACGGGTTGATCACTCATCGGCGGGCGTGACCCTGTGCTCGATCTCGCCCGCAAGGTCAGGCATCTCGGGCGCCGCGAGACCGAAGATGCTCATGGCCTTGTCGACGGCGAAGCCAAGAAGCACGCCGCCCGTGATGCCCACCGCGATCGACAGGAGCAGGTTGTCGCCGAGCAGGCTGGCCGCCGCGGTGCCGATGAGGATCCCCCACCCGGCCCAGATGGACGTCGCGATCGCATCGACCGCCATGAAGCGCCGACGCGGGTAACGCAAGACTCCCGCTGTGAGGTTGACGGCGACACGGCCCATCGGGATGAACCTTGCCGCGATGATGTATAGCGCTCCCCTGTGCTCGAGCGCATGTTCGGCCCAGTCAAGGGCGGCGAGCACCTTGGGGCGGCGAAAGACCTTGATGTTTCGCACATCCACGCGAGTGCCGATGAAGTAGGCCGTCTGGTCACCGCACCACGCGCCCGTCGCCCCCATGACAAAGAGGAGGACCAGGTTGGGGTGACCGATTGATTGCCAGGCGGAGGCGGCGCCAATGATGATGGACTCGCTTGGCACCACGGGAATCACCGCGTCAATCAATGACACCGCGAAGACCGACGGGTAGATCCAGATCGACTCGACCAGGGCAAGGATGCCGGACTCGAGGTGCGCCGACAGGCCCGTGACCCATTCCCAGAAGGTGCTCATAGAGCCAGTCTGTCAGCCACCGTCGCTGCAAGGGAATTCGCGTACGACCGCGCGTCGTCCATCGTTCCGGCCTCAACCATGACCCTCACGAGCGGTTCCGTGCCCGAAGAACGCAGCAAGACGCGCCCGGAGTCTCCCAGTTCACTTCGCACGCGGTCGACCTCGCGAGTCAACTCGACATCGGTGTGGACACGCGAGCGGTCAACCTCTGGGACGTTGACCAAAACTTGTGGCAGCGTGCCGATACCCGCCGCGAGCTCTCGCAGGGGCCCACCCGCTGCCACTGTGGCCGCGAGAAGAAGAGAGCTGAGCACACCATCGCCTGTCGACGCATAGCGAGACACGATGATGTGACCCGATTGTTCTCCGCCCAGGGTGTAGCCTCCCTCGCGCATCGCCTCAAGCACGTAGCGATCGCCCACCGCGGTCTCCACGATGTCGATGCCTGCGTCCCTCATCGCGTGATGAAGGCCGAGGTTCGACATGACCGTGGCGACCATGGTCTGGCGATACAGGGAACCTGCGTCGCGCATCGAGAGTGCAAGCAAACCCATGATGAGGTCGCCGTTGACGATTGCGCCCGTGTGATCCACCGCAAGGCAGCGGTCGGCATCGCCGTCGTACGCGACGCCCATGTCGGCCCCGTGCGCGACCACGGCCTCGCACAGCAGTCCCATGTGAGTGGACCCCGCGTTGGCGTTGATGTTGCGGCCGTCCGGCTCGCAGTGCAGCGTGATCACGCGCGCACCCGCCGCCTCGAGGGCCGCAGGGCCAATCGTGGAGGCCGCACCGTGCGCGCCGTCGACCACAACCGTCAGGCCGGTGAGTGGCGCCTCCCGGCCTGCGAAGTCGGCGACCGACAGGGCGAGGTGTGCCACGTATTCCGCGCCAAGTTCAGCGGCGTTGGTAATATCTCCTACGTCGGCGCCAGTGGGTCGCTCCCACGGTTCCCCGATGCGCGCCTCGATGGCTTCCTCAACCGAGTCAGGGAGCTTGAGCCCCCCGCGAGTGAAGAACTTGATGCCGTTGTCAGGCATCGGGTTGTGCGAAGCGGAGATCACGACGCCAAGGTCGGCGTCTGTGGTGGCGGTCAGGTGCGCAATGGCCGGCGTGGGGATCGCTCCCACGTCGAGCACGTCGACTCCCGCCGATGCCAGTCCCGCCGCCACTGCGGACGACAGGAACTGGCTCGACAAACGGGTGTCGCGCCCAAGGACCGCGCGCGGTCGATGACCCGAAAACTCGCCACGCTCGGCAAGCACGTGGGCGGCGGCGACGGCAAGGTCCAGCGCAAGCTCAGCCGTGATGTCGCGATTCGCCAACCCACGGACGCCGTCCGTGCCAAAGAGTCGCGCCATGTGCGCGTCCCTGCTAGCGCTTCGAGTACTGAGGGGCGCGACGGGCCTTCTTGAGACCTGCCTTCTTGCGCTCCACCACGCGAGGGTCGCGGGTCAGGAACCCGGCCTTCTTGAGCGTGGCACGGTTGTGCTCGAGGTCAATGGCGTTGAGCGCGCGGGCGACGCCGAGGCGCAAGGCCCCTGCCTGGCCGGAGGGGCCACCTCCGCCGATGCGTGCGTGAACATCGAACTTCTCCTCGATGTCCAGGATCGCGAACGGCGAGTTCACGAGCTGCTGGTGCACCTTGTTGGGGAAGTAGTTGTTCAGGTCGCGGCCATTGATTGTCCACTTGCCGGTGCCTGGAACCAGACGCACGCGGGCAATTGCCTGCTTGCGACGGCCGAGGCCTGCTCCTGGTGCGATCTCGGAAACACCCTTACCGCGCACAGGCGTGGTCTCGGAGGTGTACTCCGTGGGGTGCTCTTCGACCGCGTCAATCGCGGTCTCGGTGGCGGGCTCGGTAGAGGTCTCGACCTCTGGGGTTACGTCTGACATGTCACTCAATCCTTGTCCAGCGCCTTACTGCGCAACCTGGGAAATCTCGAACGGCTGGGGCTGCTGTGCGGCGTGCGGGTGCTCGGCACCTGCATACACCTTGAGCTTAGAGATCTGCGCCTTACCCAGCTTGGTACGAGGCAGCATGCCCCTCACGGCGTTTTCAATAACGCGCGTGGGGTTGGTCGCGAGCAACTCGCCGATCGCCTTGGTCTTGAGTCCGCCCGGGTAACCCGAGTGGCGGTAGACCATCTTGTCGGTGAGCTTGGCGCCGGTAAGGGCGACCTTCCCTGCATTGATGACGATGACGAAGTCACCGGAATCGACGTGAGGCGCAAAGGTCGCCTTGTGCTTGCCACGAAGGAGCACTGCGACCTGAGAGGCCAGACGACCGAGGACCACGTCAGAAGCGTCGATGATGTGCCAGGTCTTGGTCACGTCACCCGGCTTGGGAGAAAACGTACGCACTATGAAGCCTTCTACTCTTCGAAAACGGTGGCACGATGCGGTGCATCGAACGGTCGGAGGGTCCTGCGGCGGCGAGTGGTAATACACCGGTCACGTGGAACACACAACGACAGGGGAGTCTACCTTCGGCGCTGCGCTCAGGTCAATTTGAGTCAAAGCGCACACCTAAGTTCCAAGGAAGCGATGTCCGTAGCGCCAACGTACTTCACTCGTGAAGCGTCGACGCCTAGGTCATCCCCTCCGTCAGGATTGTTCCCAAGCGTAGCGGCATACGTTTGTCACCGTTGGCCAACGGCGGGGGGCCGCGGCCTCCTCGACTCCGCGAGGCCGATCCACGACGCGAGACGTTAGATTTCGCTTGTTCGAACCTAACCTCGGGCTTCGATGCTCCGTCGCGCGCGAGCGATTTCGGCGCGCGTTGCGAGTTCTTCATCAGACGGGTAGAGCACCTCTTCGAGCGTCAGGCCGCGCGCAGGAGCCACGGAGATCAGGTCGCAGCGCTCAGCGCCTGCCGCAACGTCACCGAGCCACGCCAGCCCCCTCTTGCCCACTCCCACGGCCGTGACGGCCCCCACGAGGCTGCGCACCATCGCATGGCAGAAGGCGTCCGCACGCACGGTGGCGACCACGAGGCCCGCGTCGGCACCCGACGTGACGCGCTCCCACGACATCTGCCTGAGGTCCCTCACCGTCGTAGCACCCTCGCGTGGTCTGCAGAAGACCGCGAAGTCGCGCAACCCCGTCAGGGTGGCCGAGGCCTCGTTGAGCGCTTCCACGTCCAGGTCGCGTGAGGTCCACGTGACGAATCGCCTGGTCAAGGGGTCGCGGCCGGCTTGGGTGTCGGCAATCCTGTACGCGTAGCGCCTCTCGAGAGCGGAAAACCGTGCGTCAAAACCCGGCGCGGCCGGCGCGGCGGAGTGAATCACGATGTCCTTCGGCAACACGCCGCTCACGCGCTCGCGCAACACCTGAGCGGGCTCGTGGATCGACCTGCCTCCCAGCCGATGCCAGGAGTCACGTGTGATATCCACATGGGCGACCTGTCCACGCGCGTGGACGCCCGTGTCCGTGCGTCCGGCGACGGTCACGCGCAGGTCTGCCGGCCCCAGTTGCGCGCCCCCTGGGCCCCTCACGACCGTGCACAGCGCCCTCTCGAGCTCCCCCTGCACCGTCCTGAGCACCGGTTGGACACCCCAGCCGCTGAAGTCGGTTCCGTCGTAAGACAAGTCGAGGCGGGCCCGCACCACCTCGCTGCTGTGCAGCTCAGTCATGTGGACCCGCCTCGTGCGCTGGAGGACGCGAATTACTTGTCGTCGGCCTTGACGTCGGCAGCCTCGGCTTCGGGGGCCTCAACTGTCTCGACGACAGCGGCCTCCTCGGCTACAGCGGTCTCGTCGATGATCTCTTCGATGACGGACTCCTCGATGGGGTCGATCTCGAGGACCTCGGCCTTGGGGGCCTTGCCGGCCTTCTCAGCCTTGCCGGACGCCTTGGGAGCGGCCTTCTTGGCGGCCTTGGTGGCCTCCTTGACGACGCCCTTCTTGGCGGGAGTGCCGAACTCAACGAGCTCGATCACGGCCATGGGAGCGTTGTCGCCCTTGCGGGGGCTGATCTTGACGATGCGGGTGTAGCCACCCTCGCGCTCGGCGAAGCCCGGACCGATCTCGGTGAAGAGCGTGTGAACCACGCCCTTGTCAGAGATCATTCCCATGACGCGACGACGCGTGGCGAGGTCGCCACGCTTGGCAAAGGTCACCAGACGATCGGCGTACGGACGCAAGCGACGGGCGCGAGCTTCCGTGGTGGTGATGCGGCCGTGCTCGAAAAGCGACTGCGCCAGGTTCGCCAGCATGTGGCGTTCGTGGTCAGGTCCGCCGCCGAGACGAGGGCCCTTGGTAGGGGTAGGCATTGTGTGTGATTCTCCTTGTTACTCGTCGCCACCGGAGAAGTACACACCGGAAGCCGACTGGTCATATTCATGACCGCCGTCCTTCAGGGTGAAGCCAAGCTCGATGAGCTTTTCCTTCACCTCGGTGATCGACTTCTGGCCGAAGTTGCGGATGTCCATGAGGTCCGTCTCGGAGCGAGCGGTGAGCTCGCCGACCGTGTGGATTCCCTCGCGCTTGAGGCAGTTGTAGGAACGCTGCGTCAGGTTGAGGTCCTCGATGGGCATGTTGTAGTCCTCTTCGAGCGCCTCGTCCGTGTCGGATGGGCCGATCTCGATACCCTCGGCGGCCTCGTTGAGGCTGCGAGCGAGCGAGAACAGCTCGACCAGGGTCGAGCCGGCCGACGCGACGGCGTCGCGAGCGGAGATCGAAGACTTGGTTTCGACGTCGAGGATGAGCTCATCGAAGTCGGTGCGCTGGGCCACGCGGGTGGCCTCAACCTTATACGTCACCTTGAGTACTGGCGAGTAGATCGAGTCAACAGGGATCTGACCGATCTCGGCGTCGTAGCTCTTGTTGAGTGCGGCAGGCACATAGCCGCGACCGCGCTCGACCGTCAACTCGACCTCGAACTTCGCCTTCGAGTTGAGCGTGGCGACGTGCAGGTCGGGGTTGTGAATCTCCACGCCTGCTGGCGGCGCGATGTCAGCGGCGGTGACCGCTCCTGCACCCGACTTGCGCAGGTACATGATGACGGGCTCGTCGTGCTCCGAGGAGACCACGAGGTTCTTGAGGTTCAAGAGGATCTCGGTGACATCCTCCTTGACCCCCTCGATCGTCGTGAACTCGTGAAGAACACCCTCAAAACGCACGCTCGTCACGGCTGCGCCTGGAATCGACGAAAGCAGCGTGCGACGAAGCGAGTTGCCAAGCGTGTAGCCAAAGCCAGGCTCCAGCGGCTTGAGCGAGAACTGCGAGCGGTTGTCCGAAATGACCTTCTCGGTCAAGGTGGGACGCTGTGCGATCAGCACTTTCTCTTCCTTTCCGAGCATCCACTATTTGATGCTCGTGCCCGCCGGCTGTCCGTTCCGGCGGGTGTCAACGTCTGGTGTGGTGACGCACCGAGGTGCATCGTGAACGCGGAAGCCAACCGCCGCACGCGGACCGCGCGACGGTGTGAGGCTCTAGCCGCGGCGACGCTTGGGCGGACGGCAGCCGTTGTGGGCCTGAGGCGTCACGTCCTTGATAGACGTCACCTCCATGCCCGCGGCGGTCAGCGAACGGATTGCGGTGTCGCGTCCCGAGCCGGGACCCTTCACGAAGACGTCGACCTTGCTCATGCCGGCCTCTTGGGCCTTGCGAGCGGCGGCCTCGGCGGCCATCTGGGCGGCGTAGGGGGTCGACTTGCGCGAACCCTTGAAGCCAACCTGGCCTGAAGACGACCACGACACCACGGCGCCCGAGGGATCCGTGATGGAGATGATCGTGTTGTTGAACGTCGATTTGATGTGCGCCTGACCGTGTGCGACGGTCTTCTTGATCTTCTTGCGCGGCTTGCGAACGGGTGCAGCCATGGCCTACTTCTTCCTTCCGGCAACGGTCTTCTTGGGTCCCTTGCGGGTACGCGCGTTTGTCTTGGTGCGCTGACCGCGCACGGGCATGCCC
>JBBRWX010000010.1:0-57124 GCA_038248935.1 Actinomycetales bacterium
CAACGAAGGCCCCCGATTTCTCGGGGGCCTTCTTTGGTGCGCGAGGGGGGATTTGAACCCCCACGCCCTTTCGGACACTGGCACCTGAAGCCAGCGCGTCTGCCGTTCCGCCACTCGCGCGCGCCGGAAAAGACTAGCACGCAGGCGGGTATAGGCGTGATGAGATCCTCCCTGCCTCGAAACCCGCGCCGCGCCCGCAACTGGGATGCCCACAACGCTCAATCCCCGAAAAAGCTTGCCGATGGGAACGCCGGACGATGCGAGAGGAGATCACATGGAGGCCATCGCCGCCATTGATCAGCGTCTCAGTGAGATTCAGGCGCGCATTGCGTCCTTAGCGCCGCGCTCAACTCCCCTGGCTAGCGCGGCAGCAAACTCAATCACGAACACCCTCGCATCGTCCGCAATCCTGTACCCCGAGGGCACATCCTTTGCCGACGTCTTCGCCTCGGTGTCGCAAACGGGCCGCACTTCGCTCGCGGCGGCCACCGGCCAGCTCAACGCAGACGGCGTGCCGGCGAGCCTCGCCGGCTACGGAAACGGTCTCATCCCTGAGTCCACGCTGGCACCCCTCACGGGGTCGGACGAGCGGATGTGGGCCCCCGCCGCGGAACACCTCAACACCCTCTTGGCCGATGCCGCGAAGGCGGGCGTCTCGATCTCCGTCACCGACGGATACAGGAACTATGACTCGCAAGTGCGAGTCGCCGACCAAAAGGGCCTCTACTCCCAAGGGGGACTCGCCGCGGCTCCAGGCACCAGCGAGCACGGCTGGGGACTCGCGGTCGACCTAGGGCTCGACGCCACATCTCAGGCATGGATGCGCCAACACGCGAAGGAGTATGGCTTCGTCGAGAACGTGCCTCGCGAGCCCTGGCACTGGGAGTTCGCTCCGTCCTCTTAATACGCGACCACCACGGAGATCCTGCCCTCGCCATAGCCCTGAATCGTCAAGACCCCATCGATCCTGCTCGCGGGCACCAACGTCCACTTGGCGACATCGGCCGGCAGAGTCTCGCGAGGCGCATACGTGGTGTCGAGGCGAATGTGAGGCGAATGGGGCCGGTTGAACATCGATCCGGCCACATTGAGGATCTCGGCAAGGTTGTCGAACTGTGCCGCCGTCACCAGGCCGTCCTTGATCGTGGACTCTGCGCCCATTTGCGGCAGCAGCGCGATCGCAGAGCCTGCTCGCGCCGTCAACGCAATGTCGCACAACACTAGGGCCTTCACGACGCCGAAGTCGTTGGTGTACGCGCCAACGGTCGCGCCGTCGATCGGATCGACAATGTTCGACGTAGCGGTCCACTCGACCGCCCTGCCCAACAGTCCCTCGAACAGTTCCCGCACCTCGAACGCCGAGGGCACGGGCGTGGGGCGCGTCGCGTCGGCGTTCATGAGATGAACGGATCGATAGTTTCGCGGAACACGTCCGCAGTGAACGGCTTCGCGATGAGGAAGAGCGCGCCCTCGGCCTCGGCCTGCCTGCGCATCTCGGGCGAGCCCTCCGACGTCACGAAGGCGAATGGCGTCTCGTTGCCTTCCCTTCGCAGCGACTTCAGCAGGTCAATGCCCGACATCTCTGGCATGTTCCAGTCGGACAACACGAAGTCGGGCTGCGACGCCCTAATCTTCGTGAGTGCGGCCGCGCCGTCCTCGGCTTCCTCAATGTCCCACCAGTCATATCCCGCTTGCCGGAGCGTGCGGATCACGATCTGCCGCATCACGCGACTATCGTCGGCGACGATTACTTTCATGGTCGATCACCTCTCTCCATTCTTCTCATCCGGGCCGAAGCCCGCGCCTACGAGGCCAGTGCCCACAGGCTGACGCCCAGGGGGGCGCCCTTCCAACCAAAGTACGTCTCCAAGAGGCAAAAAGCCGTGGACATGTCGGGTTCTTGATGCGTCACGACGGGCAACGTCAGAGCACCCGGATTGGTGACGAGCGACTTGACGTTTCCGCCCACGACGTTGGCGATCTCGCCGACCGCGTCCGCAAAGTCCGCGTCAGACACCGCTTCGGAATCGTCCATCTGAAGCAAGGCCCTGGTGAGTTGTTCGCCCGTTGCGCGGCCCGCCATGAGCATCACCCGTGTGACGACGGGGCCCGAGACATCCACCCAGGCGTAGCGGGAGTCTTCGAGCGACGGGCTCTCGCCCATCCACTGGTAGAGGTGGCCCGGCTCGCCGTCGATCATCGTGCTGAAGAGATCCTGAGCGATCGTCAGCACGGGATCCGCGTCCGTGAGCGGTTCCCACGTGGCAGGGATGGTCATACCGACTCCTTCACATCGACCAGTCCGAGGAACTGGAGCTTGTCAACGATCACCTCAGGGGTGAAGGGCTTGATGACGTACTCGTGAGCGCCGGCGGCCAGGGCGCGCACGATCTGATCCTGTTCACCCTCCGTGGTGACCATCATGAGCGTGACGTTGCGCCACTCGGGGCGCTTTCGCGCAGCGACGACGAACTCAAAGCCCGTCATGACAGGCATGTTCCAGTCGATGCAGCACAGCGCAACATCGTCGTTGGCTTCGAGTTGGTCGAGAGCGACTTGCCCGTTCTCGGCTTCGATCGTCTCGAATCCCACGTCGACGAGGATGTTGCTCACGATTCTTCTCATGACGCGAGAGTCATCGATGACCAGGGCCTTCATGTCACGTTCCCTTCTCGGGGCCTGTACACGGAACTCGGTCCGAGCGGGACTCGTTCCCACGACTCGTCGACACCGATGGTGGTTTCGGCGGCCCCCAGGAACAGGTAGCCGCCAGGCGCGAGGGCGCCTCGGACCCTTCTCAACACGTCGCGCTTGGTCACCACATCGAAGTAGATGAGGACGTTGCGCAAGAAGACGATGTCGAAGGGACCTCCAGCGGGCGGTGTGTCCAGCAGGTTGTGCTTGCGGAACACCACTTGGCTGCGCAGCGCCGACGATATCTCGAACGAAGGGCCCTGGCGCTCAAAGTGCTTCACGAGCATCGGCGCGGGCAAGCCCCTGTTGATCTCGAGTTGCGTGTACCTGCCTGAGCGACCCTTGGCCAACACCTGGTCGGCCAGGTCGGTCGCGACGATGTTGGACCGAACGGTCGGGAAGTTGTCGGCAAGAATCATCGCGATCGAGTACGCCTCTTGGCCCGTCGAGCACGCCGCGGACCAGATCCTCATGGTGGACCTGCCGTTGCCGACCAAGTCGGGCACCACATGTGAACGCAAGACCGTGAACGGGTTGAGGTCGCGAAACCACGACGTCTCATTGGTGGTGAGCGCCTCGACCACAACGTCGTGCTTCGTGACGTCCGCCCGCACACCACGAACGTACGCATCGACGTCCAATGCGCCCGCGCTCCTGGCGAGCGGCGCGAGCCGACTCTCCACGAGGTATTCCTTGCCCCGTTCGAGCTGAATTGCACTTCGCTGGCGCACGAGTGTGGCCACGAAGTCGAAGGTCTCGGCCGTCAGCGTCACGCTCTTACCGCCCTTGCGACCGATCGGGACTCCACTGCCTGCGCTATTGCGCCAGCAATGTCGTTGATGGGGAACAGGGAGTGGGCGAGTCCGGCTGTCGCGACAGCCCCAGGCATTCCCCAGACCACGGACGTGGCCTCGTCTTGTGCGTAGACACGCCCCCCCGCATCGACGATGGCGCGCGCGCCCTCGCGCCCATCCGCACCCATTCCCGTCAGGACAACGGCCAGTTGGTCGCCGCCGAAAACGGCCGCCGATGACTTGAAGAGGACGTCCACAGCGGGGCGACAGAAGTTCACCTGGTCGCCGTGACTGACCTTGGTGGATACCTGACCACGCGCCTCGACCACCTCCAGGTGGAAGTCACCAGGAGCGATATAGATGGTGCCCGCCTCGAGCCTCTCGCCTCCTTGAGCCTCGATCACGCGATGCGGGCCATTGCGATCGAGCCTCGCCGCGAGCTGTGCCGTGAACAGCGGCGGCATGTGCTGGACGATGAGGATGGGCACTGGGAGTGGCCGCGCGAAGGCGCTCACGACCTTGGACAACGCCTCGGGGCCGCCAGTCGACGAGCCGATGACCACCACGCGCGGCGTCTTGGGGACTGCGATCCTTGGGGCAAGCACGGTCGGCGTGTGAACCGTCGTGGGGGCGCGGAACAGGCCCTTAATCTTGGGCAGGAGTTGCGCGCCGATGATGTGAACGGCCTGGTCCATCGGGCCGGCATTGGTGGGCTTGGTGACGTAGTCCGTCGCCCCCGCAGCGAGGGCGTCGAGTGTCGCGGCCGCCCCGTGTGCCGTCAGCGTTGAGAACATCACGATGGGCATCTTGTGGCCCCTCGCGCGCAGCGCGGTGACGGCCTCGATGCCATTCATCACGGGCATCTCGATGTCCATCGTGATCAGGTCCGGCTTGAGCAGATCGACCTTGCGCACCGCGATCGAGCCGTTCTGGGCGACACCGACAATCTCGATCGCAGGGTCAGCGGCGAGCGCGTCAGAAACCAGCCTGCGCACCACGACAGAGTCGTCGACCACCAGCACCTTAATTGTGCGCATCGCCACTCCCAGCATCCGAAGTGAGCCACGGGAAAGCGGGGAGGATCGTGATGCGAATCCCGAAGTCCTCACGCCACCGCGTGCACGAAGACGTTGCGCGCGCGGCGCGCACCCGTCCCGCGCGGTGCGGAGGGCTGGACTTCAACATCGGGACTCCTTAGGGGCGACAGGCGCCCTTCGTGTGTTGTGGTGCCAATCGGCACGATGGACAAGCGTGTGAGCTGCTCTAGACCCGTGCGGCAAGATCCACATCGAGCGATAGCAGCAGACCGTCGTCGAGCGAATACACGCCCGTCACGAGGTCGCGAAGCGCAGGCTCGAGGGTGGGAGGCGGCGGGCCGAACTGCTCCGAATCGAGCTCGAGCACGTCTCCCACCTGATCCACAAGTAGGCTCACCGGCTCGCCGTCGACCTTGACGACCACCATCATGGGCTCGTCATCCGGACCGTAGGGTTCGCGCCCAAGACGCGCGCGCAGATCCACCATAAGGACCACTTGACCCCTCAGGTTGACCAGGCCCGCGACGGTCCGCGGAGCGTGAGGCACCGCGGTGCGCGTGTGCAGCCTAAGCGCCTCTTGGACCCGTGACACGTCGACTCCGTACAAGCGGTTATCCAGCTTGAAGGTCGCAAGTTGGTGTTTCATTTCAGAACTCCGATCCGGCGCCGACGAGCTCGGCGTCTTCCGCTTCATAGAAGCTTGGGTCGGCCGATTCGACGGCCGAATGGAGGTCGAGAACCTCAGTGACCCTGTCCTTGATGACAATTGAGCCGAGCAGTCCGTAACCGGACACCTCGGAGAAGTCCGACGTCGCGCAGTCGACGATGTCAACGACCTCATTCGCCACCAGTGCGACGGTGTGGTCGCCGCGCGTGCACACGACCACGGCGAATTCGTCGCGCGATGTGCCACCGTCTCCAAGGATGTGGGCGAGGTCGGCCACCGGCGTGATCCTCCCGCGATATTGCATGACGGCCGATCCTGCCACCTGCTCAATGACGCTCGCATTGAGTCGCTCAAGCCTGGCGACGGCCCCGAGCGGCATGGCCACCTGCCGGCCTTCTCCCACCGACACGATGAGCATCGGCTCCGTCTTGGAAGCGCCGACGGCGTCGCTGGACACCTTCTTCATCGCCTCTTGGAGGTCGACGTCTAGGGCCCGACGCGCGACGGCCGCAACGTCGAGGATCAGCGCCACCGCGCCGTCGCCGAGAAGCGTCGCTCCCGCGTAGAGGCCGATGCTCTTGACGGCAGCGGCGATGGGCTTGGCGACGATCTCCTCGGTGTTGAGCACCGAGTCGACGACGAGGCCAAACGGACCTCCGTCCGACTGAAGTACGACGACGACGGCGCCGATGAGGGATTGGCGTTCCGGTCGTGCCAACACGTCACGCAGGTCCACGAGAGGCAAGAGTGTGCCCCGGAGCCGGAAGACGGGCGCGTCGCCAACGTACTCGACGCCGGTCTGCTTCTCATCGATCGCGAGCAGCTCGAGCAGGCTGATCTGAGGGATCGCATACGTCTCTCCGCTGCACTCCACGGTGAGGGCAGGCATGATCGCGAGAGTAAGCGGAATGCGCAGACGCCACGTGGTGCCAAGACCCAACGTCGACTGCACGTCCACCACACCACCGATGGACTCGACCTTGGTGCGCACCACATCCATGCCGACACCGCGGCCAGACACGTTCGTGACCGTCTCCGCCGTGGAGAAGCCCGGAAGGAACAGGAGCTGCAGCAGGTCTTGCGTGCTCATGTCGGCCACTTGGCCGTGCGTCCGCAGCCCGCGCTCGATCGCCTTGGCGCCGATGATGAGCGGGTCGACACCCTTGCCATCGTCGCTGATCTCGACCACGACCTGGCCGCCCTGATGGAACGCGCGCAGCGTCAGGACTCCCTGGACGGGCTTGCCCACCGCCTGGCGCACGGCAGGCGTCTCGATGCCGTGATCGATCGCATTGCGGATGAGGTGCGTGAGCGGGTCCTTGATGGCCTCAAGAAGCCCCCGGTCGAGTTCGGTGTCCTGGCCAATCATCTCGATGCGCACCTGACGACCAAGCGCGGCCGAGATGTCCCTCACCATGCGGGGGACCTTGGACCACACGTGCTCGATCGGCTGCATGCGGGTCTTCATCACGCCCTGCTGAAGCTCGGTGGCGATCAGCGACAGTCGCTGTGAGGCACGCACAAGCGAGGCATCCCCTAGGTCGCCGGCGAGCCTGGTCATGGCGTTCCTGGCGAGCACAAGTTCGCCCACGTGGCGCATCAACGCGTCCAGCACGTCGACGTCGACGCGAATCGACTGCTCGGACGCGCTACGCGCGGGGCCGTCCTCGCGCTCCTTGGCGGTCTTCTCCCGCGGTTCCGCAATTGCAGGGGCCGTCGGCGTGTGCACCGCATGCGTTTGCACCGCTCGTGTTTGCACCGCTGGCGTTTGCACCGTCGGCGTGATGACCTCGGGTTCAACTGCGGTCTCTACAGCGGTCTCTACAGCGGCCTCTACAGCCGTCTTGGGTTCGAAGGAGTCGGCATCGATGTCGCCGTCTCCGTCGCCGTCGAATTCGTCAAAGTACGAGTCGTCAACGGGGGCGCTCAGCGTCGCGGAGGGCATCGGCTCGGCCGCGATTACCTTGCGGGCGCGTGTCGTCGTGGGGGCCGAGGCCTTTGGCTTCGCGGCACGCGTGCGGGGATTTCGCACCGCCGCGACGCGCTGCTTCCTTGCGGGAGTGGTACTCGGCTCTTTCACGAGCGCCTCCTCGGATTCTCGGGGTTCCATGGGGGTCTCCTCGTCGATTGGCTCGTCGTGATTCTGCGCTGTGATTTTCGGAGCGGCGGTTTTCGGAGCGGTGGGCTCGTGGGCGACGGCTTTCGGAGCCGCGGGCTCGTGGGCGACGGCGGCTTGCTCGCTCGGGCCGCCCTCGGGGTCATCAAGAACGAATTGAATGTCGGCTACCACGGCGCTCATGTCAGAGTCGCCTTCGAGGCCCGTCGCCTCGATCGTTGCCAACACGTCGCGGACCGCGTCGACCATCTTGAGCAACACATCGGTGGTGCGCTGCGTCATCGGGCGCTTGCCATCGCGAAGTTCTGCCAGCAGGTTCTCGCCGCCGTGAGTCAGCGATTCGAGCTTGCCGAACGCGAGGAAGCCGCTCGTGCCCTTGATCGTGTGGATCGTCCGGAACACGGAACCCAGGAGTTCGCGTGAGCCTGGTTGGTCCTCCAGCGCCACGAGGTCTTGGTCGAGTTGATCGAGGTTTTCGTAACTCTCCACGATGAACTCGCGGACGATGTCATCCATCCCGTCCATGGGTACGCTCCCGTTGCATCAGGTGCGGCATCCTGCCGCCTCGTCGCGCAACTCATCGGCCGATTCTGGCCGCTGGTGAGCAATCATCAACCCACAGCGTCAACCAGTGACTGTGGCGCCCTCGCGTCCGCGGCGCTGGCCGCGGCGGGGGCGGTCCTTAAGCGCCGGGCGCGTCCGCTTCGGGCGGGGGTACCGATGCTTGCGACGGCGCGGTCGTCTGAGAAGGCGCTGTCTCTTGAGAAGGCGCTGTCCCTTGAGTGGGCGCCGACTTTTGAGTGGGCGCCGGCTTGGGCGCGAGCCCACGGAGCTTTTCAAGCGCGCTGTCGTCTGCGGAGGCGGCCTCGACGTTGTGCTGCTCGACCGCCTCAAAGATCTCCGCGCGCGTCACGCGGATCTCCCGCGGAGCGTCGATTCCCACGCGCACCCCGTCGGAGCGCACGTCAATGATCGTGATCACGATGTCGTTGCCGATGAAGAGACGCTCTCCGACGCGACGGGACAAGACCAACATGTAGGCGAGACTATCCGGTCCGCGCCGACCGGGCTACGCGCGACGCGGCGGGAACCTCATCATGGGAGCCCTCGTGGCACGCGATTCCCGAGCTGGAGCTAGTCAAGAGCGGCGATGCGGTCCGCCAGGAGCGCGGCCCATACAACCCCGGCGGCGGGCAGGCCGTCGATCCATGCGACGGGCAGCGAGGCATCGAGCATCGCGCACGGCGCTTGAGCGTCGGCGACATTGACCGCCGCGAGGCCGTCGATCCGCGCTTCACCGGCGAGGAGCCGTACTGAGGGCTCGTAGGTCGAGGGTCGCTTGGTCGCGTCGATGACCGCCCACACCGTGTCGGCATCGAACGCGGCGAGAAGTGGCGCGGACGTCGCGGCACCGCGCCTGCCGGGAGCAACGGCAAGCGCCACAATCAACGGCTCACCGAGTCGACCAGCCTTCTCAGCGCGCGCGCGCATGGCGCCCGCCTGGTGCTCATCCCTGATGCGCCTGCCGTGTCCGCGAATTGCGTCGATCTCTCCGGCAAGAGCCACCGCGGTGGGAGGAAGACCCACCCAACCCGCGAGTTGCTGTGCGACCGCGAGCGCGTGCTCGGCGGGCCCAGCGACGACGACGAGGTCGCCCGCTTCCGGCCGGCGCACTGGCGGCGTGGCAAAACGCGCGACAACGTCCAGTAGCGGCACGGGTGAGCCCAGATCCGCGTAGTCCTCGACGCAACGCATCGGCACACCGAGCGCCAGCAGCGCGGGAACAGTGCAGTGAGTCGCAACAGCCGAGGCAACATCGGTGAACACGCCCCAGCGGTGCAGCACCACGCCGTCGAGTCGCGGCGAAAAGTCGGGACCGCGTGGTGACGAGGAGGGATGGCCGGGTGCATTGTCGCCGCGTGGCTCGGTCGCCAGGCCACCGAGGCCGTCACCCGCACCATTGGGCAACGCTGTCATGACGCGGCCGCTAGGCACGCTCGCGCGCGACTCGTGGTCGCCCGCATCCTCGCGGAACGCGGCCGCTCCCACCCGCCGCTCGGCGTCCGGAACGGGTGTCGCGGATGTCTGGCGCTGTGCGATGGGGAACGTCGCTGGCACAAACGCCCGCGACGTGGATGGCGCGTGAGCACTTGCGGGCGCGGGCGCGGTCCCCATCGCCGGAGCGGGCGCGGTCGCGGTCGGGGGCGCCTCGACGGCCTCTGCCTGCTCCGTGAGCCTCAAGACGAGTCGGTCAAATTCAACGCTGTCGCCCGACGTCCGCGGACTCACGCCACCCTTGAAACCCGCTTCGTCGGTGTACCACATCGGCGCCGCCATGTGGCGCGTCGCTGTGTCGATGGCGTAGTCACCGAGGTAGTCACCGAGGCTTCCCGCCAGCATCGCCTCCCTTGCCGCCTGGGCGTCCTCGATCTCGGCGGCAAGCGCGGCGTCCGTTGCCGTCCTGGAGGGGACCACTTCGACGGGCGCCCTCGTGGCCGCCGCCGTCACGATGTCGGCATCGGAAATCTCGACGGTCAACTCGAAGTGCTCTCGCGTGAAGAATCCGAGAAAGCCCCCTGCCCGCACCTTCTCGGCGCGCACGACGCGCGCCGCTGGGCCGTACTCCTTGCGGGCGCGCAGGATGAGGGCCTCAAGATCCTGACCCTCAAGCAATAATTGCTGCGGCATCGCTCACCACCCCCACTGTTTCGACCTGCACGGACGTGCACGTCACCTCGTTATATGAGAGCACCGGCATGGTGGGTAGCGCTAGCGCGATCGTCTTGCGTAGCGCGGGACGCAAACCTGGGGCGCACACCACGACCGCCTCCCTACCGGCCATCTCGACCTCTTGGACGCGATCCCTGACGCTTCCCAGCAGCCTCTCGATGCGGTCGGGGTCGACAACCAACTGGGCGCCTTCCTCCGTGGGCCTGCGGGCCTCGATCAGGTGCTGCTCGAGAACGGGCTCGAGCGTGATGACCCGCAACACACCGTCATGAACGTACGGAGCAGCGACGGCAGGGCCGAGCGCACCGCGCGCGGCCTCGATCAGGCCCTCAGGTTCCGTCGAAATCTTGGCGCGGAGCGTGAGGCCCTCGAAGATGCGCGGAAGGTCGCGAATCGAGACACGTTCGGCAAGCAAGCCCTGGAGCACCCGCTGCACCTCGCCCAGCGACATCATTCCCGGAATGAGTTCGTCGACCACGGCGGGGTTGACATGCTTGACACCCTCGACGAGGACGCGCACATCCTCGCGAGTGAGTAGCCGCGCCGCGTTGGTGGTGATGATCGCCCCGAGGTGCGTGACCAGCACGGACACCCTGTCGACAACGGTCGCGCCCGCGAGCTCCGCTTGTGCGCGCATCTCGGCGGGAATCCACTTGCCAGTGAGGCCAAACACCGGCTCGTTGACGGCCGTGCCGACGATCTGGTCCAGGTGGTCGCCCAACGCGAGGAGCCTGCCCGCGGGGGCCTCGCCGCGCCCGACTTCGACTCCGGCAATCTTGACCACGTAGGTCGAGCGGGGCAGTTCGACGGAGTCGCGGGTACGCACGGGCGGCACCACGAGTCCGAGCTCCATTGCGATCTTGCGGCGCAAGCCGCGCACGCGAGCCAAGAGGTCTTGATCCGTGCCAGAGCCCACGAGGTCGACGAGGTCGGGGGCGAGCTGGATCTCGAGCGCGTGGACGCGCATCTGTTCCATGAGCGCCTCCGGCGAGTCCGGCTGTGGGCCCGCATCGGCGTGACGCGTCGCGACCTCTTTGGTGGCCGCCTCCGCCTTTTCGCGGGTGCCGACGCGCTGGCCGATGATGAGCATCGCCATGCCCACCAGCACGAACGGGAGCTTGGGCATTCCTGGCACGAGGGCGAGCGCCATCGCGGCGCCGCCCGCGATCAGCAGCGCGGTGCGTGACTGGGTCAACTGTTGGCTCGCCGCGGTGCCCATGTCGGCCGACGCGGTGGCGCGCGTCACGATCAAACCTGTTGACACCGACATCAGCAGGGCGGGGATCTGGGTGACGAGTCCATCGCCGATGGTCAGCATCGAGAAGCGCTGGAGGGACTCGGCAGGACTCATTCCCATTTGGAGCATGCCGATCGCGAATCCACCGATCAGGTTCACAATCGTGATGATGATGCCCGCAATCGCGTCACCCTTGACGAACTTCGAACCACCGTCCATCGCGCCGTAGAAGTCCGCCTCGGCCGCAACATCGGCCCTGCGCTGGCGCGCGGTGTCCTCGTCGATGAGTCCCGAGTTGAGATCCGCGTCGATCGCCATCTGCTTGCCGGGCATGGCGTCCAGGGTGAAGCGCGCTCCCACCTCTGCCACGCGACCCGCACCGTTCGTGATGACGGCAAACTGGATGATCACCAGGATGAGGAAGATCACCAGGCCGATGACGAGCGATCCGCCCACCACGATGTGACCAAAGGCGCCGATCACCTCGCCCGCGTAGCCGTCTCTCAATACCAAGCGCGTCGACGCCACGTTGAGTCCCAGCCTGAACAGCGTGAGGATCAGCAGCATCGAGGGGAACACCGAGAAGTCGAGCGGGCGCTTGACGTACATCGACGTGAGCAGCACCACGAGCGCGATGGAAATGTTGATGACGATCAGGAAGTCGAGCAATGCCGCGGGCAAAGGCACCACGAGCAGTAAGACGATGCCGACGACGCCAAGGGGAACGCCGAGCTGGCTCATGCGACCCATCATGATCCGGCCTCCTTTGCGGTCACGCCTGCAAGCGCGACATTGGGTTGCGTGACGTTGCGTTGAAAAATGGCGTTCATGCGGCCATTGCCTCCGCGTTGGGGTTGCGGTGCATTCCAGCGGCCGCTCCGCGACGGCGCAGCGCCATCACGAACGCGAGCACGCGGGCGACCGCGGCATACAAGTGGGGCGGGATTTCTTGACCCAGCTCACACGCGGAGTGCAATGCACGAGCCAAGGCGATGTCTTGAACCATCGGCACATGCTGTTCGGAAGCGATCTGGCGAATCTTGGCCGCCACGTGGCCCTTGCCCTTCGCAACGACGCGGGGGGCGCCGGTGCCAGGCTCGTATCGAAGCGCAACGGCGACGTGGGTGGGGTTCACCATGACGACGTCGGCGTGGGCCACCTCCGCCATCATGCGGTTGCGGCTCATGGCGATCTGGCGCTGCCGGATCTGACCCTTAAGCATCGGGTCGCCCTCTGACTGCTTGTACTCGTCCTTGATTTCCTTCTTCGACATCTTGGTCTGCTTGCGGTTGCGCTTCATCACCACGAGCATGTCGGCGCCCGCGAGCGTCAAACCTGCGAAGACCGCGGTCTTGACCAGGGAGCTCACTCCGCCGGAGGCAATGTCAATCAGCGAAGGCAGCGAGCGGGACCCCGAGCCAAGCAGCACGGGGACGAGGGACTTGATGACGATGTACAGCACCGCGCCGATGGCCCCGGCCTTGAGCGCCGCCTTCGCGCCCTGCCACCAGGCTTGGCCACCAAAGACGCGCTTGAGGCCCTGCGGGAGATTGAAGTTTTTGAAGCTCGGCTTGAGCTTCTTGGAGGAGAAGTGGATTCCACCCTGCGCCGCGCCCGTTCCAATAGCCGCGATCACGACAACGACGAAGAGGGGCGCCATGGTGAAGAGGATCGACAACAGGCCCTTTTGCAGTATTTCGACCACGAGCAATGGCTCCGGCGACGACGCAATCGCCTTGACTTGCGCCAGCTGCGAGCTTCCCGCATCGGCGGCGTTGCTGATCACGAGCGGAAGGGTGAGTGTCGCGGCAGCGATACCCACCCATGCGGAGAGATCTTGAGACCGCGAAAGCGAGCCATCCTTACGCAGTTGCTTGATGCGCTTGGGGGTCGCGTTTTCGGTCTTGTCGCCACCTGCGTCATTGCTCACGTCGTCACCCCCATCACGATCGCGACGGCCCGCTCGGTGAGGGTGCCGATCACGCCTGGCAGGGTGAGGTAGGCAATCGACCCGAGAGAAAGCGTGAGCAAGATCTTGAGCGGGAATCCCAAGGCGAAGGCGTTGAGCGCCGGCGCGACACGTGTGAGGAGTCCCAAGCCAACATCGGCCAAGAAGAGAACGACAACGAGCGGGCCCGCGATTTGCAGCGCCGAGATCATGAGCTCGGCCATGCCGCTGGTCAGAAGGTGACCCATCGCGTCGGTGTTGAAGCCGCTGCCCAAGGGAAGCGCGTCGAAGCTGCGCACCAGCCCGCCAAGCACCAACTGGTGGCCATCGGAGGCAAAGAGGAGGGCCATCGCCGTGAAGTCGTAAAACTTGGCGAAGATCGATCCCTGAGTCTGGTTGAGCGGGTCAAACCCTTGGGCCATCTGGAAGCCGCCGAAGACGTCGATGATCGATCCCGCGGCCTGCACTGCGGCGAAGACCATGCGCACCAGGAAGCCAAGCCCGAGTCCGACCGCCACCTCGAGCACGAGCGCCCCGATGAACTCCATCGATCCCGAAGCGAGCATCGTCCCTGGAACCGAACCCGCGGCCTCGACCGCTCGCGGACCGGCGACAAGCGCAAGACCCAACGCGATCGCCATCTTGACGGGGCCGGGGAAGGCCTTGACGTGGAACGGCGGCGCGACCACAAGGAACGCGATGAGTCGCATCCCTGCAAGCATCGTGGTCTCGACCATTCCCAGGTCAAAGGACAGGTTCACGTCATCCCGCCAACAGGCCTGGGATGCGCTCAAAGAGCGCGTTGGTGAAGGCGACCGATTCCTGAATCATCCAGTGCCCCGCGATCAACAGAGCCAGTCCGACAGCCACGGCCTTGGGAACGAAGGAGAGCGTCACCTCTTGGATTTGGGTGACGGACTGAAAGAGCGAGACGGTGAAACCAACCACCAACGCTGTGATGAGCATGGGCGCGGAGAGCTTCGCGGCGAGAACGAGCGCGGAGTAGCCGATGTCGAGGACGGCAGAAGTGTCCATCAGCGATAACTGCCGATCAGCGCGGTGATCACCAGGGTCCAGCCGTCGACGAGCACGAACAGCAACAGTTTGAATGGCAGCGAGACCATGACCGGCGGGAGCATCATCATGCCCATCGACATCAGGGCACCGGAGACGACGAGGTCGATCACCAAGAACGGCACGAAGATCACGAATCCGATGATGAACGCCGACCTGAGCTCCGAGAGCATGAACGCCGGCATCAACGTGGTCATCGACACGTCGGCTTGGGTCTCTGGGTTGGCGGCGTCCGCGGCGCGCGTCATGAGCGCGATATCGGACTCCCTCGTGTGCTCGAGCATGAAGCCCTTGAGCGGAACCACCGCGGCGTCGAGACCCTCGCCGAACGTCATCTCGCCGTGAATGTACGGCTGGATGCCGTCGTCATTCATCTGCCCAAGGACGGGGCCCATGATGAACAAACTCAAGAACAGCGACAGGCCCGCGAGCACTTGCGTTGGGGGCGTGCCTTGCAGGCCCAGCGCGTTCCTCGTGAGCACGAGCACCACGAACACCTTGGTGAAGCTCGTGGTCATGAGCAGTAGCGACGGCGCCACCGAAAGCAAGGTGATCGCGACGAGCACGACGATCGAACTGGACGGCGAGCCATCAATGCCATTGATGCCCACCGAGATGCCAGGACCCGCAACGACGGTGGGGTCAACGGGCGCGACGGGAGCCGACGGGTCTACAGGCCCGACGACGGCAGCTGCGGGAAGCGCAAAAAGCAGGGCAACCGCGAAGGCAAGCGCACCCGCGATGACAAGCGATCGCGCGCGCACGGCCCAGCGATGACGCCGAAGCGTGGCGGGGGTCATGAACGACGAGTGGTCCTCTCTTGCGCCGCCACCACCGCCTTGCGCCAGGTGTCCGGCGCAAGGATCGATCCCTCGAGGGGTGAGCGGGGCCGTCGTGCGTCAGCCATCCGGGCCGACGTCGAACGAGCATGGGCAGGCGCGGACATCGCCGCGCGGCTCACACCCGACGCATCGGATGCATCGGATTTCGTGAGCGACATCAATTCACCATCAAGGTCGGCGGCGAGAGACGCCGACGCGTCGGCGTCTCCGTCGCCCTCGGGGACGTCTCCCGCATCGTGCAAGAGCGTGACGCCCTGTTCGCCGTAACCGATCACGAGCCTGCGGCCCGATGCCTCGATGAGGGCCACTCCCGACTTGCCTCCAAGCTGCTGACGGCCAAGAACGGTGAGAGTCTCGCGGCGACGCCGACGCATCAGCGTCGAGGACTGCATGCGGCGAGACAGCCACCACATGAGTCCGAGCACTGCGGCCAATGACAGGCCGACGCGCGCCGCGAGAATCAGGGTTTCCACTACAAGCCACTCTCCGCGGACACGATCTCCGTGATGCGAATGCCGTAGTCCTCGTCGACAACGACAACCTCGCCTCGGGCAACGAGCCTGCCGTTGACCATGACGTCTGCGGGAGAACCGGCGGCCCTGTCGAGCTCAAGAATCGTGCCTGGAACCAGGTCGAGCACCTGGTGCATCGGCAAACGCGTGTGGCCGATCTCGGCGGTCAGGACCAGTTCCACGTCGTGCAAGAGGCGCATGCGCGCACGTTCGGTGGCGGCATCCATCGCGGCCGGCTCAGCGGGCCTGCGCGGCGTTGCCGCGATGACCCTGACCCGAATGCCAAACCAGGCCTGAGCCACGCCGTCGTCGCCAACAAGAGCGAAGACCTCGACGTCGGGATCGGTGAGCGAATCTCCCACGGGAAGAACCTCGGCGTTGTCGAGTACGCCCGCCCCCAGCGTCGCTGCGGCCGCCTCGAGAGCCGGCCTCAGCGCGTCAGCTGCGGACACGTCGTCCCCCGCGCTTGCAAGAGCAGCCGCGATCGCCCGGTCGGCAACCACCATGAGGTCGGCGCTGGTTGACCCGACGAAGTGCGCTCGCACCGCTGAGGCGTCCGATGCGGGCGCCGTCGCGGGATCGAAGTCCGCGACGCGGAGGGGCACCGCCGTGGGCAAGAGCGCGGCGAGCTCCTCCGCCGCTGCGCGGCCGGTCGTGGTGGCAGTGGTCATGCTTCCTCCTCGGTGGAGACAACGAGACAAGCCACGCGGGTTCCGTTAACCCCGATGGCGGCGTGGGCAAGAATGACGTCGCCAACGACGACGTCGAGTGGGCGGTCAGAGCTGTGACCAAGCCGAATGAGCGAACCCACCTCGAGGCGGGAAATCTCGCGGGCTCCCATCGACCTGCCCCTGAAGCGCACCGATACAGGCAAGGGAACCTCGGTCATGCGCGCGGCAAGGAGTTCGAGCGCCGCGGCGTGTTCCCTCTGCTCCTCGTCTGACCTGCCACCCATGTCGTCGGCGGCACGCAGCTCGGCGAGAATCGGCTCGGCAACAAGCATGAGGGTGATGGGTGCCTGCACCGGGCCCACCGACATGTCGAATCTCACGACGAGCACGGGCTCCGTGGCGGCGATGAGTTGGATGAAGTGCGGGTTGTACTTGACCGCCCTGACCTCGAACGCAAGCCGCATAATCGGCTGGAAGCCGTACGCCAACTCGTTCGCTGCGAGGTCGAGCATGTCCTTCATCAGGTGCCACTCGATCTCGGTGAGCTCCCTGAATGGCATCTCAAGCGTGGTTGCCGGACCGCCAAGAAGGCAATCGATGAGCGTCATCGTCGCGTCGTTGGGGATCTGCAAGATCGCGGGGGTCCTACTCGGCTCCACCTGCATGACGATCGTGGTCGTCACTTGGGGCAACGACTGAATGTATTCGTCGTACGTGCGCATCTCGACGGCGTCGAGGTTGACGGTCGTCAGCGCTCCAAGTCGAGAACTCAGCAGCGTGCCCCACTGCCTCGCGAAGGTCTGCAACGCCATTTCGAGGGCGCGGCCATGCTCGCGCGTCAGCGTCATCGGCTGCCGGAAGTCATATACCTCGGGTACGCCGGATCCACGCTTGCGCCTTTGGGATGCCCGACTCGTCACGCCCGGCCCATCGTCGGGCATGCGGGCGCGTCAAGCATTCCCCGCGGGAGACAAGGGGCCATACGCGTGTGGTGTGAGAAACGCCTCTCTGTCAGCCCCCTATTGCGTCACAAAGTCCGTGTAAAAGACGGCGACAACGTCGCCGTCATACAGCTCAAAGAGCGTCTCAGCCAGCTGTTTCTTGAGGTCCTCGCGGATGGTGGGATCCGCGAGTTCCTCCGTAGTGTGGCCCGAGTAGAGGGCGATCGCGGCGTCGAGCGCCTTGGGCGTCTCGGGTGGGGTGTGGACGGTCTTGATCAGTTGGAGCCCCATTCCGAGTCGCAAGTAGTGGCCGCCCTGAAGGTTGATGCTGATCGAGTCAATCGCCAGCACCTCGCCCAGGTCGTAGGTAGGCTCTGGCGACGCGGTGGCATCGACGCCCGTCGCCGCTGCCGCAGGGGCCGCCTTCCCTGGCCCCGCGAGGAACCAGTACGCCCCCACGAGCGCGAGCACAGCCACGACGGCGCCGATGAGGATCAGCTTCTTCTTGCCAACCTTCTTGGGGGCTTTGTCCGGCGCGGAAGCCGGGGTCGCTGTGGGCCGGACTCCGATCTTTTGTTGGGGCGTCACGACGCGTGCCTCCGTACTCATGCTCCACCTCCTTGGCTGGCGGCGGCGGCGACCGTCGTCGCATTCGCCGCTTCAATCTGTGCGAGAAGGTCCGCTTCGGTCAGGGTGCCGTCCGCGAGCGCCTTGGCGAGTTTTGGCAACAGCGCCCTCACCGCCTCGGATTGCGCTGATTGGATGACAATGTCGACGCGCCTGTTCGCCGCGAGCGCCTCGGGAGAGGCGCCCGACACGTCGGGCCGTGCGTCGCCGTAGCCGACCGCCGAAATCTGACTTCCGGCAACGCCGCCTGTCTCAACAAAGCGCCTCAACACCTTGGTCGCCCTGTCACTTGAGAGCTCCCAGTTGGTCGCGTAGTGCTGCGATGGCAAAACGTTCGCGTGACCCTCGATCGAGACCTGTCGCGACTGATTCCTGATCGGCGCCGCGATCGTGTCGACCACCAGTTGAGCGGTAGCAGTGAGCGCCGCGTCATCCGGTGCAAAGAAGACGTCCGAACCGACGAGGCCAACGACCAGTCCTCGTTCGTTGATCTTGTAGTCGACCGAGGCGCTGAGGCCCTGAGCATCGAGTTGTTGCTGGATTTGCTTCTCGATGTCACTGAGCTGTTCGTACTCTTGGGTCGCCGCCAGGAAGTCGATGGTTTCTTGAGACATCTCGACCGTGGCGGTGGTGCTGTTCTCGGGCCTCGAATCTCCCGAGACTCCCGTGAAGTCGGGCGCAATCTGGAAGGACTCGACCCCGTTGAGCGGTCCAGACGAGCCCTCGAGCATCGACACGGCCGGAGAGCCAAAGCCGATCGCGAGAGACGTACGGAGCTGATCAAACTTGGTCTTGTCAACGACCGAGATTGCGTACAGCACAATGAACAGCGCGAGCAAGACCGTCATCATGTCGCCGTAGGAGACGGCCCACCTTTCGTGGTTCTCGGGCTCCTCCTCCTCGTGCTTTCTGGCGCGGCCGTTGCCGGCGGGTGCGTGGCTCATGCCGCCTCCTTGGCCTGCTTCGGCTGGTCGGGGACCAGCGAACGAAGGCGCTGGCCGACGACACGGGGATTGCCGCCTGCCTGAATGGCAAGTAGCCCCTCCATGACCAGCTCCATGTGGGCGCCCTCAAGTTCAGAGACGCGTTTGACGCGGCTGGCGATGGGAAGCCAGATGAGGTTCGCGGAAAGCAGGCCCCACAACGTTGCGACGAACGCCGACGCGATCATCTCGCCGATCGTCGACGGATCATTGAGGTTGGCGAGCACGTGCACAAGAGCCACCACGGTGCCGATAATGCCGATGGTGGGCGCGTACCCCCCCATGTCGCCAAAGATCTTGGCCATGACCTTGTCGCGAGCCTTCTTGGCGTCGATGCGGGCCTCCATCATGGCGCGCAGATCGTCAGGATCAGTGCCGTCAATGGCGGACTGCAGGCCATCCTTGAGGAAATCATCGTCGATCTCTTTGGTCGCGTCCTCGAGTGCGAGAAGCCCCTCACGGCGCGCCTTGTCGGCAAGCTTGACGATGGTGTCGACAGACGCGTTCATGTCCGGCGTCTTGAAGAGCATGAATCGCTGCAGTCCCGTGAACGCCTTGATGAAGTCGCTCATTGTCGTGCTCGCCAGGCCGGCACCGAGCGTGCCACCGATCACGAGAAGCATCGGCGGCGGCAGGATGACCGACATGGGGGTCGAGCCCTCCATGATGATGGAGAGTATGACGGCGCCAAACGCTGCGCTGATTCCAATGATGGTGGCGACATCCATCAGTCCGCCTCCGGGGCCACCGTGAGTCGAGGCTGCTGGCGCAAACCGGTCACCGATGCAAGGCCGGTGTTCTCTTCCGTGTGGGACACGTCGATGGCGCGTGCGACGACCGCGGCGCGATGCTCGATGACAAGTGCCGCGATCGCCTCCATGTCCTCCTTGACGAGGTACTTGGTGCCATCGACAAGAGTGACGATCGTGTCGGGCGTTGACTCAACCCGTTCGATGAGGTCAGGATTCACCGCAAAGCGCTGGCCGTTAAGGCGCATCAAGATAATCACGGCTTCACCATCCCTGGTCAGTCCTTCGCGGCCCATCCATGAGCCGCTGTCCCCTACTTCATCGGCGCCAAACACCCTGGTGTGAGCGAACGGCCGAACGCAAGCGTGCAAACTTTGCGCCGCACGGATGAGGAGGTTCACACACGAATGGCCAGACCCCTCGTGAGGATCCGGCCATTCGCGCACGCCAAGCGAAGCGGTGATGGCGCCCGATGCCGCCCTTTCACCCGCGGTGCCCGACGCGCCCAACGGTGAGGTGAACCGTTGCCAGGGGCGCGCCCGCGAACTGAAGACGGCAAGCCGCCGCTTTGCCTATCGCTTGAGGTTGACGAGCTCTTGCAGGAGCTCGTCAGAGGTGGTGATCACGCGTGAGTTCGCCTGGAATCCGCGCTGAGCCACGATCAGGTTGGTGAACTCGGCCGAGAGGTCCACGTTGGACATCTCGAGCGAACCACCGGAGAGGACGCCTCGTCCGCCAGAACCCGCGGCGCCCACTTGGGCATCGCCCGAGTTGACGGTGGGACGGTACAACGACGATCCGGACTTCTCCAGACCGGAGGGGTTGCCGAAGTTGCCAAGCGCGACGCGGCCGATGGCCTGCTTCAGGCCGTTCGAGAACGAACCCAACAGCGTCCCATCGGAGTTGATCGCGAAGGACTGGAGTCCACCAGCGGCGCGGCCGGTCTGGCTTGACGCCTTAATGGTCTCAAGGCCCGCGAAGCTGGTGAGCGCCGTCAGGTCGACGGTGATCGCCTGGGTGCCCACCGCTGCGTCTGCAGGGAGCGCGCCAAACGTCACCGCGTTGAGCGAGCCATCGGTGTTGAACGTGACGGTGCCCGTCTGGGTCGCCGTTGTTCCAGCGACGGTGCCCGCGATGTCCCAGCCCGTTGCGGTGCGCGTGAATCCAAGGTTCATCGAGTGCGGCGCACCCGTGCCGTCGAAGACATCGATCTGTCGATTGAGCACTTTGCCACCAGGCGCGTCGTACGGCAGGTTGCCCTCGAAGGACGAGCCCGTGGTGGCCTGGGCGCCCATGAGGGTCGACACAGGCAGCCTCAGGGTCGCGAGCGGCGAGTTGAGGTCGATGTTGCCGGTGCCGTCGGCCGCCCAGCCCTGGACCAAACCACCATCGGGCGTGACCAGTTGTCCGACCGCGTCGAAGGAGAACGCGCCAGCGCGGGAGTACAACTGCTCGCCGCCCTTGCTCACCACAAAGAACCCGTCGCCCGAGATCATCATGTCCGTCTGGCGGTTGGTGAGCTGCGAGGCACCCTGCTGGAAGTTGGTGGTGATGCCGCCCACCTTGACACCAAGACCCACCTGGGCCGGGTTGGTACCGCCGATGCCCGGCTGTGCCGCACCCGCATTGGAGAGCACCTGAGACAGCGTGTCCTGGAACTGAACCTGCGAGGCCTTGAAGCCTGCCGTGTTGACGTTGGCGATGTTGTTGCCGGTGACGTCGAGCATCGTCTGGTGGGCGCGAAGGCCCGAGATGCCGGAAAAGAGGGAACGAAGCATGGTTCTTCCTTAACTAGTGTGGGCGGTCAGGCGGCCGTGGGATCGATGGACAAGATGCTGTCGAGATTGACGCTGGCGCCGCCCACCTTGATGGTGGGGACGGAATTGGCGAACGATGCGCCGGTGGCGGACCCGCTGACGACCGAGCCGTCGGCGGCGGTGTAACTCACGGACTTGCCCACGATGTTCATGGCGGCCATGCGCATCGTGAGCGAGAACTGCTCGCTCGAGGTGTTTGACATGTTGGTCAACTGCTCGAGTGACGCCATCTGGGTCTGCTGAGCCATCATCTGGTTGGTATCCATCGGCGAACTCGGATCCTGGTTGCGCAGCTGCGCGACCAACAGCTTCATGAAGACTTCCGAGTCCATGTTCTGCTTTGGCGCGGACGCGGGTGCGGTGCCGGTACTCATACCGGCGGCCGCGGTGGCATCAATACTCATGCGATCTCCTACAGGACCAGGTCGAGGCCGCCGCGACGGGTGGCGTTGGTGGTGGGGTTGGCGTGAGGCATCGCCGCGTGAGCAGAGCCTCCGAAGGGAGCACGTGCGGAACGTTGCGAGGTGCCGCCGTTTCCGGCGAAGGACGATGGGTCTCCCATGGCATCCCTGCCACCAGGGCCAGACCCTGGGCCAGACCCTGGGCCCGAGTCGCTGCCGAGCTCGAGGTTGGGCTGGAGCCCCGTTCCCGCGAGGTCGCGGCGAAGGTCAGGAAGAGCCGCCCTCAGTGCGGCGCGCGCCTGGTCGCTAGCGCCAAACAACTGGAGCGTCACTCCGTCGTGCGTGATGCGAGCAACGACCTTCACCGGACCGAACGTCTCCGGATTCACCGTCAGGGTCAGGATGTGCTCGCCTTGAGGCAACTGCCGAAGCGACGTCATCTGGCCCGAAAGCTGTGAGGAGAGCGGGACGGGGAACGTGGGCTGGTTCGGCGATGCGGGCACCGCTGCCTGCGTAGGGGCCGTCGCGGTCGTCGCTGGGACGTGCAGCCCCGCGTCGGGCGCGATTATCGCGGGCGTCTGCGATGCGGGCGCCTGGCTCGTGAGCAAGACGAGTGTGGCCTGGTCCGGTGCCGAGGCGTCGGTCATCGTCTGGGTGGAGCCGGCCGACGCTGGAGATCCTGCCGTCGTCAACGGCGCCCCCGCCGTGGTGCGCTCGCGAGCACCCCGGCCGGATGCCTGGGCGTCGGGACCGCTTGGGTTCGCCCCACCTGCCGCCACCGCGACGGCCTGCTCGCCCGGGGTCCCGGTTGTTGTCATCGGCACCGCGGCCTTGGCGGAGGTCGATGCTGTTGAGCGGGAACCCGAAGTCCCAGGGTGGTTGATGAGCGCGGCGCCGTCTCGCTGAGCGCTCGCTGTCTGGGTGTCTGTGGTGGCCGCATCCGCTCCCTGTGGCGGATCCGCGACCTGTGCGGCGCCCGCCTGGGCGGCGCCCGCGAGCGCAGTAACGACGGGTGTCGCGGCGGGCGCGGCGGGAGCAACCGCCGGGTCCTGGGAGGCCTCGCCCGAAGAGGCGATCCCAGGCCCGACGGAATCTGTGGCGGTGCCCGCGAGCCCGGCTCCAACGAGCGCAGGTCCACCTTGAGCAGTGCCGACGAGCCCGGCTCCAACAAGCGCAGTGACCGCCACCGCCGTCGCCCCAGAATCGGAAATGGCTGAGACCCGTTCGCCCACGCCGGCCGCGCCATCGGCGGTGCTCAAGGCTGCGTCGGCGGCTACGTCTTGTGCGGCCCCTGAATCAGTTGTGCGGGTCGTGGAATCCTTGGCGTCGCCCGCCTGCGCTTCCGTGGCTGCACCGTGGGTGCGCCTCGCCGTGACGCGGTGGTCGTGCTCGCGCCCACCCTTCTCCGCTGCGTGGCCTTGATCGCTTGCCTCGGTGTGCGCCGAGTCGTTTCTCTCACGGGACCGGTCGTGGCCGCCGCGAGCATCGGAGCGCGATGCCGCGTCAAGTTCGCGAGCGAAGACGTCGCCGTGTGACGAGTGACTGGAACTCGCGGCGGGGACCGGCGCGGGGAGCGTCGCGATGGCGTCGACCGACGTCATGGCTTCACCTCGACGGACTTGCGCAGAGCCGCCTCGTCGAGAGTGAGCTGCTCTTCGCGCAGCACTTCCGCCTCGCGTTGCGCGTCATGGCGCGCCTTCAACTTGTCGATCATCGCCGCTTTCGTCTTCGCTTGGGCCCAGTGCTCCGTGGCCAATGCCGCATTGTCGGAGGCGACGCAGAGCGCCTGATTGCTCTCACGCAGCATCGCCGCGACTGCGGCCCTGGAGGCGACGATCGCCTGCCAGTTCGGTGAGTACGACGTGAGCGCCTCCGCGTGAGCGTCGTAGGCGTTTGCGTGCGCGAGTTCGGGAAAGGATTGCCCTGCCACAGTGTCGTTGACGGCGTCGTTGTTCCGCCTTGCCTCGAGTTTGAGCTGATTCGCTTGGGCCAAATCCGTGGCGGCCTTTTCCTCTTGGAGCTGCCTGACCCGCATCAGTCCGGCCAACTGGAATCGCTTACTCATCACCGACTCCCATCATCGCCACAAGCCCGGCGAGCCGCGTCCACGACTCATCGGCGCTCGCAACCACGTCGAGCGGCTGCCTCAAGAAGGCGTCGATCGCCGCAGAGTTTGCCACTGCCGCGTCGACCAAGGGGTTCGATCCGGCGGCGTAGGCGCCAACGTCGAGCAGATCCTGAGCCCTGCGGCGCGCGGCCAGCACCTGGCGAAGCTGCTGAGCGAGCGTGCGCTGCGCGGCCGTTGTGACTCGGGGTGCGACACGCGACACCGAAGCGAGAACGTCGATCGAGGGGAAGTGGCCCTGAACCGCAAGATCGCGGGTCAGGACAACGTGGCCGTCGAGAATGGACCTGGCGGCGTCGGCAATCGGCTCGTTGTGGTCGTCACCGTCGACGAGCACCGTGTAGACGCCCGTGACGGACCCGCGGGCGTCGGTACCGGCACGCTCGAGAAGCTGGGCGAGGATCGAGAAGGTCGAGGGCGGGTAGCCGCGCGTCGCTGGCGGCTCGCCCACCGACAGGCCGATCTCGCGTTGAGCCATCGCGACACGGGTGAGCGAGTCCATCATGAGCACCGCGTGCCTACCTTGAGTGCGGAATTCCTCGGCGATGCGCGTGGCGACGAAGGCCGCACGCAAGCGCACCATCGGCGGCTCGTCGGACGTCGCGACGATGACGACCGACCGGGCGAGGCCCTCTGGGCCGAGGTCGTCCTCGAGGAACTCGCGCACCTCGCGTCCGCGCTCACCGACCAGGGCAATGACGGACACCTCCGCCTCAGTCCCACGTGCGATCATCGACAAGAGGCTCGACTTGCCCACGCCGGAGCCGGCAAAAAGGCCGATGCGTTGGCCGCGGCCAACGGTCACGATCGTGTCAAGCGCTCGCACTCCGAGCCCCAAAGGGGTGTCGACGCGAGAACGGTCAAGCGCGGAAGGCGCGCTTCCAGAAATGGGGGCGCGGCGGGCTTCGGGGCCGTTGTTCACGGGCCCCTTGCCGTCGATCGGACGGCCGAGGCCGTCCAGAACTCTGCCGAGCAACTGTGGACCTGTGGGCGTCATCAGCGGGCGGCCCGTGGCGCGCGCCTGCATCCCCACCCTCAAGCCGTGGACCGCTCCAAGCGGCATGCATCGCAAAGTGTGAGGCGTGATCGCGACCACCTCGGCGACAGTGGGCTCGGCGTTGTCGGTCTCGATCGACACGAGGTCGCCGACCGCGCCGGAGATTCCGGTGATGTCGATCGATAGACCCACGATCGACGCGAGCGCGCCCACACGTTCGGGAGCGGCGACTTCAAGCGCCCTGCGCAGCACCGGGTCGGCGGTGACGGAGACGACGCCTGCGCGTGGGTCCATGAGGGTGGGCACGCTCATGCGGCGTCGCCAAGCAGCACTTCACGAGCGCGGGCGAGAGCGGTGCCGATGCGCGCATCGAGGGCGCCATCCTCGTGCTCGGTGATGGCGTCTCCCGGGCTCAGGCGTGAGTCACCGACGAGGCGCAGCCCAGCGGGCACCGCCGCTTGTCCTGACTCGATCAAGAGGTTGAGGTGCAGCAGGTCATCCGGATGCACGCGCAGCACGCTCGGCGTCGCCTCGATGGGCAAGGCAAGCGCGCGGTCCAGAAGAGTCCTAGCGGATGACGTTCCTGGCTCGATCTCTCGTTGCAGGATTGCCGCTGCGAGGTCGAGCGCTGCGGCGTAGAGCGTCCTGCGTGCCTCGTCCATCACGGGCAAGGCCTTGTGATTCCACTGACCCATCGCGGCCCCAAGCGCGTCCCGGGCACGGGACGTCGCCTCGTCTCGCTGAGCTTCGCGGGCATCATGTTCGGCCTGCAACCGTGTGCGTTCCGTGGCGGCGGCATCTGCGGCGGCGCGGGCACCCGCGGCCCAACCGGCGGCAAAGCCCGCCGTGCGGGCGGGGTCGCCTGCATCGGTGCGGTGAGGCGTGATCGATGCGGGCTTGAACGAGCTCACGCGAGCCTCAGGCAACATAGTCGTCTTCCCCTTCGCGGCTGATCATGATCTCGCCGCTCTCTTCGAGCTTGCGAATCACCTGAACGACGTGGGAGCGCGACTCCTCGACAAGCGACATCCGCACCCGACCCAGCAGATCGATTTCCTCTTCGAGGTTCTCGCGAGCGCGCTCGGACATGTTCTTGAGGATCTTTTCCTTGACCGCGTCATCGGCGCCCTTGAGCGCGGTCGCAAGCGTGTTGGCCTCCACGCCCCTCAAGACAAGCTGAATCGCGCGATCCTCGAGAAGAGTGATGTCGGCGAAGACGAACATCATCGAGCGAATCGTGTCCGCGAGCTCAGGGTCTGTCGCGGCAAGACCCTCGAGGATCAGCTTTTCGGTGGCGGCGTCGGCGCGGTTGATGATCTCGACGAGCGGCTGCACTCCTCCCACTACTGACATCTCGGTGGTGGTAAGAACGGCGGTCGCCTTGCGCTTGAGAAGCTCGGCGACCACGGCCACGACGTCTGGCGATGCCTTCTCCATGAGCGCGATGCGCCTGGCGACCGTGGTCTGGATCTCTGGTGTGAAGCCGGTCATGATCGCCGAAGCGTGTTCGGGTCGCAAGTGCGCGAGCACCAGCGCGATCGTCTGCGGGTGCTCGCCCGCGAGCAGCGAGACGACCTGGCGGGCGTCCGCGTGCATGAGAAATTCGAAGGGCTGGAGCTGGATCTGACCAGCGAGGCGCTCAAGCACTGCCGCGGCCTTGTCCCGCCCGATGGTCTCCTCAAGCAGCTTTCGCGCGAACGTCAGACCGCCCTGATTGAACCCTGGGCTCCTGGAACTTGAGGCCTTGAACTCGTCCAAGACCGACGCGACCGTCTCGTCGTCGACGTGCTGGAGCCGCGCAATCTCGGTGGTGATCTGCTCAATCTCTTCCTCATTGAGCTGATGAAGAATTCGCGAGGCGGCGGCATTGCCCAACTGAATGAGCACAAGGGCCGCCTTCTGGGTGCCGGTCAGCATCGCGATTGTCATCGCTGCCTCCCCGACACGAGCCAGCCGCGCAACACTTCCGCGACCTCTGCAGGCTGGGCGGCAGCAAACGCCATGATCTCGTCACGGACGCCAGCGGCGACCGACTCCATGTCGGGAACGGGGGCGGCCCCAAGTTGACCGACGGCCTGTTGAGCCTGGGCGATCACTGCCTGCGCGCGGGCCTCGAGGGCCGAGTGGGTGCGAGACTCCAGCGCCTCGACCGCCTCGAGGCTCAGCGTGGTGCGCTCCGCCTCTCCCAGTCGCTTCGACATCCGCAGGATGAGGAAGAACACCAGCAGGACGGCGAGACCGACCACGGCCCACTTGGAGATGTCGATATACATGGACTTGGTGGCGTCGGCTCGTTCCTGGGTGACTGCCTGATCGAGGGCGACCTGAGCGGTCTCGGCCGCCGTCGTGTCAAACGCCATCTTGGACACGGAGACCACGTCTCCGCGCTTGGCGTCGACGCCAGCGGCGGCGGCCACCATGGCCTGAAGGTCGGCCATCTTCATGGACCCCGCCGCGGCATCGGACACCACGACGGATACCGATTGCCTGCGCACGTTGCCCGGTGCCGTCTGGAGCGTCTCGGTGACCTTGTTGACGGCGTTATTTTTGACGGCGGTCTCGTTGTGATACGCACCCGAGCCAGCCGTTGCGTCCGACGGAACCGAGATGTTGTCCGGTCCCAAGACCCCTGCAGCCGCCGCGGAGCCACCGGTGTAGTCCTCGACGGTTGTTGACTCCGAAAGCGGCGCCGCCGACGGGTCGGAAGAGAACGTCTCGGTGGTGCGGGCGGTCTTGTCGTAGTCGAGCTCCGCGCTGACAGACACGACCGCGTTTCCAACGCCGACCACGCGATCAAGCATCGCCTGCACGTTGGTCGCGACGCGTTGCTCATAGTCGCTGACCTGGCCCGACTGCATGAGCGTTGTCGAGTCGCCGCCAACCGTCGAGAGCACGATGCCATTGGAGTCGATCACCGCGACATCCTTGGAGGTCATTCCCTCAATCGATGCCGACACGAGGTTGATGATCGCCTGGACATTTGCGGTCGTGAGAGAACTGCCCGGAGCCGTCTTGACAAACACCGACGCGGTAGGGTCCGCCTTCTGGGACACGAAGACCGAGTCCTTGGGGATCGCGAGCTTGACCGACGCCTCCTGGACTCCGCCCATGGCGGAGATGGTCTTGGCGAGTTCGCCCTCGAGGGCCCTCTGGTACGTGATCTGCTGTTGGAACTCCGAGCTCGTCATCGACATGCCATCGAGAAGGGCGTAGCCGGCGTCCGAGTTCGCGGGAAGCCCTGCAGACGCGACGGCGAGCCTCGTGTCGTACAGCTGGGCGTTCGGCACCATGATCGTGGTTCCGCCTGCGGCGAGTTCGTACTCCACGCCATTTGAGTTGAGCTGGTCGACAATCGCGGCCGCGTCGGTCGCGGACAGGTTCGTGAACAGCGGGGACAGCGTCGGCTTGGACGCCCATTGGCTAAGAGCGACGGCTCCAAGGACGATGCCCGCTGTGATCAGGATCGCGAACACGCGCTGCGCGAAATTCAGCTGTTCGATCGATCTTTGGACGCGACCCACAATGGTGTTGAACGGAGCGGGCATCAGGCTTGCATCCGCATGATCTCGTTGAACGCCTCGACTGCGCGGTTGCGCACCGTGGCTGTGAGCTCCATGGCGACAGCCGATTCGGTGGCCGAGATCGTGTAGTCATGGACATCGGCGAGGTTGCCTGTCACCGCCTTGACGGCAAGGTCCGAGGTCTTTGCTTGCATCGCTTGGAGGCCGTCGACGCTCGAGGCGAGAGTGCTGGCGAAGGCTCCGTCCGTCGCGCCCGCCGCGGCCGCCCCTGCGGGCGACGCGGACGATATGTATGCGGTCGGCGTGACGGATGACGTCAGCACTGCGCTGATGGGCGCAACGGACATTAGCTCCTACCAATCTGCAAGGCGGTCGTGTACATTTCCCTGGCCCTGTCGACCACCGAGGCGTTTGCCTGGTAGCCGCGTTGGGCCATGATCAGTTGGGTCATTTGGCTTGCCATGTCGATGTCGGGGTAGCGAACATTGCCCTCCGCATCGGCGAGCGGGTGGTTGGGCTCGTAGACGATGCGCCCCTCGGCAGAGCCGTAGGCGGCCGCCGCGACGTGCACGCCCCCGCTGTCTCCGCCCTGAGCGTCGTTTGCCTGGGCGACGATGTAGCGCGCCTGGAACGCCGTCTCATCGGTGGCTCGCACCGTATTGAGATTTGCGAGGTTGTCTGACACTGCGTCGAGCCATTTGCGGTAGGTGCCAAGGGCTGAACCCGCGATGCCAATCGCCGCAAAGGTTCCCATTACGCGCTCCTCATCGCGGCGCGAAGCAGGGCGAACTGGCCGTCCACCGCGCGGGTCGCGAGTTGATACCGCAGGTTGGTGTCGATGTTCGACAAGACCTCGGTGTCGAGGTTGACGTTGTTTCCGTCCTCGCGAGTGGGTTCGAGCGAGGTCTGGGTGCGTGCCGAAACCTGCCCGGATCCATGGCGGACTGCGGCGCTGAGCGCGTCCTCAAACTCGACGCGCTTGGCCTGATAGCCGGGGGTCTGCACGTTGGCGATGTTGTCGGCGATGACGCGTTGGCGTAGCGACAATGCGTCGAGCGCACTTGACATCGCATCGAAGCTGATGGAACTGAACACGGATCGCACCGCCCTTCATTGCGTCGGGGCCGATCCGTGGCCGACAAGAAGAGCGATCCGTGCTCACTGGCCCCATCGGCTACCGACCAGGGGTGGTGAGACGTGTTGGCGTGACGTTTGTCACGCTGCGCGGTGTGTCGCGCGCAATAGTCCGCCTGCTAGGCGGGTGTGTCGAGATATACGGGCGGAGCGGGCGAGCTCACCTGAAGGTGAGAGATCGCCCTGTCGTGGCGCCGCGAGTTGCGCGCGGCGGAGGCCAGTTCGCGGGAGGTGTGGAGCTGTCGAGCCAAGAGGGTGCGTGCACGTTCGGCCAGATGTGCGGGCAGCGGCCCCAACCCAACGGGCGGGGTCCACGGGTCGCGAGCCTTCTCTTCGAAGACGCGGTCGATGGCAAGCATGCTTTCTGCCTCGGCCACATCCATTTCGAGTTCGCCGAGTGCGCGCGCCCAAGCGTCGCCCCACTCGACCAATTCCGGAGCGGCGTTCACGCGACGCCCAGCTCTCCAAAGGAACGCTCGGGCTCCAACTCTGCAACCTGCTTGGCGGCACGCTGCCAGGCATCTTGCAAGGGTTCGATCAGTTCGCGGCACGCGACAACGGAATCAGCGTCGCCCTTCACGTTGGCCTCGACAAGGGTCGTGTGAAGGAAGGTATAGACCGACATGAGTTGCCGGGCGCCCTCCCACGCGTCAACATCGAGCGTGTTGGCGAGTTCGGAGATGATGTCCTGGGCGTGAGTCAACTGCTCGTTGGCCGCATCGCGTTTGCCGTCGCGCAACGCCGTCTCGGCGCGGAGCAGGTCAAGCACCAGGCGGTCGTAGAGCATCACGAGGAGCGTCGCGGGGGACGCCGTGGAGACGGCGTCCTGCACGTAGCGGTCGCGGAGCGCGTTGTAGTTCATGATCAGTGTCCCTCCTAGGCCCTAGTCGCCGATAGGTTCGCAAGTTGGCCGGACAGCCACGAGGACTGCGAGTTGAGGCTCTGCAAGGTGACCTCAAGATGGGAGTACGTTGCCTGCAGCGTCGACCTCCGCAACTCGAGCCGCGTGTCCCAATCGGCGATTTGAGTCGTGTACTGCTTGACGAGCGAGTCCTGGCTCTTGATCCTGCTGGTGAGCGCGCCACTGTAGGGGTCGGAGATCGCGTCGGCCGTGTCCTGCATCCGCTGAGCAAGGGTCTGAACAAAGGTCGCCGTGCCCACGGGATCTTTCTTGAGCGCCGCCGCGAACTTGTCGGCGTCAAAGGTCACCGACCCGTCCTTGCCGAGGATGATGCCCACCGAGGAAGGCGATACGCCATTCACCGGGTAGGTCGCGGCTTGCATGAGCTGGTTGCGGAACTGGCTCGTGCTCGTGTCACCCGTCAGCAGCCCGCCCTTGACCCCCGTGGTGCCATCCGACTTCACGGTGGTGGTGGTCGCCGTGCGCGAGTCGATGTCCGACAACACGAGCGTGAGCGTTCCTACGAGGTTCTTCGCGAGGTTGGACACCTGGGCGGCATCGGTCGCCACGTCGACCTTGACGGTCTCGCCGGCCGCGGTCGGCTGAGAGACCGTGACATCGACGCCGGTCATCAGCCCCGTGAAGGTGTTCGAGGACTGGGTGAACGCCTGCTCGTACCCCGTGCCCTTCCAGAGGGTGATCTGCGCGTTTGTCGCGGTGGTTGCCACGGCGGTGTCGAGGCGCGGTGCGGTCATCCCCGTCACCGCGGCCCCGTCGCCCACGTAGACCTCGAAGGCCCCGTTTGTGCCGGTGGTTCCTGCCGTGAACTGAAGACGGTAGGACGCGGGCGAGCCGCTGTTGACCCGGACCGCGGTGGCGGAGATTCCCGCCCCCGAGCCGGTGATGGCTGCGGCAATGTCGCTCAGGCTATTCGACGCTGCGGTGAACGTGACGAGGGCGCCGTTTGCCTTCTTGATGGTGAGCGTCGGCGGGTTGACGGCGGTGAGCTGCGATCCATCGGTGACCGCCGCGGTGAGTGATACCTGGCGGTTGGCCACCGCGTCGACCGCGAAGGAGATCGACCCGGCGGTGGCCGCGGTCGTGGTGGATGCTACGACGGAACTCGAGCTCGACGTCGCCTTAAATGAAGTCCAGTTTGCTGCCTTGGCCGCGGCCTCAGCGGCGGTCGATACCGAACGAAGCCTGGTGTTGATGCCCTGAAGCGCAGTCGAGATGTCTTGAGCAGTGGACTGCTTTGCCTTCAGAAGAGTTTGGGGACCAGACTCGATCGACATGAGGTTGTTGATCAGGCTGGTCGTGTCCAGTCCCGAAACGAGGCCGTCGATACCCATCGTCGCCATGGTCCTCTACCTTCCTCATGTCGGCCTTGCTGTTCACTGCGTCGTTCTAGGGGTGCGCCGACGGCGGCGGGACGACTCGGGCAAAGCGTCCCGCCGCCGGTTGGCGACGTATGGCGTTCCTACCGAAGTAGGTCAGCCTGTCGTATTACCGAAGGAGCGAAAGGACGCCCTGCGGAATCTGGTTCGCCTGAGCAAGCATGGCCGTGCCGGCCTGCGACAGGATCTGGCCGCGAGTGAACTGCACCATCTCGGAGGCCATGTCGGTGTCGCGGATGCGGCTCTCAGAAGCTGAGAGGTTCTCCACGGACACGTTTACGGACTTGATGGTGTGCTCAAAGCGGTTCTGAAGGGCACCCAGGTTTGCACGCGAGGTGGAAACCATCTGGATGGCGGTGTCGATCGAGCCGATTGCGGTGTTGGCACCGGTCTGGCTGGTGAGGTCGACGCCGTTGACGCCCAGGGCGGTGGCCGAGAAGCCTCCGGAACCCACCGCAGCGGCCACCGAGGTGGTCGATGCAGACAGGCCGGTGCCGGAGACCACGATGGAACCGGTGAGGCTCTTGTCCTTGGCCTCAACCTCAAGGCCACCAGCAGAGTTGACCTTGGCGGAGAACACTGCCGAGAAGGCCGCGTCACCGTTCAACTGGCCCGCGATGTTGGTGGAATTGGTCGACACGGTAAGCGCCGCGGTGGTCACTGCGACGCCACCCAGCGTGAAGGTCGCCGTGGCGGCCGTCGTGGCGGGGGTTGCGAACGTGGCCTTGGCACCCTGAGCACCGGTCGAAACGACGTCGACCGCAATGGTGTCGCCAGCCGCGTAGCCAACCTGGAACTGCTTGCCGGTGAAAGAACCGTCGAGCAGGTTGACGTTGTTGTAGGTCGTCTTGGCGGCTGTACGGGTGAGCTCATCCTTGAGCGCCGTTGCCTCCGCGTTGATGGCCAGACGTGAGTTACCGTCGTTCGAGTCGTTAGCTGACTGAACGGCGAGGTCACGCATGCGCTGCAGGATCGCGTGGCTCTCGTTGAGTGCACCTTCAGCGGTCTGGACGACGCTGATGCCGTCCTGAGCGTTGCGAGCTGCGACCTTGAGGCCACCGACCTGCGAACGAAGGCCTTCAGAAATCGCGAGGCCGGCTGCGTCGTCGGCCGCACGGTTGATGCGGAAGCCACTTGACAGCTTCTCGAGCGACTTGCTCAAGTCGTTCTGCGTGTTGGACAGGTTGCGGTACGAGTTCATCGCCGCGATGTTCTGGTTAATCGAGAGACTCATGATTTTGCTCCTCCGTGAATTGGGTCATGCCTGCCGCCCTTCCCTGGGCGAGCAATTACTTGATCGTCCGCTAGCGGTCAGTGTTGAGTTTTTTGACGACGGTTCTTGCCCCAGACAGAAAGAAGCTCGCCCGTGGCCCTCGTGAGACCCCGGGCGAGCGACGACTAACTTGCAACGCGCCCCCACGCCTGGGCCGCTGCATCGACCGAGGGTGCGACGGCAGCCGCTCCCCTCGACTCCGCTGTGCGAGCGGCGATCGACGCGTAGTACGCCTTGCGACGACGCTCGACCACTCCCTCAGTGGGATCGACCTTGGGGGTCCCGTCAGCGTCGAGGTTGGCGCGAAGGCCGTCCTTGAGCAAGGACAGCGCCTCGGTACGTAGTTGGCTGATCCGCGAGCGCGTCAGTCCCATCTCGTCCGCCAGTTCAATCACGGGGCGGTCGTGGAAGAAGAGCTGCTCGACCACGTATCGGAGCTTCTCAGGAAGACACGAGATTCCCGTGCGCAGGTACTCGAGTTGCTCCGCGTTGACGAGAGCATCGAGCGGACCCACCGAGCTGTCGACCACCATGTCGGCAACGGCTCCGTCGAAGGCATCCATCGACAGCACGCGGGTGCCGGCGTCGGCGTGAGCCGCGTGGACCTCCGCCACGCTGACGCCGAGCGCCTGGGCGAGTTCCGGCTTGGTGGGAGTGCGTCCCAACTGGCCCGTCAACTCGTCGGACACCTCCGACGTCAGACGCGCCCTGCGGCGCGCACCACGAGGCACCCAGTCCATGGAACGCAGTTCGTCAATGAGGGCGCCGCGGATACGCAACGATGCGTAGCGGGCGAAGGGGACCCCTTTGGAGTCATCGAATGAACGGGCGGCACGTACCAAAGCCATCGCCCCTGCCGAAGATAAATCAGCCCGAGAGACGTGCGAAGGTACGCGAGCAAGCACCTCGTTCACGTTGTATCCCACCAACGCCAGGTGCTGCTCCACCAGGGCGTTGGATCGAGTCGTTTCGTCGTTCATGTCGCCAATAATGGAGACGGAAAACGAAGTGGACAAACAGGGATCTGACACGTGACCTTTATCACCCCCTCCAGCGGGATATGTCACACGACACGCCCGAAATCAGTTTGTCCGGTTCGTCCGAGGGGCCATGTGACGTGTCTTACTTTCCACACCAAGGGGGTCCCGGTTTCGGGGCAGCAAACGATTTCCCAGAGGGTGTCGAAAGAGGTCAAGTGAGACTTGTCACAGAACGGTGCTGACTGCCGATAAGGAACACATGGACGGTTACCGGAAAGCCGCCCGAGAGTGAAGGAGTCGCCATGGGACTCAACGAATTGTCCACCGCGCTGTGGCGCGAACGAGAGCTCCTCGAGTTGCTGTTGTTCAAGCTCGAAGAGGAAGAGCTCGTGCTCACGAGCGGGCGCACACGCTGGCTTGGGCGCGCGACGCGAGAAGTCGAGTCGGTTCTCGATCAGATTCGCGGCGTCGAGCTTGGGCGCGCGATTGAGGCGGACGACGCCGCACGGGAGGTGGGAATCCCCGAGGGTGCCTCCCTCCTCGAACTCGCGAAGGCCGCTCCAAGCCCGTGGAATGACCTGTTGCGCGGCCACCACGTTGCGCTCACTGACGTGACTTCACAAATCGATGCGCTCGCCCACTCCAATAGGGATGTGTTGTCGCAGTCCGTGCGCGCCACTCAAGAGGCACTCATGGGGTTCAGCGCGACCGTCAGCACCTACAACACCAAGGGCGGTTCCGCTCAGGCGGTCGACGCGTCCTTCTTGTTGGATGAGGCGCTGTAAGCGATGAGTACCTTTTCAGGCCTGTCCACCGCACTGTCGTCGCTCAACGCGCAACGGCAGGCTCTTCAGGTGTCAGGACAAAACATCGCGAACGCAAACACGGTGGGGTACACGCGCCAGCGCGCCGACTTGCAGTCGGTCGACGCGACGTCGGTACCTTCGCTGTTTTCGACGCCGCTCGGGCCTGGCAATGGGGTGGCCTCCGTCGGCATCGCCCGTTTGGGAGACGACTTCTTGGACGCGCGAGTGCGCAACCAGACCAGCCAGGCGTCATACAACTCCGCCAATGCGACCACGTTCAACCGCCTCGAATCAGTGGTGGCCGAGCCGGGTGACACGGGTGTGGCTGCGGGGCTTCAGCAGTTCTGGGCGGCGTGGGAGGACGTGTCCAACGCGCCAGATTCCGGAGCGACCCGCACGGCCCTCATCGGCAAGGCCGCCACACTCACCCATCAGATCGCGGACACGTACAGGGCGTATCAGGGCCAGTGGGATCAGGCGCGCACCGAAGCGACCGCGCTCGTCTCGCAAGTGAACTCGGCTGCCAGCTCGATCGCTGATCTCAATAACCAGATCCGCGGAGTGCTCGTCTCGGGAGGCTCGGCCAACGAGCTGATCGACAAGCGCAGCGAGCTCATCACCCAGCTGTCAGGGCTAGTAGGGGCATCGTCCCGTGCAATGCCAGACGGCACCGTCAACGTGATGGTGGCCGGCAACCCGCTCGTGAGCGGCGACCGCGCTCAGGCCATCCAGGTCGACGGCGCGTACGCCATGAGCCCCGCGATCCAGGAACCGCCCACGGTGACGAACGTGGTGCACCTCACGTGGTCCTCGACAGGCACGCCACTCGTTCTCGACGGCGGATCGCTTGCCGGCACCCTCACCTCGTTGCAGCCGGGCTCCTACGGCGGCCCTATCGCCAACGCGATCTCCAAGATCAACGACTTGGCTACCAGCGTGGCGAACGCCGTCAACGCGATCCACTCCGGTGGGAAGACTCTCGCGGCTCCGCCGAGCGACACGGGCGTTGCCTTCTTCACGCTGGCCGCGGGTGTTCCAGCCGCGATCGGGCTCTCCGTCGCCATCACCGACCCCAACATGGTCGCGGCCGCCAACACCGCAAACGGTGCGCTCGACGGCTCAATCGCGGACCAAATCTCGCAACTTCGTGAGGGCAATAGCAGCCCGGACGCCGGTTGGCGCAATTTTGTGGTCGACCTTGGCGTCACGAGCGAGGCGGCAACTCGCAAGGCGAACGTCTCCGAAACCTCGCGCTCGGTTGCCGAGAACCTTCAACGCAGCAACGCAAGCGTCGATGTAGATGAAGAGATGACCAATATGCTCAGCTTCCAGCGGGCGTACGAGGGCGCGGCTCGCGTTCTCACGGCGATCGACCAGATGCTTGACACGCTTATCAACCGCACAGGATTGGTTGGGAGGTAGACCGTGATAAATCGAGTGACGCAGCAGACGATTCAGCGCAACACGCTCGCGAACCTACAGACCAACCTGGGTCGCATGGCCGACCTCCAGGCAAGGATGTCGTCAGGGAAGACCATTACGAAGCCGTCCGACGACCCGACCGCGACCGGCAGGACGATGGCGATGCGAGCCGACCAAGCGGCGGCCGCCCAGGCGTCACGCAATGCCGACGATGGCATCGCCTGGCTGGGAACCACCGACAACGCCATGCAGGCCTCGATCACGGCGTTGCGCCGCGTGAGGGACCTGACGGTCCAGGCGTCAAGCTCCGGCAGCGTGGGCGCCGCCTCCCGCGAAGCGATCGCAACCGAAATCGACGGCATTCGCGATCAGCTCCTCGACCTCGCCAACACCAACATCCAGGGCCGCGCGGTCTTCGCGGGCACCACTGGCGACGGCGTCGCTTTCGACGATGCCTCGAGCGCGACCCCTTACGCGTGGCACGGCACCGCCGGCGCGACGGTCGCGCGGCGCTTGTCTCCCGACGCGACGGTTCGGGTCGACTCCGACGGCGTGGCTGCGTTTGGCCAAGGCGCGACGTCTGTCTTCGCCCTGCTCGATAAGATCTCAGCCGACTTGCGCAGCACCCCCGAAGTAACGGGTCGCCTTGGCGAAATCGATACTAAGCTCAACGGAATGCTGTCTCAAGTGGCCAACGTGGGCATCAGGTACAAGCAAGTGACCGACGCCCAATCGCTGATCGCCGCGAAGATTCAGGACACGACGTCTAGCATTTCGGGTATCGAGGACATCGACCTGGCGGAGACCATCATGGAACTCAAGATGCAGGAGGTCGCCTACCAAGGCGCCCTTGGCGCTGGGGCCCGTGTGCTGCAGCCCACCCTCATGGACTTCCTCCGATGAGCGTCGCTGTCGCACTCGACGGAGCCCGCAGCCAGTTGCGAGAGCTCCCCGATGAGTTGGTTTTTGTCGAGCCTCCTCCGGGGATGGCCACGCTGACCCGCTTTGACCTCACGGCTCTCGACGAGTCCGGATTCCTGTTTGCGCTCCGTAGCCTTGAACTCGCGGGCGTTCGCCTGTTCGTGATCCCACCCCAGGCGTACTTCCCTGGGTATGAGCCCGCGGTCTCCGCGAGCACGCGCGCCTCCCTTGGCCTGGATGCGACCACGCAGCCCGTGATGCTCGCGGTGGTACACCCGGGCGGGGACGAAGCGACCACTGCCAATCTGTTGGCGCCCATCGTGGTGAACCCCCTCACGGGAGCCGCCGCCCAGGTGGTTCTCGATGGCGACGAGTGGCCGCTGCGCGCGCCGCTTGGCATGGGGTCGGACGCGGCGTAGTTCTCTGGCCCTGCGCATGTAAAGCGCCCGGGGAATCGGCGAGTTAGTCAACCCGTGGGTGCGCATGCAGCAACCTCAGCCACCGCATACGTGACCGACGCGAACGGCGACGTCCCCGCCAAATCCGTGCGGTATACCGGGTCCGCAACGCGGGGCAACGACGCCACCGCGTGCCGCGCACCGCCGCGCGCAAGCGAGGCGAAAAGGTGTCGCCAACCTCGCACGTTACGATTCAAGGTATGGGTGTCCTCGATCGCTTTGAGAAGGGCGTCGAGAACGTGATGCAGTCCGCGTTCGCTAAGACGTTTCGTTCCGGCGCGAAGCCGGTTGAATTGTCGAGCGCTCTCAAGCGCGAATGCGACGCGAGGGCGGCAGTCGTGGACCGCCAACGCACCGTGGTTCCCAATGAGTACGTGCTCGTGCTGAGCCCGCTTGACATCGAAAACGTCCAGGCGTGGGGCGACGATGCTCTTGCCAGGGAGTTTGAGGACGCGCTCCACGATCACGCCGACAGGCAGCGCTACAGCTTTGTGGGCCCCGTCGCCGTGCGGTTCGAAGAGGACATCTCGCTCGCCACCGGCCGCTACTCAGTGCAGTCCCGCTCGACGCGCGGCCCCGCCGCGCCCGCGGGCAACAGCAACGGCCAGTCGCGTTACCCGCTGCTCGACATCGACGGCAAGCGCTATCACCTCACCGGCACCACCACCACGGTGGGTCGCGGCACCGAGGCCGACCTCACGGTGGATGACACGGGAGTGAGCCGCCTGCACGTGCGCTTCGAGCGCACCGAGTACGGCACCATCCTTACCGACCTCGGGTCCACGAACGGCACGTTTGTCGAGGATCAGCGCGTGCGCGAGGTGACGCTCGTCGACGGAAACGCCGTGACCATCGGCCGCACAACGATCCTCTATTGGGACGGCTTGCCAGCGGAAGAGGATGCCTGATGAGCCAGCTCTCGATCACGCTGCTCCGGCTCGGCTACCTCATCCTTTTGTGGGGAATGGTGCTGGTCGCGATCGGAGTGCTGAGGTCGGACCTGTACGGCACGCGCGTCACCTCACGGGGGCGCGGCCTGCACCGCAAGCAGCGCCCGGATGCCAAGTCCCAGAGGTCGGCGGCGCCCGTTCGCGCATCGGTGGGAGTGCGGCCCGGCTCGGTGTCCACGCGGAGCCCCGCGGTCAAGCACCTCGCTATCGTGTCGGGCTCGCTCAAGGGCACCACGCTGCCGCTCGGCGAGACGTCCATCCTCATCGGCCGCGCGTCCACCTGCACGATCGTGGTCGAGGACGACTTCCTCTCGGCCAGGCACTGCCGCATCTTTCCCGAGAACGGCCAGTGGTTTGTCGAAGACCTCGGCTCCACGAACGGCACGTTCCTCGGCAACCAACGGATCGACGACCCCGTGCCGTTTTCGCTCGGCGAGCGCGTCCGCATCGGCTCCACCACGCTCGAATTAAGGTCGTGACATGTTCTTGACCCTCCGCTTTGCCGCACGATCCGACGTCGGGTTGGTGCGCGCGGACAATCAAGATTCCGGCTTCGCCGGTCCGCACCTCATCGCCGTTGCCGATGGCATGGGCGGGGCCGCAGGTGGCGACATCGCGTCATCGATCGCCATGGGGCACCTGGCCGCTCTCGAGGGCGAGGCTCTCGGCCAAGACGAGGCCCTCGACCGCCTGAAGGAAGCAATTGCCGACGCTCACGCCGACATCGTCCAGCGCGCCCACAACGACCCCGAACTGTCGGGGCTTGGCACCACCGTCACCGCGATTCTGCGTTCGGGCTCATCCCTCGCGATGGCGCACATCGGCGACTCTCGCGGCTACCTGTTGCGCGACGGCGTGCTCGATCAGGTGACGTCCGACCACACCTTTGTTCAGCACCTAGTCGACACGGGTCGCCTCTCGCAGGCCGACGCGGAGAACCACCCCAAGCGCAACCTTGTGCTGCGCGTCCTTGGCGACATCGACGCAGACGTTCCTGTGGACATCTCCGTGCGTGAGGCGCGCGTTGGCGACAGGTGGATGCTGTGCTCCGACGGCCTGTCTGGCGTCGTCTCGCGATCCACGATGCTCACGACCCTGAGTGAGGTAGACGACCCGGGCGGTTGCGCCGATGCCTTGGTCGCGTTGGCTCTCGCGGCGGGCGCCCCCGACAACGTGACGTGCATCATCGGCGACGTCGTCGACATCGACGCCAGCCCCGGCGCGAGGACAAAGACCGCCCCAAACGAAATCGTCGGCTCGGCGGCACGCGACCGCAAGCGGCCCACTCAAGGCTCCGAATCGTCGGCCGGACGGGCGGCCAAGCTCAAGTCGGCCCCCGCCGACGAAGACGAGGAGGAGGATCGAAGCGGTCGCTGGGTCAGGATCAAGCCGTGGCTGCTTCCTTTTGCCGCTCTTCTGGTGGTCGTCGCGGGGCTATGGGGCGCCTACGCCTGGACTCAGACCCAGTACTACGTGAGTTCAGACTCCCAACACGTCGTGATTTACAAGGGCGTCGCCCAGACCCTAGGGCCCCTCTCCTTGCACTCGGTTGCAGAGGTGACCGACCTGTCCGTGTCCTCGCTCAAGCAGTTTGAAAAGGAACGCCTCGATTCGGGGCTGCGGACCGACAGCCTTTCGGAGGCCCGCACGATCGTCGAATCGTTGAGAGCCGACAGATAGTGGCAACGGTCCTTGAGGTCTCGGTGCGCGTCGGCAGACGCTCCGAGGCGGTGCTTCTAGTCTTCGCCTGTGCGATCAGCCTGGGTGCGCGCGCGTTCGTGGATGCCAACGCGGGCGGGGGCATTGGCGCGTCATTTGGCGTCTACGCGATCGCCGTGATTGCCCTGGCGGTTGCCGCGCACATGGTGGTGCGACTGCGGGCGCCCGCGGCGGACCCGATCCTGTTGCCCGCGGCCTTCGCTCTGACCGGCCTCGGCCTCGCGATCATCCGTCGCATCGACTTCGCGTATGCCACTCGCGACAGGGTCACGCACTTCGCGGACACTCAAGAGGTATGGGCCCTGGTGGGGATCGTGGGCGCGATGCTCGTCATCGGCCTGCTGAAGGACCACCGTCTGCTGCGTCGCTACACCTACACGGCGGGCGTGCTTGGCCTTGTTGGCCTGATGCTTCCGCTTGTCCCTGGGGTCGGTCGCGAGGTCAACGGCGCCAGAATCTGGATCTCGCTGTTCGGGCGTTCGCTTCAGCCAGGCGAGTTCGCCAAGATCGCGTTCGTCGTCTTCTTCGCTGGCTACCTGGTCTCCAACCGCGACACGCTCGCGCTCGCTGGACCCAAGGTGCTCGGCATCCGCCTTCCAAGGCCCCGCGACCTTGGGCCGCTGTTGATCGTGTGGGCCGCCGCCCTGCTGGTGCAAGTGGCTCAGAGGGACCTGGGTGCTTCGCTGCTCTTCTTTGGCCTGTTCGTGGCGATGCTGTACGTCGCAACCCAGCGCATCTCGTGGGTCATCGTCGGCCTCGCGCTCTTCGCGGTCGGCGCGGTCGCCGCGGGAACAATCTTCGCTCACGTCGCGTCGCGGTACGACTCGTGGCTGCACGCTCTCGACCCCTCCGTGTATGACTCGGGCCGCTCGTACCAATTGGTTCAGGGACTGTTCGGCATGGCCTCAGGGGGACTGTTCGGCACCGGCCTTGGCAACGGCTCGCCAGGCCTCGTGCCCTACGCGGAATCCGATTTCATCGTCGCGTCTCTTGCCGAAGAGCTGGGCCTCACCGGTCTCATGGCAGTGCTCGCCCTCTACCTTGTGGTGGTGCAACGCGCGCTCCGCACCGCGATCGGCGTCAGGGACGGCTTCGGCAAGCTCATTGCCGTTGGCCTTGGCTTTTCGATGGCTCTCCAGATCTTCGTCGTCGTCGGGGGCGTGACGCGCGTCATTCCCCTCACAGGACTCACCACACCATTTCTCGCCTACGGCGGCTCGTCGATGATCGCCAACTGGATCGCGATCGCGATTCTCATGCGCATTTCCGATCTCGCGAGGGCTACGGCCACAGACGCGCCCCTGCGCGGCTCCACGGCGGCGGGGCTGGGGCGGCCTCCAGTGAAGGTCGACGCTGCGCCCTTTGTCGACGCTGCTCCCTTTGTCGGCGCTGCGCCCGATGCGGACACCGACACGGACACGGATGCCGACACCGATCAAGAGGTGACGCGATGAATGAACCGATCAGGCGCCTCTCGGCGGTGGTGTTGCTCTTGTTCCTCGCTCTCATGGGCGCGGGATCGTGGGTCCAATTCGTCAAGTCAAACCAGTTGGGCGAAGACCCCCGCAACGTGCGCACCCTGTACAAGCAATTCGGGTCGTTCCGCGGACCGATCGTCGTCGAGGGTCAGTCGATCGTGAGCTCGGTCCCCGTCAACGACCCGTTCAACTACCAGCGCACCTATGCGAACGGCCCGCTCTACGCACCCGTCACCGGCTACTACTCGATCGGTCCCGGTCGCTCCGCGCTCGAGGCGACCGAAAACGGGCTTCTCGACGGCTCGGCGGACGCGCTGTTCTGGACCCGACTCGGCGAGCTCGTGGCGGGCACCGAGCAACAAGGCGCGTCTGTGGAGCTCACGATTAGCGCCGCCGTTCAACAAGCGGCGTATGACTCGCTCGGAGACAAGCAAGGCGCCGTTGTTGCCATCAATCCGCGCACCGGTGCGATCCTCGCGATGGTGTCGACGCCGTCCTACGACCCTTCCTCGCTAGCGGTCCACTCATCGGGTGAGTCGAATCGCCTCTACCAATCACTGGTGAGCGATCAGACCAATCCCCTTATCAACAGGGCAATCGGTGGAGACACCTACCCGCCAGGATCAACCTTCAAGCTCGTGGTGGCCGCGGCTGCGCTCGAAGCTGGCTACAGCCCTGACACGGTGATCAACGCGCCCCAAGAGCTTGCGCTTCCTCTCACGTCCGCCACCATCAAGAACTACGGCGGCGAGCGGTGTGGGCCCACTGACCAGATCACGCTCCTCGAGGCGCTGCGGGTCTCGTGCAACACGGCGTTTGCCCAGCTCGCGATGGACCTGGGATGGCCGGCGGTGGAGAGTATGGCCGCCAACTTTGGGTGGGGCTCCGGACTGGATATTCCGCTCAAGGTGACTCCCTCGCGCCTGCCAGACTCGCCCGACGCGCCCCAAGTCGCGCAGTCGGCGATCGGCCAGTTCGACGTCAGGGCGACGCCGTTGCAAATGGCGATGGTGGCATCCGCGATCGCCAACAAGGGCGAGCTGATGAAGCCCTACCTCGTTGACAAGGTGCGCGACCCCGACTTCCGCGTGATCGAGCAGACAAAGGCCGAGAGGCTGTCGACGCCGATGAGCCCCGACACCGCCGCGGCGCTCACGGTCATGATGCAGGCCGTCGTCAACCAGGGCACCGGCACCTCGGCTCAGATCGATGGGATCTCCGTCGCTGGGAAGACGGGCACCGCCGAGACGGGCCTCGACACCCCCCCGCACACCTGGTTCGTCGCGTTTGCCCCCGCAGAGAACCCCACGGTCGCGGTGGCGGTGTTGGTGGAGAACGGCGGAGACATCGGGAACGAAGCAACCGGAGGCAAGGTCGCCGCCCCGATTGCCAAGGCCGTCATCGAGGCGGCCCTAGCGAACGCCGCAGGGGGCAACTAATGCAGCTACAGGGGGGGACCACGCTTGGGGGCCGCTACGTGTTGCGCTCCCTGCTCGCCGTGGGCGGCATGGGCGAGGTGTGGCGCGGCATCGACAGCGAACTGGATAGGCCCGTGGCCGTCAAGGTGCTCAAGGAAGAGGCCCAGAACAACGAGACGTTCCTCAAGCGGTTCAACAATGAGGCGCGCAACGCTGCGGGACTGATGCACCCGAACATCGCCCAGGTATACGACTATGGGGATCAGGCCGGCACGGCCTATTTGGTCATGGAACTGGTCGAGGGAGAACCGCTGTCTACGGTCCTTGAACGCGAGATCACCGTCGACGAGAACCGACTCGTCCGCATCATGATCGGAACCTGTAGAGGCCTGCAAGCGGCTCACGAAGCTCACGTGATGCACCGCGACGTGAAGCCAGGGAATCTGCTGATCGAGGGCGAGGACCACGTCAAGATCACGGACTTTGGCGTCTCGCGAAGCAAGGACCAGACGGCGCTCACCGCAACAGGAATGGTCATGGGAACCGCCCAATACCTGGCGCCTGAGCTCGCGCTGGGGAAGCCGGCAACCCCCGCATCGGACCTGTATGCGCTGGGGATCATCGCCTATGAGGCCGTCGTCGGCAGACGCCCCTTCACCGCGTCGTCGCCCGTCGACATCGCGATTGCGCAGGTCAACGAGGCCGTTCCCGCACTGCCGTCAAGTGTTTCCCCTCCCCTGGCGGCGCTCATCATGGACCTGCTCGAGAAGAACCCTCGAAGGCGCCCTGGGACCGCGGCCGAACTTGAACGCATCCTCACCGAGATGCGCCTACCCACCAAGGTCGAGCGCGCGATACGAGAAAAGGGCGCGCCCGAGGGTATTCGGCCCAAGCGATCGGGCCACGCACCCCAACGACCAATGCCTCCTTCGATCGCTCCCACACGCTATAGACCCCGTCCAGACGCGCCACCGAGGCGACATGTCTAGCGAAAATGCCACAATGAACCCAAGAACGGCGCTTGTGCCTGATAGGCAAGGAACACAATGAACGACGAACCAAGGATCCTCGCGGGTCGATACGAGGTCGGCGACCTGATTGGTCGCGGCGGTATGGCGGAAGTCCATATCGGCTACGACACGCGCCTCGGCCGTAGCGTTGCCATCAAGATCCTGCGCGCCGACCTGGCGCGCGACCCGTCGTTCCAGACCCGTTTTCGCCGTGAGGCCCAAGCCGCCGCTGGGCTCAATCACCCCTCCATCGTCGCCGTGTATGACACAGGCGAGGATCAGTTCCGGAACGACCAGGGCATCCTCCAAGCCGTGCCGTTCATCGTCATGGAGTACGTCGAGGGCCACACAGTTCGCGACATCCTGAAGGGCGACGTCGCCGCTCCCATCGAGGAAGCCGTCGAGATCACCGAGGGCGTGCTCGCGGGGCTCGACTACGCGCACCACGCGGGACTCGTTCACCGCGACATCAAGCCCGCCAACGTGATGCTCACTCCCACCGGCGCGGTCAAGGTCATGGACTTTGGCATCGCCCGCGCCTTGGCAGACGTGGGCCAGACGATGACGCAGACGCAAGCCGTCGTCGGCACCGCTCAGTACTTGTCACCCGAGCAGGCTCGCGGCGAGAACGTCGACGCCCGTTCCGACCTGTATTCGACAGGCTGCCTGCTGTTTGAGCTCCTCACCGGCCGGCCCCCCTTCATGGGGGACTCTCCGGTGTCCGTCGCCTACCAGCACGTGCGCGAGCCTGCGCCGCGTCCCTCGCAGTTCGCGTCTGACGTCCCGCCCGAGCTCGACGCCGTCGTGGCGAAGTCGCTCCAGAAGGACCGCAACATGCGGTACTCCACGGCGCAGGAGTTCACCGCCGACCTGCAGCGCGCGATGGGCGTGACTCCTGGTGCGGTGACCGGTACGCACGTGGTCGGCGCGGGCGCTGTTGGCGCTGGCGCTCTGGGCGTCGCCGCCGCCGCCGCCGGGGCCATGGGGCACGACGCGAACGCCGGAGCAGGCAACGGCTCGCCGTACGCGCCCGGATTCACGCCCGACGGCGGCCCTGGGACAGGTGCGACGGCGATCATGCCCGCCGCTGGCGGCCTCGGGGCCCAAGGCGGCCCTGGCACCGGTGCGACGGCGATCATGCCCGCAGCGACTGCTGGCCCCTGGGGTTCCGTGATGGGCGACTCGTCGATGCCGCCCAGGGCTCCCTCCCCGGCGTCTGGCACCGTGATCGCCGAGGAATACCTCGTCGAGGACGACCCGCATCACAGGCGCCTCATGGTCCAGGTCGCCATCGCGGTGGCCGCCGTCATCGCTCTCATCGTGCTCGTGATGGGCCTGTTCTCGCTCGCGAACAAGAACTCGGGCAACGACACGCCCGCGCCAGCGACAGTGACCGTTCCGATCCTCGAGAATCGCCTGCAGGCAGATGCCGAGGCGGCGCTCGCCAAGCTCGATCTCGTCGCCGACATCAAGGAAGAGCCCTCCGACACAATCGAAGCTGGCCGCGTCACGCGCACCGATCCGGCAGCGAATGAGAAGGTGGCGGCGAAGTCGACGGTGACCGTCTGGGTATCCACTGGAGCCGACATGGTCGACGTTCCCGACGTCAGGGGGCTTGCTCAAGCGGACGCAGTCAAGGCCATAGAGTCCGCGGGCCTGAAGATCTCAACGGTCGAGGTCGATCACGATCCGGAAATCGTCGCCGATCGCGCCACCAAGACGGACCCCGCGGCCTTGACAAGCGTCGCCCGCGACTCCTCGGTGACCCTCTACGTTTCGGACGGCCAGGTCGACTTGCCCGAACTGCGCAAACTCTCGAGCACCGAGGCGCAACAAATCCTCATCAAGTTGGGCCTCGTCGTGGATGCGCAGGATGTCGAGACGGACCAGGCAGATCCCAACACGGTGTATGACATGACCCCCAAGCCAGGCCTGGTGCCTCAAAACTCGACGGTGACCATTCTGGTCGCCAAGGCGATTTCGACCGTCCCCGTTCCCGATGTCGTCGGCAAGTCACAGATTGAAGCCACGTCGATCCTCCAAGGGGCGGGACTCAACGTGACGACGGCGCAGCTGTCATCGCCCACAGTGCCCGCTAACACCGTCATCTCTCAAGACGTCGCCCCTGGCACCAACGTCGCTCCGGGCACCAAGGTCACGATCACGGTGTCCAATGGATTACCCGCAAGTCCTCCGCCCGTCATTACCCCGTAGTGACGGTCGCCCCGAATGGCCAACAACGCTAGGAGCTCAGCCGCTCCCCATCCGGTGGCGCATTTTGTACCGCTTTTCGCCGTGTCCGGCGCTGAAGTGGCGCATTCCGTACCCTCAAGTCGCTGCACTCGCCGCAGAATTTTCCGTGATTCGGGAATGATGCGCGCCTCCACGGTGTCTTACCAGGAACCATGACGCAACTGCTCACCGCACCCGACCTGCGCGCCTACGTGGCCGCGCGGCTCGGAGCCGTCCAGTGCACTCTCGACGACTACCTCATGGCGGCGGGCTCGGAGTTGCCTTCTGCAGGCTCGGATTACCGAAACCTGTGGCAGACGCTCGGCAACCAATTCGGCGGCGGCAAGAACCTGCGCCCGTCTCTCACGCTCGCTGCCTACGCGGGCCTGGGCGGCGAGGACGAGAACGCGATCCTTCCCGTCGCCGCGGCGATGGAGATGCTCCACATCGCGATGCTTGTCCACGACGACGTGCTCGACCATGACGAGGTGCGCCGCGGAAAGCCGAACGTCGCAGGGACGCGAAGGGCGGAGCTTCGCGGCTCGATCCTCAGCCAGCCCCGGGTGGACGACCACGTCCTTGCCGCGGCGCTTCTGGGCGGCGACCTGGCCATCGCGGCGGCCTATGACCTCATCTCGCGAGCTCCGCTCCCCGCGCACCATCGCCTTGCGTGCCTCGACCTCATCACGCGCGCCATTCGCACCACCATCGCGGGTGAGCTACTCGACATGTACGGCGACCTCATCGACCCGGCCGACGCCAACTCGCTGCTTGTCGCGGAGCTCAAGACCGCGACCTATTCGTGCGTCGTGCCGCTTCGCGCGGGGGCTCAACTCGCAGGCGCTGACCCCACGATGGTCACCCACCTCGAGCGACTGGGTGCCTCGCTCGGACTCTCCTTCCAGCTCATCGACGACGACCTAGGCGTGTTCGGCGACCCTGAGGTGACGGGCAAGTCGGTGCTTTCCGACCTGCGCGCAGGCAAGCGAACCGAACTTCTTCGCTTGGGCTTTCACCAAGCGAACGATGAGGGCCAGGCCATCCTCAGGGCGTCCGTCGGCAATCCCGATCTGGACGAGGACGGGGCAGACCGCGTGCGCGCCGTCTTGGTGGAGTCGGGCGCGAGGAGCAGGGCGCTCAAGGTAGCCCGCCAACACGCGCGATCGGCGCGTAGGATCGCAATGGAGCGGATACCTGCTCCGTTGTCTGGCTACCTCAACGAACTGATCGACTCCCTGGAGGAGCGAACCTCGTGAATACGTGGGCGGGCCGGGTGCACCGACGCGCTCAGCACGACAATGAGACGTCGCTCGCGCTCTACGACAAGACGGCGTGCAGGGCATCCGCTCAAGTGATTCGCGGCTATTCGACCTCCTTCGGAGCTGGCGCGCGGCTGCTCGACAAGACCACGTGTAGGCACATCACCTCGATCTACGCGATGGTGCGGGTGGCCGACGAGATCGTCGACACGTATCGGGGCCCCGACTCCAGGGAACTCCTCGACGGCTTTGAGCGAGACGTCCACGCGTGCATGGATGGCGGATTTGGCACCAACCTCGTGGCGCACGCGTTTGGCCTGACCGCGCGCGAGGTGGGCCTCACCAAGGACATGACGGCTCCGTTCTTCGCGTCGATGCGCATGGACCTCGAGACCACCGAGCACACCCCCGCCAGCTTCGACCGTTACGTGTACGGCTCGGCCGAGGTGATCGGCGAGATGTGCCTCGCGGCCTTCGTGGCCACCGCCGACGGGCCCGGTCACGCGTCGCCCGACGTGCGCGAGGGCGCCAGGCGCCTGGGCGCCGCCTATCAAAAGATCAACTTCTTGCGCGACCTCGCGACCGACTTCGAGTCCCTCGGGCGCTCGTACTTCCCAGGGGTCACGGCCACCAGCCTCACCGACGCGACGCTTGCAAGCCTGGTCGACGATTGCAGGTCGGACATCAGGGCGGCGGAACTGTGTCTGCCCGCTTTGCCACGGCGAGCGCGCATCGCCGTCGCCACCACGATCGATATCTACTCGCGGCTGTTGCGGCGCATCGAACGCACGCCCGCGAGCCGCCTGTGTTCCGAGCGTGTACGCGTGTCCAACCCCGTCAAGGCCGCACTCGCCGCGCGCAACGCGTGCCCGTGGCCGATCGCCGCGAGGAGGTCCGCATGACGGCCCATTCCACACAACACTCAGACAAAACCGGCCCCCGCATCGTCGTCATCGGCGCTGGAGTCGGCGGGCTAGCGGCGGCCGCGCTCCTAGCCAGGGGCGGCGCCACGGTGACCCTGCTGGAGCGCCACGCGCTCGTCGGGGGTAGGGCGAGCCTTCTCGAGATCGACGGGTACCGCTGGGACACGGGTCCCTCGTGGTACTTGATGCGCGAGGCCTTCGATCAGTTCTTCGCCCTCATGGGCACATCCGCCGAAGATCAACTCGATCTCATCGACCTCGACCCGAGGTACCGCGTGTTTTTCGAGGGTGACGATGCCTCGGGTCCAGCAGAGGCGCTCGACGTGGTCGCGGACCCAGATGCCAACTACGCGCTCTTCAACCGGATGTCGCCCGGCGACGGCGACGCGATGCGCGCGTACGCCGCCGAGTCCAAAGAGCTTTACGATCTCGCCCTTGACCGCTTCTTGTACACGACGTTTGAGCGGCCCGACAAGGTAGCGAACGCGCGCGTGATCCGCAGGCTCCCGATGCTGGCTTCGCTGCTTACCCGAAGCCTGGGTTCCAAGGTGGCAGGGCGGGTGCGCGACGAACGCTTGCGCAAGGTCCTTGGCTTCCACGCCGTGTTCCTTGGCAGCTCACCCAAGCGCGCGCCCAGCCTGTTCTCCCTCATGAGCCACCTGGATCTCACCGATGGCGTGCGGTACCCGCGCGGAGGCATGTACGAGGTGATTCGCGCTTTGGAGCGCGTCGCTGTTGCCGAGGGCGTCGAGATTCGCACGTCGACCAATGTGGCCCGCATCGTGGTCGGGGACGACGGTCTTGCCTCGGGTGTTGAGCTCGCCTCCGGCGAGTTGCTCGCTGCGGACGCGGTCGTGTCAGGTGCCGACATGCATCACACCGAGACGGAACTGCTTGACGCGCCGCACCAGTGGCAGCCCGAGAAGCGTTGGAAGCACCGCTCGCCGGGAGTCAGCGCATTACTGGTCTTCGCGGGGGTGCGCGGAGAACTTCCAGAACTCGCTCACCACACCCTGTTCTTCTCACGCGATTGGGAGGCGAACTTCAACAAGATCGTGGGCAAGGGCGAGCTCGAGCCGCCCTTCCCTGCGTCGGTGTACGTCTCGCGCGTGACACCCAACGATCCGGCGTCGGCGCCCGTCGGCCACGAAAACCTATACATGCTCGTGCCTTTCCCCGCAGATGCCTCGCTCGGGGCCACGCCGGAGAGCAAGGCCCTGCTCGAGGAGTACGCGTGGCGGTACCTGGACCAGGTGGCCGCGTGGGCCTCGATTCCCGACCTGCGCGAGCGCACCACGATGTACAGCGTGACCGCGCCTCACGACTTTGCCACGGAACTGTCGACCTGGCGCGGCTCCGCGCTTGGACTGGAGCACACCGTGCGCCAGTCGGCCATGTTCAGGCCAGGGAACGCCTCTCCCGTCGTTCCCAACCTGATGTACGTCGGGTCGTCGACAGTTCCTGGCATCGGCATGCCGATCTGCCTGATCTCGGCGGAACTGGTCGCCAAACGCCTGCTCGGCGCCAAGACGGTTTCGCCGCTTCCGACACCCGCTCCGCGCGGATTCCTCGCGCGGTCAACGCGCCGCGACGTGCTCGGCAGGATCGCCCGAGGCGAGGCGCGCAAGTGAGCGGGCGAAGGCACCGCGTGAGCCGCGAGAGGCGCGAGTGAGTTCGGTGTACCCGGGAGGCGCGTATCTGATCGCGCTGCTCGTGAGCCTGGCGGGCCTCGGCTTCTTGGACTGGCGCTACAGCGTCGCCTTGTTCGCCGATGCGCGCAGGACGCTCGCGACCGTCGGCATCGGCGTCGCCGTGTTCCTCGTGTGGGATCTCGCTGGGGTGGGGCTTGGAATCTTCTTCCGCGGCGAATCGCGGTACCTCACAGGACTTCAAGTGGCGCCCGAGGTTCCGCTTGAGGAGTTGTTCTTCCTCACCTTGCTGGTCTACCAAACGCTGCTGTTGTGGCTGGCTCTGTCGAGGCGCCTTGGGGTGCGGACCGGGGGTGCCTCCGCATGACGTACGTCATCCTGTCCGTTGCCGTCCTCGCCGCTATGGCCCTGGTATGTGTGCCGACGGTGCGGCGCCTGCCCCTCCGGCCGCTCGTCCTCACTACCGTCGCGCTTGTGGTCCTGACCGCGGTGTTCGACAACGTCATCGTCGGCCTCGACATCGTCGCCTATGACGAGGCGAAGATCGCCGGGCTGCTTGTGCCGATCGCGCCTATCGAGGACTTCGCCTACGCGCTCGGCGCTATCCTGCTCGTGCCGACCGTGTGGACGTTGCTTGGCCGCCGTGAAGGCAAGGGAGGGATCGAATGATCGCGAGCATCGTCAAGGCCTCTAGGCCCGTGAGCTGGATCAACACCGCGTTCCCCTTTGCTGCGGGCTACATCATGATCGAGCGCCACGTCGATGCGCTGCTCATCGTCGGCACCCTGTTCTTCTTGGTCCCCTACAACCTGTTGATGTACGGCGTGAACGACGTGTTCGACTACGAGTCCGACCTGCTCAACCCGCGCAAGGGCGGCATCGAGGGCGACGTGGTCCGAGACAGGCAGCGGGCGCTCAAGGTGCACCGCGGGATCATCGCGGCGTCCGCCCTGACCGTCGCACCGATGATGGCATGGCTCGTGGTCAAGGGCAGCCCGGCATCGGCGATCGTGCTCACGGTGGTGGTCTTCGCGGTAGTCGCGTACTCAGCGCCAGTCCTGCGCTTCAAGGAGCGGCCATTCCTCGACTCGTTCACTTCGGCCGTCCACTTCGCTGGGCCACTCGTATACGCGCTCGTGCTCACCGGTGCCAGTCTCACAGCGCGCGGCATCTGGCCCATCTGGGTGGCGTTCCTGGCATGGGGGATGGCGAGCCACGCGTTTGGCGCTGTCCAAGACGTGCGCGCAGATCGCGAGGGCGGCATCGCCTCGATCGGCACCGTCATGGGCGCGCGCGTGACCACGTGGTTCGCCTTGGCGATGTACGTGTCCGCAAGTGCACTGCTGCTGGTGCTGCCCTGGCCAGGCATTCTCGCCGCCGCGCTTCCGCTGACCTACGCGGCATCGGTCGCGCGCTTCTTAGGGCTCACCGACGACAACTGCGAGGACGCGAACCGCGGTTGGCGCACGTTTCTGTGGCTCAATCAGCCGGTGGGCTTCCTGGTGACCATGCTGCTGATCGTGAGCGCCAAGGGCTGGCTCTAAGCGCCCCCACCGGAAGTGGGTCATGACGTACCCGGTTTGGCCTCTTGCTCGCACCCAGTGGGTCAAGAGGTACCCACGCCCGCGGCACCGCGCGGCGCACGGACCCGCGCCGACGTCTGGGCGAGCGAAGCGACGCGCTCTCCACTTGCGAGCGGGCGGGTACCTGGTGACCCACTGCGGGCCAGCCAACGCACAGGCGGGTACCTCATGACCCACTACTGGGGCGGCGAGAGTGCGGGTTGCGTGCGAGCGAGCTATTTGCGCACGAGCGGGCTCAGGCCCGCTGACCGGGTCTCGGCGTCTGGCATCCCGCACTCCTCGAGCCAGTTGGCCAAAAGGCGGTGTCCGCCCTCGGTCAGCACCGACTCGGGGTGGAATTGCACTCCCGTGAGCGGGAGCACCTTGTGACGCAAGCCCATGATGATCCCGTTAGCCGTGGTGCAGGTGACCTCGAGGGTGTCGGGGACGGTCTGCGGTTCCACCGTGAGCGAGTGATAGCGCGTCGCTGTGAAGGGCGACGGCAATCCGACGAGAACCGAGCCTCCGTTATGCAACACGAGCGAGGTCTTGCCGTGCATGAGCTCGGGCGCATGCGACACGACGGCGCCGAACACCTCGGCGAGCGCCTGGTGACCCAGACAGACCCCAAGCATCGGAACTCCCGCGGCGGCGCAAGCCCTGATGACGTCCATCGACGCGCCGGCATCGGCCGGTGTACCAGGCCCTGGTGAAACCAGGACCCCGTCGTATCGCGGTATCACCGTGAGGTCGACGGCGTCGTTGCGTACCACGGTGGTGAGGGCGCCCATCTGACGCAAGTAGCCCACGATCGTGTAGACGAAAGAGTCATAGTTGTCGATCACGAGAATGTTCGTCATTGCCCGCCCACCGTCTGATCTTGGTACGGCAACTGGGACGACACCCACGGGAACACCCATTCGAAGAGCGACAGCACCACAATTGCCACAAGCAACGTCACCATGATGGCGCGCGCCCAGCGCGGCCCTGGAAGGTGGCGCCAAATCCAGGGGTAGATCATGGCTGCACCAAGAGTTCGCTCGGGTACCCTTTGCCCGTCGGCGCCCAATACTTCAATTCTCCCCAGACGATGTAGCGCTTCGCGGCGGAGAACCTGGGGTGGCAAGACGTCAGCGTGATCGACGCGACCGTGGGCGCCTCTCCAAGCTTGCCGGGCACGGGCGCAATCGCGGCCATGTAATCGGGGGTCACGATCGTGGAGCCGGTCACGGTGTAGACGTACCACGCCGATTCCGTCTGAACCACAAGGGCATCCCCCGTCTGGAGGGTGTCGATGTCGGTAAACGGTTTGCCGTACGTGGTGCGGTGGCCTGCGATCGCGAAGTTGCCCACCGCTCCCGGCATCGCCGTGCCCGTGTAGTGGCCGATGCCCAACTTGTCGAGCACCCTGCCGCGGTCCGTTCCTTCCGAGACGGGCTTGACGTAGTCATAGCCCCAACGGGGAACGTGCAAGGTGGCGAAGGTGGTTGCTTCCGAAGGCGCGGCGAGCACCGGCGCCCCGTCGGCGGAGTAGACCTTGAGGTCTTCGGGGATGACCGCAACCTCGACGCCGGGCGCAGCCGCGCCAGTGGCCGCGGTGCCGCCGCCCGTCACCTCGGGCACTCGCACCGGTTCGGCCCAACCGATCTTGTCGAGCGCATCAGATTGGGTGCGGCCAGAAAGCACATCGGTGTAGAAGAGCTGCCAGACAACGTAGAGGCCCAGCACCACGCCCGCCGTGATGAGGATCTCACCCACCAAGCCAAGGCTTGCGTCCAGCGCGCGGCGACTCCGAGGCGTGGACCTCGCGGGCTTCGCGACGTCGATGCTGGGGACGGATTCGACGGCCATAGGACCACAGATTACGTGACTTCTGGGCGCTCGTCACTGCTGCGTTCTCGCATCGAGCGCCTGCCGCTACGCTAGGGACATTGCCCGGCCGCTTGGTGGCCGTGCCGTGTGGAGTCCAGGAGGGCACAGTGGCCGTCTCAAAGAAGCGGAAGACCGACACCTACAAGGTGCCGCGGAGCGTAACAAAGCCAAAGGGCGACAACCCCAAGTGGCTTGTGCCCGTGATGAGCACGTTCTTGGTGCTTGGTCCGCTGTGGATCGTCGTTTACTACGTGAGCGGGCAGCGGTACCCCCTCGACATCGCGCACTGGAACATCGGGATTGGCTTCACGATGCTGTTGGTCGCCATGGGGCTTGCCACTCGCTGGAAGTAGGCCGAGTTACACCCGTGTAGTTCTCCCCAGATCTTTCCACAGGGGTGGATAACTACATCGGTGTCATTTCCCTCACAGGTGGGAGGGGCCGGCCGATAGGACAAGGGAAGACTTGCCAGGGCAAAACTACGAGCGCTGCTTCGCCTTGTCGATCGCGAGAACGACCGCCATTGTCGCCGCTCCCGCGATCGCACCGCCCACGTGCCCTTGCCACGAAATACCAGGGATGATGAATCCCGCGACTAGCCAGATTCCGGCCGACGCCGCGAGGCTTTGCCACGGGAGTTTCCGGCTGTAGAGCAGCACTCCGTATGCGGCGAACAAGCCGAAGATCGCGCCCGATGCACCCACGTGCAGGCTGTTGCCCGGAGCGAGGAGGACGATCGCGAGCGAGCCGCCCAACAGTGAGACGCCATAGAGGGTCACAAAGCGCTTCCAGCCGAGCACGGCCTCGAGCTGGCGACCGAACTGATAGAGCATGAGCATGTTGAGGCCGATGTGGAGTAGGCCCACGTGCACGAAGCCCGAGGTCACCCACCGCCACGGCTCTTGCAGGCCGTATCCAGGCACGAGCCCGAATTGTTGTTGCCACGAGATCATTCCGGTTGCGCTGCCATACAGGTAGAACGCGACGTTCATGGCGATGAGCACCATCGTGACCCGACCGGCTCCGGACTGCGCCGCGGCGGCCGCGCGCGCCCTTGCCCCGCCTGCGGACCGTTCCGCCTCGCGCACACAATCGACGCACAGCACTCCCACGGGCGCGGCGACCTGGCACTGTGGGCACGTGGGCCGGTTGCACCGCTGGCAACGCACGTAACTCACCCTGTCGGGGTGGCGCGGGCACACAGGGGGAGCTTGCTCCGGCGCCCCCTGCGTCGCTTCAGTCACTCTTGACTAGTCCTCGATCGTGACGCCGGTGATCATCACGTCTTCGACGGGACGGTCGCCGCGGCCAACGGGCGTGGCCCCGATCTTGTCGACAACGGCTTTCGACTCGTCGTCAACGACCTTGCCGAAGATGGTGTGCGCGCCGTTGAGGTGCGGCGTGGCGCCCAAGGTGATGAAGAACTGCGAGCCGTTGGTGCCGCCCTGCTTGCCCGTGATGGGGTTGAGTCGCTTGCCGGCGTTGGCCATGGCCAGGATGTACGCGCCGTCGAAGCGAAGCTCGGCAGTGATCTCGTCGTCAAAGGTATAGCCGGGGCCACCGGTTCCGGTGCCGACCGGGCAACCGCCCTGGATCATGAAGCCCTCGATGACGCGGTGGAACACCAGTCCGTCATAGAAGGGCTCGGAGCTGGGCTGGCCCGTCATCGGGTCCTTCCACTCCTTGGCGCCGGTGGCCAGGCCCGTGAAGTTGGCCACGGTGGCGGGCGCGTGGTTCGGGTAAAGCTCGATGCGGATATCTCCCGCTGTGGTCTGCACTGTAGCGATCATGCGGCCATTGTGGCATGTCTCGCGGGGGCCCCACTGGCCCTTCACGCCGTGTTCGCCGTTGGCGCAGGAGGGACCTGCGCCTCGCATTGGGCCTGGGCAAGTGGCAGGATGGAGTGAGAACCACTATTTGGGAGGCTTTCGATGCAGCGACGCTGGGACGGCACGGATGCAGAGAAGTACCGCAAGCAAGCGATAGACGCCGCCGAGGCGGCGCGCGACGCCGCCGAACGTGCCGCCGATGCCGCGGGCAAGGCCGCGCGTACCGCAAGAGAATGGGCCGAGCCCCGCGTGAAGCACGCCAAGCAATGGGCTGCTCCGCGTGTCGAGAGCACGTGGTCCGAAGCCAAGGAGTGGGCGACGCCCCGTGTCGAGAGCACGTGGTCTGAAGCCAAGGAGTGGGCGACGCCCCGCGCCGAACAGGCCGTGCAGACCGCCGCCAAGAAGGCCAGGCCCTACGTCAAGAAGGCCACCAACAAGACCGAACACTGGGTCGAGGTCGCTCAAGGCGCCATCGTCGGCGCGGCGATCCCCGCCGTGCTTTCTGCGTTTGATCGGGCCGCGGAAGAGGACTCCCACCAGGCTTCTCGCAAGGGAGGCTCCCCGTGGGCGAAGATTCTGGTCCCTGTGCTGCTTGCGGGCGCCGCGGGCGCCGCGCTCGTCATCTGGGCGAAGCGCGACCCTGGCAAGGACGAGTGGGCGGGCGACGATGACGAATGGGAGTTCGAGGGTGAAGACGACTTCACGGCGCGACTACGTCGCGACGTGAATAAGGCCGCAGATGCGACCGCCGCCGCCGCAAAGCGTGCCGCCGAGGCAGTGACCTCTGCGGCGAGCGTTGTTGCCGAGCAAGCGGGCCCCACGTACACGAAGGCCAAGGATGCCACGGTGGCGGAGGCCAAGAAGCTCGCAGAGCAGGCTGGTCCGTACGTGGATAAGGCTGTCGACAAGGCGAAGGAGCAGGCGACCCCGTACGTCGACAAGGCCAAGGCGCAAGCCGGTCCCTATGTTGACAAGGCCGTCGTCGCCGCGTCCTCCGCTGCCACCAGGGCCAAGGATGCCGCCACCCCCGTTGTCGAGCGCGCAAAGGAAGTTGCCGCGCCCGTCGTGGAGAAGGCCAAGGCAACGGCCGCGACCGAAGCGGAGCGCCTCAAGGCAAATGTCGAGGCCGCGCGTCATCGTGCCGCCATCGGCCTTGCCGACGCCCTGGACGATGCCGAAGACGTGTGGGAGGACGAGGGCGGAACGCCCGACGACGCACCCGCACCCGCCGCGGCCAAGAAGCCTCGCGCTCCGCGCAAGCCTGCAGCCAAGAAGCGGACCGAGTAGTAGGTCGGATAGAACGCCGCGACCTCGAGTCGCACGAGAAGGGCCGCGCCAATGGCGCGGCCCTTAAACAGCGAAACGAAGTCGCCGCCTTAAATAAGACCAAAAAAAACGTCACCAAGTTTGGTGGAGGCATTCGCGGAGGCCGAAGCTTAATTGCCGCG
>JBBRWX010000011.1:0-52546 GCA_038248935.1 Actinomycetales bacterium
AATGGCGGCCCTCGCCTTGCCCAGCAGTTGGCCTGCGGTGGCCTTGTCGGGGCCGGCAAGCGCGCCGATGCCCCTATTGGCGAGCGTCAGCGTGGCCTTGTCGCCCGTGTGGGCAAGGCGCGCCTCCTTGAGCTCGTCAAGCGTGGTGGCGGCGTCGAACGCGGCAACTGCCGCAGTGACGGCCGCATCGATGCCGGCGGCGTCGAGCGGAGAAAGATCAGACATGAAAAACCCCTCGAATGGGTTGAAGGCTCGGCCAGAAGTCTATCGGCGGCGCGGCGTTGAATTTCCAGCGCTGGGAGTCCGGGGCTCACTGCCCTCGCCGAATACGGCGGGGACCGGCCAAGGCTCGCACAGGGCGGCGGCGGCGCGGGATCAGGCCCGGCGGTCCTCGCCGGGCCTAGTTAAAGAAGCGGGCCGTGGTCACGAAGACAGCATACCGGCTCACGCCCTAGAAGCGAGGCAAACCGGACCCCGCCATGTGGGCGATGCCCACCGCTAGCAAAGTGACTCCTGCGATGAGGAGCCCCAGCAGCACAGTCACGTTGCCCTTCGCCTTCAGGATCCAGCCCGAGGACGCGTAGCCTGCCCCCATCGCGGCCACTCCTACGAGCGCGAACCCGCCAAAAGCGCCGACAAAGATCAGTGCGCCGACGACCACCGCAACATAAGCCAACGCGTACATCATTGGCGGCTTGGGAGACTTGTAGAGCGTCTTCCCCTGGAACTTGATCGTCGGGTAACCGGGGATGGCGGCCCTTGCCTGGAGCTTCTGTGGGCGACCCTGCGCCATCGGGATCGTGAAGTCTCCGTTGCTTTCGCGCTTGACGCGCACCCCGTCGATGTAGAGATCCGGCCTGCTCTTGTCGAGGTTATAGATCGCGACCTTAGATCCGGCAGCGCCCTCGAGCGGAAGCCACATCGACGCCAGCGCGGGGTTCTGAACAGCGGCAGGGCCCCGAACAGCGGCGCGCCCCAAAACAACAACGGACGCCTTCGGCGCAACGGCAGCGGCTGGCATCCGAGGAGCAACGCGCCCCGATGGGACAGCCGCGCCGCGCCGCAACCAGTTGCGCGTTCCAGGCGTGTCGTAAGGCGAGGGCGTCGTCATGCGCTGAGCCTAACGATCTTGCTACCGCCGCTATGCGGTCCTGGGGCCGACCAGGGTCGCGAGAGCCCACCAAGCGACGGCCCCCGCCACGGTATTGATGATCGGCAGCGCCATGCGCAGAGCGCGCGGCATGAGCGGGTTCTTCACCACGGGGATGCTCATCATGAACAGCACGAGCGAAACGGGTGCGAGGAACACCCACGCCAGCATCAACAGGAACGGGGTGAACATGACGACCTTCTCGGCCGTGCCCACGTGTGCGCCAAGTTGCAGAACCGTCTCGCCGTCCCAGGTGAAACGCTGGAACCCTGGCAGGAAGCCCTTCACCATGAGCTTCTTCTCGCCGCCGTTCTTGAGCGGAATGGACCATCCGCCGCGCTGCGGGCGCGCCCTCTCGCCATTGACCAGAACTCTGGCGATGATGCCCAGTCCCCCTGACACCTCGACCTTGCCCTTGGCGCCGGTGAGGTCCAGTTGGATGAGGTTGCTCGCGGAATCAATCACGGCGACGAGGTTACCAGTGCGGGGCCCACCTCTCCTCACACGGGCTGCAGGTCAGACGAGGCGCCGTAGCTTCGTCCCTTCTCCATCATCTTGCCTTCGACCAGCGAACTGTCCGCAAAAGCGATGATCGCCGCCACGTCATCGTCGGCCGCGTTGCTCACCGCGAAGCCCGCCGTAATTCCCAAAGCGGGAACGTCTGGGAACTGCGCCGCCAACGACCGAGCCATGCGCACCCTGATCCTTTCCACGACGACGCCCGCGTTGTCGCGCATGGGAAGCGTCATGACGAGGAGAAACTCATCGCCTCCCCACCGAACCGCGAGGTCGCCGCCGCGAGTCTCGCTCGAGAGCGTCCTGCTCAGGTCCTCGAGCGCCCGGTCCCCCGCACTGTGGCCGAGTTCGTCGTTGAGCAACTTGAAATTATCAAGATCGAACATGGCGATCACCACTTTGGATTCGGCACGATGCGCCGCCCTCACCATCCGCTTTGCCGTCGCGTCGGCGTACCTGCGGTTGTGAAGGCCAGTGAGCGGATCTCGACCCGCACCATCGCGCAGGGCGACGATGGGCTCGCGAAGCATGTACAGGAGGTACACGAGGGCGACCGTCAACACCACGAGACCGCCGAGCACCACGTTGAGCGTGGCCTTCAACTGAGCGAAGCCCCTATTGAGACCCAGCTCGGAGGCGCGAATGTGAATCACCCAATCGGGGCCGCGGTTGGCCATGCCCCTCTCCAACGTCACGTAGCGACCGCTCCGGCTCACCTTTTCAGCGTCATATGGCGTCGCTTGACGATACGACGCGCCCGATGCCACCTTTCCTCTGCGACCACCTGCCGAGAACGCAGGGGCAACGGCTGTTTCATAGCGCGGAGAGGTAATGACCGTCCGATCGCCCGACAGCAAGACCACTTGAGTACCAGACCCTGAAGGCAAGGCATTCAATTGGTAAGACAAATCCTCGACCGCCATTTTCGCCGAGACCACGGCCAACACGTTGCCATTGGCATCCCTTTTGGCGACGGATGCCCACGCCTCAACGCCCGTCCCGTCAGCGTTCACGACAGTCCACTTCACGGATGTGGTGGCCACGGCCTCACGATAGCGGTCGGTCGCCGTGGGCGACGTCAGGGCGGGTGAGTCGTCAATCTTGACCTGCACCATGTCGAGCCCGTACTCGGTCAGGCGAGTGCTCAGCACGTGCGACGAGGACCACGATGTCACAGAAGAGGCCCGTCCATCCACGCGGACTTTAGAGCGCTCAAGTCCCACGCATTCGCCATTCGGGTATGTCACCGCGATGGCGTCAACCTCACTCGCGTCGGTCAACTCCGCATTCAACACCTGGATCAAGGCGGGTGCGAAGTTCACCGTCGGCGACAACGCGCTGCTGATGTTGCGGATGACCTGCTCTGTGCGTTCGGCGAAGTCAACGACGCGCTGCTCGGAGACATCAGCCAGCTGTTGCAAAGAGTCGTCAAGGGCGCGGTTGGCATCCCCGTCAACGGCCTTCCCTCCGGCGAACAGCAACGCAAACTGCGCCAAAAGGAGCAGGCCAATCAGCACGGTGACCCCAGTCAGCCGTGCAGCAGGTGTCGCGAAAGCGGGGCGCGACCAGGCCTTTGCCACGACTTCACGATAGGTTGACGGCGCGTTACAATCCAGCAACTGTGACTGGCCCGACACCCCACAACTGGGGGCAGCTGGGTCACCAAATCTCAGCGGCGCTGCGTTTGCGCCGAGGCATAGAGACACACGGCCGCCGCGGTGCCAACGTTGAGGCTCTCCGCGTGGCCATAGATCGGTATCCGGACCACGGTATCGGCGAGCGCGAGCTCCTCCGCGCTCAACCCCCACGCCTCGTTGCCGAAGACCCAGGCGGTCGGGCTGGCGAGGTCCGGTGCGGTGTCGCGGGGTGCGGTGTCGCCGGGTGCGGTGTCGCCGGGTGCGGTGTCGCCGGGTGCGGTGTCGCCGGGTGCGGTGTCGCCGGGCACAGCAAAATTGGGAGCGCTGCCGTCCGGCGCGGCGGGAGCCGGAGTACCGAAGCGTCCCAATTCCGTGGCGCCGGAAACATCGGCGGCCAACACGACCAGGCCCGCTTCGCGCACAAGCGCCACGGCATCGGCAAGGCTCGCCGCCCGGATCACGGGAAGGTGAAACAGGCTCCCCGCGGTAGCGCGAACCACCTTGGGATTGGTGGGGTCCACGCTGTCGCCCGCAAGCACTACGGCGTCGGCGCCAGCAGCATCGGCCACTCGAATGGCCGCGCCAGCGTTTCCGGGATCCCTCACCTGAGAGAGGATCGCGACGAGTCGAGGACTCCCCGGTGCAAGTGCCGCCTGGACGGCGCTCGTGTTTGCCACAGCGACGATGCCCTGGCAGTCGGGCGACATCGCGTGGGCGACCTCGGCCGTCATGGGGTGCACAAAGAGTCCCGCGTCGAGCGCGGCATCCGCGATCTCGCTTAGCGGGCCGTGAGCCCCCCAAGCCTCCTCAAGGACGTACACGTCGCGCACGTGTCCAGCGCGGAACGCGACAAGCTCGCGCACCGCCTGCGGGCCCTCGACAAGAAACTGCGAGGCCCTCCGGCGTGCAGAACGCCCCGCAAGGGCAGCCACTTGCTTCACGCGGTCAGCTCGCGGATTCGCGAGCACTGCGGAGGAGTGGCGCCCTTCGGGGCGTTCTGTCATCGCGATGGCGCTACTTCGCAGCAGGCGCGTTGACGTCGGCAGGAAGCGCCTTCTTGGCGAGCTCGACGATCTGCTTGAACGCAGGAGCGTCGTTGACAGCCATGTCGGCAAGCATGCGACGGTCGACCTCAATTCCAGCCAGGTTCATGCCCTGGATGAAGCGGTTGTAGGTCATGCCGTTTTCGCGAACCGCAGCGTTGATGCGCTGGATCCACAGCTTGCGGAACTCGCCCTTGCGGGCGCGACGGTCGCGGTACGCGTAAACGAGGGAGTGAGTGACCTGCTCCTTTGCCTTGCGGTACAGACGTGAGCGCTGGCCACGGTAGCCGGACGCGCGCTCGAGGGTAGTACGGCGCTTCTTGTGGGCGTTAACAGCCCGCTTGACGCGTGCCATGGGGTACTCCTTGGTGTCTTAGAGGGCTACTTGCCCAGTAGCTTCTTGATCTTCTTGGCATCGGCACTTTGCAGGATGCCGTCGATGGAGACGCGACGCTTGCGCGACGAGGTCTTCTCTTCGAACTTGTGCACGTTCATTGCCGAAGCGTGCTTCACCTTGCCGGTTCCCGTCAGCGAGAAACGCTTCTTGGCACCCGAATGGGTCTTGTTCTTGGGCACGTTGCCCTCCTTCACTTCACGTCTGGCCGAGCCATGCGACTCGGCACACACTTCCCCGGACTGGCGCCCGGACATCTATGGAACGGAGACGGTTACGCCTCCGTGTCAGCCTTGCTTGCCGGCTTGGGGGCCGGCTTGCTCGCCGGCTTTGGTGCAGGCTTGCCTGCCGGCTTTGGTGCCGGCTTTGGTGCGGCCTTCGGAACCGGCTTGGGGGCCGGCTTCTTGGCTGGTGCGGCTTCCGTGACCTCGGCCACCTCGACCACTTCAGCCTCAACAACCTCGGCTTCGACAACCGGGGCTTCTTGGGGCGCAGTCTCAACAACCGCACTCTCATCAACCGCAGTCTCGACAACCGCAGCGTCGACGATCTGTGCGGCTTTCGCCTCTGCGGCTTCGGCCTCAATCTCTGCGGCCTTCACCGCTTCGGCCGCGGCGACCTCAACCTCGAACGCTTCGGCGGCAGCCGCGTCGGCCGCAACCTCGTCGACCTTGACCGGACGCTTCTTGACGGGCGCCGATGCTTCTGGAGCAACTCCACCCTCGCGCTCGATCCTTGCAGCGTCGTCCGCAGCCTTCTTGGCTTCGCGTGCCTTGCGTTGCTCTTCCTTCGCTTCCGCCTTCTTCTTGACGGGTCCGAGGACGAGCGACATGTTGCGACCCTCTTGGCTCGGCATGTTTTCGACGATGGCGAACTCTGTCACCTGCTCGGCGAGCTTGAGGAGCAACCGCCTACCCATTTCTGGGCGGGACTGCTCGCGGCCGCGGAACATGATGGTGACCTTGACCTTGTCGCCGCCCTTAAGGAAGCGGACAACGTGGCCCTTCTTGGTCTCGTAGTCGTGCTCGTCGATCTTGAGACGGAAACGCATCTCCTTGATCTCCGTGTTGGCCTGGTTGCGACGCGCCTCGCGCGCCTTCACCGCCGCCTCGTACTTGAACTTGCCGTAGTCCATGAGCTTGACAACGGGGGGACGCGAATTGGGCGCGACCTCGACCAGATCGAGGTCGGACTCCTGAGCAAGCCGCAGCGCATCCTCAATCCTGACAATGCCTACTTGCTCGCCCTGGGGGCCCACCAGTCGGACCTCAGGAACTCGAATGCGTTCGTTGATGCGGGGCTCGTTGATAATTCGCTCCTTCGTTGTCGAAAATGTGCCAGGGCATCAAAAAAGGCCCCTGCCGATCACGCGCAGAGGCCACCCTAGGTACGGGCAAACGACATGCGTTCGCCCAGACCAAAACCCCGGTCCATATGCTGGTCCAAAGGGTGGGAGGTGACTCCACTTGCGAGCCGTGGAAACTCCACGACCGGTCAGCGTACGAGAATAGCACCATGACGCCCTCAACGCCCAGCCCCGAGCCCCAGGACCCCAGCGCGAGCCTCGCGCGTGACATCGCGGACGTGAGCGCAATAGAACTCATCACCACGGTAAGTGTGCACCTGATGTCGGCCGCCGCGCTGCGATGTGGCCTCGCCGACGAGGGCGAGGACCTCAAGGATCTCAGCGAGGCGCGCATCCTCATTACCGCACTGGCAGCCTTGGTCACCGGCGCTGCTCCCGATTTGGGCGACACCCACGCGAGAGCGCTGCGCGACGGACTCCGAAGCGTACAGTTGGCGTTTGGGGAGGCGTCCGAGGTGCCCGATGCACCGGGACAGGGCCCCGGCGAGAAGTACACCGGAGCAGTGAGTAGATGACGACGACACCACCAGAAGGTCCGTTCAAGGTCCAGCGCGTCGCTGCCAACGAAGAAACGACCATCCTCCCGCCCGTCACCGAAGACGCCGCTGCACGTGACCGCACGCCGATATCCAGGCAGAAGTTTTGGATCAGCGTGATCGCCGTCACCTCGGTCGGCGCAATCCTTTTGTCGATCGCCATCGGGCTCCTGGTTCAGACGCGAAACGCGTCTCTCAAGTGGGAGCAGCAGGTCGAGGACGTAAAGACCCAGAACTACGACCTCGGGAAGCGCCTCGGGGACGAGCAAACCCAGGTGGTCAATCTCCAGGGAGAGAACGACCAAATCGCGAGCCAGCTCAAGACCGTTCAACAAAAGGTTCTCGACCTCGCAGACGAGAAGGCGCAACAGGGCGACAACGTCGAGTTCTACGCGAGGCAAATCGACGAACTCACCACCGCGTTGTCGACCGCGAAGGGCGTCTCGAACGCACTTGACCGGTGCATCGAAGGAAAGACGCAGCTCATCGGATACCTGCACGACTCAGCCAACTATGACCCGGTCGAAATCACGGACTTCGAGGCAAGCCTCCAGATCAAATGTGACAACGCGGTGGCCTCAAACGTTGAACTGCAGAAGATTCTTGCCCCATGAGAGGTGCGTATCGCGTCCTCGCCCTGGGGGCATCGGCCGCACTTCTCGCGGCGTGTGGCATCGTGCCCGCCGATCCAGGACCCCTCCCGACCAACTATGTGCCTGTTGTTGCTTCGGAATCCGCTTCCCCACCTGGAAACCTCGACTCGGACGGATTCTCGGCCGCCCAACGCATGACGGTTCGAGTACGGAATGTGGGATGCGAGGCCTTGAAGACGGGCACTGGCTTTGCGGTGGACGCCCACACACTCGTCACCAACAGGCATGTGATTCAGGACACCAAGGAACTTCAGGTGACCACCTACGACGGCCGCACCATCGACGTGACCGCGGCCTCCGCTACGGCAGTCGCCGACCTTGCGATCGTGACTACCGAACAGTCGATTGGCGGCTTCTCGGCGCTCGCTCAAGAGGACCCCGTCGAGGGCGACGCGATCACCGTCATCGGCTACCCACTCGGCGGAAAGCTCACGACGGTGTCCGGCGTCGTGCTCGGAAGCGTTGCGGACCCGCTCGGGGCGGCGCTAGGCACCGTCATGGTCACCACCGCGCCGGTCGAGCCAGGCTCGAGCGGCTCCCCCGTTCTCAACGAGAAGGGCGAAGTGGTGGGCGTCATCTATGCGAAGAACGAATCCGAACAGTCGTTCATGGTGCCCGTCTCTTTGCTGCGCACGCTCATTGCCGAGGACCAGCTCTTGGTCCCCGAAAGCAACAACTGCGGCAAAAACTGAAGGCGTTGTGCGCGTAAAGGGTTCATGAATCGCTCATGGCGACCAGTTGTGAGGGCCCCCGGTTCCGGTAGTGTCCTGAGGCGAGGAACAGGAGCATCATGAGCGAGGATTCCGCCGACGTGCCGGCACCACCGCCATTGCCGATACCGTCATCACCCGTCCCGGCGCCACCCGTCCCGGCGCCACCCGTCCCGGCGCCACCCGTCCCGGCGCCACCCGTCCCGGCGCCACCCGTCCCGGCGCCACCCGTCCCGGCGCTACTCATTCCGGCGCCACTCATTCCGGCGCCACCCGTTCCAGCGCTACTTTCCTCACCTGGCGCGAGCCCGCTTGACTCTGCCGCGGCAGGCATCGCGCCCGCCGTCGCCATCGACACTCCTGCAGTGACGACCCGAGCCGCCCTCGCCGCACCACCCAAGCGCAACGCGCGGCGCCTGCGCTGGTTGTGGTGGACAACGGGATCGCTCATCGTCACGTCCCTCGCAGGCCTGTGCGCGTATTTGGCGGTGGTGGCGAATCAGTGGAGCAACCGCGTCGACGACCTCACGGCCATCTCTCAGGACCTCGGCACCCAGGTCGCGGAACAGACAGCTGCCCGGAAAACAGCCGAGGCGAACGCGGCCGCGTTGCAATCTCAGCTCGACACCGCAACGTCGCGGATCACGATCCTCGCGAACGAGGAGGCCAACGCGACCGACCACGAGTCGGTCTGGATCAACCTGGTCGGCGCGATGATCGAATGCTCGGACGGGCGTCAGGAACTGATCAACGTTCTGACCAATTCGCGCCTGTACTTCCCAGGACAGACCACCGCGCAAGTCGAAAGCGATCTCACGACGTATTGCGACGGCCTCGCGACCGAATACACCGACTTCAAGGCGGAGATCGGCAAATGAGGCTCGCCGTTGGCGCGTGCTCGGTGATCACGGCGGGCGCGGTTGCCGCTTGCGGTGTCATCCCGGCGCCTCCTGGCCACCTCGAGACCAATTTCGTTCCGCAGGTCACCGCTGCCGCACCCACGGCACGGGCGACATCGGACGGATTCTCGACCGAGAAGCACCTCGCCGTGCGAATCCGAGTCGAGACGTGCGATGGCTGGGCCACCGGCTCGGGCTGGATCCTCAGTTCGCACGAGGTGATCACCAACAGGCACGTCGCGGCGGGTGCCACCCACATCGAGGTCACGACGTACGACGGCCACGACTACGTCGTCAATTCCTCGCTCGTCGCCAAGACCCCCGACTTGGCGCTGCTCACCCTCGACAATGTCTTCGCCGAGTCGGCGACGATGGCCGAAATCGACCCCGCCGACGGCACTCCGCTGACGGTTGTCGGATACCCGTTGGGCGAGGCGCTCACGGTCGCAGAGGGTCACTTCCTCAAGACGGAGGTCGACTCACTGAGCGAATCCGGTCAAGACGTGTGGCTCATCGACGCACAGATCGACCACGGAAGCTCCGGTTCTCCTGTGTACGACGCGGACGGAAACGTCGTCGCGATCGTCTACGCGGGCGATTCCGAGTGGGACGCGCTCGCGTGGCCGTCGTCGTGGTTACAGCGGCTCCTCGATGACCCGACGGGCTGGACCGACAACACCACCACGTGTTAGCGCGCGGCGGATTCACTCCCGGCGTGTTGACTCTCCGCTAGGCCGTTGCGAGCCTCAACTCGAGGCTGTCGACACGCTCGGCGATGACGGCCGATGCCGCGAGGGCCTCATGGACGTCGCGCACCACGTCGTCGAGAGCCGCGCGGTCGAGCCCTGGTTCGAGAGAAAGCACCACTGCCACCTCGGCTCCTCGCCCCGGCAGCGCGTCCACCGCGCGCACGCTTCCCGCCACGGGTATCGCGTCAGCGATCGCGTCCCTGACCTCGTCGACCACTGCGCCATCGACGACGGCAGGCCTCCACGGCTCGCCCTTGCCGAGCGCCCACACGGCGGGACGTGGAATCAGGACGGTCTCCATCCCTGGGTTCAGAATGAGCACACTCCAGCCCTCCGCGGCCGCCGCGAGCGCCGCACGTGGCCCCTCGGCAGGAATGGGCCGCGCGGAGGTGTTCCATGCACGCATGGCATCCACGTCGGTAAAGATGGGTAGAGCCATGCGCCCGTCTGGTGCCTGCAGAGCCACGACTCCCGTCGATGCCACGTGATCCTGTTCAACGCCGTGCTTGCCGACGATGCGCTCGTCACCATCGGCGACAACGGGCACCAGAACCCTCGCGTATGCGAGGGAATCCACGACCTCCGCGAGAGGGGCCTTGCCGCGAGAGAAGCGAATGAGCGACTGGGCAAGTCGAGCGTCTGCGCTTCCGTCGTCGTCGGCAAAGACGGATGCGGGGATCTCCTTGAGGGGATCGCCAGCGGCCCAATCCTCGTGCTCGGTCATGCGGCCAGCCTATCGATTGCGTGTGACGTGACGGGGTGGGCGCGCGACGGGGTGGGCGCACGACCGAGCTCGCCGGGTGTCACTGCCGCGGCGCTTGACGTCAGCCGAGACCCGCGGCGGCCTTGAGATCGTCGACAATGCCGCGCGAAGGTTGCAACGCGCCCTGTGCGAGGTTCAGATCCGCGGAGTTCCCTGGCGCAGTGACGAAGGGGTCCTCGCTCAGTCGCGCCATGTGGCAACCGAAGTCGTCGACCGTCACGGCCGTCAGGTCCTCGCCATCGACGACAACCACCATCCAGCGAGGACCAAGATCGGCTGTGCAGATCACATCGGGGGGGTACACCTCGAAGCTCGAGAGCATCGTCGTGATGGCACCGTAGCCGGACTCGGGGAACTTCACAGGCTCACCCTGACGCGCCCAAGAGAAGGCCGTCCCGCTTCCGGGGATCCGGTCTTGCAGGTTTTCTACGGCGTACTGACACAGCCAAGCCGAATCGAATGACCCGAAAGTTGGCACTCCGTCAGCGAGCATCCAAGAGTCGTCCACGCCATCGGGAAGCTCCGGAAGCCGATCAGGGCACACCTGCCCGCCGTGTCCCGTGAGTTCGCCAACGGCGGGCTCTCCTGGCGCCTCATCGCTGGTCCGTGTGGAACACGCTGACACGATCAGCGCGACGGCCAGCGCACCCGCACTCCCTCGGGTCTTCCTGACGATCATGTGTGCCCCCATCCCCGTTCCACGCGCGCGCTGCTCGGTTGCGCTTCAAACGAACGCAGGCGCACAGACGTTGCGGGCGTGCTGTAGCGGGGCGTGAGGGGACGGTCGGCCCGCGGCTAGGGCCGGCCCGCGATGTCCAGTGCCTGAGGCAACGTGAAGTTGCCGTTGTAGAGCGCCTTGCCCACGATCGCGGCCTCGACTCCCAAGGGGGTGAGGGTGCGGATCGCCTCGATGTCTGCGAGCGAGCTCACGCCACCAGACGCCACGACGGGCGCCTTGGTGGCCGCGCACATCTGTGCGAGCAACTCGAGGTTGGGTCCGTTGAGCATGCCGTCCTTGTTCACGTCGGTGACGACGTAGCGCGAGCATCCGGCGGCGTCAAGGCGCGCGAGCACCTCCCACAGGTCGCCGCCATCCTTGGTCCATCCACGCGCCGCAAGCGTGGTGCCGCGCACGTCGAGGCCCACCGCGACGCGGTCGCCGTAGCGATCGATCGCCGATGCGGTCCACTCGGGGTTTTCCAAGGCGGCCGTGCCGAGATTCACGCGGGCACAGCCGGTTGCCATCGCGCGCTCGAGGCTCTCGTCATCGCGGATTCCTCCCGACATCTCCACCTTGACATCCACGGCCCTGACCACCGCCGCCAGGAGTTCCGCGTTCGAACCGCGACCAAATGCCGCGTCCAGGTCGACCAGGTGAATCCATTCGGCGCCGCCCTTGACCCAGTCGAGCGCCGCGCTCAAGGGGTCGCCGTATCCGGTCTCAGAACCGGCTGCGCCCTGAGTGAGGCGTACCGCTTGGCCGTCGGCAACGTCGACGGCTGGAAGAAGCTCGAGGCGGGGCAGGTCGGTCATGTCTCTCCTTGGGCGGGGTGCGGCGGGGTGCCAGGCGTTGCGGTGTCGGGCGGCTCCAAGGCTACCGGTGCCGCTCGATCGGTTGCGCCCGTGCGGCCCCCCACTCCCTACCCACCCTCTTCAAGCCAGGGACTCACTACTGGGCTGCCCACCGTGCTCCTCGCCACGCGCGCGACGCGCCGTCGGTGTCGCGCGAGTAGTGAGTTCTTGACGCGTGGGCCTCAGCCAAGGCGGGCTCAGGTTGGCTGACGCTACGCCGCTAGAGCGTCGTGACCCAGTTGCGCAGCAGCTGCAGCCCGGCGTCGCCCGACTTTTCGGGGTGGAACTGAGTCGCGCACAGTGGACCGTTTTCGACGGCGGCGACAAAGCGATCGGCGTTGTCCCCGTGCCCCGCCTCCGACCACGTCACGAGCGGCCGCTTGAACTTGCTGGTGTCTTCGTCTTCGAGCGGGAACGTGCGTGCCCCGTACGAGTGCACGAAGTAGAAGCGCTCGTCTTCGACTCCCTTGAAGAGCGTCGTCTCTGGCGGCGGCGTCACCTTGGCCCAACCCATGTTGGGGATCACGGGAGCCTGCAACAGCTCAATCGTTCCGGGCCACTCGTGAAGGCCCGCCGCCTCCTCGCCGTGCTCGACTCCGCGCTCAAACATGATCTGCATCCCCACGCAGATTCCCAGTACCGGGCGGCCTCCCGCGAGGCGCCTGCCAACGATTTGGTCGCCTCGGGCCGCGCGGAGGCCCTCCATACACGCGGCGAAGGCACCCACACCAGGCACAATCAGCCCGTCGGCGTTCTCGGCCGCGGCGCGGTCGGCGGTGAGAGTGACATCGGCACCCACATGCTCAAGCGCACGTACCGCCGAGCGGACGTTGCCAAAGCCGTAGTCGAAGACGGTGACGGTGGGCATGCGGCAATCCTAGATGCGCTGGCGCTTGGCCAACTTTGCCGATGCCCTGAGCAGCCTGAACCCCGCGAGTCTGCCCATATGGGCATCGAACACCTTGTCCGGGTGGGTCTGCGCGACCTGATCGATCGTCTGTGCGCCGGACATGATGGTGCTCACCACTCCAGGGGCCTCGTTGAGGATCAGTCCCGGTGCTTGGGTGTCTCCGCGCTCTCCCGCGAAGTACCTCCAGGCCGTGATCTGACCGTCGCGCCTGACGAGAGCAACCAACGGGCTGTCCTTCGCGAAGTTCGAGATGATCGCCGCTGCCGAGTGAAGCGCGCGATCTGAGGAGTCGTCGAGCACCGCGAGCGTTCCAGCCGAGTTCTCGAGAACACGCCCCTTGAGTCCGTTCACGCCAAAGAGCGCGGCCAGCACCTTGCCATTGGGGATCGGTGTGAGGAGCGCGGCGGTGGCCGCAGACGTCGAGGGAATGTCATCGCTCACGGCTTCTCCACTTCTACAGGGCGCCCTTGGTGGACGGGATTCCAGTGACCCTGGCATCGGGAGCCACCGCAGCACGCAACGCTCGTGCGAGGGCCTTGAACTGTGCCTCGACAATGTGGTGCGGATCGCGTCCTGCGAGAACGCGCATGTGGACGCAGATCCCGGCGTGGTGAGCGATCGACTCGAGAGCGTGTGCCGTCAGCGAACCGGCGAAGTTGCCGCCGATGAGGTGGGTTGCCTGGCCCGCGGGCTCTCCAGTGTGCACAAAGTAGGGACGGCCAGACACATCGACGACGCACTGCGCGAGCGCCTCGTCGAGCGGAACCATCGCGTCGCCAAAGCGCGAGATGCCCGCCTTATCGCCAAGCGCTTGCTTCAGGGCCTCGCCGATGCAGATCGCCACATCCTCGACCGTGTGGTGGCTATCGATGTGGACGTCGCCCGTGGCCTGAACCTTAAGGTCCATGAGCGAGTGCTTCCCGAGCGCGGTGAGCATGTGGTCGTAGAACGGCACTCCCGTGCTGATCTGGGTGACGCCGGAGCCATCGAGGTCGAGTTCGACAAGGACGCTCGACTCGCTCGTGGAGCGCTCGATGCGGCCGGTGCGCGTGCCGCTCATGACGTGACCTCCAGCAGAGCGTTGCGGAACATGGCCATTTCCCTCGCCGTGCCGATCGTGACCCGCAACCAGCCGTCGGGCCCCGTGACGCGAATCAGCACTCCCCTTTCGAGGAGCCCCTGGAACACCGCACCGCGATCCTCGAGAGGACCGAAGTAGGCGAAGTTGGCGTCCGTGGCGGGCACGGTGTAGCCCTGGGCGCGCAGCCAGTCGACGGTGTCGTCGCGCTCGGCGCGGATCTCGTCCACCTGAGCCTGGAGCTCCCTGTGATGGGCGAGTGCCGCCCGCGCCGCCGCCTGGGTGATCGAGCTCAGGTGGTACGGCAAGCGCACAATCGTGAGGGCGTTGACCACCTCTCGACTCGCCGCAAGGTAGCCCAAACGCCCACCTGCCAGGCCAAATGCCTTGGACATCGTACGAGTGACCGCCAAGTGCGGCGTCTCGGGCAAGAGCGCGGCCGCGCTCGGCACTCCCCTGCGCCTGAACTCCGCATACGCCTCGTCAACCACGAGCACGCTGCCGCCAGGTACCTCGGCGCATGCCGCCGCGAGCACCTTGATGTCGTCCAACGCGAGCGCGGTACCGCTCGGGTTGTTGGGGCTCGCCACGATCACGAGCGTCGGCTTGTGTTCCGCGATCGCCACAACTGCCGTGTCAATATCGAGGCTGAAGTCGTCGCGGCGCGGCAGGCTCAGATACTCCGTGAGGGTGTCGCGCGCGTACTCGGGGTACATCGAGTACGTGGGCGCGAACGTGAGCGTGGTGCGGCCGGGGCCACCAAACGCTTGGTGAAGGTGCAGCATCACCTCGTTGGAGCCGTTGGCCGCCCAGATGTTGTGCGGCTCGAGGAAGTCAACGTGGCTCTCGGCTGCGAGGTAGTTCGCAAGATCGGTGCGCAGCGCGGTGAAGTCACGATCCGGATACCGGTTGAGGCCCCTGGCAGCCCTGTGCACGGCGGCCGCGATCGCGTCGACCACGGCGGGCGGGGGTGCATAGGGGTTCTCGTTGACGTTGAGCCTGGCGGCCACCTTCTCTTGAGGTGCACCGTACGGCGAGAGTCCCTTGAGTTCTGGGCGCAGCGGCAAGGTCATGGGCGTGAGTCTACTGGCGAGTTCAGGGCAGACGCTCAGTCGCTCGCCGCACGAAGCCGCGCGGCTATGGCCTCGCCGTGGGCGGGCAGGTCCTCCGCGTTCGCGAGCGCGATGACCTTGTCGCCCACCTCTGCCAGAGCGCCTTCGTCGTACTCGATCACCGAGACTGCGCGCAGAAAGCTCGTGACGCCCAGCCCGCTCGCGAATCGCGACGTGCCTCCCGTGGGCAACACGTGGTTGGAGCCTGCCAGATAGTCGCCAAGAGGGACAGGGCTGTGCGCGCCAACAAAGATGGCGCCCGCGTTGCGGATGCGGCCCGCCACCGTGGCCGCGTCACGGGTGTGAATCTCCAGGTGCTCGGCGCCGTAGGCATCGGCCACCCTGATGGACTGGTCGAGATTGTCGGTGAGGATGATCGCGCTCTGTGCCCCGCCTAGGGCCTCCTTGGCCCGCACGTCGTGTTTGGTGGCGCCCACGATGCTCGCAAGCCGTTCGCCCACCGCTTCGGCCAGTTCCGCGCTATCTGTAATGAGGACCGAGCCCGCCATTGGGTCGTGCTCCGCTTGGCTGAGGAGGTCGTATGCAATGAAGCCTGCGTCCGCGGCATCGTCGGCGATGACGGCGATCTCGGTGGGACCCGCTTCAGAGTCGATTCCCACTATTCCGTTGACCGCGCGCTTTGCCGCGGCCACATAGACGTTTCCTGGCCCTGTGATGACGTCAACCGGATCGCACAGGACCGAGCCGTCCGTGCGCGTCGCACCAAAGGCCAACATGCCGATCGCCTGAGCGCCGCCGACCGCGTAGACCTCGGTTACTCCAAGCAACGCGCACGCCGCAAGGATCGTGGGGTGCGGGGCACCCTCGAAGGCCTTCTGTGGCGGGGTGGTGACCGCGATCTCCGTCACGCCCGCGGCCTGTGCGGCCACCACGTTCATCACAACCGAACTGGGATAGACGGCCAGCCCGCCAGGGACGTAGAGGCCGACGCGGGCCACAGGCACCCAGCGCTGGCTCACGCGCGCTCCCGGCGCGAGGTCGACGGCAACGGCGGGTGGCACCGTGGCCTCGTGGAATTGGCGCACTCGACGGATGGCCTCTTCAAGAGCCTCCCGCACCGCGGGATCCAGGGTCGCGAGCGCGGACTCGATGTCGGCGGCGGCTATGCGCAGGTTTGCTGGCGACCCGCTGTCAAAACGGTCGCCGTACTCACGCAGGGCGGCCTCTCCCCTGGCGCGTACATCGGCCAGAATGGGGCGCACCGTTTCTAGCGCGGCATCGATGTCTATCTCGGCGCGCGGCACCACCTCCAGGAGCTGCCTGGCGGACAGGTTCTGACCTCGAATATCGATGCGCCTCAACACGCCCGTCAGCCTACCGGGCGGCGCCACCACGCCCACGACTACTCGCGGGCGCCACGCGGTCTCGATGATGGCAACGATTCAATGCCTGCAGAGAATTTCGGCGCTGTTGGCGGGCATTCCTGCAGGCAGCACCGCGCTCCTAGGACCTACGTTGTGGTCACCTACGGTTGCGTAGGTTACCCTATCCGAAAGGATTGGAGAGGCTCGCTATGACGACCAGCACAGCATCATCACCGCAAGCCGACTCCGCCAAGGGTCACGGGCTTCCGAGCATCATTCAGGGCGGCATGGGCGCCGCCGTATCTTCGTGGCGACTCGCCTCGCAGGTCGCACAGGCAGGGCAGTTAGGCGTCGTGTCCGGCATCGGCCTGGACGTGGTGCTCGCGCGCAGACTCCAGAATGGGGACAAGGGCGGGCACATCCGTCGCGCACTCGCGGCATTCCCGGTGCCCGCGATGGCCGCCCGCGCCGTCGAGGAATACTTCCTGCCCGACGGCCGCGCTTCCGGCGAGTCGTACGCCGCCGTCTCGAAGTTGGCCATCACGCAGGACCGGCCGTCCCAAGAACTGGCGGTACTCGGCAACTTCGTCGAGGTGTGGCTCGCGAAAGAGGGCCACTCCGGCTTGGTGGGCGTCAACTACCTCGAAAAGGTCCAGATGGCCACCCCTGCGGCGGCCTATGGCGCCATGCTCGCTGGCGTGGATTACGTGCTGATGGGCGCGGGCCTCCCTCGCGAGATTCCTCGCCTTCTGAACCAGCTCACCACACACTCCGCCGTGAAGTTCCCTGTGGATGTGCAAGGTGCCGAGCCTGGGACATTTCACGTCTCGCTCGACCCCTTGGACCTACTCGGCGTGGCTTTGCCGCCGCTCAAGCGTCCGCGCTTCCTCGCCATCGTTTCCGCCCACGTCCTCGCTGAATACCTTGCGCGCGACGAGGCGATTCGCCCCGACGGCTTCGTGATCGAGGGCCCGAGGGCGGGCGGCCACAACGCGCCACCGCGCGGAAAGGTCGTCCTCGACGAATCGGGGGAGCCTCAGTTCGGCCCTCGCGACTATGCGGACATCGAAAAGGTGGCCGCGATCGGCATGCCGTTCTGGTTGGCGGGCGCCTATGGAACCCCAGAGGGTCTGGTTGCGGCTCAGGCGGCGGGGGCCGTCGGCGTTCAAGTGGGAACGCTATTCGCCCTCAGCAGCGACGCCAACTTCGAGCCCTCCATTCGCGAAGCGCTCGTCGCCAGAGCGGCGGACGGCACGCTGAAGGTGACGACCAGCCTGCGAGGCTCACCCACTGGCTTCCCGTTCAAGGTCGCCGAGTTGGGGGGCTCCCTTTCGGACCCTGAGGTCATCGCGGATCGCCCCCGCCTATGCGACCTCGGCTTTCTGGGCGTTCCCTACCTGCGTGACAATGGCGCCGTGGGCCACAGGTGCCCCGCCGAGCCGGAAAGGCCGTTCACCCGCAAGGGCGGCAGCGCCGGTGACGCCGAGGGTCGCCTCTGCCTGTGCAACGCACTGATGGCGAACGTGGGACTGGGCCAGACGCGCGCCACCGGTTACGTCGAGAAGCCGCTGATCACGCTCGGGGCCGACCTCGATGGGCCGAAGCGCCTTGCCGCGCTCCACCCCGGCGGCTGGACGGCCCGCCAAGCCTTGGACTGGTTGCTCGCGCCGAGCCAGGCCTAACTCGTCAGGCAGTTGGGGCCCAGTGCGGCCTTCAGGTCGCCGTACAGCGCCGATGTCTTGGCCACCCTGAACTCGTTGCCCAGTCGCATCGTGAGCGGCTTGTCCCCGCCGGTGAGCACCATGCGCACCTCCACGGGACCTGGGTGCGAGCGCAGGATCGCCTTGACCTCATCGACCAGAGGCGGCGTCACGCGCGCGGCGGGCACCGTGATCGCCACAGGCGTGCTGTCCTGCGCGGTGATGTTCGGCATCCGGAGCTCGACCGCGGAGAACTGCATTCCGCCGTCTCCACGCTCGCGCGCTCGCACCTTGATGGTCACCACTGCGTCGTCCACCAGGTCGCGGGCGTACGTGTCGTAGGTCTTCGCAAAGAACGAAACCTCGACCTCGCCGGTCATGTCCTCGAGCACCACGAGCGCGTAGGCGTTTCCGGAGCGAGCTATCCGCCGATCCACACGCGTGATGAGCCCCGCGAACGTGATCTGCTCGCCGTCGCCCACCGCTCCGACCGACGTCGCCGACAGAATCTGGTGGCTCGCCTCCGAACGCAGCACGTGATCCAGGCCCGACAAGGGGTGGTCGGAGACATAGAGACCGAGCATCTCGCGTTCGAGGTTCAGCAGCGTCTTTTTATCCCACTCGGGGATATCGGGCACCTCGACTCGCACGCCGCCACCAAGTTCCACGTCGTCGCCAAACAGGTCGAACTGACCGGTCGCCTCCTGGCGCTTCACGCCAACGACCGAGTCGACGGCCTGCTCGTGGATCACCGACAGCGAACGCCGCGTGTGCCCAAGCGAATCGAAGGCTCCCGCCTTCACGAGCGAGTCGATCGTGCGCTTATTGCACACCGACGCGGGCACCTTGTCGAGGAAGTCGGGGAACGACGCGTAGCGCCCCTTGGCCTCCCGCGCCTTCATGAGCTCGACCACGACGCCCTCGCCGACGTTGCGCACTGCGGTGAGACCAAAGCGGATGTCCCCGCCGACGGCCGAGAAGTACGCCTTGGAGTCGTTCACGTCGGGCGGCAGCACCGTGATCCCCATCCGGCGACATTCGGCCAGGTAAATGGCCATCTTGTCCTTGTCGGTGCCCACCGAGGTGAGAAGCGCGGCCATGAACTCGACCGGGTAGTGCGCCTTGAGGAACGCGGTCCAGAATGACAGCACCCCGTACGAGGCGGTGTGCGCCTTGTTAAACGCGTAGTCGGCGAACGGGACGAGCGTCTCCCACAACTTGTTGATGGCTGCTTCTGAGAAGCCCTTTTCCCTCATGCCAGCGCTGAAGGGTTCGAACTCCTTGTCGAGGATCTCCTTCTTCTTCTTGCCCATCGCGCGACGCAGCAAATCTGCCGCGCCCAGCGTGTAGCCGGCCACGATCTGCGCGATGCGCTGGACCTGCTCCTGGTAGACGATTAGCCCGTAGGTGACGTCCAGCACCTCGCGCAGCGGCTCCTCGAGCTCGGGGTGGATGTAGTCGACCTTTTGGCGACCGTTCTTGCGCTCGGCGTAGTTGGTATGCGAGTTGGCGCCCATGGGGCCCGGCCGGTACAGCGCCAACACGGCGGAGATGTCCTCGAACGAGTCCGGGCGCAGTTGGCGCAGCAGTTGACGCATGGCGACGCCGTCAAGTTGGAACACTCCCAGGGTGTCGCCTCGACCAAGGAGATCAAACGCATCCTGATCCTCGAGCGGGAGGTCCTCGAGAACCAGAGGCTCCTTGCCATTCGCGACGATGTTGTCGAGGGCATCGTCCAGGATCGTGAGGTTGCGAAGCCCCAAGAAGTCCATCTTGACGAGGCCAAGCGCCTCGCACGTGGGGTAGTCGAACTGCGTGATGATCACGCCGTCTTGCTCGCGCCTCATGATCGGGATGATGTCGATGAGGTCTTCGCTCGACATGATCACGCCCGCGGCATGCACGCCCCACTGGCGCTTGAGGCCCTCGAGGCCCAGGGCCATGTCGGCCACCTCGCGCGCCTCGGGATCGGCCTCGACCAGCGCGCGGAAGTCCCCGCCCTCGTTGTAACGGTCGTTCTTTTCGTCGAACACCGCGGCCAGCGAGAGATCGCGCCCCTGTTGCGGGTCGGGATACGCCTTGGTGAGCTTCTCGCCCAGCGCGTAGGGCTTGCCGAGCACGCGTGCCGAGTCCTTGAGCGCCTGCTTGGCCTTGATGGTGCCGTACGTGACGATCTGGGCGACCTTGCCCTCGCCGTATTTGTCAGTCACGTAACGGATGACCTCGCCGCGCCGACGCTCATCAAAGTCGATATCGAAGTCGGGCTTGGACTCTCGTTCGGGGTTCAGGAAGCGCTCGAAGTAGAGCTGGTGGACGATTGGGTCCAGATCCGTGATGCCCATCGCGTAGGCGGCCATCGAGCCCGCGCCCGAGCCACGCCCGGGCCCCACCCGAATCTTGTTGTCCTTGGACCACTTCACAAAGTCGGCGACTACCAGGAAGTAACCGGGGTAGCCCTTGTCCGCAATGACCTCGATTTCGAAGTTGGCGCGGTCTTGGACGTGCGAGGGGATCAGTTCGCCAAAGCGATCGTGCAGGCCGCGCTGGACCTCCTTGACGAACCACGAGTGCTCGTCCTCGCCGGGAGGGCACGCGAACCGCGGCATGTAGTCGGCCTTGGTGTTGAAGGCCACCTCGCACTGCTCGGCGATCGCGAGGGTGTTGGTGAGGGCCTCGGGGTAGTCGCCCCACAGCGCCCACATCTCCTCGGCCGTTTTGACGTAGTAGCCGTCCCCGTTGAACGCGAATCGCTTGCCGCCCTGGTCATACGTGGGCTCGTTGAGCGTCGATCCGGACTGGATACACAACAGGGCTTCATGGGTGTTGGCGTCGTCCTTGGCCGCGTAGTGCAGGTCGTTCGTGGCCACCAGCGGCGCACCAAGATCCCTGGAAATACGCAGCAGGTCCTCGAACACGCGCTTCTCGATGTCGAGGTCGTGGTCCATCAACTCGACGTAGTACGAGTCGTTGCCAAAGATCTCCTGGAACTCGCCTGCGGCCTTGAGCGCGGCGTCGTACTGGCCCAAGCGAAGCCGCGTCTGCACCTCGCCCGAGGGGCAACCTGTGGTCGCGATGATGCCCTTCGAGTAGCGCTGCAAAAGGTCGCGGTCCATGCGGGCCTTGTAGAAGTGCCCCTCGAGGCTCGCGTAGGAGGCCAACCGGAACAGGTTGTGCATTCCCGCGGTGTCGCGCGCCCACATCGTCGCGTGGGTGTACGCGCCCCCTGACGAGACATCGTCGCCGGCCTGACCGGCTTGGCCCCACTTGACGCGCGAGCGATCCGAGCGCGCGGTACCTGGCGTGAGGTAGGCCTCTAAGCCGATGATCGGCCTGACGCCTGCCTTCGTGGCCTGGGACCAGAACTCGTACGCGCCAAAGAGGTAGCCGTGGTCGGTGGTCGCCATCGCGGTCTGACCGAGCTCGTTTGCCCTCTTCATGAGGTCGCCGATGCGGGCCGCGCCGTCGAGCATCGAGTACTCCGTGTGCACGTGGAGGTGAACGAAATCGCGCGACGGCATGGAGACGATTCTAGGCGCGGCGCACGACGCGAAGTTCGTCGACGCGCGCCCCGGACGCAGTCTCGAGGGCGCGCCGCGTGTGCCGTCACCCGCTCTCGTCAGAGCGCCCCCACCCCACCGTCGGCGTGTCGCTCGGCGAGTCGCCGCAGGCGGCGTCAGGGACGGCACGTCCGGCGCCCGTCGGGAGACGGCGACAATAGGAGCATGCCTTCCTCACGCCGCGCCGCGCCCCCCGCGCGCAAGCGGCCCGAGGTCGACAGACGGAGGGCGGCGGCCGCGCGCGCTCTTGTCGAGATTCCCACCATCACGTTCCCCGAAGACCTGCCCGTCTCCGCTCGCCGCGCCGACATCGCCGCCGCGATTCGCGATCACCAAGTGGTGATCGTTGCGGGAGAGACGGGATCGGGAAAGACCACTCAGATTCCCAAGATCGCGCTCGAACTCGGCAGGGGCCGCGCGGGGCAGATCGGCCATACGCAACCGCGGCGCATCGCCGCTCGCGCGGTAGCGGAACGCATCGCGGAGGAGTTGGGAACGACGCTCGGTGATGTGGTCGGTTACCAGGTGCGATTTACCCAGCAGTCGTCCGAGCGCACGCTCGTCAAGGTCATGACCGACGGCATCTTGCTCGCCCAGATTCAGCATGACCCTGAGCTGCGCGCCTACGACACTCTCATCATCGATGAGGCGCACGAACGCAGCCTTAACATCGACTTCCTGCTCGGCTACCTCACCAACCTGCTCCCCCGCCGCCCCGATCTCAAGGTGATCATCACCTCGGCCACCATCGATTCGGAACGCTTCGCCAGGCACTTCGCGCCGGGCGGCCCTGTGCCGGACGATGCCGTTGGCGGCGACGCCATCGTCGCCGACGCCTCCGGCGCACATGCCAAGACCAGTGCCGACTCCCATTCCCTCGCCCCCGTCGTCGAGGTCACCGGCCGCACCTACCCGGTCGAGGTGAGGTACCGCCCCCTCTCCGGCGCGACCAAGGGCGAGGAGAAGGACCTCATGACCGGCATCGTCGAGGCGTGCGACGAGCTCATGCGCGAAGGCCACGGCGACATCCTGGTGTTCTTATCTGGCGAGCGCGAGATTCGCGACGCCGTCGACGCGCTTGAGAGCCACCTGGGTGCACGGGTGCGGGACGCACGCCACCCCCAAGCCGTCGAGCTCCTTCCCCTGTACTCGCGCCTGTCCGCGGCCGAGCAGCACCGGGTCTTCGCTTCACACTCGTCGCGGCGCATCGTGCTTGCCACCAACGTCGCCGAGACCTCGCTCACCGTCCCTGGCGTCCACTATGTGGTCGACCCTGGCACGGCGCGCATCTCGCGCTACTCGAAGGCCACCAAGGTCCAGCGACTCCCCATCGAGCCCATCTCGCAGGCGAGCGCCCGCCAGCGCGCCGGGCGTGCGGGCCGGCTCGCGGATGGCATCGCGATCAGGCTCTACGCGGAGGACGACTTCGAGGGCAGACCCGCGTTTACCGAGCCCGAGATCCTGCGTACGTCTCTTGCGTCTGTGCTGCTGCACATGATCAGCGTGGGCGTTGTGTCATCGCCCGACGACGTCGCGTCCTTCCCGTTCGTCGAGTCTCCAGACACGCGGTCGATTCGCGACGGACTCCAGCTGCTGACCGACCTCGGCGCCGTGACCACTGGACGCGGTGGCAGGACCCGCCTCACCGAGGTGGGTCGCTCGCTCGCCCGCTTGCCGCTCGACCCTCGTCAGGCCCGCATGATCGTCGAGGGCGCCAAGCACTCGGTCGCGTACGAGTGCGCGATCATTGCCGCGGCCCTGTCGATTCAGGACCCGCGCGAGCGCCCGTCGGACAAGCGTGCGGAGGCCGATCTCCAGCATCGGCGCTTCGCGACCCCCAAGTCCGATCTGCTCGCATACCTGAACCTATGGGCATATCTGCGTGAGCAACAGCGCGAACTGTCCGGCAGCGCCTTCAGGCGCCTGTGCCGCTCCGAATACCTCAACTACCTCAGGGTGCGCGAGTGGCAAGATCTGGTGCAGCAGCTGCGCGACAGCGCCAAGCCGCTCGGCATCGCCATCAGGCCGCGCCGTCACGAGCGGGCGGACAGCGCGGCCGATGCGGGGGTGCCCGATGCGGGGGTGCCCGATGCGGGGGTGCCCGATGCGAGCGGCGCACGCTCCGAACCCGCGACCACCTCGTTCACCCACTCGTGGAACGAGGACGCGATCCACCGTTCGGTGCTCGCGGGCTTGCTGACGCAGATTGGCATCCAGGACAGCACCCCTCCCAAGGCGTCGAGCTTCTCGCACCTACGCGGCGACGCGCGGGCATCGGCCATCCGCAAGGCCACACGGAGGGCCCCCAACGAGTTCTTGGGGGCACGCGGGGCACGCTTCGCGATCCAGCCAAGCTCTCCCTTGTCCAAGAAGCCACCCTCCTTTGTGATGGCCGCGGAACTGGTCGAGACAAACAGGCTGTGGGCCAGGGACGTGGCAGAGGTCGACCCCGCGTGGGCCGAGCAGCTCGCGGGCGACCTGGCGAAGCGCTCCTACTCCGAACCTCACTGGTCGACCCGCCAGGGTGCCGCCATGGCACAAGAAAGGGTGACTCTGTACGGCGTGCCGCTTGTCTCCGACAGGGCGGTGCTGTGGGCAAAGGTCAACCCGGCCGAGGCGCGCGAGCTGTTCATCAGGAATGCCCTCATCGAGGGACAGTGGACCACCCATCACGCGTTCTTCGCCGAGAACAGGCGCCTGCTCGATGAGGCCTCCGAGATCGAGGCTCGCTCGCGCACGCGGGGGCTCGTTGCCGATGAGGAGGCCCTGTTCGAGTTCTACGACGACAGGATCCCCGACGACGCCGTGTCCGCCAGGCACTTCGACAAATGGTGGAAGGATGCCAGGCGCGCGACGCCAGATCTGCTGACCTTCACCCAGGACCTGTTGCTGCCAGAGGCCCCCTCGTTCGATCCCTCCTCCTTCCCGGACACGTGGCCACACGGCGACCTCACGCTGCCGGTGACCTACCAGTTCGCGCCGGGCGCAGAGGCCGATGGGGTCACCGTGCACGTGCCGCTTCCCGTGCTCCCACGGGTGACCGAGGATGGTTTCGACTGGCTCGTGCCAGGGTTGCTTGCCGAACTCACGACGGCCACCATTCGGGCGTTGCCCAAGACGGTGCGCCGCCTGCTCGTCCCCGCGCCAGACGTGTCCAGGGACATCGTCGCGCGGATGATGGCCACCGGCCCCGTGTGGGAAGACCGCGTCCGCGCACGGGGCGAAGGGGAGGCGTACAGGACCGCCTTCACGCGGGCCGCGCGCGACCTGCGCGCCGTCGATATTCCCGCAGACGCGTGGGGCGATGTGGATGAGCGCCTCCCGTCGCATCTGCGCATCACGTTCAGGGTGACCGAAACCATCGATGGCCGCGAGGAGACGATCGAGGAATTGCGCAATCTCGCCTTGCTTCAACGCAACCTCGCGACACGGACCGCTCAGGCGGTGCGCGATGCGGTGCGCAATACCGTGCCCAATCCCATGCCCCGCGCCGCGCGCGACGCGCCGGACTCGGCCTCGCTGGCGGCAGCTTCACGCACGGGACCTGCGACGCCCGGCTCGCGACCATCGGCGGCCCTCGCGGGTATGGGCATCACCTACGAGCGCGACTCCCTGACCTCGTGGCCGACGGACCTGCCAGGCGGCGTCCTCCCCGAGGTGATAGAGAGTGACATTGGAGGGGGAACCATCGTGCGGGGGTACCCCACGATCGTTGAGGAGGTGGGGCCGAAGGGCGCCACCGCCGCGCTGCGGGTTCTCGCGGATTCGGCCGCCTCTCAGGCGAGCCACGCGCGAGGCGTGCGTCGATTGCTTCTTGCCGAGTGTGCGCTCGCGGACAAGCGGATCACGACGCGGTGGACGGGCGCCCAAGCGCTGTCCTTAGCTGCGTCTGCCTATCGGAACACCCCTGCCCTCGTCGAGGACCTCCAGCTGGCCGCCGTGACTGCGCTGACGACGCCTCGCGCCCCCGGTCACCCCGACGCTGGCGCGGTGCGCGACGCCGACTCGTACGCTGCCGCTCGCGCCCATGTGCGCCACCATCTCGAGGACGACGTGTTCTTGATGGTGGCGCGAGTGATCGCGGCTCTCGACGCCTCGAGGGAGCTCGACGCCGCCGTGCGCGCGTCAACAAGTTTGTCCCTGCTGGCGACCCTGACCGACGTCAGGGCGCTCGCGTCCGACCTCGTGGGCGAGGGGTTCATCTCCCGCACCCCGCCGGCAAGGCTCAAGGACTTGCCGCGTTACCTGCGCGCGGCGACGCATCGGATTGCCAAGGCCAAAGAGAACCCCTCGAGGGACGCCGAACTCGCGTGGCGCGTCTCAGCGGTGTCGAACGAATTCGATCGCGTGCGGTCATCCATCGATATCCCGCGGTTGGTGCCTGCACGAGCGGCAGAGCTCGACCGCGTGAGGTGGATGATCGAGGAATACCGAGTCTCCCTGTTCGCTCAACACCTTGGCACCGACGGCCCAGTGAGCGACAAGAGGATCAGGTCCTCCCTCGCGGCCTTCGAGCGGTGACCCGCGGACCACGCTCCTAGCGGGGCACCACGATCTTGAAGGCATCGTGATGCGGAATACCCTCGTCCAGGTACCCGTCGCCGAATGTCGTGTATCCGAGCTTCTTGTAGAACGGAAGCGCGTGGTCCTGCGCGCTCAACTCAACCCTGACGCGCCTGCCCTCACCAAATTGAGCCAGCGCTAGCCTCTCCAGCTCGATCATGAGCGCCTTGCCCGCGCCGGTACGCCGCGCACTCGACCGCACCGCGAGGCGGCCGATGTGAGGGTAAGCGGAATTCATGTTGCCGAAGCCGACGGCGGCGCCGTGCGCCGAATCGGAATGCGGTGCCACGAGGCGCCCCGTGCCAAGCACCTCGCACTCGTCGCTGTACGCGATGACGTGAAGCGTCCGCACGTCAATGTCGATCGCGTCTCGCTCGGCCTCGGGGCTCACGCCTTGCTCACCGACAAACACGGCAAACCGTACGGCCAGGGCCTCGGCGAACTCCTCCAAAGTGGTGACGGGAATCACGCGCATCGCGTTAGCCTCTCAACTTCCTCAAGGCGTGCGAAAGATCATCGGGGTACTCAGTGGTGAACCTCACCTCTCCGTGACGCGTGGGGTGCTCGAAGGCGAGCTCCTTCGCGTGGAGCCACTGACGCTTGAGCCCCAGCCTCTGGGCCATGACAGGGTCACCGCCATACGTGATGTCGCCCGCGAGGGGGTGCTTGATGGCGGCCATGTGGACACGGATCTGGTGAGTGCGACCCGTCTCGAGGTGCACCTCCACAAGGGTCGCGCCTGGGAACATCTCGAGGACCTTGTAGTGAGTGATCGAGTCCCGTCCGCCTTCGACTACCGCGAACTTGTAGTCGGCGGTGGGGTGGCGCCCAATTGGAGCGTCGATCGTCCCTTGAGTCGGCTCGACGTGACCTTGAGCGATCGCGTGGTAGACCTTCTCCACCGTGCGTTCCTTGAAGGCGTGCTTGAGCGCCGAATAGGCGGGTGACGTCTTGGCGACCACCATGAGACCGGAGGTCCCCACATCGAGCCGATGCACAATCCCTTGGCGCTCTGCAGCGCCCACGGGAGCAAGCGTGATCCCCGCCGAGGCGAGTGCACCCGTGACGGTCGGTCCCTCCCATCCGGGAGAGGGGTGTGCGGCCACACCAACTGGCTTGTCGATGACGATGATGTCCTCGTCCTCGTAGACGGCCACCAGACCGCCTGGAATTGACGGTTCCGGGACAGCCGCACGTTCGCCAGGCAGGTCCACGGCCAGAATGCCGTCGTTCAACAGGTCCGACTTACCGAGCGTGCTGCCGTTGAGGCTCGCTCCCCCTGCCTCGACGATGTCGGCCGCCTTCGAGCGGCTCAGCCCCAGCATCCGCGCGAGCGCGACGTCGGCACGCTGACCCACGAGCGCGTCGGGAACGGGAAGATAGCGAGTGTCGCTCACGAGGAGGCATCTTCGAAGGCGTCGGCCTTCCCACTCGCCGAAGCGGGGCGCTTCGAGGGTGGCTTCAGCGGCTTGCGTCCGAGCATGCTCATCGCCATGAACGCGATGGCCGAGCCAACGATCGCGATGTCCGCCACATTGCCAACGAACCAATTGTGATAGTTGATCATGTCGATCACGTGTCCGCGCCCAAAGCCAGGCTCACGAAAGAGCCTGTCGAAAAGGTTGCCTAAGGCGCCGCCCAAGGCCACCCCGAAGAGTCCGACCGACCACCACGTGCGGGCTCGCCTGGCGTAGTAGCCAATCCCGACGGTGACTGCGGCGGCCACGATGGTGAGTACCCACGTGTAGTTCTCGCCGAGCGAGAATGCGGCGCCCGAGTTGAAGACCAACTGGAGTGAAATCACGCCGTCAATCACGGGATGACGCACCCCGGGAGTGAGTGAGTCAAGAGCCCACTGCTTGGTGAAGACGTCGAGAGCCACAACCAGGACCGCGGCCAGCCAGACGGCCGGCCGCACGGTCAACGGCGTTCCTCGCGCTGCTTGCAGGTGACGCAGTGCGTCGCGCGGGGGAAGGCCTGGAGGCGCGCCTTGCCAATGCCCTGAGAACACGAGATGCAGGTGCCGAAGGTGTGGTGCTGGATGCGTCGCAACGCATCCACAGACTCCTCAAGCATCTCGCGCGTGTTGTTGACGATCGACATCTCCTGCTCACGCTCGAGGGCGGTCGAACCAGCGTCGGCCTGGTCATCGCCCGAACCTTCGGACGTGTGAAGGAGATCGTCGAGATCGCTCTCGTTGGAGCGGAACTCGACGACCAAACGCTCGACATCCGCGTTGAGAGTCGCAACAATGTCGCGAAGCTCGCCAACCTTCCACGGTTCGTCTCCGTCGCGCACGGCGACAGCCTTGGCGTCGGCCGCCTTTAGATCGGCGGGGTCCACCTTAACGATGGGTACGTCTGTGCTCGTCATGAGGTCCTCACTTGGGTAACGGAGTGAGAGTAGTCGCACTCTCGGGTAAAGGCAACGCGCCGCGCCGGGACCGCAGTCCCAAGCACGGCGCGATACTACGAAACTGCTAGAAGTTCCAGCGCGGCGCTTCCTCTTCGGGGTCCGCCTCAACGGGGGCGTCAGGCACCGAGGGTTCCGGGGCCGGGGTTTGCCCGTCGACAGGCTCCAGAGAGGGTGCGAACGGGTTGGCGTCCTCAAACGGCGATGCAAACGGGCTCGCTGACCGCGACGTGCCAGGGAAAGGTGGAAGCGCGTCGGGGAAGGTCGCCAGCGGTGCGGCCTCGCTCTCTTCGCCGTCGTGCGCGGGGATCTCCGGCTCGTACGCGGGGACGAAAGGCTCCGGCGACGCGAGCGAACCGAACGAAGCGTGCGGCTCGGCGCTGTAGTCGACTGCTGCGCCGTAGTCGACTGCAGTGCTGTAGTCGACGGCGGTGCTGTCGTCGACGGCAGGCTCTTCGACGGGTTCCTGGGGCGCCACGGAATGGTCGGCTGCGAACGCGCCTCCAAAGAGCGGCGGCTCTGGGGTCGTCGACGGCGCATCGGCACCGTACGCGCTGACACCGTAAGCATTGCCGTTGGACGAATCGCCGCTGGACACATCTGCGCTGTGCGAATCCGCACCGTATGCGTCGACACCGGGCGCACTCACGCCGCCTCGTGCCGAATTGTGTTCGAGATCGCCGAGGAGGTTCTCAAGGTAGTTGCGGAGGTGACCTCTGTAGTCCCTCTCGAACCGCCTGAGGTCGTCGATGCGCCGTTCCAGGTCGGCCCGCTCAGAGTCGAGCGACTGCATCCGCACACGGGCGTCAGTCTCCGCTTGCTCAACGATCGACTCGGCCTTGGCCTTGCCTTCGTCGATGATGCGGTCACGCTCGGTCTCGCCCGCCTGAACGTAGTCGTCGTGAAGCCTTTGCGCCATCGACAGCATCGTGGTGGCGGACGGCGGGTTCGGGTCTGTCGCCGCGGAAAGAAGTTCGGCAGACGAGGACGAGACACCCGTCGAGCCCTCGGCGACCGAAGTCGCCGAGGCCACAGCTGGGGCACCGCCCGCTTGATACTGAGACAAGCGCGTCTGCAACTCGTCGCGCTCGGCAGTGAGCGCCGAGATGGCGTTCGCGACCTCATCGAGGAAGTCATCAACCTCGTCCTGGTCAAAGCCTTCGCGGTATTTCGTCTTGGAGAACGCCTTGTTGAGGACGTCTTCAGCGGTAAGCAACGCCATGCGTCTTCCCTCCTCGCGTCGCGGAACGCGCTGTGCGCGTCCCTCGTGTGCAGTGGTCACCTATTCCCCCTACGTATCGGCGGGGACTTGAGTTCCTCACGCGCGGTGCTGCCTTAGGCAACCTGCGACCTCAGCACCGTCAGGAGTTGTTGAAGCGCCATCACCGCAATAAAGACGATGAGAAACGCCGCGTCTAAGCGGATCGCACCGATGCTGATCGGAGGAATGACCCTCCGCAGCGGCTTGATCAGGGGGTCGGTCACGGTGTACACCGATTCCACCAAGAGAGCGGGCACCCCTGCGGGCCGCCACTCGTGCGCGAAGGAGAATACGAAAGACAAAACGATCCGCGCGATCAGCATGATCCATACAATCCACAGCGCGAAAAGGGCGAGGTCGATAGCGAAGGTCACCCGACTAGCGTAACTGAGGTCCCGCGAGACTTATCCCTCGAATGCCAACTAGCCGTTGAAGAACCCATCGCGCGCAGGAGCCTGTTCCGTATCGACGGCAATCTCGACGTGTGCGGGCGACAGCAAGAAGACCGCCGTCGTGACCCTTTCAAGGGATCCGTGAAGACCGAACGCAAGACCCGCGGAGAAGTCGACGAGTCGCTTGGCGTCGCCCTCAGCCATCTCGGTGAGATTCATGATGACGGGGACTCCCTGACGGAACGCCTCACCAATCAGTCGCGCGTCGTTATATGTGCGCGGCTTGATCGTCTGGATGCGGCGAAGGTCCCCGTGCTCGGCCGGGCGCGGGCGGTGCTGACGCACTGCGTCGGTGCGTGGCCTGGAATTCTGACGCTCGCGCACCTCGGAGACGTCGTGCAGGTTCGTCACCGGCGCGAGTTCTTCGTCGGCGTAGTAGTCGTCGTAGTCGTCTCTGTCGGCGACATCGAAGCCGAAGTACTGCATCGCCTTACGCATGGCGCTCATGTTGGTGCTCCGCTCTCACACTTGGATCTTGCTTCCACCACGGTAAGCGCGGCACCGCCGGGCCGCGATGATCGACACGCCGTGGTCTCGACGTCGTGACGGCCTCTCCCTCGTGACGGTCTCGACGTCGTCACCGCCGCGCCTCGCACACCACCACTCCCGCTTGCCTTCCCGTCACCTTTTCGCGGCGATACGAGAAGAGACTCAGGTCTTCGAACGTGCAATAGCGGTGTCTGAAAACATTTGTCATGCCAAGTTGAGCGAGCCGCACCGACACTGCTCGTGGCAGGTCGAGGGCGGGGCTGCCCCAACTCGTCGTCGCCATGGCCACGGGGTGAAGCCTCGCGACGCGTGCCCTCACCTCGATCGAAACCTCGTAACAGTGGCCACAAATGGCGGGGCCGATGCTCGCGGTCATCTTTTCTTGGTTGCGCCAGCCGCCACGAATGTCAACAAGAGCGGCAACTGCCGCATCAACGACTCCCGCGCGGAGCCCTTCACGGCCGATGTGCACGGCCGCGACTGCGCCGGAGAGTCCGTCGTGGATCAGGAGAGGCACACAGTCGGCCGCAAGGGTACCGAGAGCCAAACCTGGCACCGTCGTGACCAGCGCGTCGGCCTCGGGCGGGTCCCTTCCATCCAGGTATTCGCTGCCAAGCATGGCCACCTTCGCGCCGTGCTGTGGCCTCATGAACACGATGGTGCCGCCCACAAGCTCCTCAACGACCGTGCGGTTGACCGCGACTGCGGAAGGATCATCGCCGACGTGTTCCGCCAGGTTGAGCTGATCGAACGGCTTGGCGCTCACGCCCTCGTACCGATTTGTGAAGAATGCCCTGACTGGTAGCCGGGCGTCCATCGTTACTTCAAGAACTCCGGCACATCGAGCGCGTCTTGATCCACCCAGCGCGGACGCACGTCGATCGCGGCCGTGTGCGCCTCGGGCTCTCGTGTCTGAACCGGCACCACGTCGTCCTCGATGGGAGCGTCGATGGGCTCGAGTACCGCGGTTGACGGCGTCGGTAGCGCTGCAGGAACCGTGCCCAGCGCACCGGTGTGGCGCCGAATCGGCGGAGCACCTCCGTCGAAGCCCGCGGCAATCACGGTGATACGAAGCTCGTCGCCCAAGGCATCGTCAATGACGGTACCGAAGATGATGTTCGCCTCGGGGTGGGCCGCCTCGCGCACCAGACGCGCCGCGATCTCGACCTCCTTGATACCGAGGTTTGATCCGCCTGCGATGCTGAGCAGCACCCCGTGCGCGCCCTCGATCGAGGCCTCAAGAAGGGGCGAAGAAATCGCACCCTCTGCCGCGGTGAGCGCCCTGTTTTCTCCACGCGCGCTCGACACGCCCATGAGGGCCGTTCCCGCGCCCCTCATGACGGACTTCACGTCATTGAAGTCAACGTTGATGAGACCCGGGGTGGTGATGAGGTCGGTAATGCCCTGAACGCCGCCCTGGAGGACCTGGTCGGCGGCCGCGAAGGCACCCAAGACCGACAGGTTCGCGTCGTCGATGTCGAGCAGCCTGTCGTTGGGAATGACGATGAGGGTGTCGACCTCTTCGCGCAGCTTTTCGATGCCTGAGTCGGCCTGATCCGCCCTGCGTCGGCCCTCGAAACTAAACGGCCTGGTGACCACGCCGACGGTGAGCGCTCCGAGACCGCGAGCGATGCGCGCCACCACGGGAGCACCTCCCGTGCCAGTTCCGCCGCCCTCACCCGCCGTGACGAAGACCATGTCGGCTCCCCGGAGGGCCTCCGCTACCTCGTCTTCGTGATCCTCGGCGGCCTTGCGGCCCACTTCGGGGTCGGCGCCCGCGCCCAGACCGCGTGTCAGTTCCCTGCCGATGTCGAGCTTGACATCGGCATCCGACATCAACAATGCCTGAGCGTCGGTGTTGATGGCGATGAACTCGGCGCCCTTAAGGCCCACCTCGATCATGCGGTTCACGGCATTGACGCCGCCGCCTCCGACGCCGACGACCTTGATCGCCGTGATGTAGTTCTGCGGTGCGGCCATGGCCTTCCCTTCAACATTAACGTTCAACTTGAGGGTTAGAGTTATGTCAAGTCGATCTGCATAGACGGTACGTGGAGTACTGGCAGATCCAGCGGATGTGCGCTCGCGTGTCGCGCGACTTTGCCGCGCGAATTCACTACGCGGCTGCGCGTGTGATGGGAAGGGTCGGCGCGGAAACATCGATCACGCCTGCGCTGGCCGCGGAGGGTGCGGCAAGCATGACCACCAACACCTGAGCCTTCAACGCGGAGTCATTTGCGCTCCCCCATTCGACCCGCGGTCCGTCCTTCAGGACGAAGGACACCGTGTCCTCGGTCTGGGCTCCGATGCCGCTCACCCTTCCCAGGAGGTCGGCCGGCAGGTTGCGAATCACCTCGAGGACCGCCGCAAGCACCCTGTCATCGCCCACAGGCACGCTCACGAGGGGCAGATCTGCGGGTGCCTGGTCAGCGATACCCACCTGAATCGCGTCGGCATCGAGAAGCGCGAAGCCCGTGCCGCTTGCGATCGCCGCCACGGGGTGACGAGCGACGAGCGTCACGCGCAATCCCGCTGGCCATACTCGCTCGACCTTTGCGTCGAGCACTCCGGTGATGCCACGCAACTGGTCCGCAACGTGGGGAACGTTGAGCAATGCGAGTGACGCGCCGTCGTGAGAGTCGAGCACGGCGGTCACCGCGGTCGCATCGATCTCTTGAGACAGCCCCGAGAGCTCGACCTTGGAGGGATCAAGAGCAAAGAGGGGCGACATGAAGAACGCCCACAAGGCACCGATCACGACCGCCCCGATCGCCGCCCAACGACCGAAGCGCGCGAACGCACGCCTTCTTTCGGTGCGCTTGCGCTCTGCCAAACGCTCGCGCATCCGGTGGGTGACGGTGTCGATCCGCGCGCTCTTGGGGCCCACGCGAATCCACGGGGCGTCAGGCACCTCACCCTTGCGCGTGGAGGCAGGCCGCTCGCTGCGTGGCGGCTCGACATCGCGACGGGGCCGTCCCTCGACTTGGCTGGATGAGCGGCGACGGTCGTCCTTCTGTGTGCGCTTGGCACCGCCGACGTCGGGCCGTGGTTCTTGAGCACGAGCGCGGGCACGGGCACGGGTCGGCTCCTGTTCCCGCTTTCGCGAATCGGCCACGGTTGGCGGCCTGCGCTCAGCCATGGCGAGCCTCCAAGGTAGCGAGGATCAAGCCGGCCGCCTCGGTCACTGTTCCCGACCCAATCGTCATGACCGTGTCGCCTGGACGCGCCGCGGCTGCGGCCTTGTTTGCCGCATCGGCGAGGTCATGAGCGAGTTCAAGAGTGGCACCTACCCCGAGCACCACTGCGTCGGCGATGAGCTGTGAGGAGACCCCTGGGATGGGATCCTCGCGATCGCCGTGAACTGGCGCGAGGATGATTGCCGCATCGTCGATCGACAACGCCCTGCCAAAATCGGCACCGAGCTCCCTGGTCCTGGTGAACAGCGCCGGCTGGAAGAGCACCACGAGCCGTCCAGCTCCAGCCGAACGCGCCGCGGCGAGCACCGCGGCAACCTCGGTGGGGTGGTGTGCATAGTCGTCGATCACGCGTACGCCGCCCGCCTCGCCGCGCAGCTCGAAGCGCCTGCCTGTGCCCGCGAAGGACGCGACCGCCGCGGCCGCCCGATGGGGCTCTACTCCGAGTTCGACCACCGCGGCCCACGCTGCCGCCGCGTTCAGTCTCTGGTGAACACCAGGCACGGGAACCGCCAACGGTACGGACACATCGCCCCACGTCACACGTTCGCCGTCGACGAGAACATCGACCAGTTCGTCGACAATCTTGGTGTGGCCAAGATGTGGCGCTGCGCCGTAGCGAATCACCCGACAGCCTGCCGCCTCGGCGGCAGCGGCGACCCGTGCAGACCCGGGGTCATCGACACACGCAATCACCACGGGTGCCCGCGACGCGAAGTCAACGAACGCCATCTCGACCGCCTCGAAGGAGCCGTAATAGTCCAAGTGGTCCGGCTCGACGTTGAGGACGATTGCGATCGATGTGTCGTAACGCATGAAGGAGCCATCGGACTCATCGGCCTCGACAACGGCCTCGGTCGCGGTGCCTCCATAACCGCCGGCAACCGCGCCCTCGACGCCGTACACGCGCGCACCCACCGCGTAGCTCGCGTCGACTCCACACGTGTGCAACACGTGAGCGACGAGCGCGGACGTCGTGGTCTTGCCGTGCGATCCGGCAACGGCAACCAACCGCTTGCCCTCGAGCGCCCACGCGAGGGCCTCGGAGCGATGCCAGACGTCGATCCCAAGGCTCCTGGCGCGCGCGAGCTCGGGATTGGATTCGCGCACCGCAGTGGAGATCACGACCACGTCGGCGCCGGTCACAAATTCTGGATCGTGGCCCACCCGCACGTCGACGCCCGCGGCCTCGAGCGCGGAAAAATACGCGCTGCGCTTCTTGTCGCTGCCGGTGACATCGACGCCTCGTGCGGCGACAAGTCGTGCGACGGCCGACATCCCTGAGCCGCCCACACCGATGAAATGAAACCTCACGACCTCACCACGCGTTCGATGATGTCGGCGAGCCGTGCGGCGCCGTCGACGATGCCCACCGTCGCGGCGGCCGTGCGAGCCGCCTCGTGAGTCTTGCGGTCGAGAACGAGCGGTTCCGCCGCCAACTCGAGAGACGTCGGAGTGAGGTCGTCGTCGCGAATCAGTGTCGCGGCACCCGCGTCGACCGCCCCCTTAGCATTGAGCGCTTGCTCTCCATTGCCATGCGACAGAGGGACGTACACCGCGGGAAGGCCCAGCGCCGAAACCTCACACACCATGCCAGCACCCGCGCGACACACGACCGCATCCGCTGCGGCAAACGCCGTCTCCATGTCGTGCACATACTCCCGTATGACATACATGTCTCTGTGCCGCGCTGCGAGATCGCCGCGAGCGCGTTCCGCGCCATCGGACTTGCCCCTGCCGGTGAGGTGGATGACGTGAATCCCGTGTTGCACCAGGTGCTCAATCGCCCCTGCCGCGGCCTCGTTGAGGTTGGCCGCGCCCGTGGAGCCTCCCGTGATCAGCAAGGTGGGAGCATCCGCTTCCCAACCCCACGCCTCGCGTGATCGCGCACGGAGTTGAGTTCGGGTCCTTTCGACCGACAGCTTTTCGGCAAGTTCCGTGATCGCAAGACGCATGGGAAGCCCCGTCACCTCCGCGCCACGCAATGGCGTCCCCTCGAAGGTCACCGCCACCGCGGCGGCCCAGCGCGCGCCGAGTCTGTTCGCGATTCCGGGCGCAGCGTTGCCCTCGTGCACCACCACAGGCACCTTGCGACGGCGCGCGGCGAGGTAGGCGGGGGTCGAGACATATCCGCCGAATCCCACGACCGCCTGGGCGTCAATCGCGTCAATCGCGCGCGTGCCTGCACGCACGGCCGAGCCCAATCGCGAGGGGAGCTTGAGGAGATCGAGCGATGGCCTGCGGGGCAAAGGCACCTTGGGGACCACGTAAAAGTCGATCCCTGCCCTCGCCACGAGATCGGCCTCGAGGCCCTCAGCGGTGCCAAGAGCCGCGACATCGTGGCCCCTCGACAAGAGCTCCTCCGCGGTTGCGAGCAACGGATTGGCGTGACCGGCAGTGCCGCCTCCAGCGAGCAGAATCCTAGCCACGATGCCCCCTATCCACGGCGCCCCCTCATCACAATGCCGCTCAGCACGGCGCGGCTAACCACGCCGCCCCCTCGCCATGACGGCAATCGATCGCCGCATGACCGATGGCCGAGCGGAAAAGGCCTCTTTTGCACCCGGCTCGGAGCGCGCGAAAGCCATCAGCGCGCCAATCGCAGTGAGGGACGCCACCAGAGACGAACCACCTGAGGACACGAGCGGTAAAGGCACTCCCGTCACCGGCAGCAGCTCGAGCACCACCGCGATGTTAATAAACGCCTGGCCAATGATCCACGCGCCGATGGCGGCCGATGCGACTTGCGCGAAGGGATCCCTATGGCGGCGCACGATTCGGCTCACTGCGATCACCATCATCGCGAAGGCGAGCAACACCAGCAGCGTCCCAATGAGACCGAACTCTTCACCAAGGATCGCGAAAATAAAGTCATTGTCGGCCGCGGGCAGATATCCCCACTTTTCGCGGCTCATCCCTGGGCCAAGCCCCCACAGCCCACCAGACGCGAGCGCCCACGTTCCGTGAGTCTGTTGATAGCACGCGGCCGTCGGGTCGCAATCGGGTGACATCCACGACAGGATTCGAGCCTTCCTTGAACCCGCCGCGAACACGAGCACTGTGATCGCGGCCGCCGCCGCGACACCTCCGACGGCGAAGAAGCGAAGAGGGAGGCCTGCGACCCAATATGCGGCGGCAACGAGCATCGCCAGGATGATCGCGGTTCCCATGTCCTTGCCTGCAAGCACGAGACCGAGCACCACCAGGGCAGCGACTCCTCCAGGCACCATGATTTGCCTGACCGTCGTCAGCTGCTTCCTGAAACGCCCTAGGACGATGCCGAGGTAGAGAGCGAGCCCCAGTTTGGCCATCTCGGACGGCTGGACCGTCACCGGTCCCACCTTCACCCAGTTCCGGTTTCCACCCGAGGTCACGCCTGACGTCATCACGATGAGAAGCAGGGCAATCGCGCCGTACATGACCCAGGGCGCGAGACGCCTCCAACCCGCGACCGAGAGTCGCGAGCCGATCGCCATCGCGGTCACCCCCACCGCGAGCGCCGCGAGCTGGACGAAGAACAGCGCCCACGCGTTGCCGTTTTCTTTGCGAATGGACGTGATTGATGAGCTCGACAGCACGACCGCGAGGCCTACGAGAAGGAGGATCGTGGTGGAGGTGAGTAGCAAGTAGTAGCTTGCCGCTGGGGAAGACCACACACTCGCGCGCGTAGGACGTTGCGTCTGAGTGGCCACCTCATCTCCCTTCCAGCGACCTCACCCTCTGGGCAAAGGCCTCGCCTCGGTCCGCATAGTCACGGAATTGATCCATCGATGCGCACGCCGGTGACAACAGCACGGTGTCTCCGGGGTGAGCGAGTTCGCGTGCCGCCACCACGGCGTCACTCATCACAGTTTCACCCGGGCCGATGCGCTTCACGGGGACGTCGGCGGCGTGTTCGGCGAGCGCTGCCGCGAGAGGGTCCGCGTCGACGCCGATGAGAACGACGGCACGGAGCCGGTCACGCAGCTGCGCTACCAGGGACGCAAAGGATTGGCCCTTTGCGAGCCCCCCAGCGATCCACACGACCGAGCGTTGGGGCATGCCTCCAAAGGCGGCGATCGTCGCGTGTGCGTTTGTCGCCTTCGAATCGTCGACGTAAGCGACATCGTCGAGCCGCCGCACAAAGGCCGTGCGGTGGTGATCAAGACGGAACGCGCGTAGCCCCCCTCTCACGGCCTCGGCAGCGCCGCCGACCGCGCGCACGAGCGCAGCCGCGCTGAGCGCATTCGTGACGAGATAGGGCGGAACGTCTCCAGCGACCAGGTGCTGCAGGTCGCTCACGTGACCCATCTCTATCGCTTCGCGGTGGCGAGAATCGCCGAAGGCCCTGTCGAGCAGGATTCCGTCGACTACCCCCAACTGGGATATTGAAGGCGCGCCGCGAGTGATGCCGACGGCCCTGCAACCCTCAATAACGTCGGCGTCCTCGACCATCGTCTCTACGAGCCGATCACGGGCGGGGTAGACGGCAGCTGTGCGCACATGCCTGTATACACGGGCCTTGTCGGCGCGATACGCCTCGAGCGACCCATGCCAGTCGAGGTGATCGCTGTCGACGTTGAGGCAGACGGCGGCTGCGGGCGAGATCGTTGAGGTGAAGTGCAATTGGAGGCTTGCGATCTCGACCGCCATGAGATCGTGCCCCGCACGCGCCGCGTCGATCACGGGCACACCCATGTTGCCGCACACCTTGACATCGATCCCCGCCGCCTCGGCAATCGAGCCCACCATCTGGGTGGTCGTGGTCTTGCCGTTTGTCCCTGTCACCAAGACCCACGGCGCATCGACCGCGCGCACTCGCCACGCGAACTCCATCTCGGACCACAGGGGCAGTCCCGCCGCCTGACAGGCGAGCACGTCTGCGCTGTGAGGGGAGAACGCTGCGGACGCCATCACCGCGTCGAATTCGCGCAGGTCGAGGCCCTCAACGGTTGCGAGGTCGCCCGCTCCATTCGCATCGATAGAAACGACGCTCGCGCCGATCTCATCTATGGCCTTCGTGGCGGACACGCCTGCCACGCCCATGCCGAGCACCAAGAACCGTGCGCCAGCCAGGTGCTCCCCCGCGTCGGGAGAGCCAGGGGTGATCATGTCGATCATCAGCCGCCTGGACCCAGGTTGGCCACCCACTCGGCGTAGAAGAGTCCCATGCCCAAGCCCGTGAAGAGGATCGCGATGATCCAGAACCTGGTCACGATGGTGACCTCTCCCCAGCCCATGAGTTCAAAGTGGTGATGCAGGGGCGCCATCCTGAACACCCTCTTGCCGCCGGAGATCTTGAAGAATCCGATCTGAATCACCGAGCTCATCACGATGATGACGAAGAGTCCGCCGACGATGCCGCCCAGGATCTCGGTGCGGCTGACGATCGTGATGCCCGCGATGGCCCCGCCGAGCGCCAACGAACCTGTGTCTCCCATGAAGATCTTCGCCGGCGAGGTGTTCCACCACAAGAAGCCAAGGCATGCGCCCGCGATCGCGGCCGACAGGATGGCGAGGTCCCGCGGATCCCTGACCTCGTAACAGGTGGCCGGATCGGTGTTCGTGACTCCGCAGAGTTGGCCCGCCTGCCAGATGTTCACCAACACATAGGCGCCGAAGAAGATGATCGCAGCCCCCGTCGCGAGCCCGTCGAGCCCGTCGGTGAGGTTGACCGCGTTCGACCATGAGGTGATAAGGAAGTTGGACCACACGACGAACAAAATGATGCCGACCGTGGGTCCCCAAATCGCCAAGTCAAGAGACGTGTCCCTTAAGAAGCTGACGGCCTTTGATGCAGGGTAGACGCCCTTTTCGTCGGGGAAGCGCAGCGCTAGCAGGGAGAACGAAATTCCCACGAGCGCCTGCAATGATATCTTCCATCTGGCGCTGAGGCCCAGCGAGCGTTCTCTTGTGATCTTGATTCCGTCGTCGAGGAATCCGACAAGACCCAGGCCGAGCATCAACCCAACGACGAGTACCGAGGACACGTTTGGCGTGCGTTCAGTGATGAGGCTTCCCAGCCCCCAGCCCGCCACCGACGCGACGAGGATGACAACGCCGCCCATCGTCGGCGTCCCGCGTTTGGTGTGGTGCGAAGCGGGTCCATCCTGGCGAATGAACTGCCCGAACTGGCGCTTGGTGAGGTAGCGAATCACCCACGGCGTACCGAAGAGCGAAATGACGAGGGAGATTGCCCCTGCGAGCACTATTGCTCTCATGAAATCTCCTCGATCAACTGGTCCGCCAATCGCCACAGCCCGGTGCCGTGCGATCCCTTGACCAGAACGGTGTCCCCCGGTGCCACACGGTCAACGATCAATTGCCGAGCCTCGTCAATGGTAGCGACGAACGCGGCCTCATCCCCCCAAGAACCTTCCCTGACCGCCGAAACGAAAGCGGGACGGGCCCCGTCACCCACCACGACCAAGTGGTCGATTCCAAGCCTGACTGCGTCTTCGCCAAGGAAGTCGTGGGCCGCGATGGACGCCTCTCCCATCTCGAGCATCTCGCCGATCACCGCCCATGTCCTGCCCCCTTCGGCGACCGCCTTGAGCGCCCTGAATGCCGCCCGCATCGATTCGGGCGAGGCGTTGTATGCGTCGTCGACAATGCACACGCCGTCGGCGCTTTCGTGGAGCGCCATGCGGTGCGGGCTCACTGGCAACGCGGCGCTCACCGCGGTCGCGGCCTCTGCGGCCGACATTCCGCATTCGAGGCCCACCGCGATAGCGGCGAGCGCGTTCGTGGCGTGATGATCGCCCACCAGCGACAGCGCGACCTCTTCACCGCGAACCGCAAACCTTGCCCGCCCCGCCTCGGTGCGACGACCGGTGCCTGCGACGTCGGCATCACCAAAGCCGAACGTCACCGTGCGCGGCGCTCTCCCGCTCATCGCAGCGACCAAGAGATCGTCGGCATTTAAGATCCCGACTCCACCTGGCACAACTCCGTCGAGCAGCGTCGCCTTCTCCGCGGCGAGAGCGGCCATCGAGCCGTAGCCTCCCAGGTGCGCGGAACCCACCATGAGTTCCACAGCGATATCAAGAGGCGCGATCGCCGTGAGGTACGTGATGTCCCCTGGAGCAGACGCGCCCATCTCAAGGACGAGGTGGCGGGTGTCGAGGCCCGCGGTGAGCACCGTCAGCGGCAGCCCAATCTCGTTATTGTAGCTTCCCACTGGCGCCACGGAGCGCGGCAAAACTTGAGCGAGGATGTCCTTTGTCGACGTCTTGCCGTTTGATCCCGTGATGCCGATGACGACCAGGTCTACCTCGTGCCGCAGCGCAGCAAGATAGACCCTTGCCAGGGCGCCGAGCGCCGCAGTGACTTCGTCGACGAGGACGTGAGGCCCGTCGATAGTCCGCGACACGAGCGCGAGCGTCCCGCCCGCCGCGAAGGCCCTGTCCACGTAGTCGTGACCGTCAACCTGCTCGCCGACGAACGCCACGTACAGCGATCCGGCGGTCGCGTCCCGAGAATCCTTGACTACAGAGGTCACGACCGTGTCGACGTCGGCCATGAGCACTCCCCCGACGGCGTTCGCGATCCACTGCGCTGTGAGCGACCTCATCAGGACCCCTCGCGCTCGTCTTCAATTCCGTCAGCGGCGATTCTCTCCGTGGCGATTCTTTCCGCGACAATGCGCGCATGGGCCTCGAGGTACGCGTCACGATCGTTGTACCTGTAGAACACTCCAGCGATCTCCTGAGTGGGCTCGTGCCCCTTGCCCGTCACGATGACGGTATCGCCTGGCGCGCCCAAGCGGAGTCCGTATTCGACGGCGGCGACGCGCGGTTCGATCTCGTGCACGTCGAGCAAATCGGGTCGGACCTTCTCGATCCCTAAGCGAATAGCTGCCCTTACCTCAGAAGGTACCTCGGAGCGGGGGTTCTCGTCGGTGAGCACGATGATGTCGGCCAGGTTCGCCGCAATCTCGCCCATCACTGGCCGCTTGCCCTGATCGCGGTCGCCGTCCGAACCGAAGATGAGAATGAGCTTGCCTGGGGTGATCGGTCGCACTCCTTCGAGCGCAAGGGTGAGCGCGTCGGGCGTGTGTGCGTAGTCGACGATCGCTAGGGGGTCGACGTCGCTGCGTTCGATCACGCGCTCCATGCGTCCAGGCACTCCGTGGGCGGTGGCTACGCCGTGGATGGCGGCGTCGAGGGGCACGCCAGCGGCGTGAGCCGCGACGACGGCCACGGCGGCGTTCGAGACGTTGACCAGTCCTGGCAGGGGGCTCTCGGCTGCGTGACGCGAACCATCGGGGGCCACAAGCGTGAAGCATGAGCCGACGCCGTCAAGCCCCACATTGGCATCTTCAACGTTCCAATCGCCGCGTGGCGACGCGGGTCGGGTAGACACCGTTTCCACGGGGATGAGCGCCTCCGCGGCGAGGCGCTGGGCGTACTCGTCGTCGATGCAGACGACACCCCTGCGCGACCTGCCTGGGGCGAAGAGTTTCGCCTTGTCGGCCAAGTACCTGTCCATCGTCTTATGGAAGTCGAGGTGGTCCCACTGGAGGTTCGTGAAGACGGCCACCGCGAAGTCGACGCCAGCGATGCGATCGAGAGCGGCCGCGTGCGAGCTCACCTCCGTCACCGCGGCGGTGACACCCTCATCGACCATGCGTGCGAGCAGTCCGTGCAGCACGGGTGCCTCGACGGTGGTGCGTGGCGACTCGATCGCCTCGTCCCCGATGCGGAGTTCGACCGTGCCGAGCACTCCCCTGTGCTCGTGAACCTGTGCGAGCGCATTGTCAATGAAGTAGCTCGTGGTGGTCTTGCCGTTGGTTCCTGTGATCCCGACAAGCGTCAATCGCGAAGACGGATGGCCATAGACGGCCGCGGATGCTTCGCCCATGGCTGAGCGAGTGTGTGACGCAACCACGACCGGAATGGTCAGGCCCTCGGCCCGCACCATGCCGCGTCCGGCGTCGTCGGTGAGGATCGCGACCGCTCCGGCCGCAACCGCATCGGCCGCAAATCGCGCGCCGTGCTGAACGAGTCCGGAGAAAGCGCCAAAGAGGTCCCCAGTGTGAACGTCGCGCGAGTCGACCGTCGCGCCGGTAACGAGAACATCCTCGCCGTCGAACGCGGTCGGATCGAGACCTGCCGCGCCCAACAATTCGCTCAAGAAGACGGGTTCGACGTGCGCGGGGCGCATCGTCATCGTCATGTCACTCCCAGGTCGTCGGGTATTGCGTCATCGTCCCCGTAGAGGGAGGCACGCGCAACGTCTGCAAGGCAAAGGTTGCCACGTCCTTGAACACCGGCGCGGCAACATCGCCGCCCCAGATCGAAGACTTCGGGTCATAAAGGATCACGGAGACGACGACACGCGGGTTGTCCGCGGGCGCGATTCCGACGAAGGAGGCGACGATGCGCGTCATCTTGCCAGTTTCGTCAGGGGCCTGGGCGGTGCCCGTCTTGCCTGCAACGAGGTAGCCGTCGATCCGCGCGGCCTTTCCGGTTCCGTCCTCGGTGACCTCGGTGAGCATGCTCATCAACTCGCTCGCCGTGTTCGCTGACACCACACGAACCGGCGCGCTCGCGTCCCTCGGCGTGAAGGTCCCGTCCGCGTTATCGAAGCCCTTGATGATCGTGGGCGCGACCTTGACTCCACCATTCGCGACGATGCCGTAGACCTGCGCCGTCTGAAGCGCCGTCACTGAAACGCCCTGACCGAACGCGGTCGCGTACTTGGTGCGACCGTCCCAGTCTTGCCACGGGTGCAGGATCCCCGGCGACTCCGACACCAATCCAATTCCCGTGCGTTCACCAAGACCAAACGCGGTCATGTAGTTGTAGCGGGTCTCGTCGCTCATCTGCTGGCCGATTTGCACGGTGCCGGTGTTCGACGACTTCACCAGCACTCCAGTGAGCGTGAGCTTTTCATCGGGGTGGGCGTGCGAGTCGTGGAAGGTTTGGTTGTTGTCCGTCGTGTAGGCGTATGGCGCCACGTATTGAGAGGTCGGTGTCGCGACTCCCTCCTCCAGCGCGGCGGCCATCGTGATGATCTTGGCGGTGGAGCCCGGCTCGAAGACATCCTCGACCGCTCCCGAGCCGCGGTGGCTCGCGTCGGTCGCTCCAGGGTTGGCAGGGTCGACGGCGCCTGAGTCTGCCATCGCGAGCACCTCGCCGGTGATCGGATCCGAGACCACGACCACGACGCCGCTGGCGCCGGTCTCCGAGAGTGCCTGGGCGACGCGCTGCTCGGCGAAGTACTGGATGTCCCTGTCGATGGTCAACACGACTGACTCGCCGGGCACTGCCGCCTCTTCCGAGTGAATTCCCGTGGGAATCGTCGTTCCGTACTTGCTTCGCTCATACGTTCTTGAACCAGGAGTGCCTTCGAGTTGGCCCTGGAACGCTTGCTCGATGCCGCCGAGGCCCACCTCACCGGTGCTGGCAGCAGAACCGCCCATGAAGCCGATGATGTTGCCCGCCGTTGCTCCGTTCGGGTACAGCCTCTGGGACGTGGGTTCCCACTCGATTCCCGAGATTTTTTCGGCGCCCACCAGGTCAAGCACTTCGGGAGTGATGCTTTTGGCAACGTAGACGAAGGTTTTGTCGCCCACGAGGGCCGCCGCGAGTTCCGACTCGCTGAGGCCCAGGATCGGGGCGAGAATGCTTGCGGCGACAAGAGGGGCAGGCCCCTCGGTCGGGGGCTTCCACTTCGCGAGCTTCTGCTGATTGACCCACACGTTGTAGCGCACGACTGACGTGGCAAGGACAACGCCATTGCGGTCGACGATGTCCGCGCGGGCAGGTGTGACATCCACTGTCACGAGTCGCTGAGCGAGCGCCTCCTGTGCGAGCGGCGCTGCGCTCACGATCTGAACGTCGATGAGCCTCGCGACGAAGAGCGCCACCACCGCGAGAGAGGCGACCGAGAGAAATGTCTGCCGCCGTCCGGGCTCGCCGATGCGGGGCGTGCGTGCCGAGGACGGGCGTGCACCCGAAGGGCGGGTCGACGAGGCACGAGTGGTCGCCGATGCTGCGAAGCGGCGCGGAGCGCCAGGCGCGCCAACGGCGCGGCGGGGCACATCCGACTGGGAACGGCGCGGCGCATCCGACTGGGAACGGCGCGGCACATCCGACTGGGAACGGCGCGGCACATCCGACTGGGCGCGGCGCGGCGCATCGGATCGGGCGCGGCGTGGTCGCGACGGCGGTTCGATGCGAGTCACTATCTCCCACCCGCCTCAAGCACTTGGCCCGTAGTGAGGGTGATGAAGCCGATGTGGTCGGCGGGAACCATGCCAAGCGTCTGCGCCTGGAGCGCGAGCGCGCCTGGCGCCGCGTTCGACTCCAGCTTGGTCAAGGCAGAGGCGCGTTGCTGGTGAAGGTCCGCGATCTCGATCTTGAGGTCGCGGGACTCGTACGCGCCCTCCGCCATCGAGGTGTTGAGCGTCAAGACCGCACCCAGTGCCACGATGACGATCGCGACACACAGCCAAGCAAAGGGGGCGAGCGTGCGTTCGTGCTGAGGAGCGGCCACCGGCCGAAGGTGCTCGCGGCGAGGTGCCTCGCGGGTGGTCGCGGGACGCAGCGTTGTTGACGAACGCAGGGTTGTTGAGGGACGCAGCGTTGTTGACGAACGCAATGGTGCAGCGCTCATGCGGCCCTCGCCGTCAACCTGGTGCGCTCTACGGCGCGCAGCCGCACCGGCTTGGAGCGGGAATTGAGGGCGATCTCGTCATCGGACGCCTTTTCCGCTCCGCGCGTGAGCAACTTGAGGTACGGCTGCGCCTCAAGGGGCACCACTGGCATTCCAGGAGGAGCGGAGGTTTGGGCACCGGCCGCGAACGCATGCTTGACAATGCGATCCTCGAGCGAGTGGTAGCTCAGCACCACGATGCGGCCGCCCACGTCGATCGCTCCGATGGCGGCTTCCATGGCCGCCTCAAGTACGTCGAGCTCACGGTTGACGGCGATGCGGAGCGCCTGAAACGTGCGCTTGGCGGGATTGCTACCGGGCGTCCTCGAGGCCGCGGGGATGCATGCCCTGACAAGGTCGACGAGTTGTTCGGAGCGCTCGATGGGATCGGTATCGCGGCGCCTGACGATGGAACGCGCGATCTTGCGCGCGAAACGCTCCTCGCCGTAGACATGAAGAATCCTCGCGATCTCGTCTTCACTCTCGGTCGCGAGGAGCGAGGCTGCGGTCACTGGATCCTCGCGATTCATGCGCATGTCGAGCGGTGCGTCCCGCGAATACGCGAAGCCCCTGTCGTCCTCGTCGAGTTGGAGAGAACTCACCCCAAGATCGAACAGAATTGCGTCCGCGTGGGTCGCGCCAACGCGCGCAAGTGCGTCGCGGATCTCGTCGTAGGTGCCGTGGTGAGCCGCGAATCGTTCGCCCGCGAAGGCGAGCCGCTCGGTGGCAAGCGCAATCGCATCCAGGTCCCTGTCGATTCCCACAACCGTGAGTTCTGGGAGCGCCATGAGAAGTGCCTCGGAGTGACCTCCCATCCCCAGCGTCGCGTCGATCACGACCGCACCTGGCTCCGTGAGCGCAGGCGACAGCAATTCGACGCACCGGTCGAGCATGACCGGCGTGTGCCGGCTAGCTGTCTGACTCAACGACTTCTCCTTGTGATTGACACGCCTCGAGGTCTCCCTCCGAATCCTCTGGCGGGGGGAAGTCCGTCAGAGGGGCTCGGCTGGAGGCCTCGGTGCGCGTCGCTAGATGTCTCCCAGCAACGACTCCGCTGTTGCGGCGTACGCGTCCTCGCCCTCGGCGAGGTAGTTCTCCCACGTCCGCGCGTCCCACACCTCGACGCGAGAACCCATGCCCACCACTGCCACGTCGCGACTGAGAGACGCGTAGTCCCTCAGAGGCGCAGCCAACAAGATTCGTCCTTGCTTGTCAGGCACGTCGTCTTGGGCATGGCCCAAGAAGTTGCGCATGTAGTCCCTGGCCTGCTTGTTCTCCAGGGGTGCGCGGCGCAAGCGCTCGTGCATCCTCGTGAACTCGTCCACCGGAAGGAGAAAGACGCAGCGGTCGAGCCCCCTCGTGGCGACGAGCCCCTGAGCGAGGCGCCCCCTGAATTTGGCGGGAAGAATCAGCCTTCCCTTGTCGTCGAGCTTGGGCGTGAATGTGCCAAGAAAGGCCCCAGTGGGACCTAGACCGTGCGTGAACTCATCCACAACGGCTCACCTCCTCGCGCCACGACTCGCCAGCACGCTCCACTCTACTCCACAACTCTCCACAAAATGAGGAAAGTGGCTCAAACTGATGATACAACTTATCTTCATCCCTGGTATTCTGCCATTAACGGAGGTGGAGGGGCGACTCGCGCTGATCCATGAATTAGGCTCGGTGGAGACCGCGAAGGAGCGTTCATGACCCAGCCGCTACCGACCGAGGCTGAACTTGCCGAGGTCGCACTTGTCACGAGCCAGATCCACCAATCGATCACGACGGTGCTATCGGGCCTCGATCAAGTCATCACCGCCGCTCTCGCGGTCGTGCTGGCAGAGGGGCACCTCCTGATGGAGGACGTGCCCGGCGTTGGCAAGACCACCCTGGCTAGGGCCCTCGCGGCAAGCATCGACTGCACGGTGGGGCGCCTTCAGTTCACGCCGGACCTGCTGCCTTCCGACGTCACTGGCGTGAGCATCTATCGTTCCGACGATCACCGCTTTGAGTTCAGGCCGGGGCCCGTGTTCGCGAACGTCGTGATTGCGGACGAGATCAATCGCGCATCGCCCAAGACCCAATCGGCCCTCCTCGAGTCCATGCAAGAAAGGGCGGTGACCGTTGACGGGCACACTCGCCCTCTCCCCCGACCGTTCATCGTCGTTGCCACCCAGAACCCCATTGAGATGGAGGGGACGTACCCGTTGCCCGAGGCGCAACGCGACCGCTTCATGGCTCAGGTGTCCGTTGGGTACCCGTCGGCCGCGGACGAAATGACAATGCTGGACAACCACGACGGCGCGGATCCTCTCGCGGCGGTTCGCCCTGTGTGCGACGGCGAGACGATGGAACGCCTGATCCGGACAGCCCAGCGCGTGTACGCGGCTCCGGCGATCAAGCAATACATCGTCGACCTGGTCACTGCAACGCGCAAGGAATCATCGCTACGGCTTGGAGCCTCTCCGCGCGCCGCCCTTCAGTTGCTCGCCGCCTCTAAGGCGAGGTCCGCAATGTCAGGTCGCAACCACGTCCTTCCGGATGACATCAAGGCGCTCGTTCAACCGGTGCTCGCCCACCGCCTCATCCCCAACACGGAGGCGAGGCTCGCTGGGCACAGTGCAGCGAAGATCCTCGGCGAGATCTTGGCGCGCACCATGGTGCCCACCGAGGCTCGCGATGTGCCCGCGAAGTGTGAGGCCGCACTCAACGTCGGCGTGCGCGTGACCTCGGTGTAGCAATGGCAACGCGACCCACGTCGGACACGGTTCTCACCTCGAGAGGCATCGGGTTGAGCGCTTCCGGCGTGGTCGTCGGCGGCCTGGGAGTCGGCATGGCAGCGCCGCCGCTCGTGTACATCGGCATCGCCATGGTCAGCGTCGTAGTTGTTTCGGCCCTATGGATGCTGCTAGCTGTGAACAGCTTCCTTGCGCGATTCCCCTACGCGAGGCGCGACGTGATACCGCGCCCGCTGACCGTCGGCGTCCCAGGTCGCGTCACCGTATCGATCAGTTCCGCCTCAAGGCGCAGCGGCGGGACGACGGTCCGCAGGGCACTCACGGAGGCTCTCGACATTCGGGAACAAGCATCAGCGGAGCTCACGGGCGGATTGGGAACCAAGGCGACGGTGAGCCGCACTCCCCAGAAGCTTTCCCTGAGTTACGCGCTCTTGCCTTCTCGCAGGGGCAGGTGGCCGCTCGGACCCGCCTTGGTTCACTCGTCGGATCCCCTCGGCATCCTCTGGGCGGACACCTCCGTTGGACCTCCGGAGTTGATTCCTGTCTGGCCGGCGATCGTGGACCTTGGCGCCACTGCGGGAGCGCTCATGGGCCACGCGGACCGTGTCGTGCTCGGCGCGCGAAGCCCCTCGCCCGACGACTCTTCACTGCGTGAATACCGGGAGGGCGACGATCTCCGTAGGGTCCACTGGCCCTCGAGCGCAAGGACGGGCACGATGCAGGTCCGCTCGGATGAGCGTGCAGGACGACGGCCAGCCACCGTTCTTCTGGACGCCCCCGTCTCGGCCGATGCCCTCGAATGGTCAATCTCGGCGGCGGCCTCGATCGCGGTATCCGTTCTGGGCTCCGGTCATCCTGTGCGCCTTCTGGGCGGCACGCTGACCAATGAGCGCGGACGGCACCTGGGCAAGCAACATCCGGAAGAGGCCAGGGTCGAATTGCTCAACCAGACAATCGACCTTGCCAGTCCCCCTACTCGTCTCGCTTCTTCGCAGCAGCTCTTGCGCGCAATCCATCACGCGGGCGACGACCTCGTCCAAGGAGAGGTGCTCGTCGGCGTATTCGACCCGCTCGATTCCGCGTGCCTCGACGCACTCGTCCCACTCGGCCAAGCGGGCCACGCGTGGGCAATCGTGCGGTCCGAGTCCGACACTGACGCGAACGCTGCGCGCTGTGTGACCGCCCTTCGTCGTTCCGGCTGGAGGGCGACGACGGCCACGCCGAGCGATGACCTCGCCGCGATCTGGACGATTCTCCTCACCGCGGGGGACATCGAATGAACGACCTGATCAGGGGTACGAGAGCCCCTTGGTACGCGACACCTGTGGTCGCCATTGCGATGCTCTTTGGCCTCAATGGACTCACCACCATGGTCGTGTGGGGCCCGTGGCTTGGCACCACCATCATGCTCATCGCCATCGTGACCGTCGCGATCTCCATTACCAGGATGCTTTCTCGTTCGCGCCTTCTCCCTACGCTCGTCGGTGCCGTCGCCGCCCTGCTTGTGAGCATCCCCGCCTTCGCGCGCGGCCCGGAGGGCCAAGTTCGGTATTTCCCCACCCCCACGGGGCTTCGCGATCTGGCGAGCGCCGCGCGCGAGGGGATTCACGTTGCCGCGACAACCGTCGCGCCTGCCGAGATCAACAGGCCCCTGCTCGCCATCGTCATGTGCGGCGCGTTCGCGATCTTTTTGGTTGCCGAGCACCTGGCTGTGTCGTGGAGGGCCGCCGCGCTGTCGGGCCTCGTCCTGCTCATTCCGTGGATGCCCGCGATCACCCTCCAGCACAGGGTCTCAGTGCACCTTCTGCTCGCGGCGATCGCGTGCTGGGTTGTCCTGCTTGCGCTGACCAAGAGACCAACGGGAGCGGCCGCGCGCCCATCGACATTGGGGGCCGTGGCTGCGGCCGCAGCGACGGTGGCGCTCGTGGCGCTCGTGACGCCGACCGCACTGGGAGGGAACGGTTGGGGCCTCCTTCCCAGGTTCACAACGCCAGGCGGCCTTGAGGGGTCAACACGCCTCAACCTCACGCTCGACCTGCGCAACTCGCTGACGGCCAACTCCTCGTCTCCTGTCATGGTCTACGTGTCCACGGGCGACAAGCCCGAGGTTTTCCGGCTGTACACGTTGACGACATTCGACGGCTCACAATGGCCTGGCGACGATTCGGGTGGCAATCAGGAGCCGATCACGTCCGTGCTGTGGTCAAATCCGGTACCTGATTGGAACTCACACCAGCTCGACCGTATCGACGTCAGCGTGCAGGACTTCGTCTCCGACCACTTGCCCCTGCCGACAGTGCCGCGCACAGTCGACGTATCCGGCAAGTGGACGTACTCACCGAGCCAAGACGTCGTGTCCAGCACGACCGACAAGACCCAGTGGCTCGACTACTCCTTCAACGCCGACCTTCGTTACTTCAACGCAACTACTCTGCGCGGGTTGGGCGATGCGTCGAGCGACGATTTTCGTCTCGGCGAGACCTACGTCAATATCCCAGGCGACGCCGATGGCGCGCGATTCGTTTCCCTCGCCACCGAGATCACGGCCAACGCGACCACGCGCTACGACCAGGCTCTCGCGCTGCAGGAGTATTTCCGCAGCCCAGCGAACTTCAAGTACACGACCTCGGTCGACCCTTCGGGTTCCGACTCGGTGGCCGTGTTCCTTGACAAGCGCGAGGGGTACTGCGTCCAGTTCGCTTCCGGAATGATCATGCTGGCCCGCTCGCTTGGGATTCCCGCGCGCCTCGCGATCGGCTTCCTTCCCGGGGCACCAAACGACGACGGGGCGTTCGTCGTCCGAGGTGGTGACGCTCACGCGTGGCCGGAACTGTATTTCGCGGGCGCCGGATGGGTTCGCTTCGAACCGACCCCATCGGTGCAAACCGGAGTGAGGCCGACCTACGCGGATCCCGTCGGAGAATCCGTCACGAGCGATGGCGGATCAATCACCACTCCCACGGCACCCGCCTCGGGAGCGCATCGACCTGCGGACCTCGGAGGGAACCCATCATCATCTCAGGATGTCCCTGCCACAGGATCCGTCCCCTGGCCGCTCGTGATCGTCCTTGTCGTGCTCGCGGCAATCGTGCTCGGTGGAGCGTCGTGGTGGCTCCGGCGCAGGCTCTCAGACGAGGCGCGCGAGATCACTCCCGAGACGATGTGGTCGACGGTGAGGGAAGGCCTCCCGGCTGGCGCGACGTGGCCGTTGTCACTCACTCCGTCGGAGGCGGTCGATCACGTCACGCGGGCGCTCGCGGCCGAAGGAGCATTTCTCCCGCGCGAGGTTCTCGACGACTTCACCTCGATGTCGGACTCGGTGGCCGACTTCCGTTACGCACCAAGCGGCACGGACATCGATCTCGAGACAATCGCGCAGTGGGCGCACAGCATCATCGCCGCCGCAGTGCAAGCCAGGGGCTTGGACTCTAGAGGTCGCCCTGTTCGCGGCGCCGCTCAAGCCGGTTCTCGACACGGCGCATAAAGGGCTCCTTGGCGCGCTTGGACCGCGGCGAAGACTTCGAGCTACCCACAGCCGACAATGACGATCGTGTAGGTGCAAAAATTGCCCACATGGCCGCACCGGTCATGAGCGCGAACCCGACGATGCCAAGGGGGACGATTGCCGCAACGACACCGATCAGCACGACTCCGAGGCCTGCGATTACCCCAATGACACCCAGTGCGATGCGCCCCCTGTGGCGCTGCCCACGCGCCATGCTACGGCCCAACTTAGGGTCCGCACCGAGGTCGCGTTCGAGTTGCTCAAGTACTCGCTGCTCGTGTTCGGACAGTGGCATCGTGACCTCCTTTACACCTCTAGGTGAGCACAGTCTAATTCCTCAGTCACCAACGGACTAGCCCGTTTCGCCCAGCGCCTCCACGTGCTCTTCGCGGAACGCCCTCGCCCATTCAACGCACCGAGGTACCTGCGATGTTCCCAACAGTCCGGCCGAGCCCTGAAATGACAGAACCGCCGCCCCCACAAAGGAGGCGGCGGTTCTCTAAGTCGGTCTCTGGTTACAGAGCGCGAACCTGCTCGGCCTGCGGGCCCTTGGGGCCCTGCGTGACCTCAAACTCGACGCGCTGCGCCTCGTTGAGGGTCTTGAAGCCGTCGGTGATGATCGCGGAGTAGTGAACGAAGA
>JBBRWX010000012.1:0-51570 GCA_038248935.1 Actinomycetales bacterium
GACAACACGGGCACTGTGGTGACGCTTGGTGTCACCGTCAATGACAAGCAGAGGCCTGATCATCGGAACGACCACGCCGATGGTTACGGTCACTTTTCGGATGCCACGGGACGCTATCAATTCAACGGTGTTGCCATCCGCGTTTCCGTCTAGCCCCCTCGGGGCTTGCAGCTGACTCGACGACGCGCACGATGCCAGGACCGCGAATGGTCCTGGCATCGTGCGATCTCGTTCCGCCATGACAGTGACGCCGCAGCCTCGAGATGCCTAGGATGTGAGACATCAGGTATCTCGCGCAGCGCGGTGCCTCCCACCAAGCAAAGGAGCTTGAGGTGCATTTCGAGATCTACACGGACAAGGCTGGCGATTTCCGCTTCAGGATCACCGCCACCAACGGAAACGTCCTCGCTTCGAGCGAGGGCTACAAGCAAAAGGCCTCCGCGCTCAACGCGATCGAGCGCATTAAGTCCGACGCCGCTGGCGCCGTGACAAACGACAACTCTTGACGTTTGACGGGCGCCGGCGTTTCATCCGTCGGCGCCCGTTGTCACGTCTTCGTCGCACCGTCAGTTCGCTGACACCGCGACCACTTCACTATCGCCACATCACTTCGTAAGACAGAATGGGCCCGTGACTTCTTTCGCAGACCGCCACGTTGGACCAGACGACGACGCCATCGCCACGATGTTGCACGCCGTGGGCTACGCCTCTCTTGAGGCCCTCATCGATGACGCGGTGCCCGCGTCGATCCGGCAAGACGACATCCTCGTGCTGCCAGAGCCGCTGACAGAGGCGGAGGCGCTCACCAAACTCGAGCGCTTCGCTCAAGCGAATGTGGAGGCCGTGCAGATGATCGGCCAGGGTTATTACGACACGGTGACTCCTGCGGCGATTCGCCGTGGCATCCTCACCAACCCCGCGTGGTACTCCGCCTACACCCCTTACCAGGCGGAGATTTCCCAGGGCAGGCTGGAGGCGATGCTGAATTTTCAGACCATGGTGAGTGACCTGACCGCGCTGCCCATTGCGAACGCGTCATTGCTCGATGAGCCGACCGCCGTGAGCGAGGCCGTTCTGCTCATGGCGCGCGCGACGGCGGAGGCTGGCACGATCATTCTCGACGCGGAGTGTTTCCCCCAGACCCTCGAGGTGGTGCTCGCGCAGTGCGAGGCGGTGGGCGTCGCGGCGCGCGTTGAGGCCATCGGCGAGGGTTGGACCCCCGCCGCGGACGTCGTGGGCGTCGTCATTCAGAACCCTGGAATGTCGGGGGTCCTCCGCGACCTCCACCCCCACATTGAGGCGGCTCACTCCGCGGGTGCTCTTGTCACGGTCGCATGCGACCTGCTGGCCCTCACGATCGTGAGGCCCCCCGGTGAGGTGGGCGCTGACATCGCGGTGGGCTCCGCACAGCGCTTTGGCGTCCCGCTGTTCTATGGCGGCCCCCACGCCGCCTTCATCGCGGTTCGCGAAGGCCTCGAACGACAGATGCCGGGACGCATCATCGGCGTGTCCGTCGATGCCGAGGGAAAGCCCGCGTATCGGTTGGCCCTGCAGACCAGGGAGCAGCACATCCGTCGCGACAAGGCGACGTCGAATATTTGCACCGCGCAATCCCTCCTCGCGGTCGTCGCGTCGATGTACGCGATCTATCACGGGCCAAATGGTCTGCGCGATATCGCGTTGCAGATTCACTCGCGTGCCGTGACGCTGTACGACGCGCTCACCGCGATGGGTTTCCCGCCCATGTACGAGGCGTTCTTCGACACGTTGATCATTCACGTGCCAGGAGGCGCCGACTCTGTGGTGTCGCGTGCAGCTGCTGCGGGTATCAATATTCGCAAGGTCGACCACGACCGCGTGGCGATCGCTTGCGACGAGAAGACGGAGCTTGCGACGCTTGACACGTTGGTCGAGTCGATCATCGCCGCCAAGCGACACCCTGTGTACACCGCGCCCCGCGTGGCTATCCCGCGCGCCCTGCGCCGCTCTTCCGATTACCTGACGCACCCCGTGTTCAACACGCATCACTCGGAGGCCTCGCTCACGCGCTACATGCGCCGCCTGGCAGACAGGGACCTCGCTCTTGATCGCACCATGATCCCGCTGGGTTCGTGCACCATGAAGCTCAACGCTGCCGCGGAGCTGGAGCCGATCCTGTGGCCGGGCTTCGCGAACATTCACCCGTTTGCACCTTCGGAGCAGACGTCGGGCTACCGCCACATGATCGAACAGCTCGAGGACTGGCTAGCCGAGATCACGGGCTACGCCGCAGTGTCCGTCCAGCCCAACGCGGGCTCCCGTGGCGAATACGCGGGCCTGCTCGCGATCCGCAACTATCACCTGAGCCGGAACGAAACCGGCCGCGACGTGTGCCTCATCCCCGCGTCGGCCCACGGCACGAACGCAGCCTCTGCCGTTCTCGCAGGAATGCGCGTGGTGGTCGTTGCGACAAACGACAGCGGCGAGATTGACCTGCCCGACCTCAAGGCCAAGCTGGTCAAGCACGCAGGTGCCGTCGCCGCAATCATGATCACGTACCCCTCGACGCACGGGGTGTACGAGGCCCATGTTGGCGAGGTTTGCGCGGCCGTTCATGAGGCGGGTGCGCAGGTGTACATCGATGGCGCCAACCTCAACGCCCTCGTCGGACTGGCAAAGCCGGGTCACTTCGGCGGCGACGTCTCGCACCTGAACCTGCACAAGACCTTCGCCATCCCGCACGGCGGCGGCGGCCCCGGCGTGGGTCCCGTTGCGGTTGCCGAGCACCTAGTGCCGTTCCTGCCCAGGGTGCGCCAGGGGATTCAGCGCCCGCGCGACCTGAAGCGCGAAGGCGCGGCGGTGAGCGGCGCACCCTACGGCTCGGCGGGCATCCTGCCCATCTCGTGGGCGTACATCGCGATGCTTGGGCCGGAGGGACTCCAGTACGCCACTCAGATGGCGGTGCTCTCCGCGAACTACGTGGCCGCACGTCTCAGGGACCATTTCCCGGTGCTCTATACCGGCGCGAACGGGCTCGTGGCGCACGAGTGCATTCTCGATCTCCGCGAGCTCACCAAGGCCTCCGGAATCACTGCCGAGGATGTCGCCAAGCGCCTGATGGATTACGGAATGCACGCGCCCACGATGTCGTGGCCGGTACCAGGCACGCTCATGGTCGAGCCGACCGAGTCTGAGGACTTGGCGGAGCTTGATCGCTTTATCGACGCCATGATTGGCATCCGCGAGGAGATCGCGGCCGTAGAGCGTGGCGAGATTGCCGCGGAGGCGAGCGCCTTGCGTCACGCCCCACACACGGCCGAATCGTTGATCGCGGGTTCATGGGACCACGCCTACACACGCGAGAGCGCGGCGTTCCCTGTGAGCGCCCTCAGGCGAGATAAGTACTTCCCGCCTGTACGTCGCATCGACAACGCCTACGGCGACAGGCACCTCATGTGCTCGTGCCCCCCGCCCGAGGACTTCGAGGACTGAAGAATTTTGCGACCGAGAAATCTGCGGACTGAAGAATTTGGCGACCAGGCGTAGCCACAGGCTGAGGGCACGTGCGCATGTTTGGACCCCTCTTCGCGCGGTTAGGCTTGCCGCATGACTCGCTCTCCTCTTCACGACGAGCACGTTGCGCTTGGCGCCACCCTCGTTGACTTCGCCGGCTGGGACATGCCGTTGCGCTATTCCGGTGACGTGGCCGAGCACCTCGCGGTGCGCACGGCGGCGGGCCTCTTCGACATCTCGCACATGGGAGAGATCGTGGTGCGCGGCGCCGATGCCGCCGCTGGACTCGACGCCGCCGTGGTCTCCGGCATGGAGCGACTTGCGATCGGTCGCGCCAAGTACACGATGCTGTGCACTCCCGGCGGGGGAGTGATCGACGACCTGATCGTCTACCGCCGTGACTGGGATCACTTCCTCATCGTCGCGAACGCCTCAAACGTCGACACGGTCACGGCGGAGCTCGTCGAGCGCTTCGCGGCCTTCGATGCCACCGCCTTCGACGCCACCGTCGAGAACATCACGGCCGACGTTTCGCTGATCGCGGTGCAGGGCCCCAAGTCCGAGGGCATCGTCGCGGCGATGTGCGCATCTGGGGCAGACGACGTGCGCGCTCTCAAGAACTACACGTGGTGCACGGTGCTCCTCCAAGGCGACGTGCACGCGATGGTCGCCCGCACCGGGTACACCGGCGAGGACGGCTTCGAGCTCTTCGTCAACCCGGCCGATGCCGTCGAGGTGTGGCGCCTGGCGCTCGCGTTGGGCGAGTCCGAGGGGCTGATTCCGTGCGGCCTGTCCGCGCGCGACACTCTGCGTCTCGAGGCCGGGATGCCCCTGTATGGCCATGAACTCACGCTGGCGACGACGCCATACGACGCGGGGCTGTCGTGGGTGGTCCAGACCGGCGCCGCGCGCGTACTCGAACGTCCCGGCGTCGAGGGGGCGGTCTTGACGTCGGCCGAGCCCGTCGCCCGAGGCGACTTCGTGGGCCGCGAGGCCCTCGCCGCGGCCAAGGAACGGTTCGTCGCGAACGAGGCCGATCCATCGTCGGCGCCCGAGGAGGCGCGCATCCTGGTGGGCCTCGTCGGCTCTCCCGGCCGCGCCGCCCGCGCGGGCTTTGCGGTATTCCTGGGCGACCGCCAGGTGGGCATGGTCTCGTCGGGGGCGCCGTCACCAACGCTCGGTGTGCCCGTCGCGATGGCCATGGTGCACCCTTCGGCCGCCGCTGTGGGTACGTTTCTAGATATCGATGTGCGCGGTCGACGCGAAACCATGACCGTGACAGCGCTACCGTTGTACTCGCGAGCCTCGTAGCGACTCGGAGTTCCATCCACACCGCGTGAAAGGGTGTCGTCATGTCCTCGGTCCCCGCAGACCTGCTGTACTCCACAGATCACGAGTGGGTCGGTGGCGACGCCGAGCCCGGCTCGGTCGTCACCATTGGCATTACCGAGCACGCGGCCGACGCTCTTGGCGACGTCGTCTACGTCGAGTTGCCGTCCGTGGGCGACCCGGTGACCGCCGGTGAGGTGTGTGGTGAGCTCGAGTCCTCGAAGGCCGTGAGCGAGCTGTACTCGCCGGTGACGGGCACGGTGACTGCGGTCAACGAGGCGCTTCGCCATGGACCAGGCGCGATCAACACCGAGCCCTACGAGGCCGGCTGGATCTTCAAGGTCGAGGTGAGCGAGGACGCCGAACTCCTCGACGCCGAGGCGTACACGGAACACATCGCGTGACCGACGCCGCGCCCTTCCCAGGCGCGGCCGGTGAGTTGCTGATTGTGGCCGGTGCGATCACCGACTCTCTCGCCACGCCCCGCTTGCTGCTTGCGGCCCGCCGCACGGAGCCCGCGTGGGCGAGAGGCCTGTGGGAGTTCGCTGGCGGCAAGGTCGAAGAGGGCGAGACCGTTGTCGAGGGCCTGCGCCGCGAGCTCCACGAGGAGCTTGGCGTCGAGGTGACCGTTGGCGACGAGCTCCTTGGTCCCGATGTTTCCGACGTGACCGGCGACAGGGTGTGGGAGATCAGGGCGCCTCACGCGGTGCCTGGGCCCGGCGCGGAGCCGTCTTCCTTGCGCTTCGTGATCCGACTCTTCTGGTGCCAGCTCGCGCCGGGATCCGCGCAGCCCGAGCCGCTCGAGGACCACGATCAACTGAGGTGGCTCGAGCCTGGATCGTGGCGCGACGGCGTGGTGTGGCTGCCCGCCGACGAGCGCGTCGTCGCCGCGTTGCTCGAGGACGCGTGGGCGCGTCACAAGCGCGAGTACTGCTGACACGCGCCTGCTGAGACGCGCCTGCTGACACGCGCCTGCTGAGACGCGCCTGCTGAGACACGCCTGCTGAGACACGCTTGCTAGCGCGCCGCGACGCAGCCGTCAAGGTGGTCGTCCACGAGCCCGCAGGCCTGCATGGCCGCGTACATCGTGGTGGGTCCAACGAACACGAAGCCCGCCTGCTTGAGGGCTTTTGCGAGAGCGGCCGACTCGGGAGTGGACGCGGGCACGTCCGCCCACGTGGTGACGCGCACGGAGGGCGCCTCGGGCGCGAACGACCAGAAGAGATCTTCAAGCGATTCGCCGGCCTCCTGCAACGCCACCACGGCCCTGGCGTTCGTGATCGCGGACTCGATCTTTTGGCGATTGCGGACGATCCCGGCGTCGGCCAACAGGCGCGCCACGTCGTCGTCGCCATACGCCGCGACAACAGCAGGATCAAAGCCGGCGAAGGCAGCCCGATAGTTGTCGCGCTTGCGCAGGATCGTGAGCCACGACAGGCCTGACTGCGCGCCCTCCAACACGATGCGCTCCAACAGCGCCGCATCACCGTGGACGGGCGAGCCCCACTCGCTGTCGTGGTACTGCTCGTAGAGAGGGTCGCCATTTCCAAAGCAACGGATGAGGTCGTTCGGTTCCGTGATCATGGCTCCAGTGTGGTGCGAGGGGCCGACGCGGCCCAAGCATCGGCGCGGCAACGAGGGACGGGCGACCCGGCACCGGGCTGGGGACGACGTCACGCCACGACTCAAACCCAGCCCGGCCGGTTCAGGCCCGCCCGGGACTAGCACCTCGCCCATGTCCCCGCGTAATGTTGCCCACGCCATGACGATCCGTGACCTCCTCGCCGCAGACAGGCCCACCCTGTCGTACGAGCTCTTCCCTCCGCGCACAGCGGCGGCACAAGCCGCGCTGCCAGCGACGATGGCGATGCTCGCAGGGACTCACCCCAACTTCATGTCGATCACCTATGGCGCATCCGGATCCACGCGGAGCACGAGCCGCGACGTGGTCCAAAGGCTGGCAGAGGCTCACGGCGTGCCTCCGCTCGCGCACCTCACCTGCGTCGACCAGTCTCGCGCGGAGCTCACCGCCGTCATCGAGATCTATCTCGAAGAGGGCGTTCGCGACTTCCTCGCCCTGCGCGGCGACCCGCCGCAGGGCCAGGCCGACTGGCGCCCGCACCCCGACGGGCTGCTGTACGCCTCGCAACTTGTGGAGCTGCTGCGAGAGGTCGCTGCGGCGCACGGGTCCGACATCAGCGTGGGCGTCACCGCGTTTCCCGCCCAACACGCGCTCGAGCGGTGGAGACAACAGGGCCTGGACGTGCTTCGGGCCAAGCAAGATGCCGGCGCGGACTTCGCGATCACGCAGGTGTTCTACGAGGTGCCCGATTACATCGCGCTCGTGACCGATGCCGCCGCCCAGGGCATCGACCTCCCGATCGTTCCCGAGGTCATGCCGCTCGTCTCGGCGAAGAGGGCTACGCGCGCTGCGGAGCTCACGGGTGTCGAGACGCCGGGCGAACTCGTGGCCGCGCTCGAGGCCGCCGAGGACGATGCGGCCGCGTTGGCTGCCGGGGTGGCCCATGCGGCGCGACTCTCCACGGACCTGCTCGACGCCGGGGCGCCCGGAATTCACATCATCACTTTCAATAGGCACGATGCCGCGCTTGCCCTGGTAGGGGCCCTGGGACTTCGCGGCGCCTGAGGACGCCGGCCCCCACAGGCAAGCGACCACTTGCACGCAAGCGGTTACTTGCCTATTGTGGTGGCGTGACGGACATCTTCGAGGCACTCGCGGCTCCCGCGCGACGCGCCATCATGGATGCCCTCCATCAAAGGGACGACCAGACGCTCTTCGAACTGGTTGGCCGGCTCATGAACGACCACGACCTCCCGCTCACTCGTCAAGCCGTATCACAGCACCTGCACGTGCTTGAGGGCGCTGGGCTGGTCATCACCAGGCGCGAGGGGCGCTACAAATACCACTCTCTCGACACGCAACCGCTCTCGGCGGTCACGCGTCGTTGGAACACCAAGGAGACCTCATGATCCATATTCACCTTGCAAGCGTGTTTGTCACCGACCAGTCGCGCGCCGCCGATTTCTACACCCGCGTGCTCGGATTCGAACTCCGCAACGACGTAGACATGGGCGAAGGCAGCAGGTGGCTGACCGTGGGAAACCCTGGAGACGCCTCGATCGAACTTCTCCTCGAACCCTCCGGGCACCCGGCGGTCGCGCCGTACCGCGACGCACTCGTGGCGGACGGGATTCCCGCGACGTCGTTCTCGGTGGACTCAGTCGAAGACGAACACCGACGCCTCGAAGGCCTCGGAGTCACCTTCACGCAGCCGCCGACGCGGATGGGCCCAGTCACCACGGCCGTCTTCGACGACACCGTCGGGAATTTGATCCAGATCGCACAGATGCACTGATAGCCCGGGGCATCGGCTCGCCCGGCGTGCCACGATGGACCCCATGACACGCGACACCACCCCCCGCTCCGTAACCCTCACCCGCGACTCCCTCGGCGTCTACACCGCCACCAATGCGGAGGGCGCGACGCTGCAGTTTGGAAGGGGCGAGGGGCTCTTGGGCCCAGTCGAGCTCTTGCTCGCGGCCGTGGCCGGCTGCTCGAGCATCGACGTCGACCACATGACCACGCGTCGCGCTGAGCCCGACCGCTTCGAGGTCACCTCGACCGCGGACCACGTTCACGACGACGAGGAGGGCAACATCCTGGAGAACATGAAGGTCATCTTCGACCTCGCGTTCCCCGCGGGTGAGGATGGCGACAAGGCCCGGGCCCGGATCGCGAGTGCCCTCAAGATCTCGCACGACAAGGAATGTACGGTGTCCCGCACGCTCGAGGCGGCGACGCCGGTCGAGCTCATCAAAAAGGCCTAGAAAGTCCGCATTGGCCCCGTGCGACCTCACCGGATAGACTGTGCGGCGCTATCCCGGCGCGCGCCCCGCGTCGGCCAAGCGCAATGGCGAGCCCGCCGCGCACGCACACTCATGAGGAAACATGTCTGACGTCACGCCTGCTCCCTTTCCCACCGGCACCATCCTCGGCTACCCGCGCATCGGCGCGAATCGCGAGCTGAAGAAGGCCCTCGAATCCTTCTGGAAGGGCGCCACCACCGAGGCCGATCTGGAGGCCACCGCCGCCGAGCTGCGCGCGGTCACGCGCGACCGCCTTGCCGGCCTGGGCCTGGGTGCCACCACGAGCGCCATCCCCAGCAACTTCTCCTTCTATGACCACATGCTCGACGCCGCCGTCACGTTTGGCGCGATCCCGAGCCGCTTCGCGGACCTGCGCGGGAATGACGGCTCAGTGAGCCTCGCCGCGTACTCGACGATCGCGCGCGGCGTGGGGGACAAGGCCCCTCTCGAGATGACCAAGTGGTTCGACTCCAACTACCACTACCTGGTCCCCGAGATCGGCCCCGAGACGGTGTTCGCTCTGTCGAGCGCGCGCTGGGTCGACGAGTTCCTCGAGGCCAAGGCCGCGGGCTTCGTGACCCGCCCCGTCATTACGGGGCCGCTGACCTTCCTGTACCTCGCCAAGGCTTCCGATGAGGCGAAGGCGGGCTTTGAGCCCATCTCTCGCCTTGACGACCTGCTTCCCGTCTACGCCGAGCTCCTTGCCGCCTTCAAGGCCGCGGGTGCCGAGTGGGTGCAGATCGACGAGCCGATCCTTGTCGCAGACACCGATGCCGACCGTGCCGAGGTCCTCGCCAACGCGGCGCGCGTCTACCAGTGGCTCGGCGAGCAAACGGCCCGCCCGCAGCTGTTGGTCGCGGCACCCATGGGCTCGCTTGGCGACGCACTGCCCGTGCTCGCTGCGACGCCCCTCGAGGCGATCGGCATCGACCTGGTGCGCGGCGCCGTTCCTGTGGGCGTTCACCTCACCGGCAAGGTCATCGCCGCCGGCGTGGTCGACGGCCACAACATCTGGCGCACGGACCTGGACGCCGCGCTCGCGACGCTCAAGGCGGTCGAGGCGCTGGGCGCCACCGTCGCAGTGTCGACGTCCACCTCGCTGTTTCACGTGCCTCACACGCTCAAGGGCGAGGCGCACCTGGGTGCAGAGCTCACCAGCTGGTTAGCGTTCGCCGACGAGAAGGTGGGCGAGATCGTGGCCCTCGCGATAGCACTCATCGAGGGCGAGGCCGCTGCGGCCGACGCCCTGGCAGCGGCTCGCACCGCCCTCGCCTCGCGCAAGGCTCACCCCGGCACCAACCGCGCCGACGTGCGCGATGCACTCGCCGCCGTCACGCCAGGCGACTTTGAGCGCTCGGCCTATGCCGACCGCGTCGCCGCTCAGGAAGCGCGCTTCCACTTGCCCGAGCTCACGACAACGACCATTGGTTCCTTCCCCCAGACCCCCGAGATCCGCAAGGCGCGCGCCGAGTGGGCCAAGGGTGCGCTGAGCGACGCCGACTACGAGACCGCGATGAAGGCCGAGATCGCCTCCGTGGTCAGGCTGCAGGAGGACCTCGGCCTTGATGTGCTTGTCCATGGCGAGGCCGAGCGCAACGATATGGTGCAGTACTTCGCCGAGCTGCTCGACGGCTTCGACGTGACGGTCAACGGCTGGGTTCAGTCGTACGGCTCGCGTTGCACGCGCCCGTCGATCCTGTGGGGCGACGTCGCTCGCCCGCAGCCGATGACGGTGCGTTGGGCGCAATATGCGCAGTCGCTGTCCGACAAGCCCGTCAAGGGAATGCTCACCGGCCCCGTCACGATCCTCGCGTGGTCGTTCGTTCGCGACGACCAGCCGCTGGGTGTGACCGCCAACCAGGTCGCCCTCGCGCTTCGCCAGGAGATCGCGGACCTCGAGGCGGCAGGCATAGGCATCATCCAGGTAGACGAGCCCGCCCTGCGCGAGCTTCTCCCTTTGCGCAACGCCGACAAGGCCGTGTACCTCGACTGGTCGGTCAACTCGTTCCGCTTGTCCACGGCTGGTGCGAAGGACGACACCCAGGTCCACACTCACCTGTGCTACTCCGAGTTTGGCGAGATCATCGATGCGATCGACGGCCTCGATGCCGACGTCACCTCGATCGAGGCCGCCCGCTCGCGCATGGAGGTGCTGCCCGCGATCAAGGCGCACGGCTACGAGCGCCAGATCGGTCCAGGCGTGTGGGACATCCACAGCCCCCGGGTTCCCTCGACCGAGGAGATCACGGAGCTTCTCACGCTCGCCAAGGACTCGATCCGAGGACAGCAGTTGTGGGTCAACCCCGACTGCGGCCTCAAGACCCGCGGCTACGCCGAGACGGTTGCCAGCCTCGAGAACCTCATCGAGGCCACGAGGGCCGTTCGCTAGAAATATCGCGCGAGGGTGACGGCCCCTGCGCGTCAAGCGGACGTGTCTGGTGAGCCGTTGCCGAGGGAGGCGTCGGTGCCAAGCACGTGAGCCTGTAGCGCGAGCACGGCGGCGCCTCTGCACCACTCCGCGTTGTCGCCAGAGGTGGTGAGGAGGCCGACCTCCGCCGCACGCGGGTCGCGCCGCTCGCCGAGGCCTTGTCGGATAGCTGGTTCTGCAACGGACACCAGCCGCACCCCCTCGCCGCCGAGAATGACCAGCTGAGGCATCGTCAGATTCGCGATGGCCGCGATCAGGCGGCCAAGCCCTCGCGCCGCGTTGTCAACGACCGTACGTGCTGCAGCGTCACCGGCCGAGGCGAGGTCGAGGGCTTCGCTGTAAGACACGTCGCGGCTCAGAGCCTCCGACACTGCCCCGCTGATCGCAGATTGTGTGAGGATGGTTCTCGCGCAACCGCGATGTCCGGCCTCGCACAGTGGACCGTACGGGTCGATCGGCCAATGGCCGATGAGGCCGAGGCCAGCGTCATCACTTTGTACCACCAGCCCCCCGGCCACCAGTCCGTAGCCGATGCCTGCTCCGAGGGTCACCACCGCAAAGCGTTCGAGGTTGCGACCACCACCGAACCATCGTTCATACTCCGTAAAGGCGATCAAGTCGTTGGCGACGACCACGGGGAGTCGAATCGCCGCCTCCAGACGAGCGCCAAGATCGATGTTGGTCCACTCGAGGAAGGGGGCCTCCAAGACTGTGCCATCGGCCGCAACCAGGCCACCGATGCCGAGGCCAACAGCGGTGACCTCTTGCACGCTCGCTCGCAATTCGCCAACGAGTTGGGCCAGTGCGGCGATGACGGCGGAGGGTTCCCGCGACTCGAGCGGCGTGTTCGCCTGCGTCACAACCTGTGCGCGCAGATTGGTGACGACACCAAGCGCGCCGTCACCGGTGAGTTTGATTCCGATGAAGTGACGTGAGTCCGCCACGACGTCGAGCAACCGAGAGGGCCTGCCCGCATGACCGCTTGATTGTTCACCTACTTCGGTGAGTAGGCCAGACTCGATGAGTGGCTGTGCGAGTCGGGTGAGTGACCCTGCCGACAGGTCGAGTGTGCGAGCGATCTGGGCGCGGGAGACGGGCCCATTGATCAGCACCTCGAGCGCCACATCCAGGGCCGTGCCGTGATGGGATGTCCATGATGGCGTCGCGATCCGCATCCCGACTCTCCGTTCAGCATGCCTAATTAGTTTCGTGTATCAATATGGTAACGGACAAAGACCCGTCTTTGCTACCTCCTTGACACACTAATACTTTCGAGGTAGAACTAATACCAGCAGGGCAGGCGCGCGCTGGGCGCGTCGAACAATGGAGTTCACAGAAAGGCCTTCACCATGAACCATTGGAAGTCAGGTGTAGCGGTGACCGCCGCGCTCGCCTCACTCACACTCGCCGCGTGCAGTTCGTCCTCACCCGTCGCCACCTCGGTAACCAGCAGTGGCGCAGTGTCGAATGAGCTGACTGGCACCGTCACCTACTGGCATGCCTACAGCGCCGACTCGCCAGAGGTAAGCACTCTCGAGGGCACCATCATCCCCGCTTTCGAGAAGCTCCACCCAGGAGTGACGGTCAAGGACGTCCCCATTCCCTACGATGAGCTTCACCAGAAGCTCATCACCGCCGCCGCAGGAGAGCAACTGCCGGACCTGGTCCGCGCCGACATCGGCTGGGTGCCGGAACTTGCAAATCTCGGCGTGCTCGAACCGCTCAGCACCTCCATGCCGGACTTCCAGACCTACGCCGACCAGGTGTACCCGGGAACGCTCGCGACCAACAAGTGGAAGGGAACGTACTACGGCCTCCCGCTCGACACGAACACGCGCGTGCTGCTCTACGACGCCTCCCTCTTCGACAAGGTCGGAATCGCAGTACCCACGACCGTGGACGAGCTGATGGCGGCTGGACCGGCGCTCAAGGAGGCCGGCGCGTACGCGTTTGCCGACAACGGAGCGGGTGGCTGGAACATGTTGCCGTGGATCTGGAGCGCCGGTGGCGACATCACCGACGCCGACGTTACCAAGGCGACGGGCTACCTCAACAGCGCAGAGTCGGTCAAGGGCATCCAGAACCTCGTCGACATGTACAACGCCGGGTACATGCCCGACATCATCCTTGGTGACTCAGGGGGTCTCCAGACCAGCGATGGTCTGGCGACCGACAAGTACGCCACGATCCTGGATGGGCCGTGGATGTATCCGATCTTCGCCGGGCAGTACCCCGACTTTACGGTTTCCTCGTCTCAGGTGCCCGCGGGCCCAGGGGGAAGCGTGTCGGTTGTCGGCGGCGAGGACATCGTCATGACGCAGTCCTCGACCAATAAGGACGCTGCCATGGAGTTCATGCGCTACCTCCTGTCCGAGGAGTCGCAACTGGCAATGGCGCAGGTAGGCCAGATGCCGGTGCTTTCCAACCTCGGTCCGCAGCTCACGTCCATCAACGCGTACTACGCGCAGTTCGTCGAGCAGCTCCAGACGGCAAAGCCGCGCCCACCCACGCCCGCATGGTCGCAGATCGACTCCATCATGCAAGATGAGATCCGCTCGGCGATGCGTGGCGACAAGACGGTCCAAGAAGCGCTCGACGAGGCGGCCTCGCAGTCGGACGCCCTGCTGGCTCAGTTCAACTAGCGAGGAAGTTACCACCGCCATGTCGACACCCCCAAGCCTCGCGGCACCCCCCCGTACCGCGGGCTCGGGGTCCCGGCGACCGCGACAAAATCTCGCGGTCGCCGGGAGACGGCGAGCGATACTCGCCGCATATTCCTTCGTCCTTCCCGGGTTCGTGCTCTACGCGCTCGTCATGCTGTACCCCGCAGTACAAACCCTCCTCTTGAGTTTCAGGGAGTGGAGTATCGCTCCGGGCAAGCCCAGCCCGTGGGTCGGTCTCGACAACTACATCCAGGCGTTCAGCGATCCCGTATTCGTTGACTCCCTCGTCAACTCGGCGGCGTACACGGCATTCACCGTGCCGCTCCAGATGCTCATTGGACTTGGCCTTGCCGTCCTGTTGGACTCGAAGCTGCCCGGCAGGGTGGCCTTCCGGGTGCTCTTCTACCTTCCGGTCGTGACCAGCTGGGTGGTCGTATCGCTCCTGTTCCAATACATCTTTTCTTCCGGTGACGGCTTAGCGAACAATGTTGTTGTCCACATGCTCGGAATCTCTTCGGAAAATGTGAGTTGGTTCCAAGAGCGCTGGACTGGGATGTTCGCGATCGCGATCTTGGGCGTGTGGAAGGGCATCGGATGGTCGATGCTCATCTTCCTTGCAGCCCTCACGGCGGTGCCGGAAGCCCTCAAGGAGGCCGCCCAACTCGACGGCGCGAACGCCTTCCAGCGCTTCTGGCATGTGTCCATGCCCGCCATACGATCGGCCTTGTCCGTCGTGTTCATCCTGCTGTTCATCGGCGGATTCAACGTCTTCATTTCAGTGTTGCTCATGACAGGGGGCGGGCCTGGCAACGCGACTCAGGTGCCGCTGACCTACATGTATCAGCAGGCCTTCAAGTTTCTGAACTTCGGATACGGGAGCGCGATTTCGTTCACACTGACGCTCATCGTGCTCGCGGCGTCGGCGTTGCAGTACTCGTGGTCCCGGCGAAAGTTGGCGGACTGATATGGCACTCGCATCGCGCAAGACCGTCTCCTACGGACTCCGCTACCTGATCCTCGCCCTCGCCGCGTTCATCATGGTGTACCCCTTCCTGTACATGGTCTCCACCTCTTTCAAGTCGCGGTCCCTCGCATTAGGGGACCCTACGAGACTGTGGCCGACGGACCCGACGCTCGACAACTACCGCCAGGTGCTCGGCACCGAGAACTTCGTGCGTTACTTTCTCAACTCGGCCGGGGTCGCCGTGGTCAGCACCGCGCTGATCGTGTTGCTCTCGTCGATGATGGCGTACGCGTTCGCGAGACTCGAATTCCCTGGCAAAAGGACTCTCTTCACCTTGATCATCGTCGGTCTGACGATTCCGACCATGATGCTGATCATCCCCCAATTCCTGCTCGCCAGGGATCTGCACCTGCTGAACTCCTTACCGGGCCTCGTGCCCTTCTATGTCGGCACAGCGCTGGCCTTCAACACGTTCCTGCTGTCGGGGTTCTTCCAACAGATTCCCCGTGAACTCGACGAGGCGATGATGATCGACGGCGCCGGGCCATGGCGCCGGTTTTGGGACTTGGCGATGCCGCTGTCCAAGCCCGCGGTCGGGACCGTCATCATCTTCTCCTTCTTGGGGACGTGGGACGAATTCGCCTGGGCGCTCACCGTTCTCAATGACGTCGACAAACGCACACTGCCGATTGCGATCGCGCTGTTCCAAGGTCAGCACTCGACGTCGTGGGGTCTCGTCTTCGCCGCGTCACTCATTGCGATCGTGCCAGTCCTGATTGTCTACATCCTCTTCCAACGCAACTTTGTCGCTGGTCTCACCACGGGAGCTCTGAAGCAATGATGTCCGCACCTTCGATCGTTCTGGTCGACGCCTCCATCCGAGTGATCTTGGAAGGTCAGGCCCCCTCGGGGGCCTATGTTGCCAGCCCGAACTTCTCGCAGTACGGCTTCGCGTGGCTCCGGGATGGTGCGTACTGCGCTCTCGCTATGGACGCGGCGGGAGAGCGGGAATCCGCCGCAAGGTTTCACGCATGGGTGGTCCGAGTGGTCTTGGGTGAACGTGAGCAGATCTCCCGCGTGGTTTCTGCGCACCGTCGCGGTGCGGAGGTCACGCCGGACATGATGTTGCCGGCCAGGTACACCCTTGACGGAGTGCGTGAGGGAATCGACCCGGCCGACGCGTGGCCGAACTTCCAACTCGACGGCTATGGCACGTGGCTCTTCGTCCTTGAACGACACCTCGGAGATTCGGACCCCGACGACTCAACCAGACAGGCCGTCGAATTGGCCGCGTCGTACCTTGCGGCATCGTGGAAGATGCCGTGCTACGACTACTGGGAGGAGTTCGGGGACCAACTCCACACCTCTACCCTGGCCGCGATCGCCGCTGGCCTGCGCTCCGCGGGCCGCATCCTCGATCGCAGGGATTTCCTGACGGAGGGGGCTGCGGTCGCCGAATTCTTGCGCACCGAATGCGTCGTGGATGGATCATTCGTGAAGGGACCCGACGACACCCGGGTGGACGCGAGCCTCTTGTCACTCGCGACACCGTTCGGTGTGATCGAGGCCGACGACCCGATCATGCGATCTACCGTCGAGCGCATCCGTTCTGAGCTGGTGTCGCCGACCGGCGGCGTGCGGCGCTACGTCGGCGACACCTATTTTGGAGGGAGCCCATGGATGCTCCTCACCGCGTGGCTAGGCTGGCATCTGCGCAGTGCCGGAGACGAGGAAGGCTACCGGGCTGCCCGTGGTTGGGTTGAGAATCACGCGGGCAAGGGCGGCTGGATGGCGGAGCAGATTACCGACGAACCGCAGGATCCCGGGGCCGTGGCGCCGTGGGTCGAGCGGTGGGGGGCCGTGGCCAATCCGCTCCTGTGGTCGCACGCCAAGTACCTTCTGATGGAGAGCGAGACGGCCGCGTGATTCCTGACAAGGCGACCTACGGTGACGGCGACAGCGTCGTCATCGAGTTCGACGAGCCCGCCGCAGGGGGGGAGTTGCATGTTACCCATCTGGATAGGTGCGTTGCCACCAAGACCATCGAGCCGGGAGCCCTCGTGGTGGATCTCGGGCCCTTCGAGATCGGCGGCTACGGCGTGACGTTCGGGGGACGCTCGACGGCCTTCGATGTGCTGGCCTGCCGTTGGGACCGACCTCGCTACGGGTTCGTGGTGCGGCTCTCGGGTGACGTGGATCAGGTCTCGGTCACCCGCCTGTTCCGTCGCCTGCACCTCAATGCCGCCCAGTTGTACGACTGGGCATACCGCCACTCGACCCTCATGCCTCCGACCCGCCATTACGTGGATCCGCTCGGACAGCCGAGGGATATGGAGTTGGTGAACCAGATGTGTACCGCAATGACGGCTGCAGGCGTGAGTCCCTTGGGATATTCCGCGGTCTACGCCGTCGGCCACGAGGAAGCCGAAGCGTGGGCCGACGCGCTGCTGCTGAAGTCCGATGGCTCGCCCTATCGGCTCGGCGATGACTTTTTGGTGTTGCTCGATCCCGCCCACGAGCGTTGGCTCTCCCACTATCTGGATCAACTAGGGCGGGTCATTGCCGAGAGCAAGATCGAAGGCTTTCACCTTGACCAGTACGGCTGGCCAAAGTACGCCCGACGGGGCGACGGGCAACCAATCGACTTGGCCGCCTCCTTCTCAACGCTGATCTCGGCGGTCAGGGCCCGGCTGCCCGCAGTGCCATTCATGTTCAACAACGTGAACGACTTTCCCACGTACGCCACGGCGCCACTTGATCAAAGCGCCACATACATCGAGGTGTGGGAGCCACACGGGACTCTGGGTGACCTTGGGACACTTGCCACCAATGCGTGGGTGGCAAGGAAGGACCATCCACCGATCCTGTCCGCTTACCTGAGCTGCTATGCGACGGGCATCGAAGCGGGAGCCACCGAAGCGGCGAAGCTCGTCATGGCGTCCGCCTTCTCGCATGGCGCGTCGCATCTGCTCTTGGGCGAGTCTGGGAGTGCGTTGGTGGATCCGTACTATCCCACCAACCATGTTCTCTCGGAGGAGTCACTCGACGTCTTCGCCCAGTGGTACGACTTCGGAGTGCGCTATGGCGACCTGCTCTACGGCGCCGACAGGGCGGATGTGACCGAGTTCTTCGCTGGCGGCATCAACGAGGATGTGGTGCTCGACGCTGACGGGGTTCGCGTGACGACAAAGGCTCAACCTGAGTCGCTATGGCTCCGTGTGGCGAGGGTACCCAGCGGCATCGTGGTTCACATCATCAACCTCGTTGCCCAGACGGAAATTGCATGGGACGCCGTCAAGGTACCCACGCGGAGCGTCGAGGGGGCCGTCCTGTCGCTGTCGTTTGTGGGAACGACCGCGAGGGTGCTGGCCGCCGCCCCCGATTCTCCCGACCTCGTCCCGCTGGAGGAGCTCGGAATTGTCGAGGAGGAACAGACGTCCTCGCTCAACGCCGGGCAGTCGGGCGTTCGCTTCAAACTGCCGAGTCTCGGGGCGTGGACGCTCATCTGGATCCCTGCCGAAGAACTGGCACGCACGTCGCGATAGGCGGATGACGCATCGCCAGTGTTGTGTTTCCAGGGCGATGGGGGAGCCTGGCTAGGCGTTGGTTGGCGCGCTCAGGCTAAACGCACTGGCCCTCTTCGACCTTGTCCCCGCTGGCGGAGAACTTGTAGCCCTTCACCTTGGCGCGGTCGCCGTGAGGCTGCTTGTCGTCGATGCACCAATTGGCGGAGGTGGTACCGGTGAGAGAGCCGAGCACCACGCCTTGCGACAGGCTCGCCACCGACTTTCCGTCGAGGAGCACGTCGCGGCCTGACACGGTCACCGTGGGCAACGAGTCGTGGTCGGTGACGTAGGACCCCACTAGCTTGGCAATGGCGTTGACATCGGACTTGGCGTCGGCGTCGTGACCCTTCTTTCGCTGGTCCACATACAGGGGTACGGCAATGCTCGCGAGCAGCCCAATGATGATGAGGATCACGAGCAACTCAACTAACGAGAGACCGTCATCGGACTGCCGCCTTTTCAGGGCGGTATTCATCTGTGTTCTCTTTCGGTGCGATTCCCACAAGGGGTTCAAGGTGGCGCACCTATGGGAGCGCCGGAGTCCATTGTGTCGGCGTTTCTTCAGGCGCCGCAAATGGAACGTGAGGACACGTCGCCGTCCGCATCGGGCCCACCGACCGCCCGGGTCCATCTAGTCGAGCGTCGCCTGCCAGAAGCCGACGTCGATCCACCGATCGAACTTGCGTCCCACGTCGGGAAACGTCCCCACGTGCGTCATGCCAAACCTCTGCTGCAGAGCGACAGACGATTCATTGGGAAGGGCAATGATGCCCATCACCGCGTGGACGGGTGCGTGCGGGCTCTGCCCCGCGTCCAGGTCGGAGAGCCGCGAGAAGAGCTCCGCGTAAAGGGCGGTGCCGAGGCCCCTGCCGCGTGCGGCGACGTCAAGATAGATGGAGGATTCGAGCGTATGGATGTACGCGGCGCGTTCCCGATATGGCCCGGCGTAGGCATAGCCGAGAAGGGCCCCATCGCCTTCGGCCACCAACCACGGGAGCCCTGCGCCTTGGATCTTGGTCACCCGTGCGGCCATGTCCGCATCGCTCAGCTCTTCGACCTCAAAGGTGATGACGGTCTCGCGGATGTAATGGTTATAGATATGCGCGAGGGCCGCGCCGTCGTCGTGTCTCGCGTCGCGCAACACCCAGTGGGCGTTCATCAAGGACGCCGAGTATCGGGCTGCGCGATCATGCACAGATTTTCCATGTGCAGGGTTTCCATCCACAGATCATCCCAGAATCCAGCGTCAGGCGGCGACGGAGACTTCGCGTACGACCTCTTCGTCGTAGGCACGGGTGCGACGCAGGTACCTCCACGTGGCGAGCATGATGACGAGCCCCGCAACGCCGGCCGCAGTGGTCACCGCAAAGCCATCGGCGGCACCGCCGCGGTCGATGAGCAGCCCGGCGAGCCAAGCGCCGGCCGCGACACCCTTGTCGAGCCCCACACGCGTCCACGCCATGCCCTCGGTGACCCTTGAGCGCGGCACGAGCGCGTGCACCACCCCGTCGCCCACGGCCATGGTGGGCGCGATCACCAGCCCGGTGGCGAACATGAGTGCGGCGAGAATGACCAGGTTGGGCGCCAGTTGGAACAGCGCGGCGCCGATGCCAGCGGCGGACACTCCCCACAACAGCCGCGACGCGAGCGAGCCGGTCCACACGCGGGCGCCATACGCGAGCCCGCCGATGAGCGAGCCCAGGGCGAAGACCGCGAGCACCACGCCCGACCACCTCTTGTGCCCCAGCTCGTCGGCAAACGCGACGGTCGAGGCGTCCACGGACGCGAAGAGCGCGCCCTGCGTGGCAAAGATGATCGTGGTGATGACCAGAGCGGGAGTGGTGACGAGGAGGTGACCCTTGAAGGGGTTCCGGTAGCGGCGCGGCCGGGCCGGCGGAAGGTCACTGATGCCCACCCTGTGAAGAGAACCGTCGATGACGGGAGCCATCGTGAGCGGCACGGTGCCTGCGTCGGCCTTGCGGGCAGGCGGTTCGGTGGCGCGCAAGGACAAGAACACGTACCCGCCCACCAGGAGCGTCGCGGCCGCGATGATGCTTGGCAGCCACGACGCGACTGTCGTCGCGAGGATCGTCGCAAGGGCGGGTCCGGCAATGAACAGCACCTCTTCGAGCGAACTCTCCAGGGAGAAAGCGGTGTTCAGCGCGTGCTTGTCGGGCACGATGTGGGACCACCGTGCGCGCGACAGCGTTGACTGCGAGCCGGTGACCGCAAAGAACGGCGCCACACAAAAGAGGACCCATGCGGGAGCGTGGGCCGTCGCGGCGACAACGAGCCCCACGCGGGCCGCAATCCCGAAAGCGAAGGCGGGCCGCAACACCCGAGACTGGCCGTACGTATCGACCAGCCGACTCATGAGAGGCGCCACGAGCGCGTACCCGATAGACGACGCTCCTAGGACGGCGCCCGCCGTCGCGTAGGACCCATACTCGATCTGGACAAGCAAGAAGGTCGCGAGCCCCGTCATCCCCATCTGGATGCGGGCGATGAGGCCCCACCAGAAGAACGCGGCCGCCCCTGGAAGGGCGAGGATCTCGCGATAGCGCGCGAACATCAGCATGCTCCTATGGAAAACAAGGTGGAGCGCTACGTCACGCTCGTGTCACACCAACTGCGCGATGTGACCGGCGCATCGCCGAGCGCCAGCGCAACACAGACATGCGGTGGCCGCTCCAGGCGACGGTCAATTCTCGCACACGGCACGTGCCGAGAGGCTCCTCGTGCGCCGGGGTGCGCCGGGGTGCGCCGGGAGGTCGCGATGTCACGCTCCTGTGCCGTCAACCTGCGGAGGCGGCTTGCTCGTCGTGAATGCAGGGCGCCGTTCGGGCACCCTCATGGTGAAAGGTCCTTCATGAAAAAGTCACTTGTTGTGAGTGCCGCGGCAGTTTTCGCTTTGGTGGTGTCCGGTTGTGGCACCGACGCGCCATCACCAGGCAAATATGTGGACCAGGCAAAGTCAGCGGCCGCGTCGGCCGAGGCCCAGGCAAGCCAAGAGGCCCAAGCGGGGCAAGGTGACGGCGCCACGTCGGGAGACTCGAGCGCAGCCATCTGCGCGGACGGAGGCACGGAGGGAATGCGGACCCTGCTCTTCGGTCTCCAATTGCTTGCCCAGCCCAACTTGGACTACGTCACGACGATTCACAATGGCGAGCAGCCCCCGGGGCCGATGATCGATACCGACGGCATCTCCCACGGGATCCAGGATTACAGGGTCCTGGAGGGGCATGCGACGCCGGGATACAAGGATCCGAAGGAGATTCTCGACCACTGGCAGGATCTCAACGATCGGATGGCCGCCATGATCGACGGACCTGCCGACCCGACTCAGGCAGACATCGACACGTACACCACGGCGATGGGCGACCAGCAGCAATTGATCATGTCTCAGTTGGACGTGACCCTGGCTAGAGAGCAGTACTGCCAGAACTAGGGGGCGCCTACGGGCTTCACCTTCGGTTTGCCAGCGATGATGCGCGGGACCGGAATCCTGTCGGCAAAACGCATCAATACCGAACCGGTGAGCGCGAGCATCAGGACGTAGGCCGCCGAGAGGGGGCCGAGTTGGCTTTGCGCGCCCGCCGCGACGCCAAGCCCTGCGATGACGATGGAAAACTCGCCGCGGGCGATGAGCGAGAGTCCGGTGCGCCACCGGCCCTTGGGCCCGATGCCCGCGCGCGCGGCCGCCCACGCGCCCGTGCCAATCTTGGTGATTGCCGTGATGATCGCAAGGGCGAGGGCGGGCAGCAGCACGGGCACCAGGTCGCGCGGATCGATCGTGAGACCAAAGAACACGAAGAAGATCCCGCCGAACACATCCCGCAACGGAGGAAGCAGCGAGCGCATCTCGTCGGCCACTTGGCCCGAGAGCGTGAGGCCCAGCAGGAATGCCCCCACCGCCGCCGAGACTTGCGCCGCTTCCGCGAGGCCCGCCACCAAGAAGGCGAGGCCGAGGACGGACAGGAGAAGCAGTTCGCGCGAGTGGGAATGCACCACGCGCGAGACCTGCCTCGAGTAACGCAGGGAGATAAAGAATGCGATGGCGACGATGCCGATGGCGGCGCCGGCCGCGACCGCGCCTTGGGCGATGCTCGCGCCAACGAGGATGACGGCAATGATGGGGAGGAAGATCGCCATGGCGATGTCTTCCATCACCAAGAGGCTCAGGATCACGGGGGTCTCGCGGTTGGCATAGCGATCGAAGTCGTCGAGCAGGCGCGCAATGATTCCCGACGACGACACGTAGGTCACCCCGCCAAGTAGTACCGCTGCCTCGGGAGACCAACCGAGCAACAGCCCCGTCGCGAAGCCGGGAATGGTGTTGGCGAAGATGTCGAGGATCCCCGCTCGCCACGTCATCTTGACGCCGTTCTTGAGGTCGAGAGGCGAATACTCGAGGCCCAGGAGCAACAACAGGAGGACCACCCCGATTTGGGCACCGATCGAAAGAAACTCTTCGCCGGCGTTCACCTTGAACAGGCCGCCGTCTCCCATCACGAGGCCCGCGAGCAGGTAGAGAGGCACGGAGGGAATGCCGATGCGGGCGGCCAGCCTGCCGAGCCCGGCAAGCACCAGGAAGATCACGCCGAGCTCGATCAGCACCACGGCGGCGTGGTGCGGTGTAGCGGGTGTGACCGCGAGCGGTGCACCCCCGAGGAACGGCATGGTCTAGCCGATCAAAATGGTGCGGGCCTTGCGCACCGCCTCGTCGGCGCCCATCACGAGCACCGTGTCGCCGGCCTCAAGCGTGAATCCGGGCCCTGGGCCCGGGATTCCCGCGTCGTTGCGGATGATGGCCACCACCGATGCCGCGGTGGCCGTGCGGATGTGGCCATCCCCAATGGTCTGGCCCGTGAGCCCCCCTGCTGCAGGCATGGTGACCCACTCGATCGCGAGGCCCTCGACCATGTGCTTGAGCGAGTCGAGCCGTGCGGTGATGTTGGTGCCTCCCAGAAGTTCCGCCAACTTGCTGGAGTCACCCGCCGATAGTTCCATCGTCCCCTTGCACGAGTCGGGGTCCTGGCGGTCGTAGAGCGCCACGTCGCGTTTGCCGTCCCTGCGCACCACCACACCCACGTGATCGCCAGATTCGGAAGTGAATTCGTAGCGCACTCCGATGCCAGGCAGCGGGGTCTCGTAGATCTCCATGGCCCTACTGTCCCATGTCACGCCCGCGGCGCAATAGCCGTCGCCCCGACAGGCGGTTGTCAGCCTTCGGGGCACCGTCGTGCGTCGTGAATCACGAAGGACACCATCGTGGAGGCGTCATGCGTCGTCTACGTGCAGCAATGGCAGTGATCGCTGTCGTGACCCGGAGTGCGTGGCGACCGGCGTGGACGCAGGCTCGGCGACGAGATCGATGTGTTCCAGCCCGCGACGGATAACGACATGTGCGTCTGGTCAACGTCGCCGCGCGGCGTGGTTCGCGACATTCAGTGGGGCACTTCCCTGCGGAGGTGTCGTGGCGCGGGAACACGTGCGCGGGCAAGCTCGGGAGCCTCGCTAGACGCCCCTCAGGATGGTGCGACCGTCCTCGGTGATTTCAAGGACGTCGTTGACCGCGAATTCGATGAGGTTTCCCCACGGGTCCCTCACATAGCTTGAGTAGCCGCCCCAATATGCGACCCCTGGCTGCTTGACCACCGCGCCGCCTGCTGCGGCCCACGTACCGGCGGCGGCGTCTACCTCAGGGGGCCGCGAAAAATTGATGGCAAACGAGGTGTAGCCGGGCGGATCGAAGTCGAGGCCTTCGGCCTCCCACGACCGTCGCGACCACAGCGCCAAGACAAATCCATTCATTTGCACAAAGGCGATGTCGTCGCCAAAGCGCATCTGAATCTCCCAACCCGTGGCCCTTTGGTAGAAATCAATCGCGTCAGAAAGGTCGTCGACGGGGAGTGTCATTAAAGACATTCTTTGCGTGCTCATGGGACGAGTATGGGGGTCCAGTGGTGTTGGCCGCCAACCGAGGCTCGCGCGCGGGGCGGTCAGACTGGGTTGCGCCGCTCGTCCCATTCGCGGCGCAGAAGGCGGTACCTGGCATCGTCCGTCACCACATCGCCTAACCAAAACGACTCGATCAAGGTGCCCTCGTGGCGGAAGCCGAGTCTCTCAAGTACCCGCCTTGACGCCTCGTTGCGGGGGTCGAGCGAGGCCTCGAAGCGGTGCAGACCCCACACGCCGAAGCCATACTCAAGAATCGCGAGGGAGGCCTCGGTCGCGTACCCATTGCCTCGCGCCCAGGGGTGGAGCGTGTAGCCGATCTCGCCGTTGTGACCGGCCTCATCGAGATGGAGCGCCATGTCGCCCACAATGACACCGTCTTCGCTGCGCACGCAGGTGAATTGCGACCATCCACCGAGGTCGGGCCCTCCGCGCGCGATCAGCCCGTCGATCAGAGCGACCGCCCTCTCAAGCGGGTACGGAGCCTTCCATCCCTGGAAGGCGGCGGTCTCTGGATCAGAGCGCCTCGCCGCAAGGTCGGCCGCGTCGTCGATGGTCATCGGCCGCAGTGTGAGGCGCGGGGTACTCAAGACTGGACCAGGCATGCGCTCATGGTATTTGGGCGGAGATCGACGCGCGCGAGGACGCTCTGGGCGTGCCCTATTCGCCGCGCGGCAGGGTCACAGTGAACGTCGCACCCTTGCCGAGCCCGGCAGAGGCAGCGGTCAAGGTTCCGCCGTGAGCCTGGACCAGAGAACGCGCGATCGTCAGGCCGATGCCGCGCCCGCCAGGCGTCGAGGCATCGGGCACCCGATAGAAGCGCTCGAAGATGCGGTCGAGTTCCTCGGGAGCAATGCCGCGACCCGTGTCGGCGACAGACACCCACGACGTCGTGGTGTCGCTTCCCGACGTGACCGTGACCGCCCCCGCCTGGTTGGTGTGTCCTAACGCGTTGCCGACGAGGTTGACGAGCACTTGAGCCAGCCGTTGAGGGTCTCCCACCGTGGGGGCGGGGTCCCCGCCCACCGCGAGGTCCACGCCCGCGTGCTCGAACTGGGAGCGCATGCGCTCGACGACGTCGGCGGCGACGTGCGCGATATCGAGCGGCGATGCGTGGAGGCTGAGAGTGTGTTCCTCGGCGCGTGAGAGCGTCGACAGGTCCTCGGCCAGGCGCTGGAGTCGGGAGGCCTCGTCGGCGACGCGCGCGTAGACCTCGGGGCCCGGCTCGACCACCTCGTCAAGCAGTGCCTCCATCGATCCCTTGATCGTGGTGATGGGCGTCCTCATCTCGTGAGCGACCTCGTCGATCAGGCGCGACCTGCGCGCCTCCGTCTCGGCCATGCGGCGCGCGAGCGCGTCGATATCGTGAGCGACCGCCGCGAGTTCGGCGTCCTTTGGCGTCGGCACTCGCTGCGCGTAGTCGCCACCCGCGATGCGGCGGGACGCCTGTTGGATCGAGGACAGCGGCCCCATGATCGACCGCGTCACCAGCAGTGCAGATACCCCCGCCGCGACAATCGCGGCCAGGCCGCCCGCGACGAGAACGCTAGGCAAGACCGAGGCGACCACATCGCTCGCGTCGTCGGCGCGCATACCCATGCCGTTCATGCGGCCTTGGCGATTGAGCAGGGCGCCGCCCACCACCAGGCCGATGCCAACGAGGACGGCCACGCCCACCAGAGCGACCGCGAGGTGCGACACCAGTAGCCTGCGCCTCAGCGTGGAGGTCATCGCTGGACCCCGGTGAACTTGTAGCCGACGCCGCGCACGGTCGCGATGAAGCGAGGATCGTCGGCCGCGTCCCAAATCGCGGATCGAAGCTTGCGGACGTGTACGTCGACGATGCGTTCGTCGCCGTAGAAGTCCCAGCCCCACACCCTCTCGATGAGCTGCCTCCTCGTGAAAACCCGCCCGGGAGCGGACGTGAGCGCATCGAGAAGGTCGAACTCGAGGGCCGTGAGCGCGACCGTTCTTCCGTCAGTGATCACCTCGTGGCGAGACGTGTCGAGCGACAGCCCCTCGAACTCACGTCGATCGTCCGTGGGTGACACGCCCCCGCGTCGGCGAAGAAGGGTGCGCACCCTCGCCACCACCTCGCGAGGGCTGAACGGTTTGGACACGTAGTCGTCCGCGCCCACCTCGAGGCCGATGAGTGTGTCTGACTCCTCCGAGCGTGCCGTGAGCATCAGCACGTACACGTCGGACGTCTTCCTGATGCGCCTGAGCGTCTCGAATCCGTCGATTCCTGGCAGGCGCACATCGAGGATGATCAGGTCTGGAACCCGGCGGGCAAGCGCGTCAAGGGCCTGCTCGCCGGATACCGCCTGTTCGACCTCGAAGCCGTCGCGGTGGAGGTAGTCGGTGAGCAGCTGGCGGATGTTCGCCTCGTCGTCAACGACGAGGACGCTCCTTGCGCTCACGACCTCCATCCTATTGACCGGTCATGCGCGCCACGTCGGACGAGCTCAGCACTTGTGCGTCGTAGCTGACCCCCAGGCGTTCAAGGTTGGTCGCGAAGGCCCGCAGGTGGTGCTCGCTGCCTGCCTCGAGTTGACCAAAGACCTGGTCGATCGCGACGTTGGTGCTCGTCCGGTCACGCAGGTCGGCGATGTCCATCTCCTCGACAAGCCCGCATGCCTCGAGGGCTGCCGTGCTCGACGCGAGACCCTTGTGCAGCAGGGAGTCGTAGAGTTCCTGAAGGGTGGGGTTGGCGAATTCGCCTGCACTCATTCCAGTGGTGGGGTTTTCGACGCTGTACGCATCCAGGAGGGCGCCGACGGCATCCCCGTGTTGGGTTTCGGCGGCGGCGATGTTGTCAAAGACGGGCAGGTTCCAGGCGTCGCCGAGTTCCACGTAGAGGTCGTGAGCGAGCTTTTCCTCCTCGACCATGTAGGTCAGGCTCGCGATTTCTTCCGTGTTGAGGGTAGAGCCTGGCTCAACGAGGGCGGCCGGATCCCATCCCATGCCTGGGGTGTGGATGCCGCTTTGTGCCATTCCCTGGTTCCCCATTCCCTGGTTCCCCATTCCCTGGTTCCCCATTCCCTGGTTCCCCAAGGACGACCCACCCATTCCGCCCTGCGGTCCGCCTAGCATCTCGTCCCGCATCGGCCCGACGCCCGGCTGGCGGTCGGCGCTGCGGTCGGAGTTGCGGTCTGCCCGGGGGCCAGACTCGGGGGCGTTCATGCCGTCGTTGCCGCGGCTCTGCGCACCGTGAGAACCGAAGTTGTTGAACATGCCTGGCCTCGAGTCGTCGCCAGCGGAGACCGCGTAGGCGACGCTAGCGGGAACGACGAACAGTGCCGCGCCGCCAAGAGCGATGGCGGCAACGATGCGCTTCTTCATGAGGGACTCCTTAGTGAGTGGATGCTCCAAGTCCACCAGCGGCGTGTGAAGCCACTCGGTTCTCGACTGTGAAGATTTCGTGAACAGCGCGACGCGGCGGTCGCGGCATGGGCGTTCGCAATGGTGAGAAAGCGCGCATCAGGGCACCGCATAGGCTGTGTCCATGAGCACCGACGTTCGCCTTGCGTCGGGCGAGGATGCGCAACGCGTCGCGTCATTCTTCACGAGCCTCTCCGAGACACGACGTGGGGTCGGTTCCGTGGGATCGCTCGAGGCGGCTCAGCGCACAATCGCTTCGCTGTTCGCCGATGACAAAACCCTCGCAGTATTCATCTCCGAGGCTTCGGGCGCCGTTCAGGGCGTGGCCGCCGTCCGGCATGCCGAAGGCGAAGAGGCTTGCGAGTTGACCACCATCCAGTCCAACGACACGGTTCAAGGCCGAGGGGTCGCTCAGACCCTTCTGAGTTACCTCGTCGAGAACTGCGCTTCCCGTGGCGGCATCGCTCTCGCCACGGCCGTTCCATCGTCGGACGTGCGTTCGCGCGGTTTCTTGAGGCGTGAGGGCTTTGTGGCCTCGGCAGAGGGGCTCGCGACAGCGTCGCCCACGAGCGATGCGGTCATCACATACACGCTCGATGTTGCGGCGGCGCTAGCGCGCGTCACGTTGTGAGACAGCGACGTGGACCACGACTCTGACGCGCCCCAGTCATAGCACTGAGACCTTTCTTGTCTCGTGCGAGGGAGCAGTGGCTTGTGCGAGAAAGCACTTCGCAACGTAGCGTGGAGTCATGAACAGCACCTTGCCGCCCTTCTCGGCAGAGCAGATCCGTATGGGCACACCCGACGGTCACACCCTTGACATCGTCACTACCCGCGAGGGCGAGGTGGTCGATAGGCGACGCACCGTCTATTTCGAACCGGACGAAAACTCCGTCGCGATGCGGGTGGCGTCGCTCAGTGAGACGGGCGAATTGGCTTCTGAAGCGATGGTGGCGCGCACCACCTGGGTGGACCTGCGGGATCACGCGGTCTTTCCCGCTGAGACCACCACGGTGCGCGCGGACACGATCGAGACTCCGCTTGGGAGCCTCGACTGTGCGCGCTACGACGTGGCAACAGGGGAGACGACGTTGGCCTTTTGGTTTGCGGAGGCGCACCCAGGGATGCCCGTTCGCTATGCGACGCTCAGCGACGGACGCGAGGTCGAGGTGACGACGGTCGTGGCGATCACGCGGACAGCGGCAGAAGGCAGCGAGTAGCAGAGGCGGCGACGAGGAGAAGTCGCGACTAGGAGAGGACGGGTGAGCCGTCGGCCACACCGTCGGTCACACCCAGCGCCGTCAGTGCCGCCCAACCCGCTGCTGCGTGGCCGTCTTCATCGATTCCGGCCAGAAGGGCCGCGTAGGCCACGGCCTCGGCCCTGACTCTCGCGATCGTCGCCACGGACAGCGACCCTTGGGGCGCCGCGGCGCCTCCCGCGTCGGCGTAAGCGCGGGCGAGGTGCTCGAAGTACTCATCGCCCACGAGCGCAAGGGCTTGGCCTAGGTCGGCAGCGGGGTCCCCCGCAGCCGCGTCACCCCAGTCCAAAATGCCGCTGAGGCGGCCGCCTTTCGTGATGATGTTGCGTCCGTGAAGGTCGAGGTGAGACCAGGTGACAGGGCCCGGCTCCTGGAACGCCCCGTGCTGGAAGATTGTGCGCGCGACGTTCGGGCGCACCGCGACGCCGTGGCGGGCCACCAAGACCTCCAGCCGAAGGTCCAGGCGCTCCGCCCTGGAAGCCAACGAGACCGATCGAAAAGGGTTGCGAGGGGCGTCGCGCGGCGCGGCAACATGTACCTGCGCGAGTGCTCGTCCCAGGTCCCTCGCGCCATCCGCACTCAGCGGGGCGTCGTACGCGATGGTCCCGTCGAGCCATGTCACGACGGACCACCGCCACGGATAGTCGGCCTCCGGTTCGCCCATCCGCACGGGCCTCGGCAGCGGGAACGACCATTCGGCGCTGATTCTTGGTAGCCAGCCGAATTCGGTCGCGATGAGCGTCGCGCCAAGCTTGCGTCGTGGAAGACGCACGGCAAGGTCGTCTCCGAGCCGAATGGTGACGTTGTCCCAGCCTTCGTGACGCGAGCCGAGGCGTAGTCCAGCCAGGTCGGGAAACTGAGAGCGCAACAACGCGGCAACCAAAGCGTTGTCGATCGCCACTTCGGCGTCGGGCGTCGCGTCGTTGATCACCCTGCTCACTCTATGGTCACGAGCTCCCGTCCGCGCCGATGTCGCCGATTGCGCCACATCCGCGAGGAGTCACGGCACACTTGACCCATGAGCACCGACATCCCCGACCACAAGCGTTTCAATCACACGATCAAGTACCAACGTGAGTTGTTCGCGCGGCTACCCGAGGGCGCGCGCACGGCGCTCGACCTTGGATGTGGTGAGGGACTTGGGGCGCGCACTCTCGCGGCGGCGGGGCTCAGCGTCGTCGGAGTTGACGCCGATGCCCCCAGCATCGCTCGCGCCGAGGCTCAAGACACGACGGGCGTCACCTACGTGGTGGGCGACGTCTTGACAGCGGACCTGGAGCAGGCAGATGTGGTCTATTCGGGCTTGATGCTGCACCACATCGACCTGCGTGAGGGACTCGAGCGTTTCCGGTCACTCGTGGCACCCGGCGGCGTACTGCTGATCGTCGGCACCGCACGCAACACCTGGAGAGACCTGCCCTTCGAGTTTGCCGCCTCCGTTGTCGACAAAGCGTTCGCCCTGGTCAAGGGAGTGTGGCGACACGGCTCGCCCGAGGTGTGGCCACCCCCGCACACGTACCGCGAGGTGGAGCGTGCCGTGAATGACCTGTTGCCAGGCGCCTACTATCGCCAGAACCTGTTGTGGCGCTACACCGTCAGGTGGGACGCGCCGCCCGCCTCTTAAGGTGGGACGATGATTCCTCTAGTGGCGGGACGATGCTTCCTTTGGTGGCGGGCGTCTCAGCCGCTCGCCGGACCCTCGAGGAGCGCTTGCCCCAGGTACTCTCCTGCGGCGCATCCAGGAGGCATCGCGAAGACGGCGGACCCTATCGGCGTGGTCCACACGTTGAGCAGGTCTGCCTCGTCGAGCGCGCGCTGAATGGGCACGAACTGTTCGGTGACGTTGGCTTGCCACGTCCCGAACAGCAGACCCGTCTGGCTCAGCGTGTCCGCACCGCGCGCCGGCCGCTCCTCGTAGTTATAGCCAAGCCGGACGATGTGCTTGGTGGGGTCCGTCACGTGGGCTCTCCTGACGTGAGCGACGGAGGAGATCACCTGCAGGCCGTGTGGGTCGACCGCCTCGAGGTCGAGCGGGTCCGTCTCATGAGTGCCCGTGAGTGGGGAGCCGTCGGCGAGGCGGCGCCCAATCGTGTTCTCCCGCCCCACCCTGTCGACGGAATCCCACCTGTCGAGATCTAGGGCGATGCGGCGCAACACGAACGACGTGCCGCCCTGCAACCACGCAGGGGCATCGGGCCTCGCCCAGACCGCCGTGTCGAAATCGGCGGTGCCAGGGCGCGGGTTTGCGGTGCCATCAACTTGGCCAAAGAGGTTGCGCATCGTCATGCCGTGCGGGTCGGAGCCGTACGCCCTTCGGAAGCCGTCCTGGCGCCAACGTAGCGTGGCGAATGCCCGCGAGTCCTTGAGCAGCATGCGCAATGCGTGCGCGACGGTTCCAGGCTCGTCGGAGGCGACGATGAGCAAGGCGTCCCCGCCCGACCACTCGTCCTGGAGTTTGTCGATTCCGAATGCAGGCAGGGGCGCGAGCCAATCGGGCCTGGCGCCGCGCGCTCGGTCGACAAAGCCGGGACCGAACCCGACGGTGACCGTGAGTCCCGCGGGGGTTGCGGCGAGTTCGGGTTCGACGTCCGCGAGCGCGGCACTGCCCTGGGTGAGCCGAGCCGCATCGTCGGTGATCAGTCGCATCCACGCGGCCAGGCGCTCGCGGCCCACCCCGCTGTTCAGATCGAGCGCGACCAGGGATGCGAAGGCGCCAGGGCGGGCGGCGATCCCGGCTTGGTGCTCGCCGTAGAACGGGACGATGCGTTTGCCGTTGGTTCCGGCCTCGTCGGGCGGGGGAGGCGAGCCGGGGAGTGCGCCTTGCCTGTCGAGGGCAACACCGGCTGTTCCTGCGGCGAACGCGCCGGCCCCCACCGCGGCGCCCGCGGCGAGGAACCGGCGCCGCGACGGCCCGGAGGCGACGGCATCGGCCGCAGATGTGCGATTGTCGCGCTGGATCACTTAGCCCCCCATGCTCGCGGAAGGCGACATGCTCATGCCTGCGTCGTAGGACTCATTCGCCCCTGTGAAGTCCTTGGCGACGGCCGTGAATGTGAGCTGGGAGTCGTCATCAAACGTGAGCGTCAGCGATACGACGTCGCCCGCCTTGATGGGCGCCGTCAGGCCGATGAACATGAGGTGGAACCCGCCCGGCTGCAACCTGCGCGTCTGTCCTGCAGGGATCACTAGGCCGCCGTCGACCTTACGCATCGTGGAGTCGACCACCTCGTGCATCTGGACCTCGGTGGCCGCGGGTGAGGAAGCGGCGACGATCGTGATGTCATGCGCGGAGGAGTTGGTGATTTCACCGAAAGCGGCTGTCATTGAGGAATCCGCGGCCTTCGCCCACGCGTCGGTGACGGTCAAGGAATCGGAGCCTTTGGTGTCACCGCCCGCGGAGCAGGCTGCGAGGGTCAATGCAATCGCCGCCACGAGGGCGGCACGGGTCGGTATTTTTGCGGCCGCGAACGCGGCACGGGTCGGTATTTTTGCGGCCGCGAACGCGGCACGGGTCGGTATTTTTGCGGCCGCGAACGCGGCACGGGACATGGCAATCACTGGGTGTCTCTCTCGTCTGGGGGTATGCGTCGGCGCCACGCGCACACGCAAGGTGGTTTCAGGCGAGAGACAGAGGGGGTCCGCGCACGCCGCGCGGCAAGGTGGCGATGCGTGAACGGCGAGGCGCTGGGCGTGGGGAGGGCACGGTGAGGCCGAGGGGCGCGGGCCGCCATGGGGCACGGACCCGTAGCCGCGCGAGAAGCGAGAGGGCCCAGCGTCGGCCCGACTCGAGCAACACGTCGGCGCGGCGAAGCACCGCGTACGTGCCGAACGCCGCGAGGGCATGCGTGGCAATCATCGCGGGGGTGAGGTCCATGTGCTGCGCGTGGCCCCCGCCCGCGACGTCAAGAGTGAGGGCGAGCGGGTCGTGCCCGGCATGTGGCCCTTGGCCGGGGGCAAGGCCGACCGAAGCGCCGACGCCCCAGGAGAAGAGCGTGTGAAACGCGAATTGCGAAAAGATGACGGCGACTGCGAGCCGCCAGCGAGACGCAGTTCCGGCAAGTTGGGCGCTCACCGCGAGGGCAAGAAACAACGGCACCGCAAGGCCCGCGGCGGAAGGCATCGCCCCGCCGGCAGCCACGTGCATCGCGACGGCCACTCCGGTAGAGAGGCACGCCGCGACCGAGGCCTTTAGCAGGCGTTCTGAGCGTTGCACGGGACTAGTGTCCCACGTCGGCGCGCATGATGTGCCTGGTGAATGGTGCCTTGTGCCGCAATCGAACGTCAGGCGACGGCCGACGCCATTCTTCGCACGCCCACTTCGAGGAGGTCGGGCCGGGTCGCAAAATTGAACCGCACGTGGCCCGCCCCGCCGGAGCCGAAGGTCAGACCCGAGTTGAGGCCCACCCGTCCGCGTGCGAGGAACACGGATGCGGGGTCGTCGCCGAGCCCGAGCGCGCTACAGTCCAGCCACGCCAAATATGTCGCCTCCGGCATCCGGTATCCAATCGTCGGGAGGTGTTCCGCGAGCAGGTCACCTAACAGTTTCCTGTTGGCGTCAAGTCCCGTCATGAGGGCGTCGAGCCACGGGCCTCCGTCGCGGTATGCGGCCGTCTGGGCGATCGCGCCAAAGTGCGTTGGCCAGTGATGGGCACCCACCTTGAAGGAGTCTCGCCGCACCTTCGCCTCCGCGCCGAAGACAAGAAGCGCGGCGGGGAAGGCCGCAAGGTTCCACGCCTTGGACGCCGAATGGAGCGCCATGCCCGTGGGGTCAACCGTCAGATAGGGAATGAACTCCCCATCCGGATAGATGATCGGCGCGTGAATCTCATCCGCAACGACCGTGGCGCCGTGGCGCGCGACGACGCCCGCGAGCTGCTCGAGCTCCGCACGAGTGTGCAACGTGCCGCCAGGGTTGTGTGGATTACACAGCAACAGTGCGATGCCAGGAGCCCCCGCCTTCTTGGCGGTTCCCAGCGCGTCGTCGATGGCCGAAGGGTCGAGCCTCATCTCGGCGGTCAGCCGAGCCTCAACCACTGTGAGTCCCGCCCCGCGCAGGTACGTGTAGAACGGTGGGTACACGGGCGAGGTCACCACGACGGTGCCGCCGGGTCCAGCCGCGAGAAGCAGGGCGTCTGTATACCCGGGGATTACTCCGGCGACGGGGCGGATGAACGAGGCATCGAGAGCGGGCCACGACCACCGGGAGGCCGCGAAGTCGACGAATGATTCGACGAAGGGAGTGGAGCCCGGGTAGCCCGTGTCGCTCTCGCGGAGCGCCTTTTCCAGCGCCTCCCTGATCGGGTCGGCGAGGTCAACGTCCATCTCGGCGACCCACATCGGCAGCACGTCTGGAGCGTAGTGCTGCCACTTGATGGACGCGCGTGCGCGTAGTCGCTCGTAGGGGACCTGGGTAAGGGGGTTCGCCAGCTGCATGCACTCAGTCTGGCATGTGCCGTGGCGGAGTTAGCGGGGCGGCTCGGAGTCGGACTCGGGCTCCTCGGAGAACGCGTAGTCGCGCCACGTGGAGTACTGCTGGGGATTTTCGACGCGATCCTTGCGGAACGACACGTCGATTTCGGACGTCACGGAGTGGCGTTCTGGGTCCTGCATGGGGTGGAGGGGGTCCTTTCGTCGGTGCCGTGGGTGGCGGCATCGCCGTCGGTATGGCTTGGCTCCGGGTATGGAGGCGCGCCTACGAACTGCTCTTTGTTGGATGTAACAACAATCGTAAGGTCTCGGAAACGTTTCCGCCAGGCCAGAGAGTGTGATCTACGTCACACAGCAGGCGGGAATGTGCCCTTCGGCGACGGCTGGCACCGGCACCGCGGGTGCGCGATGCGCGCCTGTTATCGCCGCGCCAATCGCGCCAGCATCTCCTCGTAGTGATCAGACGACTCTGACATGCGTTCGATCACTCCCAGTCGCAAGGCGCCCGTACGGGTCACGTCGTCCGGATAGACGTGGGTGCTCACCACCACGGTTCCGGCGTCAGTCGCGTGAAACTCCGTGGTCAACACCGTGGGGAGCTCGGGAAACAGCTCCGAGACGAACGACTGGACCGTCCGAACGAGCGGTACGACTTCGGTGAAGACGCCGTAGAAGCTGAACTCGTTTCCCTCGGGGTCGCGTTGCGAAATGCGCCAGTGACCACCCTTCACAGCGTGGATCTCGACGATGGGATTGACGTACCCTTTCGGTCGCCACCATTGGGCCACGTAGAGGGCCTCAAACCTCACCGTCCATGCCCGCTCAACGGGGTAGGGGACCCCTTCACGCATGATGATTGCGGGAATCTCGGCGGGAAGCGAGAACTCACGCCTCATGTGCTAGTCCTCTCGCCGCCCCCTCAGTGCTCAGCGTGGCGTGCCCCGGGTTGGGAGTCAAGGGTCGCTGCGCGAAGGCGCTCACGGCCGTTCTCCCACGCACCGACCTCGGCGCGACCACCCGAATCGCGGCGCGAATGTCCGCCTAGTAGCCCGAACTCGTGTCCGCTACGGCCAGCAACACCATGAGCCCGATGAACAGCAATCCAAGGCCCAAGAAGGCCCATCCGATGATGACGCCCGCGAGGGCGAGGCCCCTGTTGTTTGCCTCGCCCCTCTTGGCCGCGGAGAGTCCCATGTGACCAAAGATGACCCCCGGTATGCAGGTGAATCCAACGACGATGGTCGCCAACGACAGGACGAGCGACGTGATGCCCATCCAGTTCTTGGACGTATTGGCAGCGCTGTAGTTGACAGCGCTGTAGTTCGCAGCGCTGTAGTTCGCCGCATACATGTAGCCCGCTGGCGGCGGTGGCGGATAGGTAGCCGTCCCGTATGCCGGGTTCTGTGGCATCGGCCGCGGGGGGAGGTAGCCCGGCGGAGGGGGCACCTGGCCCGGCGGAGGGGGGATCATCGTCGGCTGTAGCGGAACTGGTGTGCCCTGCCACTGCGTTGTTTCTTGCCACTGCGTTGTTTCTTGCCGCCGCGGGGTGCCTGGCTCGGGCGCCAAAAACGGGTCGTTCAGATGGTTCTCGCTCATGTGGTTTTCTCCCTCGATGCGACACTAGCGTGGTCCCGCGCTCCGCTGCTCACAACATGTGCCACGAATGCCGCGGCCGCTCGCGCCGGCGCGCCATCGTCGACGCTGAGGAAGAGCGACGGTTCGGTGAGTTCCAGCTCGAGCACGACGGGTCCGGACGCCGTCGGCAAGAGGTCCACGCGGGCGTACGCAATGTCGCCCCCGCCGTCGACTAGCGCGGGGAGCGCGGCGACGATGGCGTCGCCAAGCGATCGTTCCTCCTCCGTGGCCGTCGCCGCCACGATCTCCTCATCCGCGTAGAGGCCGGTGCTCCACGCGATGCTTCGCGACAGGATGGGCGCCTTGCGCGCCGCGTGGGAGAACCTGCCGCCCACGTAGACGAGCGCCGTCTCGCCTCGAGAATCGACCTGGTCGAGGTAGGGCTGGATCATCGCCGTCTTGCCCGCAGCGTGCAGGGCCGTCACGTGGAGCGATGCGGCATCAGCATCGTCCCTCATGAGGCCCGCTCCCTTGGAGCCCGCGCCGACGGTGGGTTTCACCACGATGTGGCCGGCGAGCGCGGCCCGCGGCGCGGTCTGACCGGGAGCGACGTACACGGTGGGCACCACCGCGAAGCCCGCTCTCTCAAGTTGGGCAAGGTAGCGCTTGTCGGTGTTCCAGCGGATCACGGACAGGGGGTTGACGAGGCGCGTCACAGAGTCCACTCGAGCGGCCCACGCCAGGAAGTCATCGAGGTGGTCCGTGTAGTTCCACGTGGAACGGAGTATTGCCGCGTCGTACCCAGCCCAGTTCACGGCGTCGTCTTCCCATGCGACAAGGTCCGCGCCGGGAATGAGCGGGAGCAGCAACGCCTCGTCGACATCGGGCTCGGTCATCTCGCGGGAAGTCACAAACGCGATGCGCGGGCTCATGTGCGTCACAGTATCGCCAGCGCGCAGTCCCGCCAGCGCGCAGTCCCGCCAGCGCGCAGTCCCGCCAGCGCGCAGTCCCTCCAGCGCGCAGTCCCTCCAGCGCGCAGTCCCGCCCGCGTGCGATGCTGAGTTGCCCCAACCAAAGGGCGCGCTGCGGAGTTTAGGTAGAGAACGGGCAGAAGAGGGGGACAAGGTGGCGGGGGCGTGGGAACTCGTGGCAACGGAACTTGTCGAGACGCGTTATGGCGCTCTTGTCGGCTACGCGACCATGCTGACCGGCTCGCGGTCCGATGCCGAGGACCTCGTCCACGACGCCCTCATCGCGGTCTTCGGCAAGAGACGGAACCTCCCCAATGTCGGCGCCGCCGAGGGCTACGTGCGTCGCGCAATCGCCAACAAGTTTCTGGACAGAGCCCGCAAGGGCGGTCGCGAGAGGCTGGCCTTGAGGCGCGTCGCCATCAAGGCAGAAGCGACCGTTCCGGGTCCGGAGGGCCCTGCCGCTGATCGTTCGTCCATGGACCAGGCGATGGCCTTGCTCACTGCTCAAGAACGGGCCTGTGTGGCACTGCGCTACATGGATCAGTTGTCAACGCGCGAGGCCGCGGTCGCCTTGGGAATCTCTGAAGGTTCGGTGAAGCGCTACGTGTACGACGGAATCCGCAAAGTCAGCGCCGCAATCAACATCGAGATCGAAGCAACCGAACACGAATGGACGTCCGTGAGTCTGAAGACGGAAGGTGCGTCATGAGCGACGAAATCTCGCGCCGCCTCGAGGAGGCAGCTCGTGCGCACGGCGCCGAGGCCGAAACGCATGCCGACGTCGCCCGCATCGCCGCTTCCGTCATCGGTCCGGCCAGGCGAAGGCGCCGGGCGACGGGCGCCGCAACTTTCGCTGCCGCATGCGCCGCAGTCGCGGTGTTTGCGGGCGGATCGCTCGCCGTCATGGGCGCGTTGCGCGGTGCCGACGTGGGCCCCGCGACGCACGAAGGGACGCCCGTCATCATGTCGGATGCGCCATTGCCAACGCCGCAAGGCGGGTCCGATTCTCCGACGTCCGAACAGGGAAAACCCATCACGGAATATCCGCCCGTGGCGCCGTCGCGAGGGGAGGGCTTCCCCGTTGCGTTCGAGATGCGGGACTGGGTGTGGGACTACGTGGGGAATGGCTGGTCGCTGCAGTCGTACTCGGCGAGCCAGGGACTTGACGCCAAGAGGCACGTCACCATTCCCGAGGCAACGATCTATCTGGTCAGTCCCGACGGCGCCGCCTTTGAGCTCGTGACGCTCCCGCCCGAGTACTCGGGCGCAATGAGGGTTGCGTCGTGGCAAGAAGACGAGCGTGGCGCGCACATCGTGTGGGATGGCGACAACACCGCTGATCCGGCCGTTCCGGCAGGCGCCGGAGTGCTTGATCTCACCACCGGGTCCGTCTCGCCCCTGGTGTTCTCAACGCCTTGGGGAGTGTCGAGCACGGTGACACCGCTGGCCGCGTCGGCCACGGGCAACGAATTGTGGGCGGCCTTTCTCGGAGGCCACCAACGTTTCTATCGGTATGGCACCGCTGACGGCTGGACGGTCGCTGCGGTCAACGACCTTGAGAGCATCGGCGATCGCACGGCCGATCACCGATGGGACACAGCCGAACTCGTCGGAGACCGCAGGCTCGTCACGCGGCCGGATTCGGCGGCGGTGCTGTTCGAGCGCCGGCCGTGGCGCAATGGCCCGCTCGAAGAGTTTGCCGTGTACAACGTCAACAGTGGTGCCTTGGTGCGGAGCGAATTGCAATTCAGCTTCCCCATAGAACCAGACGTGGTGTGCACCGTGACTGCGTGGATTGGCGACTCCGAGCTGTCATATGACTGCGGCGGGAAGCGCCTGTCCTTCTTCACTGTGGTCCCTGTGACCGGAGGGAGCGCCACTGCGGAGTATGGCGAGGCGGTCATCTCGGGCTCGAAGTCGGCCGTGCTCAGGACCAGCACCGTGGGGTATCGCGAGGCCACGTCGGTGTCGTACCTCGCGAACCCGTGACGCAACATGCGCAACTTCTCGGCGCCGTGAGGAGCCGCTAGAACAGGGGAATCATCGGCGGCTGCTCGCCAAGAGCTCCTCCAGGAGGCGGAGATTCGTCCGCAGCGCCCGCCGCCGTGGCCGCCACGGTGTCGCGCCTGATCCACCAGATGCCAGCGAGCGCAAACACCGCGACGGCGATCGCGGACACCGCCATGACGTGCAGCCCAGAGCGGTAGCCGTCGGCGTCGATCAGGCGACCGCTGAGCCAGCCGCCGAAAGCGACCCCTGCGCCCAGGCCGATGCGCAACCACGACATGCCCTCGAGCAGTTGATCTTGGGGAACGAGGCGCTGTGTGACGGAGTCTTGAGCGGTAATGGATGGTGCGATCGTCATGCCCACCACGAAACCCACTGCGGCGAATGTCCAGAACGTGGGCATCGTCGCCAAGAGGCTGAAGCCCGCCGCCAAGAGCAGCGCCCCGATGAGCAGCCTCTTCCAGAGTGGCGCACGCCATTTGCGGGCGCCGTAGACGAGCCCGCCAACGAACGATCCGCCCGAGATGATGCCGAGCACCGCGCCGCCCGCCGCGCCGTGCCCTTCCGCCTTCGCGAAGGCGACGGTGGAGATATCGAGCGCTCCAAACATCGAGCCAAGGCCGATCGCCACGAACGCGGTGGCGACCACACCTGCCGGAACGCGCAATCCGAGACCCTGCCCACCCACCGCCCGCACCGGGGGCTCGGTGGTGCGCTCGCGGAGCAGCAAGGTGAGCCCGATGACGTTCGCGATCACGGCGACCACCAGGCCAGACGCGGGATGCACCGCGTACGCCATGGCCGTGGCGAGAGCGGGCCCCGCGACAAAGAGCACCTCGTCGAAGGCCCCCTCGAGGGAGAACGCGGTGTGGATTTGGTCATCGGATTCGAGGATGTGCGACCAGCGCGCGCGCGTGAGAGAACCGAGCGGACCCGAGACGGATGAGATCCCCGCTCCCAGCCACAACAGCCACTCGGGGCCGCGCATCATCGCGGTGACGACAAGAAGCGCAATGCCGGCCACAAAGAGCACGGCCAAAGGGATCATGGCGCGCTGGCCCTTACGGTCGATGAGCCTCGCCGTCGGCAGCGTCTGCAGTGCCCACACGGCGACACCCACGGCCGCCACGCGCCCCGCGATCTCCCACTTGCCGTACTGAATCTGCACCATGAGCGTGGTGGAAATGCCGACGGTCGACATCGGCAGGCGTGCGAGAAGCCCCGCGAACGCGAACTGGCGCGCGCCTGGGCGGCTGAGGAGCGCGCGGTAGCTGGTGGAAGGCACGGGGGACATGATCTCACCCGCGGGTCCCTTGCTCTAGGTGACCGCTGGCGAGTCGCCCGGCGAGGCGGTGGTGCCTTGTTCGTTCTCGGGCTCGTCCGGCGGGTTGCCGTGCGCATCTGCGATGGGCGGCAAATTATTGAGCCTCTGCTTGCGCTTGTCTTGCCAAATGAGTAGCGCGGCGCCGCCGACGATGAGGACGGCGATCGCGCCGATGCCAAGCCATCGCAGAATCGGTCCCCAAGCGATCCCCGGCGTTGCCTGAGCCTTGATGACGATCGAGTCGGGCGTGAGGAGGTCCTCGAGGCCAAGCACCACCGTTTTGCCGTCGACCTGGCCCGCGGTCGCTGACTTCACCGGACCGGGAAACTCCATCGTGATCGAAAAGTCGATTGAGTTCGAAAGCAGGCCAATTGAACTGCCTCCCCGCACTTGAGAGAGGTCTCTCGCTGGGTCGGCGGGAAGGGTCACGATGTACGTGTCGCCTTCGCGCGCCACTGTCATGGGCGTTCCTAGGCCGTTCGCGATGGCTTGTGATCCTTCAGTTGCGGCGGCATTAAACTCATCAAAGGTCAAGTCGCGCGCCACGATGTGCACGCCCTTGCGGTCACCCTCGGTGTAGTCCTCGATCGTGACTTTCTTGGAGTCGACGCCGGGAAAAGCGTCTGCGCTCGCGCTCTTGAGGGAGGCGGCTGTGAGGTTGCTCGGGTCGATTCCCACTTGCTTGGCAGCGTCGGCAGTCAGCGCCAAGGTCAGGTCTTGAGTGACCGTGTTGTCAGGGCTGAAGGTGTCTACCGCCGTGAACCGCACACAGCCCGCGAGCGCGAGGACCGCGATCGCGGTTACTGAAATCCGAGCGGCGCGGCGCATCACTCGGCGCCGTCGCCGTCGGATTTGGGATCCGTCGTGGGATCCACCGTGGGATCCACCGTGGGATCCACCGTGGGCTTCGCAACGCGAGGTGCGCGCTTCTTGGGGGCAGCCGTCGGGGTCGTAGGTGCGGGCGGTGCAAGCGGTGCGGGAGGCGCAGGTGGGGCGGGCTGCTCGTAGGTAGGCGGTGCAGGCGGTGCGGGTGGTGCCGGAGGAGCAGGTGCGTCGGTCGCCACGGGAGTTGCGTCGCCGAGGGGCGCGGGAGCTGCGTCGCCGAGGGGCGCGGGAGCTGCGTCGCCGAGGGGCGCGGAGGTGTCGCGGGCGGCGGCGTTCCGCTTGCGGAGTATGAGGAACACCGCGACGGCCGCGCCAACCAGCAGGACGACCGCGATGCCACCGATCAGGAGCCAGGCAGGGACGGCAAGGCCGGAGCCGGGTCCAGTGGCGTTGCCCGTGGCATGGATCGGTTCGGTCATGGTGAACAGGTCCCATGTGACGGTCTTGCCATCGACGATGCCGTTGCTCTCGATGACCTCGCCGGGGAAGGTGATCGACAACTTCGATTCCGCGCCGCGCGGCATCTGGCCCTTATCGTCTTCGGTGACGGGTGGGGCGTCTCCGTCGACGGAGAACACGTCTCCGTCGCGCGTCACGGTGAACAGCGATGCGAGGTCGGTGAGGGCCGTGATCGCCACCGCGTTAAAGGTGTAACTCTTGCCCACCCAGTCGCCGTCCGCGTAGTCCTTCGGAACGAAGTCCGGCCCGAAAGGTGATTCGCCAAAGACCTGTGAGAGGGCCTCTTGGTCGTTCGCGACGCCCATCTGCTCGCCGACGCCCTTTTGCACCGCGATCACGATCGTTCCGGACGCGGTGTTGTCCTCAGAGAGCGTCATGTCCACGTTGTAGCGAATGCAGCCGCTCAGAGCGAAGGCGGCGAGAAGGGTGAGCGCGGCGGCGCGGGCGAGGCGTTTCATGGCTCTCACCCTGCCACACGAAAGCGGCGGCTGCTAGGACTGTCCGCGTGCGAGCCTGCCCGCGAGCGCGTACGCGATCGCGCCCAGCGCAATGACGGCGAAAGCGATGTACGCCATGCGCACCGCGGGGTCCTCGGTGGCAATGGCGGAACCCTTGGCGTCAAGCGTCGCGGGTCCGTCGCTGAGGTTCCATGTGACCGTCTTGACGTGAATCGATCCGTTCGCCGACGCGACGGGGCCTGGGAAGGTGATCGCGACCTTGAGCCGTGCATCGGTCAGTTGAGACAGGTCGCCGGTGAAGGCCCCCGCGTCGCTGCTTGCCGCGCTTTGACTCGCAGTCGCGTTCGATGGGCCGGAGACCACGAACTCGTCTCCTACACGCGTGATTCCCCACGCCGTCGCGGTGGGCGCGAAGGTCATAAGCGGCTCGTCCGAGAATCGCACGGAAATGCCCACGTATCCGTCGCCGTGAAAGTTGGAGACCTTCGCGTCGGCGAGCGCCTTCGCGGCGGGGTAGTCGGCCCAGATGTCTTCGGACATCGCGCGGTCGGTTGTCCCGTATTGCTTACCGGTTCCCTCCTTGACGGCGACGATGAACGTGCCGGTCACGGTGTCGTCTGGAGACAAGGAGACATTGGCCTCGAAGCGCAGGCAGCCGCTGAGGGCCACCGCGACAAAGGCGGTCACGACTGCGAGTTTCCAGCGGCTCATAACTGTGAGGGTGTCACGGCGCCCGCGCTCATCAAGGAGCGACACGGCGCCCCTGCCCCAGAACGGGGCGCCTAGCCTTCGAGCGCCTCCGACACGACGTCCTTGGCCGCAGCCTGGACCTCTTCCAGGTGACTCGCCGAGATGAAGGACTCCGCGTAGATCTTGTAGACGTCTTCGGTGCCGGACGGGCGCGCGGCGAACCAGGCGTCCTGGGTTGTGACCTTGAGACCGCCGATCGCGGCGCCGTTGCCTGGCGCCTCCGTGAGCTTCTCGCGGATGGTCTGGCCGGCCAACTGGGTGGCGGGCACGCGGTCGGCGCTGAGCTTGCCCAAAGCGGCCTTCTGGTCCTTGGTGGCGGCCGCATCGACGCGCGCATACCAGGACTCGCCCAGCTCGTTGGTGAGCGAACGGTGCAGCGCCGAGGGTGATGCGCCCGTTGTCGCCGTGATCTCGGAGGCCAACAGGGCCAGAATCAGCCCGTCCTTGTCCGTGGTCCATACGCGGCCGTCGCGGCGCAGGAACGATGCTCCGGCGGACTCCTCGCCTCCGAAAGCGACCTCTCCACTCAGCAGGCCAGGTACAAACCACTTGAAGCCCACAGGTACCTCGACCACGGTGCGGCCCAGCTTCTTGCCGACGCGGTCGATGAGCGAGCTCGACACGAGCGTCTTGCCGATCTTGGCGTCGGGCGCCCACTCGGGGCGCGCGCCGCCGTAGAGGTACGCGATCGCTGCCGCGAGGTAGTGGTTGGGGTTCATCAGGCCGCCATCGGGAGTGACGATGCCGTGGCGGTCGCTGTCCGCGTCATTTCCCGTGGCGATGTCGTACGGAGGGTTGGGGCCCTCCATGAGAGCACGCAGGCTAGCCATCGCGTAGGGCGACGAGCAGTCCATGCGGATCTTGCCGTCCCAGTCGAGGGTCATGAAGGCCCACGCGGGGTCCACCTTGGGGTTGACCACGGTGAGGTTGAGCTTGAACTCCTCGCCGATCGCGCCCCAGTAGTCGACGGCCGCGCCACCCAAGGGATCGGCGCCGATGCGCACATCGGCCTTGCGGATCGCATCCAGGTCAATGACCGAGGGCAGGTGCTGAAGGTACAGGTCCATGAAGTCGAAACCACGCGTGGTGTCGGCGGCCACCGCCTTCGCGTACTGGAAACGCCGCACGTCCCTCCAACCGCTCGCGAGCAGTTCGTTTGCGCGTGCCGCGATCCACGAGGTCGCGTCGGTGTCGGCCGGCCCACCGTGAGGAGGGTTGTACTTGAAGCCGCCGTCGCGGGGCGGGTTGTGCGAGGGAGTGATGACGATGCCGTCGGCGAGGCCGCGCCCCTCGGTGCGCAGGCCGTCCTTGTCCACGGCACCGTTTGCCACCAGGATCGCGAGCGAAACGGCAGGAGTGGGGGTGTAGCCGTCGCGAGCGTCGATGCGCACTTCGACATCGGCCGCGGCGAGTACCTCGAGCGCGGTGCGTTGCGCGGGGTCGGACAACGCGTGCGTGTCCTTTCCCATAAAGAGAGGGCCATCGATGCCCTGGTTGCGCCTGTATTCGACGATCGCCGCGGTTGTCGCGACGATGTGCGCCTCATTGAAGGCGGTGTCGAGGGCGGAGCCCCTGTGCCCGGAGGTGCCAAACACCACCCGTTGATCGGCGATCCTCGGATCGGGGACCAGGTCGTAGTAGGCGCCGATCAGGGCGTCCACATCGATGAGGTCTTGGGGCAGGGCTACTGTTCCGGCGCGCTCGTCCATGCGCCAAGTGTGGCACTTCATGGCGATCACCGCAGTCCTCCCACCGGTCACGGTTGGCCCACTATTGGGTAAAGGGGGGTTCTTGGATCGGCGAGGGCGCCGCTAGGCTAGGGCCGTGGCAATCGAAGGCCGGAAGGCATCAGCGAGCGCGGCCCTAAAGACGGCGGTGGCGGCGCGACGTGCGGCCGTGCGACGTCCCAAGGCGGCGGCGATCACTGTCGCAAAGGCGGCCGCCGTGCCCTCGGCGGCGGCGCTCATCGTCGCTCACAACCAGGCCCGTCGCATCGCGGCGACAGTGAGGGCATCGCGCTCGATTCCTGGTGTCGACCTCGTCCTTGTTGTCGATGACGGCTCGCTCGACAACACACAGGACCTTGCACGCAAGGCGGGGGCTGTCGTTGTGCGTCAATCGCACCAGCGCGGCCGCTCGGTGTCGATCGAAACGGGTGCAGCTGTCATCGCAATGCGAGATGAAGAGGGGGCGATGCCGCGAGCAATTTTGCTGCTCGAGGCGGGACTTGGGAACAACGCCACCGGCGCCGCGCCTATCGTCGAGGCGGTGCTGGAGCAGGTCGCGGACATGGCCATCGCGTTGGCGGATGGCACCTCCCGATCAACGGGAGCGAGCGTGGGAGCCGCCCGAAAGGCGATCGCATCCTTGTCTGGCTGGAGCCCCATGCAACCCCTCAGCAAGGTCAGGTGCCTCACTCGCGAAGCCCTCGAGGCGGCCTTTCCCTTGGCGAGGGGAGCTGGACTTGAGACGGCAGTGACCCTCGATGTGATCGAGGCAGGGCTGACGGTGACCGAGGTGCCTTGCGAGTTGAAGCATCGGCCGTCACGGCAAGCTGGAAAGGCCTTGACGCGCGCGAGCCAGTACCGTGACGTCATGATGGCAATCAGCGCGCGCCGCATCCGCCTGTCGCTTCGCAGCACTCAGCACGCCGTCGAGGATGCGTTCCACGTCGCCAGTAGATCCGGAACGCTGAAGGTTCGCGAGCGCAAGAAGGTCGAGGAATGAGCCTTCCTGTGTACGCGTTCCTCGGCCCAGAGGGCACGTTCACCGACGCGGCGTTGCGCGCCATGACCGCCGGTGTCGAGATCGCCGCCCTTTCCACCGTTGACGTGCCTGCGGCGCTGTCTGCAGTGCGATCCGGCGAGGCCGATTTCGCCGTCGTCGCGATCGAGAACACCGTCGAGGGCGGCGTCACCGCGACGTTGGACACGTTGGCAGAGGGTGCGCCGCTCGTGATCCTTGACGAATACGTACTCCCTGTCGCCTTCGAACTCGTCACCCGTGACGACAGGGCGATGGAGTCGATCACCAGGGTCGCGGCACACGCGCACGGACTTGCTCAATGCCGCAGGTGGATCTCTGCAAATCTTCCCGACGTCATCCAGGTGTCGGCCACGTCGAACAGCGCAGCTGCCGTGGCTCTCGCAGACGGCACGGCGGACTTCGACGCGGCTCTCGCACCTCCGGGCACTGCGCAGCGACTGGCGCTCCACCTGGTGACAGATGGGGTGGCGGACAACGCCACGGCGGCCACCCGCTTCGTGCGCGTCGGCCGCCCGGGCGCCTTGCCTCCGGTGACGGGCGCGGACAAGACGACGCTCGTGGTGCATCTTCCCCACGACCGCGCGGGGGCGTTGCTGGAGATGCTGGAGCAGTTCGCCGTGCGCGGCGTCAACCTGTCGCGCATCGAGTCGCGCCCCATCGGCGACAAGCCAGGCGAATACGCATTCTCGATCGACGCGCTCGCGCACGTTGGCGAGGCGCGCCTGGCGGAGGTTCTGGTCGGGCTCAAGCGCACCTGCCCAGTCGTCACGTTCCTTGGGTCATACCCCGCGGCGCACGGAGTGCCTACCCCAGTCGCGCAGGGAACCGCCGACGTCGACTACCAGGGCGCCCGCGAGTGGGTCGAGAGCATTCGATCGGCCGCCGGGTCCTGACCTAACGCTGGGCGCTTCCATTTGGTGCGGACACGTGCGCCGCATCCTCGTGGTTGAGACGTCCTCAGTTCAGACCGGCGGGCGCCTGACGACGAGTGCCCCAGAGTCGACGGTCGCCGTGATCGTGCGCGCGAGCCCCAGGTTCTCCCCGTCCGCCTGGACCTTGTACAGGTGATCAAGCGTCACCGTCATCGTGGCACCGCGGGCGTGGTCGATACGCGACGCGGCGTAGGCCTTGAGCACTGCGGGTTGCCTGAAGCCTGCGCCTTGGGCGATCACGTTGCCGAACAGCCCGGTCCAGCCGACGATGCCGGCACGGGCATCGAGAGTCACCGCATCGAGAAGGCCGTCCTCCGCGGTGGCGTCAGGGGCGAGGATGAGCCCGCCAGGAAGCCGGCCGACGTTGGTAAACAGCACAGTGCGCATCTGGCCCTTGACCTCTGGCGAGTCGTCCACGGACACCGAGGCGTGGATGCGCCGCGCGCCCAGGTGCTTGATCGCCGCGAAGAAGTAGGCGAGCCAGCCGAGCCTGCGCTTGAGGCGCTCATCTGCGCCGGCCACCATCTCGGCATCGAAGCCGACCCCGGCCATGACCAGAAACATGTGATGAGCGTCGGGACCCTTTGGCCCCCGATTCAGGACGACTCTTCCCACGTCCGTTGGCGCGTCCCTCCCGTCGAGGGCGATCCTCAGCAGCGCGGCGGTGTCGCCCAAGGGCAGGTCCATGTTGCGCGCGAAGATGTTCCCCGTGACTAAGGGGATGATGCCGAGCGGCACGCCCGTGCCGGCGAGCACCTCTGCGACCGCGCGCACGGTGCCGTCGCCGCCGATCGCGACCACGACGTCGGCGCCCGCATCGAGTGCGTGTTGAGCCGCCCCGCCCCCGGCGTCGTCAACGGTGGTGAAGAGCCACATCGGCTGAGTGAGGTAGCGAGTCGAACACGCGCGCATCGCTTGTTCGCGGAGGTCGGAGAGGCCCGCCTTGGTGGGGTTCGCGATGAAGGCGATCCTGTCGGTGCCCTTCTCGACCAGCCCAAAGTCACCATCGGCCGACATCGGCGGCACGTCGATCCTGAGCAGGCGCCTCCAGAAAGGTGGCACGGCGAGCGGATCGCGGGAGCCGACCCTGCGCGTGATGGTGGCCGCGAGCGACAACCCCAGCGCGGCAAGAACGAGGGCGGACGCCGCGATCACGTCAGTGAGCACGACATGATCCATGGGCCGAGCCTACGTCGGCGCCGTTAGACTCGCCATCATGATTGACCTCGCGCTGCTCCGCTCAGACCCCGATCGTGTCAGGGACTCCCAGCGTTCCCGCGGTGACGACCCCGCGGTGGTCGACGCCGTTCTGGCCGCTGATCAGTGGCGGCGGGCCGCGCTCGCCGAGTTCGAACAGGCCAGGGCCGAGCAGAAGTCTCTCGGACGCGAGGTCGCTCAGGCCTCCGGTGACGCCAAGGTCGCGCTGCTCAAGCGCACTAAGGACCTGTCGGAGAGAGTCAAGGCCTTGCAGGCCGACGCAGATGACGCGGAGACCAAGGCTCACGAGCTCGTCATGACGATTGGCAACATCCCGGAGCCGGGTGTGCCCGCGGGTGGACCCGACGACTTCGTCGTGCTTCGCCACGAGGGCACCCCGAGGGACTTTGCCGCCGAGGGCGTCGAGGTGCGGGATCACCTCGCGATCGGGGAGGGTCTCAAGGCGATCGACATGGAGAGAGGCGCCAAGGTCTCCGGTGCGCGCTTCTACTTCCTCACGGGCGTGGGTGCTCAGCTCGAACTCGCGATCCTCAATGCCGCGATGGGCGTGGCCACCGCACACGGCTTCACGCCAATGATCACGCCGACTCTGGTGCGTCCAGAGACGATGCGCGGTACCGGATTTCTTGGCAACCATGCCGACGAGGTCTACCACCTCGAAAAGGACGACCTCTACCTGGTCGGGACGTCCGAGGTGGCGCTGGCTGGCTATCACGCCGACGAGATCCTGGACCTGAACGGCGGCCCCCTGCGCTACGCGGGTTGGAGCGCGTGCTTCCGTAGGGAGGCGGGCTCCGCCGGCCGCGATACGCGCGGCATCATTCGGGTGCACCAGTTCCACAAGGTCGAAATGTTCGCGTACACGAGGCCCGAGGATGCGACCGCAGAGCACGAGAGGTTCCTCGCGATCGAGGAGTCGATGCTCACCGCGCTGGAGCTTCCCTACCGCGTGATCGACACCGCAGCAGGCGACCTGGGCTCGAGCGCCGCCCGTAAATTTGATTGCGAGGCGTGGCTGCCAAGCCAAGAGCGGTGGATGGAAGTCACCTCGACCTCGAATTGCACCACTTTCCAGGCCCGACGCCTCGCGATCCGGGAGCGCGGCGAGTCGAGCAACCAGCCGGTCGCTACCGTCAACGGCACCATCGGCACCACTCGCTGGATTGTCGCCTTGCTCGAGAACCATCAGCAGGCCGACGGCAGCGTCTACCTGCCGCCCATATTGCGGCCGTTCTTCGCAGGGGCCGAGTCGCTCACGCCCGTGTCATAGGACGCTGTTTCTCCGCGTTCACCGACCGTCACCGCGCCGTGGCGTGCTCGACAGCCTCCGCGCCTTAGGGTCGATCCATGGCCATCGCACCAGAGGATCTCGACCCGCCGTTGGCGAACGACTACTGGCGGTTGGTTGGCCTCGATATCGACGGCACGCTCATGCATTGGGGCGGCGAAATCAGCGATGCCGTTGTCGAAGCCGTCGAGCGAGTGCGCCTCTCACGCAACCACGTCGTCCTGGCCACCGGTCGCAACATCGTGGCGACGATGCCTGTGGCCAAGACGCTCGGCCTGAAGCGCGGGTGGGCCGTGACCTCGAACGGCGCCGTCACGATTCGCCTCAACCCGTCGGCTCCAGGCGGTTATGAGATCGTTCGCACCCTCACGTTCAATCCGCGCGCCGCGCTCGAACTCATTAGGGACGAGATGCCCGACGCGTTCTTCGCCGTCGAGGACTTGGGAGTGGGATTTCGCGTCACGAAGGACTTCCCGATGGGCGAGCTCGTCGGGCGCCAGACCGTGGTGGACTTCGAGGCGCTGTGCAGGGACGAGGTCACGCGCGTCGTCATTAGAGCGCCGGGCGCGGACGTCGCACACTTTGACGACATCGTGAGCCGCATCGGCCTCAACGACGTGACCTACGCGGTCGGGTATTCGGCGTGGCTCGACCTCACGCCTCCCGGAGTATCCAAGGCCTCCGCTCTTGAGTTCGTGCGTGGGGAGCTTGGTGTGGAAAGCGCCCACACGGTCGCGGTGGGCGACGGCAACAACGACATCGAGATGCTGAGGTGGGCCACCGCCTCCTACGCGATGGGAAATGCTCCCGACAAGGTGTTCGCCGCGGCGGGCCGCCGCGTCGGGTACGTCGAGGACGACGGCGTGCTCGAGGTGCTCCATCCCCTGATCGATTCGCGGCGCTTGGCGATGTAGTCCCGGCCATTGGCCCCGGTCGCGCGCGGGGTCGCAACCCTATGCTGGTCCCATGGCCCTCATCGATGAATCTGCGCACCTGAAGTGGTTGGACGACGAAATGCGCAGGCTGGTGAGTTTTGGGGCCGCCAGCGCTGACCCAAGGGGCGGCTTTGGGTGGCTGCGCGACGACGGTACAAGAGACCCGTCGCGCCCCGTCGAATTGTGGATCACGTGTCGCATGACACACGTGTACGCGCTCGCAGAGCTCGCAGGGATCGATGGCGCCGGCGCCATGGTCGATCACGGCCTCGCGGCTCTCGAGGGGCCCTTGCGGGACGTCGAGCACGGGGGCTGGTTCTCATCGATGGACACCGCGCCAGTCAATGACCGCAAGGAGGCCTACGCCCACGCGTTCGTGATTCTCGCAACATCGTCCGCGGTCGCCGCCGGACACGCGCCCGCCACCGCCCTGCTGCACGAGGCAATCGCCGTGCACACGGAGCACTTCTGGGACGAGGCCGAGGGAATGGCTAGGGAGAGCTTCTCGCGGGATTGGGGCACCGAGGAGCCGTATCGGGGCGTCAATGCGAACATGCACACGCTCGAGGCCTACCTCGCGGCCGCGGATGTACTCGCCGATCGATCCCTCTTGGCCAGGGCAACGCGCATCGTGACGCGCGTTGTCGACGTTCTCGGCCGCGGCAATGACTGGCGCTTGCCCGAGCACTTCACCGCGGCGTGGGAGCCGCTCCTCGACTACAACGCCGATGCCCCCGCGCACCCGTTCCGGCCCTTCGGCGCGACGATAGGTCACGGACTCGAGTGGTCAAGGCTCACGCTGCAGACGGAGCAGTCGCTGCTGCGCGCGGGGCTCGAGGCGCCCGAGTGGATGGCGGAGGCCGCCAGTGCGCTCTATGACCGTGCGGTGGACGACGGTTGGGCGGTCGACGGAGCCGACGGCTTTGTCTACACCGTCGACTGGAACGGCGTACCCGTGGTTCGCGAACGCATGCACTGGGTGGACGCGGAGGCGATTGGTGCGGCGGCCGCGCTCCTCCAACGCACGGGAGACGAACGCTACGAGCGCGACTACGTTGCCTGGTGGGGCTATGCGCGCGAGCACCTGATCGACACAGAGTGCGGCTCGTGGTGGCATGAACTCGATGCGTCGAATCGTCCGTCTCACGCCGTGTGGGAGGGAAAGCCCGACCTGTATCACGCGGTGCAAGCGACGCTCCTTCCCCGGCTGCCCTTGGCGCCCGCGCTCGCGGCCTCGCTCGCGGCGCGGCCGGTGTAGAGCGCGGCCGGTCTGGTGTTGCGTCTCATGAGATTGGTGACGCGCGGCCCCTATGCGGGTCGGGCGTCGACGGCAGGTGCGGCGTGCGAGCGACCGGTCGTGCGAGTCGCGTCGTGTGGTTACGCGGCCAGCGTTTCGTTCGCCGTGGCAGCGTTGTCGTTCCCGGCAGGGTCGTCCCAGGCGGCGTCGTCCACCTCAGATGATTCGTCCCAGGAAGGGTCGTCCGAAGTGGAGTGGTTCCGGGCAGGGTCGTTCCGGGCAGGGTCGTCCGAGGTGGTGTCGTTTTGGGCGGGGTCGTGCCAGGCGGCGTGGTTTTGGGCAAGGTTGTGCGACGGATGGCCGGTCGGTGGGTCGAGGTCGCGGGCTTCGTCGAGGTCGCTGACATCGCC
>JBBRWX010000013.1:0-49342 GCA_038248935.1 Actinomycetales bacterium
CAACTACCTTGATCAGGAGCTGGCCAGCAGCGGGCTCGGGACGGTCCGTCTCTTGCCATTCAAGCGGGTTGGTGGCCAACGGTGCAGGGGTGAAGAGGAGGTTTGCGCGCATAGTTGTCATGCCCTCGACTGTACGGCTTGGGCCGCCTTCACGGCCAACAAGGAAGTCTTGAGGCTGCGACAACAGATTGTGGTGGACCGCGTTGCTAGGACGCGCGGGGTACCGCCGACAATGCGCTTCGCACTTCGGAGACGAGTTCGCTCGGCATGAGCATGGCCTCGAATGCGCGCGCCATGGAACCCGCTCGCTCCGACACTGCGACCCTGATCTCCCAACCCAAGTCATCGTCGACCAACTCGACCTTTGCGAGCTCTGATGCGGACTCTTTGTGCGCCAGAGACACTGGCAATGCGGCCACACCAAAGTCGCGTTGAACCATGTCAATGAGCATGTGCACATCGTCCACGGTGACGACGGTCTGCCGCACAAGCCCGCGAGCCTCCGTTGCGGCGTCGAGCACGCGCCTCACCACCCACGTCGGCTGGAAGTCCACAAATTTCTGGCCCACCACATCTCGCCAAGCGAGCGATCTCTCAGCCGCCAAGGGATGCTTCGGGTGCGTCAAGAGGACAAACGGTTCCCTCCTCAACACCACCGAACTGAAGCCCAAGTTCCTCTGCCACGGTTCGCCAGTGACCGGGCGGGCTATCAGGGCGATGTCAAGCGCGCCGTCCGACAGGCCAGCCACCAAGTTTCCCGTCGAGGCCTGCTCGAATGAGAGTTCGGCCTGCGGCTCGTCGAGCCTAAACGCCGCCATGAGATCCACGAGGTCAACGAGGTCTCCCACACATTGCTCGGAACCCACCCTGACGAGCCTGGTCTCTCGTTGAGACACCTCAAGGAGTTCCCTTTGAGCCGCACGGGCGTCGGCGAGCATCCGCCTGGCCCGCGGGAAGAACACCTCGCCTGTCTTGGTGGGCGTCGCCCCCTGGGGTCCACGATCAAAAAGCCGCACCCCGAGTTCTCGCTCGAGTGCCCGAATCGACGCAGACAAACCCGATTGGGTGACGAACACGGTTTCCGCTGCTCGAGTAAAGCTGCGTTCATCCACAACGGCGAGGAAGAACTCTAGTTGTCGGACATCCATGTCCCTCACTCTCCCCACGGCAACCGATCGCCGTGGATGCTCGGCGATGCGGGAGCAACAGAACGCCCTCTTCCCTACGAAGAAGGCTCGCCGACCAGTCTAGGTGTCTCGCCTGCCCAGGGGCGTCTCGGTACTGGGTGCGGGCTCGACGGCGACAGCGTACTTGGCCGCACGGCGTCGGCGGTGGTTGAGGTAAAGGCGAGCGCGTGTGCTCCCCATCGCAACGGGGGTGCGGCCGGTCTGTTCACCTAGGGTTGCTGGATGGACGGTCTGCTTCCCGGCGGGAACATGAACCCGGTGGAACGCAGCGGCGACGCTGTGTTGCGCAACGCCGGTCCGTGGACCCCCACCGTGCACCGCTACCTCGACTACCTGGCCATCGCCGGAGTGGATTGGGTGCCTCGCGCGCTCGGTGTCGAGGGCGGCCGCGAGCGCCTGTCCTTTGTGGAGGGCGACGTTCCTCTCTACCCGCTTCCGGACTGGGTGTGGGCCGACGCCGTTCTCGAGGAGGGCGCCAGCCGGCTGCGCCAGCTCCACGACGCGAGCATCGGCTTCGGTCTCGATGGCGCCATCTGGCAGTCGCCCGCCAAGATCCCTGCGGAAGTGATCTGTCACAACGACTTTGCGCCGCACAACCTCGCCTTCGCCGACGGGGCGATCGTGGGGGCCATTGACTTTGACATGTGCTCGCCCGGTCCGCGGCTGTGGGACATCGCCTACTTCGCAACCCGCACGGTTCCGCTCACCGCGTCGGCCCCCGACAACGCCCCCGGAATGCCCGGCGCCCGGCGTCGGGTAGAACTGATGCTCGCGGCATACGGTTCCGATGACACCTGGGACGACGTGTTGCGCGTGGCGATCATGCGGCTCCACGATCTTGCGTCGTTCTCCACTGCGAAGCCCGAGGAACTGGGCAAACCCGGCCTACTGGCCGATGCGGATGAATACACGCGCGACGCGTGCTACCTTTACGACCTGCTCGACGGGTCCGCAGGGATCAACTGACGCGCGAGCACAGAGGTAGAGCCTGGGCGAATCGATCGATGTCACGATCCCCTCGCGCCACCACCTCCTAGGAGCCGACCGTCGGTGTGGCCCTGAAAGCGTTAGTTGCTCTGTCGACGACCACTTGAGCGTCGCTTCCTGAATCGAGGATCGCGTTTCCAGTTGACTCCGAATCGACCCTGACGGTAGTCACAGCGAGGCCGTCAGAAGCGTCGGTCGTCAGTAGGGCGTCGACCTGAGCTGCGAAGGCGGAGCCACTCGACTTGGTGTGAACGTCCATCGCCACCACGTTGTTGGTGGACACGAAGTTGCCGGCTCCATCCACCAACCGGATGATGACAGGCACAGCACCAGCGGGGCGGATGCTTTGCGAGTCGACAACCTCGGAAAAGTGGTTGCCAATGATCGAATTGTTGCTGCCGCTCACTGACAGAAGCCCGTAGAGGTCATCCAGTCCGTTGTCGACCCCCAGGAAGGGCGTCCACGGTTCATGGTCACGCAAGAAATGATTCGTGGCCACGAGGTTCTCGGAGCTATTCGCTGCCAGAACCACCATCCCAGGGTAAAAAGAATGCAGGCGATTATTGGTGACGCTTGAACGCGTGACTCCGCTGAGGTGCACGCTGCTGGCGCCACGGGGGAAGATGTTGTTCGCTGTGACTAGCAGCCCGCCATGGCTCTCGGCGTAGATCGAATAGCCCTTGAATCCCGCTCCGATGAGGTTGTCGGTGATCTTCGACGCCTGTCCCCACCCACGCAATTCGATGCAGCTTCCACATTCGGCGATGAAGTTGTCGTGAATGGACAGTGCGTCCGCATTGTGGATGGTGAGCGCATGCTCCAGGTAGATGAACCCCATGCCGTTGATGCGGAACGAGTCATTGGCGTTCGCGACATAGATGCCCGTCTTGCCGTTGACGTAGGTGTTCTCGGGCTTCAACTCCGAGCCGTCGGGCGTGAAGTGCAACCCGTCGATACAGAAGCTCGAGAACTCGACCGAGCTGATCCGCGGGCTCCCGCTTCTCTCGACGTAAAACGCCGCTCCCGCGGATTCATCGTCGTCCTCGGCGCGGGGTATGTCTACGAGAATGCGACTGCCTCCCGGCCAAAGTTCGTGCAAGTCGGGCCACTCATCTTCGGGGACGTTGAAACGGATGCTCGACGACGTGAAGCCATGGCCCGAGCCCTCGATCCTCAGAAAACTCACGTCGATCAGCACCTGTGTGCGCAGGGGATAGTCCCCTGGCGGAACGTAGATCACCGCTCCCGGCTTTCCGCCGATGTTCTCATCGCGGGCCATCTGTCGGCTCTTGATGTCCGCAATGATGCTGTTGAATACCTCACCGATGTCCTCGGCGGGATTGCCGACGGGCCACGTCGTCACGTCGTACCGGTTGGCGCTTGACATAGGTTCTCTCCTTCGTGTCACTTTGCGTATGCCTTGCGAGGCGCGACGTGTCTAGAACGTCATGACGGGACTGGGTCGAGCACTTCTGCCTGGCTCGTGAGTTCGATCGCTAGCCGGCCATTGACCCAGTGGACGGGTTGCGGGTCGGTGATCTCACCCACCCAACCGCCGTTCTCGTCGTCGTTTCTGAACGCAAGGATCTGCCACTGTCCTGCGCGATCCTGAACCAGCCGTCCGACGTAGAGGCGCTCGTCGGTAACGCGGTAAGCATTGGCCAGCTGGAATGGCCCTGCGAGGGAGTCGGTGGGAAACGCCCATACGCCGCCGACAGGATCTTCCAAGCGGCGGTCGTGCGCCAGTTCGGAGGCGAGGCAAGAGAATACTCCGACCGGCGTGCCGTCGACCATGGCCGTCTGGACGACTTCGATGTGGCCAAATCCGTCACCTGGCTCGGACAGCGGTGGCTGAACGGTCCAGTGGGTCAGGTCTGGTGAGGTGGCGTGCCCGACGACCCCTCTGTTGTCGGGATCGCCGTGGTTGGCTCTCGCAGTCACGAGCATGTGCCAGTTGTCGTGATCCCGAAACACCCACGGGTCGCGCCACGCCTGGTCCGGCCACTTTCTCGTTTCGGCAGTTTCATACCAACGAGCATCCGGTTCAAGAACCTGCCTGTCGGATTCTCGGCGCCACGTGAAGAGATCGTCGGAGACGACGGAGCTGATGCGCTGGCTGAGTCCACCTTCGGCACGGCTGACAGCCGTGTAGAACATCCGCCAGGTCCCGCTGTCATCACGAACCACTGACCCCGTCCACGTTGCGAGGTCATCGAAGGCTGGCGAGTCGTCCGGAATGACCGCGTCGGCGTGTTCCGTCCAAGTGGTGAGGTCCGGGGAGGTCGCATGTCCGATGGTGGCGCGCCAGTGCCGTCGGTCGGGGTCGAGGAGCGCCCGAGGCGCTTTCAGAAAGAACAGGTGGTATTGCTCGCCATCGTCGGCGATCCAGAAGTCCCATACCCAAGACGAGGCCAGTCGAAGCATGTTGTGTAACCTTTCAGTGGTCTTGTGGTTTGGTGACCGAATCGCGGATGACGAGTGGGCAATCGAGACGAGTCGTCCTGTCGGCGGGGAGCTCGTTTTCACCCTGTCCGTGGAGAAAGTTCACCAACGTTTCGACGGCCCAAGCGCCCATCTCGTAGTGAGGGAGCGCCACGGTGGTCAGGCCCGGAAACAGGTTCGCGGCGATGAGTTCTTGGTTATCGAAGCCGACGATCGAGAGATCGTGCGGGATGTCAAGTCCCAGTTCAGCCGCGGCCCTGTAGGCGCCCATGGCCATTCGGTCGTTGTAACAGAACAGGGCGGTGGGCCGGTCCTGCCGAGCAAGGACTTCTCGAGCGAGTGCGTAGCCGGGAAGGGTTTCTGACGGTGCGTGAAGGATGAGACTCTCGTCGATGGGGATGGCGTGCTGCCGCAGCACTTGCTTGTAGCCCACTAGACGTTCGTGCGTAGCCGGCACATCGTCGTCATTGTTGAGGAAGGCGATTCGTCGGTGACCGGCCTCGACGAGGTGGGTGACGGCCGAGATCGCTCCGCCCACCTCATCCGGGACCACTCCAGGGACGATGCTGGCCCGGTCCGTCGAGTCGATCAAGACGGCAGGCAGGCCCTGCAGGTTTGGAGGAAGTGATACCCGGCGGTGATACATCGTCGCGAAGAGGACCGCTTCCACTTGCTGATCGATGAGCGCCTGAACGTCTTCCTTGTGCACACTGCCGCTAGAGTCACTCTCAGTGTTGATGATGACCAGGGTCAGGTCATGTGCGCGCGCGGCATTCTGGGCACCCAAAATAATCCTGCCGGCGTGAGGTGTGGTTGCGATCTCTTCGCTCAGCAGACCGATGAGCCCTGACCGTTTGGTGCGTAGCGTCCGCGCGGCCCGGTTCGGCCCGTAGCCAAGTGTTAACGCCGCTTCCCGGACACGCGCTCGTGTCTCTGCGGAAACTCGCATATGCGGTGTTTCGTTCAGGACGTGTGACACCGTTGTGACCGACACCCCGGCCAATTCGGCGACATCTCTGATCCCAGCACTTTTCACTGCCACTGTTCTTCTTCTCCCTTTACATGCGCGAGTTCACTCTTCCCTAGGACCATCAGGTTGTGACCGATCATCCTTTCACCGCACCAAGAGTGAGGCCCGCGACGATGTGGCGCTGTAGTACGAGAGTGAGCAGGATGACGGGGATCGAGTAGACCGCCGCAAGTGCTGTCATCGCGCCCCAATCCAGGCCGAACTGCGTCTGGAAGTTGGCAATCACGATCGGCGTGGTCTGAGCTCGGACGGAGGTGAGTAACAGCGAGAACAGGAACTCGTTCCACGAGGCGAGGAAAGCAAAGATCGCTGTCACAGCGAGCCCGCCCGAGACCACGGGAAGGACCACGCGCCAGAGCGCCCCAAGGCGCGATGCCCCATCGACCTTCGCCGCCTCCTCGAGTTCGTCCGGTACCGACTCGAAAAAGCTCGACATGAGCCAGATCGAGAGCGGAAGTGAAATCGTCGTGTGAGCGATTGCGAGGCCGAGCGAAGAATCACTCAACCCCAACGTTCTCATCGTCTCGACGAGCGGGGCTCCAATGGCAATGGTGGGTACCATTCGCGTCACGAGCGCGGCGAGTACGAATACGCGACCGCTCGGCGTCCGATACCGGGTGATCGCGTACGCGGCCGGAACCGCCAGCACAAGTGAGAACACTGTGCTCAACACCGCGGTGAGCGCGCTGTTGATAAGGGCTGGTACCACCCCGTCCTTGCTAAGCGCGGTGACGTAGTTCTCGAGGGTCCACTGCGAGGGGAGCACTGAGGCCGGTACTGCAATCGCGTCAAGCGGAGTCTTGAATGACGTAAGAAGGAGGTAGATAAATGGGAACCCGTAGAGCACGAGGATAACGGCGAGCGTTATCCACAGCATCACTCGTGATGACCTGCGGTTCGTTTCGATGCCGATCATCGGTCACTCCCTGGTCGCCAAATCGCATAGATCGCGACAGTCGCTATGACCAGCATCGCGACGAGGTAGATCGTGCCCATGGCGCTGGCCAGACCAGGGTCGCCGTATCTGGTCATCGTCCGGTAGATCAGCAGGCTGAGGGTGGTGGTGCTCTCCTGGGGTCCCCCGTTCGTCTGGATCAGGATGATGTCGAAGGCGCGCGCCGCGTCAATTCCGCGGACGATCAGTGCCACGGCGATGACCGGACGAAGCAGAGGGATGATGATGCGAAACAGCATTGTCGGAAACCGTGCGCCATCGAGCTTGGCCGCTTCAATGATCTCTCCGGGCACGTTCTGTAGCCCCGCGAACAAGACCAAGGTGATGAAGGATGTGGTGAGCCATATGTCGGGCAGAGCGACGGAGAAGAGCGCGATCTCCGGATCGCTGAGCCAACCGATGTCGCTTGAATTGCTGAGGATGCCTGCCTGCCTAAGCAACTCATTAACGATGCCGAAGTTGTCGATGAGCAAGAACCGCCAGAGCAAGCCCGCCACGACGGGGGCGATCATCAGCGGATACATAAAAACGGTGCGGAACACGGCCGAGCGGGCTCCGAGGAAGGCGAAAACCAAGGCAACGCCTAGCCCAAGAGTGAACTCGAGTATGACCACTACGGCCGTGTAAATCACGGTACGCAGCGAGGCCCCCTGAAAGGCCGCAGATTGGAACGCCGCCACGAAATTGTCGAATCCGACGAACTCTCGTGGCCCGCCCGCAATCGGCGAGATCTCAAAGAAGCCGTTGGAGACGAACCGGATGAGAGGCCACAAGACGAAGGTGGCAAGAAAGGCGGCGGCCGGTGCCATCATCAGGAGGGCGAATCGGCGGTCGGTGATGCGCACGATGGATCCTTTGCTGGGTCAGAGGGCGGGGCAGTCGACGACTTCGCCGACTGCCCCGTGGCGCAATGAGCTACTTGATAATCGCCTCGATCTGGGCCTTTGCATCCTTGAGGAGCTTGGCGTTGTCCGCGCCGGGCTCGACGGCCTTCTGCAGCATCGGCGTCAGCACCGTGTTGACGATCTCCTGCCACTTGGGCGTGGCCGGGCGTGCATAGGTGGCCGGCGAGTTCAGAGTTGCGAGGATCGCCGGGTAGTTCTCGTGGCCGACAACGTTCGCCTGCGACTCGAACGCCGAGATTCTCGAAACGAGTCCGAGCGAGGTGTCGACCGAGAGTTCATTGTGCTCGTAGGCGAAGGCAATGAACGCCTTAGCCGCCTCTGACTTAGTCGTCGCCGTGGGCACTGACAGGTACCACGCTCCAGGAATGCCCGCTATTCCGCCGGGGCCAGCGATCATCGGAGCGGCTCCGATGTTGCCCTTGACGACGGAGTCGTCGGGGGTCTGCGTGTACGCATGCCCCCAGAAGCGCATCATGGCGAGTTTGCCCTGGTAGAAAAGGTTCTGAGATCCCGCCCAGTCCAGTTGTGAAGCGCCCGACGGGGCATACGGCAGAAGGCTGGTGTAGAAATCCAGAGCCTTCAGGTGGTCCGCGCTATCGATCGTGACTTCGCCGCTCGCAGGATCGAGAACCATCTTGGTCTCTCCGGCTTGCGAAACAGTCGCGAGCCACTCGGTCTCAACCGCACCCTTCACATCAGTACCGTACAAGTCGACCTGGCCGTCGCGGTCAGTGTCGCGCGTGAAGAACTTTGCGACATCGGTGTACTGCTCCCAGGTCGTCGGCGGTGCCAGCGGATAGCCGAATTCGGCTTCGAAGTCCGACTTGTTCTTCTCATCGTTGAAGAGGTCGGTGCGGTAGTAAAGGATCTCCGAGTTCGTGAAGATGGGCATACCGACGTACTTACCGCCAACCTGCGCCTCAGAAACGAGACCGGGGAAGAGATCCGACTTCACAGCGTCCGTGAAGAGATCGTCGAGAGGCTGCACGCCATCGGCAAATGCGCTTAGCCAGATGGCGTCGAGAGCTGCGATGTCGAACGACACGCTGCCGGAACCGAGCTCAGTCTGAATTTTGTCGTACAGACCCTCGTAAGGGAGTTCGACAAGCTTGATTGTGGTCCCGGTTTGCTCCTTGTACAGGTCGGCGATCGGCTGAAGCTCTGCAAGCCCCCCGCCTTCTACGAGGACAGTGAGTTCGTCAGTAGATGCGGCGGTGATCCCTCCGGCGGTTCCTTCGACAGTTTTGCCGCCAGCACCACAGCCGGTCAATACCAAGGCAGTGACCGCCAGGACGGTCGTCCCGACTAGCGCGGCGCGGGTCCCGCGTCTCTTGTGAAGCGTCATCACTTCAACTCCGTTCTTTGGTAGCACCGTTGCTACGCACTCTGAATGAGATCACCATACCGGTGAACAAACGTTTTGACAAAACGTCTTGGCACGATTGTCCACGAAGAGAACCCGTCTGTCGAATGCCAAAATGAGCCAAAAATCGTGTCGCTCCACGGCGGGGTCCAGATGAAGGCTTTTCTTGCGGTGTGGAAGACGCTGTGCTTACGTCGCGGATGGCATGTTGCCGCCGCCCTCCCACCGCCATTGGACCGCCTCGTGACTCACCCTCCGCGATCGCTCGCGGTGCTGTCGACCGAAGTCCGGGTTCCCGGCGCTCTGCAATCTGTTCTGCTGCGGGGCCGACCAATGACTCCGTCAGGGCAAGCAGGCCGGGCCCGTGGGCCGATGGCCCTTCGGGCGTGCAGGTGAACACTCCAGTCGGCCAACGGGCGTCAAGCAACCCGAGGATGGGCAACTTCGCCCGTGTGAACGCCGCCCCAAATTGTTGGGGAGCGTCGACCGCTTTCAGTTCGTGGATCATTTTCACGCCCTGGACCACAGTGAAGGAACCGACGATCTTGGACCGGGTGTCGCGGCAATCATGGGCACAAGCGCCACAAAAAGGTCACGGTGTTCACGGCCGCGACGCCGTAATCGGTGTCTAACAGGGGTTTTGTGGAGCCTGGGGGAATCGAACCCCCGACCTCCTGCTTGCAAAGCAGGCGCTCTACCAATTGAGCTAAGGCCCCGGACGGCCATCGGCCGGGAAATGCATACCCACCGCAACGTCGGCGACTCTGCTGACGCGACGGGGGTGTGGGCCCAGGAGGACTTGAACCTCCGACCTCTTCGTTATCAGCGAAGCGCTCTAACCGCCTGAGCTATGGGCCCTGAAGCGACCGGAGCCGCGACCAACCAAGATACCGCACGCGCGCGCGCCTCACCAAACCCGAGACGTCACGCGTTCGGGCGCCGCTTAGTCGTCGGTGAGCGTCATGTACACGCCGCCCACCACGCGAGAAATCGTGTTGTAGATAAAAGCCGCGATCACGGACAGCCCAGAAATCAGCACAACGTTCACGACGGCAACCAGAAGAGTGGCCGACATCACCTTTGTGTACGCGAAGAACTGGAGGATGTTGACTTCTTGGTCCTGCGTAAACAACTTGGAGACCCACTCCTGAATGGTCACAAACGTGTCCATCTGGTTGAGCGTCATCCACAAGATGTGGACGGCCACCACGGTCATCACGCCGAAGGCGATCGCGACCAAGAAGCCGATCTTGAGAGCGGACCACGGGTCGACGCGCGAAAGCAACACGCGCACCTTGCGCGGCGCGCCTGGAATCGGCACCTTGGTGTCCTTCGCGTTCACCATTTCGGTGGCGACGCCCTTGAGGCGGCCGAGGCCGAGCGAGCCAGCGACGGAACGTGCCGCCGCGCCGGCCGCGCTTGCGGCGCCCGCGACGCCGGTGTGCGTCGTTTGGACACCCGTGGCGGGAGCACCCGTGGCGGGAGCACCCGTCGTGGGGGCAAAAGCGGACGGCGCGCCGCTCGTCGGGGCAAAAGCGGTCCGGGCTCCGGTGGTGGGGGCAAAAGCGGACGGAGCGCCGGTCGTGGGCGCGCTAGTTGTTGGCGCACCTGGCCGTCCGGAGGTTAACGGTCTTTGAGCGGTACCGGCCGCCGGCCGGGATTGCTCGGGCAGCGGAACGCGCGGAGCCGACTGGGGCGGGCGCGGGGCTCCGTGAGTGGCCGGGGGGGCGTAACTCGCAGGGCGCACACCAGCCGGGGGTGAAGACTGAGCGGGCGATGAAGACTGAGCGGGCGCGCCAGACCGAGCCGCCGTGGGCGTCGTCCCTGTCACCGATCGAAAGGCCGTCCGTTGAGGCACCGATCCGCTCGGGGGAATGAGCCCTTCCCTGCGCACGGGCGCTTCGCCAGACACGGGTGTAAACGGTGGCTTGGCCTCGCCTGCGGGGCCGCGGTCATCCGCGTTCATCAAGTCTCCTCCTCGCCCAGAGGGCGCACGTCTCGACAAGCCTAACCGAGCGTTGGTCCCCGGGTCACGCGCTGGCAACGTACCGGGACCTCTCGATGCTCCCGTCGTGGGGGGACTCCTCATAGTGCAATCGCTCCCAAGAGGTCCCGGGGTGTGACCCTGGTCCCGGGTATTCGAGGCGGATCCTCCCTAATGTGAAGGGATAAAGATACCCCCGGAGGCATTGTCATGAAGCTCGTAGTCGTTGGTGGCGTTGCCGCCGGAGCATCCACCGCAGCCCGCGCCAGGAGGCTCGACGAGTCGGCCGACATTGTCGTTTTTGAGCGCGGTCACCACGTCTCGTTCGCCAACTGCGGACTGCCATATCACGTGGGCGAGGTCATTGCCGATCGCTCACGCCTGTTGCTTCAGACCCCTGAGAGCCTGCGCGAGACCCTCAATATTGACGTACGCATCGCGACCGAAGTCATCTCTATCGACCGCAAGGCGAAGACGGTCACCGTGCGCGAGTGCGACACCGCAAAGGAATACACCGAGTCCTATGACAAGCTCGCACTGTGCATGGGCGCGGAGGCGATGAAGCTCCCGATGCCCGGCGTGGACCTTCCCAGCGTTCACGTTTTGCGCCGCATCGGCGACATGGACAAGATCAAGGCTCAGCTTGACGCCGCCCTGTTCGCCCAAAAGGCTGGCCGACGCGGAGTGGTCCGCGCGGTCGTGGTCGGGGCCGGATACATCGGCCTCGAAATGGCGGAGAACCTCCACCACCGCGGCGTCAAGGTTGACGTGGTCGAACTGTCCGACCAGATCCTTCCCCCTGTCGACCACGAGATCGCGGCCCCTGTCGAACAGCACCTCACCGCTCGCGGCATCACGCTGCACCTCTCCACGGCGGCCGCTGCGTTCCACACCCTGTCCGACTCTGACGGCGCCGACCGCGTCAAGGTCGAACTCAACTCGGGCGTCAACATCGCGGCCGACCTCGTGATCCTCGCCGCAGGCGTTCGCCCGTCGGTCGAGCTGGCCAAGGCTGCCGGAATCGAACTCGGCGCTCGCGGCGGCATCAAGGTCGACACCCACATGCGCACCAACGACCCCGACGTCTATGCGGCGGGCGACGGCGTCGAGACCCTGCACCCCGTACTGCCCGGCTCGTACCTCAACCCGCTCGCCGGCCCGGCCAACCGCGAGGCCCGCGTTGCCGCGGAGAACATCTGCGGTCGCGACACCGAGTACAAATCCACTCAGGGCACCAGCATCGTCAAGGTGTTCGACATGGTCGCCGGCGGTACAGGCGCAACCTCCCGTCAGCTCGACGCCGCCGGCGTCGAGTACCGCGTGGTGCACATTCACCCCTCTGGCCACGCGGGTTACTACCCGGGCACCGCCATGATGCACATGAAGGTGCTGTTTTCCCCGGCCGACGGCCGCGTGCTCGGCGCCCAGGCTTGTGGTTTTGATGGCGTGGACAAGAGGCTCGACCTCTTCGCCATGGCGATTCGCGCCGGCCTCACCGTGTACGACCTCGAGGAGCAAGAACTCGCCTATGCCCCGCCGTTCGGCTCGGCGAAGGACCCGATCAACATGGCGGGCTTTGTCGCGGCGAATACGCTGCGCGGCGACCTGACCCTCTGGTACTCGCAGGAGTTCCCTGACGGGATCGCGGGCGCGCGACTCGTGGACGTACGCACGCCTGAGGAGTACGACCTCTGGCACATCCCCGGCGCTGAGTCCGTGCCGCTGGCGACGTTCCGCGAGGCCTTTGCCGATTGGGACCGCGCGCAACCAGTGCGCCTGTATTGCGCCGTCGGTTTCCGCTCGTATCTAGCCGACCGCATCCTGGTGCAGAACGGCTTTACCGATGTCTCCACCCTCTCGGGTGGTTCGACCACCTTCAAGCATGTGCACGACACGGACAAGGCCGAGTACGAGGCGCTGCCTCCGATGGAGAACTACGCCGAGACCACCTCCTTCTCGGCCATGCCCGTCATGGCGAGCGGCAACCTGATCCAGCTCGACTGCACCGGCCTCGCGTGCCCAGGCCCCATCATGAAGCTGTCGGCTGCGGTGAAGGACGCCGCCATCGGCGACGAGGTCCAGGTCACGGTTTCCGACCCAGGGTTCGCGCTCGACGCCCCCGCGTGGGCATCGAAGAACGGCCACAAGCTGGTCTCTCTGGAGCCCAAGGGTTCGGGCTTCGTGGCGACGATTCGCAAGGGCGGGCTGTCGCCCATCGCTGCTGGGTCTGCACCGGCAAAGAAGAAGACGTCGATGGTCGTCTTCTCCGGCGACCTGGACAAGCAGATTGCCGCATTCATCATCGCCAACGGCGCGCTCGCCATGGGCGACGAGGTCTCGATGTTCTTCACCTTCTGGGGACTCAACGGTCTGCGCAAAGCCAAGCCCCCGCGTCGTCAAAAGAAGGTCATGGAGAAGATGTTCGGCATCATGATGCCGCGAGGCGCCGAGAAACTCACCCTGTCGCAAATGCACATGATGGGTGCTGGCACCGCGATGATCAAGGGCGTCATGAAGAAGCATGACGTGCCGCCGCTCGCAGAGCTCATCCAGTCCGCTCAGGACGGCGGGGCACGCCTGCTGGGTTGCACCATGACGATGGACCTGCTGGGCATGGCGGCGTCCGATCTGCTTGATGGTGTCGAGCTCGCAGGGGTCGCCACCTTCCTTGGTGAGGCTCAAGAATCGGGAACCACACTCTTTATCTGACGTCTGTGCGTGGCGCAGGGCGGTCCGCAAAGCGAACCCCCAGCGCTCCTGCAGAGGAGGGACGGAACCCCGCAGTTATGGGGACTGCGGGGTTCCGTGCTGTCTGGCGTGCCCACACACCCCCTTGCCAGATGGCTCAATTCGTACCGCCTGGAGGGAGTCACTGGCGTCCAGTGGCTGATTTTGTACCGGCTCGGACTGGGCCCGGTACAAAATCAGCCACTGCCGCGGATTTATGACCAATAACCGGCACAGATTGAGCCACTTGCGGGGGAGGGGGCGTGCGGTCAACGACATAGGCGCTGCTGCGCGTGCAGGCGACCCGGCGCGGAGCTCTCCGGCGCGCGAAACGTGGAGGGCGCCAACGATGGCCGGGGTCAGGTGAAGCGGAAAGCTCGCTTGTCGGTACCGCATGGCACAGATCGCGCGATTGGCGGCTTGATCAGCCCCAGCCCGGTATGGATTTGGCCATCGGCAGCCAGATCAGGTGAGAAGCGGTACAGATTGAGCCACTGGCCTCGGGGGGTCGACTCAGGCAGACTCAGACTCCGGGCCCGTCCGCTTCCGGCTCAACGGTCGCCGTCGCAATCGCCTCCACCGTCGCGTCGACGCCTTCGGCATCCGACGGGTCGAGCGGCTCATCGACGTCGAGGTGACGCTCCACGTTGTGAGCGATGCCGATGATCTTGTCGTCCTTGCCAGGCTTGGCAAAGATGACGCCCATCGTGTCGCGGCCCTTGGCGGGTACCTCGTTCACGAGCGCGCGCATGACCTTGCCGCCCTCCATGATCACGAGGACCTCGTCGTGCTCCTCGACCAGCAAGGCGCCCACCAGGTCGCCGCGCTCGTCCTGGAGCTTGGCCACCTTGATTCCGAGTCCGCCGCGGCCCTGGATGCGGTATTCGTCAACGGAGGTGCGCTTCGCGTAGCCGCCCTCGGTCACCACGAAAGAGAACGAGCCCTCGGTGACGACGTCCATAGCGAGCAGTTCGTCGTCGTTGCGGAAACCCATTCCCTTGACGCCAGACGTGGCGCGGCCCATCGGGCGCAGCGCGTCGTCGGTCGCCTCGAAGGTAAGCGACAGTCCCTTTCGCGACACGAGCATGAGCTTGTCTTCCGGAGCAACAAGGCGCGCGGCGACCAACTCGTCGGGAAGCATCTCGCCGCCTTCGCCCTCGACCTCGCGCAGGTTGATGGCGATGAGGCCGCCGCTACGGTTCGAGTCGTACGCCGTGAGGTCGGTCTTCTTGACGAGTCCACGCTTGGTCGCGAGCACCAGGTACGGCTTGTCGGTGTAGGTGCGCAGGTCCATGACCTGAGCGATCTGCTCGCCTGGCTGGAACGCGAGCATGTTCGCGACGTGCTGACCCTTAGCGTCGCGGCTGCCGTCGGGAAGCTCGTACGCCTTCGCTCGGTAGACGCGGCCAAGGTTGGTGAAGAACAACAACCAGTGGTGCGTCGTCGTGACAAAGAAGTGGTCGACGAGGTCGTCGGTACGCAGCGTCGCACCGCGCACTCCCTTGCCGCCCCGACGCTGCGCCCGGTACTGATCCGAACGCGTGCGCTTCGCGTAGCCGCCACGAGTGATCGTGACGACCACCTCTTCTTCGGCGATGAGGTCCTCGATGGAGACCTCTCCATCGAACGGGCTGATGAAGGTGCGGCGATCGTCGCCGAACTTACGCACCACCTCGCTCAACTCGTCCGAGATGATCGACCGTTGGCGAGACTCGGAAGCAAGAATTCCCTGCAGGTCCTTGATCTCGGCCATCAGGGCGGCGTGGTCGTCGATGATCTTCTGACGCTCGAGGGCGGCCAGGCGGCGTAGCTGCAGGTTGAGGATCGCGGTCGCCTGGACCTCGTCTACATCGAGCAGCGCCATGACTCCCGTGCGGGCCTCTTCCACATCGGGCGAGCGGCGGATGAGCGCAATGACCTCATCGAGCGCGTCGAGCGCCTTGAGGTAACCGGTCAGGATGTGGGCCTCGCGCTCGGCCTCGCGCAAGCGATACGCGGTACGACGCTGGATGACCTCGACCTGGTGGGTGACCCAGTGCCGAATGAAGCCGTCAAGTGGGAGGGTGCGCGGCACTCCGTCGACGATGGCCAGCATGTTGCAGCCAAACGTGTCTTGAAGCTGCGTGTGCTTGTAGAGGTTGTTGAGCACCACCTTGGCCACGGCGTCGCGCTTCAGCACGATCTCGAGGCGCTGGCCAGTACGGCCCGACGACTGGTCGCGAATGTCCGCGATACCAGCGACCTTGCCGTCCTTGACGAGGTCAGCGATCTTGATCGCGAGGTTGTCGGGGTTGACCTGGTACGGGAGTTCGGTGATGACCAGGCACATGCGGCCCTGGACCTCTTCGATGTTGACGACGGCGCGCATCGTGATCGAGCCCCGCCCGGTCCGGTACGCCTCGTCGATGCCGCGGCGTCCAAGAATGGTCGCTCCGGTGGGGAAATCTGGGCCTGGGATTCGCTCGATGAGCGCGTCGAGCAGCTCCTCGCGCGATGCCTTGGGGTTCTCGAGGTGCCACTGGACCCCTGCGGCGACCTCACGCAGGTTGTGCGGGGGGATGTTGGTGGCCATGCCCACCGCGATGCCCGCGCTGCCGTTGACCAGCAGGTTGGGGAAGCGGGCGGGCAGAATCATCGGCTCTTGTTCGCGGCCGTCGTAGTTGTCCTCGAAGTCGACGGTGTCCTTGTCGATGTCGCGGACCATCTCCATGGCCAGCGGCGCCATCTTGCACTCGGTGTATCGCGAGGCGGCGGCGCCGTCGTTGCCAGGAGAGCCGAAGTTGCCCTGCCCTGAGATCAGCGGATAGCGCAGCGACCACGGCTGCACCATGCGGACCATGGTGTCGTAGATCGCCGAGTCGCCGTGTGGGTGGTACTTGCCCATGACGTCGCCGACGACGCGGCTGCACTTGGAGAACGCGCGGTCGGGGCGGTAGCCGCCGTCGAACATCGCGTAGAGAACGCGGCGGTGGACGGGCTTGAGGCCGTCACGGACATCGGGAAGCGCGCGGCCGACGATGACCGACATGGCGTAGTCCATGTAGGACCGCTGCATCTCGGTGTTGAGGTCAACGTCCTCGATGCGGCCGTGGTTCACCCTGTCGGGCGTGCCGTCGGTGGGCATGGTGTCGGATGGCGGTGTCATGTCAGATGTCAAGGAAACGCACATCCTTCGCATTGCGCTGAATAAAGTTACGGCGGGACTCGACGTCCTCGCCCATCAGGACGGAGAAGACCTCGTCCGCCATGGCGGCATCGTCCATCGTCACCTTGAGCAGGGTGCGGCTGGCGGGGTCCATCGTGGTGACGCGCAGCTCCTCGTGATCCATCTCGCCCAGACCCTTGTAGCGCTGGATCCCGTTCTCCTTGGGGATCTTCTTGCCGTTCTTGAGTCCCTCACCAAGCAGCGCGTCGCGCTCTTTATCGGAGTACACGTATTCGTGCGCGGAGTTCGACCACTTGATCTTGAACAGAGGCGGTTGCGCAAGGTAGACGTAGCCCGCGTCGATGAGGGGGCGCATGTACCGGAACAGCAGCGTCAGCAGCAGGGTGCGAATGTGCTGGCCGTCGACGTCGGCATCGGCCATCAGCACGATCTTGTGATACCGCGCCTTGTCGATGTTGAAGTCCTCACCCATTCCGGCGCCGAATGCCGTGATGAGTCCCTGGACCTCTTGGTTCGCGAGCGCACGGTCCAGTCGCACACGCTCGACGTTGAGGATCTTTCCGCGGATCGGCATGATCGCCTGGTTGTACGGCTCGCGGCCTTGCTTGGCGGAACCTCCTGCCGAGTCACCCTCGACGATGAAGATCTCGCACTCGTCGGGGTTGCGGCTTTGGCAATCGGACAGCTTGCCTGGCATTCCACCCGATTCGAGTAGCCCCTTGCGTCGCGTCGCCTCGCGGGCCTTGCGCGCGGCCATCCTGGCCTGGGATGCCTGGATCGCCTTGCGGATGACGTCGCGGCCCTCGTTCGGGTGCGAGTCGAACCAGTCGGTCAGTCGCTCGTTGACCGCCTTTTGCACAAACGTCTTCGCGATCGTGTTGCCCAGCTTGGTCTTGGTCTGGCCCTCGAACTGTGGCTCGCCCAGCTTGACCGAGATGACGGCGGTGAGGCCTTCCCTGACATCGTCTCCCGTGAGGTTCTCGTCCTTCTCCTTGATGATGCCCTTCTCACGCGCGTACTTATTGACCAGCGTGGTCATCGCGGCGCGGAAGCCTTCCTCGTGGGTCCCGCCCTCGGTGGTCGCGATCGTGTTCGCGTACGTGAAGACGGATTCGGAGTAGGCGTTGGTCCACTGGAGGGCAAGCTCCACTGAGATGCGGTTCTCGACGTCCTCCGTCTCGATGCTGATGACTTCCGGGTGTACGAGCTCAGCCTTCTTGGCCGCGTTGAGGTGCTTGACGTAGTCGACCAGCCCGCCGTCGTACTTGTACGTGACGGAGCGCGATGTGGGCGCCTCTTCGTCATCGAACTCGCCCGAGATGTGTTCGGGGCGCTCGTCGGTCAGGGTGAGGCTCAGGCCCTTGTTGAGAAACGCCATCTGCTGGAAGCGCGCGCGGAGCGTCTCGAAGTCGTAATCGGTCGTCTCGAAGATCAATGGGTCTGCCCAGAACGTCTGCTGGGTACCCGTCTCGTCGGTGGCCTCGCCCCTGACGAGAGTGCCATCCGGGCGGCCGCCCTCGACAAACGTCTGGCGCCACACGTTTCCTTGGCGCTTGACGACGGTCTCAACCTTGTAGGACAGCGCGTTGACTACGGAGATGCCGACGCCGTGGAGGCCACCGGAGACCGCGTAGCCGCTGCCTCCGAACTTTCCGCCGGCGTGAAGCAGGGTCATGACGACCTCAACCGTTGGCTTGCCCTCGGTGGGGTGCATGTCGACTGGAATGCCGCGACCGTTGTCGGTGGTGCGCACCCCTCCGTCGGCCATCAGAGTCACGGTGATCGTGTCGCAGTGCCCCGCGAGGGCCTCGTCGACGGAGTTGTCGACCACCTCGTAGACGAGGTGGTGAAGACCCCTCTCGCCCGTGGACCCGATGTACATACCGGGACGCTTGCGGACCGCCTCAAGACCCTCGAGAACAGTGATGTCGCTTGCGCCATATGCCAGATCGTTCGCCGACGCGTCTTGCTTGGCCACAGAATGCCTTTCCACGCCCCCAACGCGGGCCGGTTCGGCTCGCGTGATATCTCGGGCCATTCTACGCGCTCTGAGCGGCTTTCAGGGGCCATTCAGGGGGATTCTGGGGGAAGTCGTCCGATGTGGGATTGGGGACGATCCTAGTGGTTACGCCTGCGCGGCCCGAGTTGCCCTTGGGGCGGGACCTTTGAGCGCCCACCCCCGGGGGTGGCGTCCTATCAGAGACGGCCATTGGGGCGCTGCCCCGTTGCGGCTTGGCTGACATGCCAAGGCCCTGCCGCGCGGGCCGGTGTTGGGGTTGCCTGCCCGTCCTGCGAAGACACCTACCCGTAGGTGTCGCGAGGCCCGCGGCCCTTGACTCGGCGCGGGCCCCTGACCCAGTTCTTGTCGCTGGGGCCGATGAACCGCAATTCCTTGACCACCTCGCGGCCAAATTCCTCGTTCAAGCGATGCCGCACTTGGCCCGACATGAGTTGCATCTGCGTGGCCCACGCGCTCGAGGACGCGCGCAAGAGCAGGGCGCCGTCATCAAAGCTCACGGGTTCACAGTGGTTGGCGATCTGGTCGCCAATGACTTCACGCCAGCGCGCCGTCACGGACGCGACTTCGATGTGCTCGGTCCAGCCCATCCTGCTGAGCAACGCCTGGACGTTATCGCTCATGGCCCTGGGGTCTCGTCCGGTGCCAAAGGGCTGGGGCGACGAGTTTCCGTTGGTGGCCGCGCGATTCGACTTCTTTTGTCTGCGCGCCGCCTGCGGTGACGAGCGGTGGGCGCCGCGTTCCCTTGCCGACGCCCGCGCGCGCTCCATTGCCTCCTTGGCGAGAGCAGCCGGATCTGTGCGTTGCGCCCCCTCGGATTCGGAGACCCCGCGCGGCTTGTCGCCGCTTTCGTCGTCCGCGGCCGGTGATGACTTGGGGTTCTCGTCACGCATGGTAGTCCCCAGAAGACACGTCCTCGAGCAAGACGTCCTCGAGCAAGACCTGGCCTGGCGTCACTCTCAAAATGCGATGGCCCGCGGGGTGCTCGCGCAGTTCAACGGGAACGTCCTCGGCAACGGCCGCGGTGATGAGCACTTGGCTCGCGCGCGCAAGACGTCCGGCGAGCGCCGCCCTACGACCCGTGTCGAGTTCGGCGAAGACGTCATCCAAAATCAGGACGGGCTCGCCGTCATTTCCATCGCTCGCGAGCAGGTCATACGAGCCGAGCCTGAGCGCGAGCGCACATGACCAACTCTCGCCGTGGCTTGCGTAGCCCTTGGCGGGAAGCGCTCCAATCTGAATCTCGAGGTCATCCCTATGGGGACCGACCAGGCACACGCCCCTGTCAAATTCCTGCTTGCGAAGCTCGCGCATTCGCGCCAGCAGTGCCTCGGTGAGTTCATCGATCGAGGTGAGGGGCGTGGGAGCGACGCGCTCCGTCGCGTCGCCAGCGGCCAACGGCCGCGCCGCGTAAATTTCGGTTTCCTGTACGTGGGCAGGGGCTTGCGGATCCGGTATCTCGGAGTCAAGGGGGCGGCCCGTGGCGGCTTTAGGCGCCGCGACTTCTGGCGAATTCTCTTCACATGTTTCACGTGAAACCAACGTCGCGGTCGAGTACGTGATCACACAGGCTCCCTCGCCTGGGGCTACGTCGGCGTATGCGCGTGACACGTGCGGCCGAAGTTGCTCCACGGCAATCAACCGCGCCCTCATGATGCGCGCCCCGAGTCCCGCCAACTTCTCATCCCAGATGATTACCATGTCTTCGTCGATACGAGCCTTGGCTCGTGCCGACTTCAGGAGGGACGATCGCTGACGTAGCACCCGGTCGTAGTCGGCAAGGTCTCCGGCGAAAGCCGGCTGCAGAGCCACGCACAACTCGTCGAGAAAAGCCCTCCGCCCACTCGGGTCACCTTTCACAAGGCCGAGGTCCTCGGGAGCAAAGACGACTGTGCGCAGGAGACCAAGAAGTTCCCGCGGTCTGACCGCTCCCCTATTCAGCCTTGCCTGGTTGGCCTTGCCTGGAATCAGGGTGATTTCCAACATCAGCGAGCGATCACCGCGCTGAACTCTGCCGGCGACGACAGCCCGCTCCGCTCCGGCTCTCAACAATGGCGCATCGGTGGCGACGCGGTGGGACGACAGTGTCGACAGGTACCTCACTGCCTCGACGACGTTTGTCTTTCCGTGGCCGTTTCGGCCCACCAACGTGGTGACGCCTTCTCCAAACTCAACTTGCGCGTTCGTGTACGAGCGGAAGTCGGTGAGCTGCAGGTGGGTGACGCGCATCGGCCGTTAGCCGGCGATGCGGATCGGCACCAAGAGGTAGCGGAACTCCGACTTGGGGGTGCCGCCAGGCTTATCGAGGCCGACGAAGTCCACAGGCTTGGTGTCCTGAGTGAAGCCCATGCGAACGTACGGTGCGTCGAGCGCGCTGAGCCCATCAAGCAAGAACGAAGGATTGAAGGCCACTGTGATCTCGCCGCCCTCGACCGTTGCCTCGATGGCCTCGGACGCCTGAGCGTCGTCGGTGTGGCCTGCATCGAGCACCAACTCGCCCTCCGAAAACACGAGGCGCACTGCGGCGTTCCTTTCGGCGACGAGAGACACGCGCTTGGTGGCCTCGATAAGTTCCGCGGTGGAGACGACGGCTGTGATGGTCGATGACTCGGGAAACAGCCGCCGGACCTGAGGGTATTCACCGTCCATGAGCAGCGACGTGGTAACGAGCCCTCCCGAGGAAAAACCAATGAGGTCGACGCCCTGACCGGAGTTCAATGCGAGTTGCACCTCGCCGGAGCCGAGTGACTTGGCGGTATCGGCAAGAGTCTTTGCCCTGACAAGCGCAATGGCGGAGATGTCTGGGGAGTTCGGCTTCCAGGTGAGTTCTCTCAAGGCAAGGCGGTAGCGATCCGTAGCGAGCAAGGAGATCCGTTCACCCTCGATCTCCATTCGCACGCCGGTCAGGATTGGAAGCGTCTCGTCTCGCGATGCCGCTGCCTGAACCTGCTGAGCTGCGGCCAATAACTCGGCGCCGTCCACGCTGCCCGATGTGTCGGGCATGACCGGAAGTGCGGGGTACTGGTCGACGGGCATCGTCGCGAGCGAGAATCGTGAAGCGCCACACATCACGGAGACCTTCGTGCCCTCAAGGTCAAACTTGACCAGCTTGTGCGGAAGGGCATTGGCGATCTCACGCAGGAGTCGTCCGGAGACCAACACCGCCCCGGCGGTCTCCACGTCAGCTGGGAACTCACCGCGAGCAGAAACCTCGTAGTCGAAACTCGAAAGGGTGACGACACCCGCCGTGTCAGCCTCGATGAGGACGCCTGCAAGGACAGGTACGGGGGGACGATGAGGAACCGCTCGCGACGCCCAAGCGACGGCGTCGGCAAGAATGTCGCGCTCTACAGAAAACTTCATCGAACTCCCCTTTCGGGTCACACACTACGCCAAAGGACCGACGCGTCTAGTCCCACATCACGTGATGTTCCTCGGGCTCTATGAAGGTCCATGTGGACAACTAAGAGATAGAGATAGGTAGTAGTCGTAGGGGCCGCCCATTTTGGGGATAAGCACCATAGTTCCTGCCAGACTGTCATATATGGCCGTGGACAGAACCCGTGAATCTGTGAGCGAGAGCCCTATGAGCCGGTGGAGAGGTGACCCGCGTCCACAGGAACGTGTGATTCATTCACAACCTGTTCCCTGTGGATTCATGGCCCAAGAAAGATATACACAGAGTTATCCACAGGTGTGAGCGACGGAGTTCTGGGGACCGTTGTGACATGTCAATCTGAGTTCGTCGTTTCCCCACATGGGGACTCTCGCCTACGAACCGCGCACACCCAGTGGGAGATCTAGCGACGGTGTTGTTGCTTGATCCTGGCGTGAATCTCGTTGACCTGGTTGTACATCTGGCGACGCTGGGCGATCTGGTCTTCGACCTTCTTGACGGCGTACATCACGGTGGTGTGGTCTTTGCCACCGAAGTGTTCACCGATCTTGGGCAGGCTGAGATCCGTCAGTTGGCGACACAAGTACATGGCGATCTGCCTGGCGGTGACGAAGACGCGGCTGCGGGAGGTGCCCGTGAGCTCCTCCATCGTGATGCCAAAGTATTCGGCGGTCTTGCCGATGATGGCCGAGGCGGTGATCTGGGAGTCATCGTCAGAGATGAGATCCTTCAGCACGACTTGGGCGAGGCTCAGGTCAACTGTTTGCTTGTTGAGGGCAGCGAACGCGGTGACTCGGATGAGCGCGCCCTCGAGCTCACGGATGTTACTCGTAATGTTTGACGCTATGTACTCCAGTACGTCCGGAGGCGCGGCCACATCGTCCGCCTGCGCCTTCTTGCGAAGGATGGCAATGCGGGTCTCGAGGTCGGGCGGCTGAACGTCGGTCATGAGGCCCCACTCAAAGCGGGTTCGCATGCGTTCCTCGATGCCGTTGAGGTGGCGGGGAGAGACGTCGGACGTGATGACCACGTGCTTGCCGGCGTTGTGCAGTGCGTTGAACGTGTGGAAAAACTCTTCGAGCGTCTGCTCTTTGCCTTGCAAGAACTGAATGTCGTCGATCAGCAGAACGTCGACCTCGCGGTATTGCCTCTTGAAGCTGAGCGACCGGTCGTCACGGATCGAGTTGATGAAGTCGTTGGTGAACTCCTCAGAGTTCACATAGCGCACCTTGGTCTGGGGCTTGATCTGGCGCGTGTAGTGACCAATCGCGTGCAGCAGGTGGGTCTTGCCCAGCCCGGAGTCGCCATAGATAAAGAGCGGGTTGTACGTCTTTCCAGGGCTCTCCGCGACGGCCAAAGCGGCGGCGTGAGCAAAGCGGTTTGACGCGCCGATGACGAAGGTGTCGAACGTGTAGCGCGGGTTAAGGTGCGGGTCCTCATACGGAGGTGCGGCAACAGGAGGTCGGCTGGATCCGCCGCGCGAGTGGTCGAATGCCGGCTCGTCGTCGAGCGGCAGGGTGGGCGGCGTGACGGACGAGTCAACGGTCACCGCGATGCGCACATCGCGCCCGAGCACGTCACTGAGCGCTCCAGCGATCGGTTGGCGCAGGGTGGTTTCCACGTAGTTCTTGGTGAAGTCCTCTGCGACGGCAAGGAACACGTTGTCCTCAAGCACGGCGAGGGGCTTGATGAGTCTCAAGAACGATCGCTGCTGCGCCGTAGTGGATCCGTCGGAGACAAGGTTGCTGACGGCACTGGTCCATACGTCATCGATCGTACGATTGGGGTTGTCCGTGGTCACCGAGCTGCTCCCTCTCCACAGCATTGTGCACAGGGGGTTGAGACCCCGTTACCTATCCGTCATCTGACGTTAGCGGCGTGTCCTTCCACCGCACCATGCGTTGATGAGGGAGCCTATACCTTTTGGGCGTAGTGACCAACGGGTGGTTTCAGATTTGACCGGCGCCCCCGTGAGCGCGTACCGTGAGTCCGCTGATTTACCCATCCCCCAAAACGTCGTGGAGTACTCCCGTGAGCAAGCGGACTTTCCAGCCGAACAACCGAAAGCGTGCCAAGACGCACGGCTTCCGCCTGCGCAGCCGCACCCGTGCGGGGCGCGCCATTTTGAAGGCCCGCCGCCGCCGGGGCCGCGATTCTTTGTCGGCGTAGTGCTCACTGCTGGCTCGCGCCTGCGACGTAGCGAGGACTTTCGGGTCACGATGCGTCGCGGCGCCAAGGCCGGCGGCCGCACTGCGGTGGTGTACATGGTGAAGACCGGCGATGCTTCGAGCATGGCCGGTTTCGCTGTTTCTCGAGCGGTAGGAGGCGCCGTGGTCCGCAACCTCGTGAAGCGTCGTCTTCGCGCTGTGATGGCGGACGCCTTGGCGACCGTTCCTGCGGGCTCACATGTGGTCGTTCGTGCCCTTCCCGCCGCGGCCGACGCGTCGTTCGCTCAGTTGCGCACGGACGTGCTTGGCGCGATGGCGCGCGCGGAAGCCAAGGCCCATTCATGACCGCCGTGCGCATCGTGCGCGAAGCGTTGCGGCTTCCCCAATACGCCGTCATGGCGCTGATCAGGGGCTATCAACTGCTGATTTCTCCCTTGCTGGGTCCCACATGCAAGTACTACCCCTCGTGCTCCCACTATGGCGTGGAAGCCGTGCGTCGACATGGCGCCATCAAAGGCACCGTGATGGCCGGCTGGCGCGTGTTGCGGTGCAACCCGTGGAGCAATGGCGGCATTGACGAGGTTCCCGCCAAGGGCGAACCGCTGTTCCGTACCCCCCAAACTTCACCCGTAGCGACGTAAGGAATTCTTCGTGAACGCGATCTACTCCCTGTTGACACCACTTGAGTGGGTGGTGGCCAACATCATGGTCCTCGTCCATCAGGCGCTTGGGTTCATCGGTTTTGACCCAGCATCGGGCCTGACGTGGGCGCTGTCCATCGTGGGCCTGACCGTGATCATCCGAGTACTGCTGATCCCTGTGTTCGTGCGTCAGATCAAGGCACAGCGCGGGATGCAGATGATCGCTCCCGAACTTCGAGCCGTTCAAGACAAGTACAAAGGCAAGAAGGATCAGGCGTCTCGCGAGGCGATGACCAAAGAGACCATGGAGCTCTACTCCAAGCACAAGACAAACCCGTTCTCCTCGTGCCTGCCACTGCTAATGCAGACCCCGGTCTTCTTTGCCCTATTCCGTGTGCTCAACTACCGACTCGAAGGCACGCAGGGAAAGCCAATCGGCCTGCTGTCAGACACCCTTCGCGAGCAGGCGAGCGCGGCCACGCTTTTTGGCGCCAAGCTCTCCTCGACCTTCTTGAAGTCCGGCACACAGACGGAGCCCAAGATCATCGCGGGCGTGCTCATCGCAGCCATGGTCGCCACGTCGTTCTTCAGCCAACGTCAACTCACCATGAAGAACATGCCGCCCTCGGCACTTGAAGGCCCCATGGCGCAACAGCAGAAGATGCTCATGTACATCCTGCCGTTTGTGTTCGTTCTTTCTGGCCCCAACTTCCCCATCGGTGTGCTCATCTACTGGACCGTGTCGAACCTGTGGTCAATGGGGCAGCAGTTCTACGTCATCCGCAGGAACCCGACGCCGGGCTCCGCAGCCGAGGTTTCCTACAAGGCCCGCCTGACCGAAAAGGCTGCTCGCAAAGGCCTGACCATCGACGGACGCACGCTTGAGCAGGCGCGCCTCGACGAAGAGGCCGCCGCCGAGGCCGTCGCAGAAGAGCGGCGTAGCAGGCAGCGCTCGCAGCCCAAACGCAAGAAGCGCAACAAGCCGGCCGCGGGCCAGGGTCCCACGGACTCCGCGGACGCGGGGCCTGACGACCAGACCGACCCCCCTGGCATCGAAAAGACCTAGCCGTTGGTCGCCGTCCGGGCGACCCCAATTCCCAAGGACCGTCATGACTGATGTGAATCGTAAGGACCTCGAAAACGAGGGCGACGTCGCCGCCGACTTTTTGGAGGAGCTGCTGGACATTCTCGATATGGATGGAGACATTGACATCTCCGTCGAGGCGGGACGGCCCAAGTTGGCCATCCTTGCGGAGGGTCCCAGCCAGGACCTCAAGCGTTTGGTGGGTCCCGACGGGGAAGTTCTCGATGCCCTGCAGGATCTCACCCGCCTCGCCGTGCAGTCGGAGACAGGCAATCTCAGCCGCCTCATGCTGGACATCGCCGATTTCCGTGCGGGTCGCAAGGAGCAGTTGGCTGAGCAAGCCCGCGAGGTGATCGCGAACGTGCGCGAGTCCGGCGAGGCAATCGCGCTCCCCTCGATGAACGCGTTTGAGCGCAAGGTCGTGCACGACGTGGTTCTCGAGGCGGGCCTCGTCTCGGAGTCAGAGGGCGAAGACCCACACCGCCACGTAGTCGTGAGCCCCGCCAAGTCCTAACCGACGCGGGATGGCTGACGCCAAGCGTGCCCCGGGGGGCGCTCGGCGTTTTGCTTTCCCGATGTTTCACGTGAAACATGGCCAAGGCCGGACTCCGTGATTGACAGTGGGCCGTGATTGACAGTGGGCCGTGATCGATCGGACATCGTCGTCGACCGCAAGACGGCGGGCACTATTACCGTGTTTCACGTGAAACATCGCGCGTGCAACCCACGAGTGGTGCGAGATGATGAAGGTGCGCCCGTTCCGCGCGGGCTACGTGTGCGACAGGCGTGTGCGACAGGCGTGTGCGACAGGCGTGTACAAGAGGGAAGGGTCCGGGTGCGATGAAGAGCGAGTCTGACGAGTCCAGCGACAGAGGCACCGACCTCGCGTCGATCGATCAATTGGCCCTCCGATCACTCCTTGGCACCCACTACGACGCAGTAGCCGCGTTCGCGACGATGCTCGAGGATCAGGGGGAGAAGCGCGGCCTCATTGGTCCGCGTGAGCTCGAGCGGCTCTGGGAGCGGCACATCCTCAACTCGGCGGCGGTCGTGCCGTTCCTGGGACCCGGACGCATCGCCGATGTGGGTTCCGGCGCGGGACTCCCTGGCATCGTCATTGCGGCGATGCTTCCGGACAGGGAGGTCGTGTTGGTCGAGCCCATGGAGCGCCGAGTGGCGTGGCTGCAGGAAGTCGCTGCGGAGATCGGTCTCGACAATGTCACCGTCCGGCGGGCTCGCGCGGAGGAGGTCGCGGGCGACCTCAAGGCGGACGCTCTCACCGCCCGTGCGGTCGCGTCCATCGACAGACTCGTGAAGTGGTGCTTGCCGCTGTTGTCCGAGACGGGCCACATGGCGCTCCTGAAAGGGCGTTCTGCGGCGGACGAAATCGAGCGCGCCAAGTACGTCCTTCGCAAGGCGCGGTTGTCCGCCGAGGTCCTCACCGCGCCAACCCTTGAGGGCCTTGAGCCCACCACGGTGGTACGCATCGTCCGAGAAACAGCGAATCGCTAGAAACTGTTCTCCCCAGGCTTTCCACAGCCGCGTGATGCTCAGGCGGATGTCCTAGACGGGCGTCGTCCACAGGCAGGGCTTCCGGGCGAACCCTCCCCAGGCTGCGTGTGGATAACCCACTCGCGCGGCGTTTGCGGTCAGGGTGTTTCACGTGAAACATTGACCCGTACCCCGGCTATCAAACCCTCGAGGAGACGTGTGTGACTGACCACGAGACCGACGCGCGCAGCGCCGCTGCGACGTCCCCCGATGGACAGCGGAGCCACGTCCCTGCGTACCAACCCGCAGGGCTGGAACGCCCCGCAGCCGGCCGAACCTCATGGGACCGCGGAGGCCCAGACCGCGGAGGCCCACAACGCCCTGCGCTCGACGACGCCTTCAGCAGAATCGGTGTCGACAACGACAGTCCGTTGGCGAGCGAACTCCTCGAACTAGAGAGGCTTCGCCGCACCTTGGAGGAGTCGAACTTCCCGCGCCCCCCGAAGACGCGAGTCATCGCGATCTCGAACCAGAAGGGCGGCGTTGGCAAGACCACGACATCGGTCAACCTCGCGGCGGCACTCGCGAGTAAGGGCGCGAATGTGCTGGTGATAGATGCCGACCCCCAAGGCAACGCGTCGACCGCGCTAGGCGTAGAGCACAGGGCGGGAACACCGTCGATCTATGAGGTGCTCCTCGAAGACGCGCCGATTGCCTCCGTGGCTCAGCGTTGCCCCGACCTGCCTTCGCTGTGGGTTGTTCCTGCGACGATTGACCTCGCTGGCGCCGACATTGAGCTCGTGTCCGCGGTGCGGAGGGAATACCGGCTTCACACGGCGATCACCGAGCTACTCGCCCGCGAGGGCAGGCAGCTCGACTACGTCATCATCGATTGCCCACCAAGCCTGGGCCTACTGACCCTCAATGCCATGGTGGTGGCGACCGAGGTCCTCATCCCCATCCAATGCGAGTACTACGCGCTTGAGGGCCTGACGCAGTTGATGCGCACGATCGCGATGGTGAAGAAGCACCTCAACCCTGCGATCTACGTGTCCACGATTGTGCTCACCATGTTCGACCAACGCACCAACCTCGCGCGTGAGGTAGCGCACGAGGTCAGGACGCACTTTCCCAACGAGGCCTTTGACCAGACGGTGCCTCGCTCCGTCCGATTGTCGGAGGCCCCAAGTTATGGCAAGACTGTCATCACGTACGACCCCCACTCCTCAGGAGCGGTGGCCTACTTGGCGATCGCCAAGGAGTTGGCCGAACGCGGCGCGGCCGTAGGAGGTTCATTGTGAGTACCCCGAAGCGAGGGCTGGGGCGCGGCCTCGGTGCCCTTATCCCCACGGCGCCCGAGGCGCCCTTCGGCAACGATGCCGGGAGCGACTGGGCCCAGAGGAGGGGCGATCGACCCAGGGACGTCTTCTTCTCGGACACCGGGGCGGTTCCGAGAGTGACCGACGCGATGATCTCAGAGGCGACCGACGACGGCGTGGGCCTGCGAGCGGTGCCAGGTGCGACCTTTGCGTTCATTGACCCGGCCGAGGTTGTGCCGAATCGGCGCCAGCCACGCACGGTGTTCGACCCCGACTCCCTCGCGGAGCTCGTCGGCTCCATCAAGGAAATCGGCGTTCTGCAGCCCATCGTGGTGCGACGCAACCCCGAGGGCGCCGGCTTTGAGCTCATCATGGGCGAGCGTCGGTTGCGGGCCACCCGTGAGGCGGGCCTCACCGAGATCCCCGCGATCATCAGGAGCACGGAAGACACCGCGATGCTTCGCGATGCGCTGGTCGAGAACTTACACAGGTCGCAGCTCAATCCGCTCGAAGAGGCGGCGGCCTACCAACAGTTGCTCGACGACTTCGAGATCACGCACGAGCAGTTGGCCGCCAGACTGAGTCGTTCCCGTCCGCAAATCTCCAACACGCTTCGCCTCCTCAAGCTGCCACCCGCGGTGCAGAAACGCGTTGCGGCAGGCGTGATAAGCGCGGGGCATGCTCGCGCGCTCCTCACACTTCCCAGTGCCGAGGCAATGGACTACCTCGCCACACGCATCGTCGCGGAGGGAATGTCGGTGCGCGCCACCGAGGAGGCCGTGACGCTCGGGGTGCAGGTCAAGGCGCCCAAAAAGGGTTCCGTGCGCGCAGGCGGCCGCACGGCGGCGCTGGATGACCTCTCCGCGCGTTTGGGAGATCACCTCGACACCAGGGTCGGTGTCCAGTTGGGCCGCGCCAAGGGCAAGATCACGATCGACTTCGCTACCGTGGAGGACCTGGACCGTATCGTCCACCTCATCAACCCAGAGGATCCTGGAGTCTTCGGGTCGAAATAGAGCGCCAAGCGCGAACGGTACCTATTACGAACGGTACCTATTACGAACGGTACCTATTGCGAACGGTACCTATTGCGAACGGTACCCGGCGAGAGCGGTGCCTAACGCGACCGGTGTCGAGCGAGGGCTTCGGCGCAAATGGACTCGTACAGCGCGCCAAGATCGGCGCCGCTCGCCTCGATGGCCTGGGGGAGCAGCGACGTTTCGGTCATTCCGGGGGCGATGTTGATGTCGATCACGTTCGCCACACCCGACTCCAGGATCATGTCAATGCGTGACAGGTCCACGAGCCCCATAATCCGGTGCACGGCCAGAGCGGCATTCTCGACCTCAGCCGTCGCTTCGGCATCCAGGCGCGCGGGGGCAAAGTACTCGACGCGGCCGGGGTTGTAGCGGGCGTCGTAGTCGTACGGGCCCTCACACTGGATCTCGACGGCGGGAAGCACGCGGGCGTCGTCGCCTGATCCGAGAACCGAGACGGCAACCTCGGTGCCAAACAGGGCCCGTTCGACCATGGCCATGTCACCGTAGGCGAAGCACTGCACCATCGCGTGGGCGAGCTGGCTTGGGTCGGTCACGAGCGAGACGCCCAGCGCGGATCCGCCACGCGCGGGCTTGACCACCAGCGGCAAAGGGAAGCGTTCCACGAGAGCGGCGAGCACCTGATCCGCACCCGCCTCCCTAAAGAGCGATTGTGGCAGCGTGACGTAGTCGGGGGTCGCGACCGATCCGCGAGCAAACACGGCCTTCGCGACGGGCTTGACCCACGCGACGCTAGCCTCGCGGGAGCGGGTGCCAACGAACGGCACGCCCACGAGTTCGAGCAGGGCCTGGAGAGAGCCATCCTCGCCCGACGCCCCGTGGAGCAACGGCCAGACGATGGCGTCGTCGCCCATCGCGCGCAACTTGGGAATGAGGGCCGTGTCGACATCGGCGATCGAGACCTTCACGCCCCTGGACTCGAGCTCGTCCTTGACGCGCCTGCCCGACCTGATTGAGACGTCTCGTTCGTGAGACAAGCCACCTGCCAGAATCAAAACGTCCATGTCGTCTCTTTCTCGCTTCGCCGCAGTAAGTGGCGCTAAGCCATGTCGGGTGACGGGAACTGCACCGTCGTGGTGGGGCCTGCGCCGGTCGTGCCAAAGATCTTGACCGTCTCCATCTCCGCGACCACCACCCCGGCAAGCCTGCGCACGCCCTCACGAATGCGCTCTGGAGTGGGGTAGCAGTACGAGAGGCGCATGTAGTTCGAGCCGGAGCCGTCGTAGTAGAACGCAGTGCCAGGAACGTAGGCCACGCGGGCCGTGACGGCGCGAGGGAGCATCGACTTCGCATCGAGGCCTTCAGGGAGCTTGACCCACACGTAGAAGCCGCCGTCTGGGACGTTCCACGACGCCTCGGGAATGAACTCTTCGAGAGCGGCGATCATTGCGTCGCGGCGCTCACGGTATTGCTCCCTGAACTTCTTGATCTGGCCCTGCCAGTCGGCGTGATCCAAGTACATCGCGATCGCCATTTGCGAGGCGTTGGAGGGGCACAAGATGGCCGATTCGGAGGCGAGCACCAGCTTCTCGCGCACCGCGTGCGGTGCGACGGCCCAGCCGACGCGGAATCCGGGAGCGAAGGTTTTGGAGAAGGACCCCAGGTAGATGACTCCCTCCGAGTCCATCGACCTCATCGCTGGCAAGGGCTCCCTGTCGAAACCCAGCAGACCGTAGGGGTTGTCCTCCAGCACCAAGACGCCGTAGCGCCGGCAAATCTCAAGGATCTGGGGCCGACGCTCGAGCGACAGGGTGACGCCGCCGGGGTTGTGGTAATTCGGCACGGTGTACAGGAACTTCACGCGACGACCCTCGGCCTTGAGCGCGGCCAACCTCGACTCGAGGGCCACGGGCACTAAGCCATTCTCATCCATGGGAACGTGCACGACGTCGGCCTCGTGGGCCCTGAACACGCCCAGGGCTCCCACGTACGACGGAGCCTCGGCAACGATGACGTCGCCAGGATCGATAAAGACGGTGGTGACGAGGTCGAGGGCCTGCTGAGACCCGGTGGTGACAACAACGTCGTCAGGGTGCGCGCGAATGCCCTCGAGTGCCATGACGTGCGTGATGTGTTCGCGCAGGCCCTCGTGACCCTGACCAGAGCCGTACTGCAGCGCTGTCTCACCTTGCTCGACGATGAGCCGCCGCATCATCTCGCCGATCTCCTCCAAGGGAAGACCGCCGATGTACGGCATGCCGCCCGCCAGGGAGACCACCTCGGGTCGCGAGGCGACGGCGAAGAGCGCACGGATCTCGGAGGAGCGCATGTTGTGCGCTCGCGAGGCGTACGACCCAAGCCATGGGTCGAGTCGCGTTCCCCCTGAATCCGAGTGCGTCATGACCGCAAGTTTGGCACGAATGCGAGGCCTCGCGTGAAGCGCCAGGTCCTTCGGTCTGGCACCACGTTCCCGGGGCCGGTTGCCGAATCACCGAGACCCAAAACCCGCAGACCCAAAACCCGCAGACCCAAAACCCGCAGACCCAAAACCCGCAGACCCAAGCTACGTACCGGCACGCAACGCTTCGACGGGCTCGAGCGAGGCCGCTCTCATCGACGGGTAGACGCCCGCGACCAGACCGGTAATGGCACCCAGGAACGGGGCGCCGATGGGTATCCACGGTGACAGCACGGGCGTCCAGTCGCGCGAGGCCGACAGAATCACCACTACCAGGATGCCCAGCGTGGCGCCCATGATGCCTCCTACCAGGCCCATCGCTGTCGACTCAAGAAGGAACTGCAGCGCGATATGGCGCCGGCGGGCGCCCACCGCTCGCCTCAGGCCAATCTCGCCAATGCGCTCGAGCACGCTCACCAGGGTCACGTTGGCGATGCCGATCGCGCCCACGAGCAAAGAGACGCCGCCAAGGATGAGAAAGAGCGAATTGACGTCGCCCTCAACCTTGTTGCGCAGCGAGTTGGGGGACGGCGGCACTTGAGTGCGGTAGGCCTTGGGGTCACTGGGGTTGAGAGCGATCGGGGCCTGCTTGCCGATGAGTTCCGCGGCGCCGATCGCGACATCGATCTGGACCACGGACGCCGACGTGTAGTCATAGTTCTTTCGCGCAGTCGCCTCGGGCATGATGATCGAGTTCAGCAACTCGGACTGGCGTGACACATCGCGCAGGACGCCCATCACCACGTAGGCCTTGTCGCCAAGGAAGACGACAGGCTGCTGATCCACGCGGTGGATGTTCAGCTTGTCCGCCGCCCCGGGACCCAAGACGACCACGTCGTCGGCGCGCGACTCGTGGCCCGCGTCGAACCAGCGCCCCATGCGCATCTGGCCCTTGACCGCGTCGAGCAAACCAGGCGATGCCGCCCGCACGTCTATCTGGAACTCGTTGCGAGCCGTCGGGTCATCGATCTTGACCGTCGACGCGAGGTCCTCGCCCACATTCACGGTTCCCATGACGCCGACGGCAGTGACGCCGTTGAGGCGCGAGATGCGGTCCTCCGCATCGCGAGGTAGGGCGGTCTTTGGACCGCCCCCACCCCAAAACCCTGACTCGTTGGTGACCACGACGCTCGTTGCCGACAGTTCATCAAACGCGCCGACGATCCGGTTGCCTGCGGTCTGGGCGATTCCCACCGTCGCGACGAGCGCCGAGATGCCGAGAACCGTTCCCAGCACCGTCAGCAGCGTCCGTGCGGGACGTGAAGCGAGACCAGCGATTGCCTCTGAGGCGAGGTCCCTCCACGCCAAGTGGGTGGGCTTCACGACCGCGTCCCCTTACTCCCGGCGCCGACGCGGCCACCTGAGCCGCCCTGGGCGTGCTCGGCGGCGCCCACCGCGCTCAGGACGCCGTCGCGAATGCGCACCGAGCGATCGGCCCTCGCCGCCACGGATGCGTCGTGAGTGATCATGACGATCGTGAGCCCGCCGGCCCGCAGGCCGTCGAACAGCCCAAGAATCGAGTCGGACGTTTTGGAATCGAGGTTTCCCGTGGGCTCGTCGGCGAGCAGTAGCGCGGGGTCGGCCACGATCGCGCGCGCAATTGCGACGCGCTGCCGCTCGCCTCCTGATAGCCGGGTGGGCGTGAAGTCCGCCCGCTGCTCGAGACCGACCGACGCCAAAGCGGCGCGCGCCCTCTCGGTGCGCTCGCGAGAAGCGACCCCGGTGTACAGCATCGACAAGGTGACGTTCTCGAGCACGGAACGGTGAGATAACAGGTGAAACGCCTGAAACACGAAGCCAATGCGGCGGCCCCTTACCGCGGTGCGATCGGTCTCGTCGAGCCCGGAAACCTCGAGCCCCTCGAATTGGTACGAGCCGGAGGTGGGCCTGTCGAGCAGCCCAAGAATGTTCAGCAGCGTCGACTTTCCCGAGCCCGAAGGGCCCACGATCGACACGTACTCCCCGCGGCCGACGGTGAGGTCGACGCCCGCGAGGGCGGCCACCTCGACTTCACCTGATAGGTACGTCCTGCCGATGCCCTCGAGAGCGAGGACGACGTCGGCGTCGCTCTCGACGACCGTCACGTCAGCCCTCGCTGGGCGCGGCGGCGGGCGGCTTGTCAGACGAGGTGTCAGACGGCTGGTCGGACGGAGTGTCGGATGCGTCTGGGCTCGCACCAGGGTCCGCGGGGCCCGCCGGGCCGATGTCCGCCTGGCCAACGACCACGCGATCGCCCTTCGCCAACTTCCCGTCGACGGGCTTGACCTCGACGACGCCATCGGCGGCAAGTCCCGTCACCACGGTGACGAATCGCGTCTGCCCTGGGTTGTCCGGGTCCTCGACCTCGACGCGCACGTCGCCGTTCGCGACCGCTGAGAGCGCGGCTGCGGGAACCACGAGCACCTCGCCCGAGGTCGATTCGACGGGGATGATGACGCGGACGTTGGCGCCCAGCAACTCGGGCGGGAAGCTCGCGAGCAGCACTTTCATCTGCACCCTGCCAGAGGAGCCCGCCTCGGGGATTTCCGAGATGGTGGACTCGAAGGGCTCTGAGAGGAGATCGGGCTCGTCGATGATGACCCTGTCTCCCACCTCGAGCCTCTTTGCGTCGGACTCAGGCAGGCCCACTGTCATCGCGATGTCCGCGCCCGACACGGTCATGAACGAACCGGACACGCTGCCGCCGCGCGTCACGTTTGAGGCAGCCACCTGGACGGGCAGGTTCTTGACGAAAATGAGCTCGCCCGCGGGGATCCACGTGCCGAGCGACTTCTCGAGTTCCGTCAACTGCTGCGCGGCGTCCGACACCTGGCGTTTTGCATCGTCGCGGGCCCTGAGCAGGTACGTCGTGTCGCCTGGACTTTGCGCCTCCTTGAGGCGGGCCTTCGCGAGGTCGAGCTGTCGTTGGGCCGCGCTCACCGCGCTTTCCTGTTCCGTCGTGACGACGGCAACGTTGTTGGTCTCATCGGTGATGGCCGATTGAAGCGCGATGTAGTCGGCGCTTCCTGCAACAGGAGTGCCGGCGGTGACCGCGTCGGCGAGGGCTTGTGTGACGAAGCTGAGCGCCCCATTTGCCGCGCCGACGCTCGCCGTGCGCGTGCTTTGCGCTACGGAGAGCGCGCCTTGAGCATCGGACACCGCACCCTGGGCCTCGAGCAGGGACGAACCGGACGCCCCACCGGCCTCACTCAAGGCCTTATTGGCGTCCTGGAGTGACTGATTCGCCAGACGCACGCCCTCGCGGGCGGCATCGAGAGACGCCTGATCGGACTTGGATGTGGTGTTTGCCGTGTAGCCGATCTTCGCGTAGAGCGATTGGATGGCCGCCCCAGTCTCGTTGCTCCACACGTCGTCCGCGGTCGCGATGAAGCCAAGGCGTTTGAGGGCCTGCTCGAGCTGCAGCACATCGTCACCCTTGGAACCTGGGCGAAGATCGCGGTAGACGGGCAACTCGCCCTGGAGCAGGACGACGGGCCGCCCCGAGACTTCGAGGGCCACCGAACCCTCGGCGAGGTTGGTGCCCACCTCGGGAACCATCGTCACGATCGCGGTCGAGCCGGTCTCTCCGATGGAGCCGCTGAGCGACAGCGAGACGGGGTCCGAGTAGTCGATCGAGCCGCGCGCGATGACGTCGGCCGAGAGCAGGCGCTTGTCGACGGCAGCCGTGATGAGCGACGGTGTGGGTGGCTTCGCATTCGCGGCCGCCTCGGCAGGCGACGAGATCTGAGCGCCGGCGAACCAACCGATGGCACCTGCGCCGACCACGAGGCCGAGCGCCGCGGCTACCATCCGATTGCGGTTCACTCCTCGCTCGCGAGTGTCGCCGCAAGAGCCTTGAGTTCATCCTCGTGGTCGAGCGCGTACGTCTCCTCGATCTCCGCGTAGATGTCCTGACCCTTTGCGTTCAGGTCCTTCGAGCAGGCGTGTTCCGCCAGGCCGATCTTCACTTCATCGGCGAGGATGGCTTCCAGCTGTGAGCGTTGTTCGGCGGTGAGACTGTTCGACTGGTTGTACAGGGCGTCGATCTCTTCCTGAGTCGCGGAGGCCCAGAACTCGTCCATCTTGTCCTGGGACCAACCCTCCATGGGGTCCTTGTAGAAGTCAGGGCCGAGGACCTCGTCGGCGCGGGTCTGGAGCTCGGTCTGGCCCTTCTCCCAGAAGTCCTGTTGTGTCGCGTAGTCGAAGCCAGCCTTTTTCATGCAGGCGGACCAGTTCTCGTTAAGCTTCACGAGGCGCGGGTCGGATTCGACGCGCTGCTGGAGGTCCTCGTAGTAGCTCTGCATTGCGTCCCAGTATTTGGGCGAGTTGGTGGGGTCGTTGCCGTTCGCCTCTTCCTGGGCCTTGCCTTGGCAACCGAGGTTGCCAGTCATCATCTGGTACTCCTCGCCCGTGTCGGGGTCGACCTCGGTGGTGGTGGCCGCTTCTTGCTCTTCTTGCGTGCCAGACAGCGAGCCGTAGTAGCCCGTTCGCTCGGACTCGCTCAACGAATCTACGTACGCCTGGTTTGGGTCCACGAAGTTCGCCCACGGATCGTCGGTTGGCACGTCATTCGAGCCGTCGTTGAGCAGGTAGTACGTGATCCCAAGGCCCTCGCGCGTAATGCGCGCGACCTCGTCCTCGTCGGAGGGCTGTACGTTCGCGCCCTGATCCGGGTACTGGACGGGAATGTACTCCCAGCCTTCCGCGATCATGCACTTCGCGACGGCCTCTTCGGTCTTCTGCTGAAGCGCGTCGTAGTCGATGTTCTCGTAGTCGGGAGCGCCCATGATCGACGCCATGGTCACGCGCTTGGTGTCGCTCTTGGCGTCACCCTTGTCGCCCGAGGAACACGCGGTAAGAAGAATCGATGCGGCCCCCGCGACCGCGAACCAACGAACGAATGTGCCTGTGCGCATCACAACCCCCTCCAAAGACTGGTGGACGTCACTATAACGCTCGCGCGCGGAAAATCGTTGGGTGAAAGGGCCCTTCTTTCGGCGTGCGGAGACTACGCGCCGATGACCTCATCGAATTGGGCCTGAAGCGTCGCCTTGGGACGCGCACCGACCAGGGTCTTGACCACGGCCCCATCCTTGAAGAAGTGCATCGTGGGAATCGAGGTCACGCCGTACGCCATCGCGATGTCGGGGTGAGCCTCGGTGTCCACCTTGACCACCTTGATCTTGCCCACGTATTCCGTGGACAGTTCGTCGAGTATCGGCGCGACTGCTCGGCACGGTCCACACCATGTGGCCCAAAAGTCAACAACTACTGGCATCGGCGACTCGAGAACCTCCGACTTGAAGGTCTCGCTCGTCGCGTTGATCGTCATGCTCATCGTGTTTCTCCCGCTAACTTGCCTGCGCGGCGTGGGCCGCGCTCTCGGTGCTTGCGTCTTCGATGTCTTCCAACCAGCGTTGCGCGTCAAGCGCCGCGGCGCAACCGGTACCGGCTGCGGTGATCGCCTGCCTGTACCTGCTATCGACCAGGTCCCCACAGGCGAACACGCCTGGGAGGTTGGTGATCGTGGTGCCACCCTCTGTCACGACGTACCCAGCGGCGTCAAGATCGACGACGCCCTTGACGAGTTCGTTGCGAGGGTCGTGACCGATCGCCACAAAGAGCCCCGTCGCGGGGAGGACCGACTCTGCGCCTGTGACGAGGTTGCGCAAGCGCACCCCTGACAACTTGTCGGTGCCGTCAAGTCCCTCGACCGCCGAGTTCCATGCGAACTCGATCTTGGGATCGGCCTTGGCGCGATCTGCCATCACCTTGGAGGCGCGCAGCTCGTCGCGACGGTGAACGATCGTCACCTTGTTCGCGAAGCGGGTGAGGAACGTTGCCTCTTCCATCGCGGAATCCCCGCCGCCCACCACGACGACGTCTTGGCCACGGAAGAAGAACCCGTCGCACGTGGCGCACCAGCTCACACCCTTGCCGGAGAGCCGCTTCTCGTCGTCGATGCCGATCTCGCGGTACGCAGATCCCATGGCGAGGATCACGGCGCGCGTCTGGTGAACGGCGCCCAATCCGGTGGTGACCGTCTTGATGTCACCCATGAGGTCAAGTGATGTGACGTCATCGAACACGATTTCCGCGCCGAACTTCTCGGCCTGAGCCTGAAGGGTCGTCATGAGTTCGGGGCCCTGAATGCCCTCGACAAAACCGGGGAAGTTTTCCACCTCGGTCGTGTTCATGAGCGCGCCGCCCGCAGTGACGGAACCCGCGATGACGAGCGGGTTGAGCCCCGCGCGAGCGGCATAGATGGCGGCGGTGTAGCCAGAAGGGCCAGAACCGACGATGACGACGTTACGAATCTCAGTCACGGGCGAAACCTCTTGAGTGGTAGATGACCCTGCAACGCGATTCTAGGCCCCTCCTATTCCGGAGAGTGGCGCCCCTCACGTGTGAGGGACTCCGTGGCGATCCCGCGTCTACGGGGCTGGCGGGGTGCTTCCGAATGTGTATTCGGGGTAAGTCTGCGGAGGGTTGTTGTGTCGGTCAAAATCGGGAACATAGGGCCGCGTGAGGAGCGACGCGCCGACCACGGTGACCACGAAGATGGTCACGAGCAGGAGTACGAGCAAGAGCGGGCCGACCTTCAAGGGGGCCGATGCGTGGGCGCGACGGCGTGCCGCGGTGGCCGCTTTCGCCAAAGGGGCCGATCCTGGGAAGCGCTGGTGCAAGCGCTCGAGGAGCGCTTCCGCGACGGATTGCTGCGTGCCGATGTTTTGAGCGGCGACGATGTCGTGGAACTCGTCAAGGTCGTCGACGGCGCCGCCGAACCGCGTGCGGGGTCGCGCGGGCGCAGGTTCGATCACCTCACCGTCGATCACGTCACCGTCGATCGGGCCCGCGGTGACGAGCTCACCGTTGACGAGTTCGCCCTCCACCACGTCGTCGCCAAAAACGTCGTCGTCAACAAACGCGTCGTCGCCAAAAACGTCGTCGTCAACGACGGCAGGGCCGTCGATAGCGGGGGCTTCCCCGACCTCGTCTGGCAGCGCGCGCGCCGCGACCGAATCAGCGCCGTCCGAATCAGCGCCGTCCGAATCAGCGCCGCCCGCCGAGCGCGGCCACCACAGCGAGGGCGCCTCCGCCACCAGGGCCTTGAGCACGAGCGAGTCACCCGTGCCGAGCGCCGTGGTCACGTCGGCAAGCGACCTGGGACCCGCGCCCTTGATCAGCGCGTGACAGAGGTGTCGCGCTTCGCGAGGCACGTCGGCGGGAATGTCGGCGGTGGTGACCTCGGCGGGATCCATGGCGGTGATCGCGGCGACGTAGATTTTCGCCAGGGCCACCGCATCGGTGCGTTCGTTCGTCACCTTGACGCGACCGGCTTGAGCGGCGATGACGCCGTCGACGCCAAGCCCGCTGAGCATCACTCGCCCCTTGTCGGTGACGGTGATGGCCTCGGCACGCACCATGCCGTGATGTGTGCCCTTGCCCACCACGGCCGCCAAAGCGGCCGCGGCCTCACCCACCACCGCGGCGGCGCTCGCCGGCGTGAATGCTATCTTTCCCAACAGCTCGTCGAGCCGGACACCTTGGGGCCGCTCGGTCGCGACGTAGAAGGTGCGTTCAATGCCGCGACGTTCGATTCCCGCCGCAAGCACGCGGCTCAGCCGCTTGTCACGCAACATCCTTGCCTGTTGAGCGGAACGAATCACGGCGCTCGGCGCTCGCGACGTGACGATGTCGACAGTCACGTCCTCGCCCAGCCGGGTGTCTCTGGCGAGATATCGGACAAGGCCTGGCAGGTCCTCGTCGTCCGCGCGCACTAGCAAGAAGCGGCGCCCGATGGTGTCCCCGGCCTGCACAATCACCTCGCGATTCTCGACGTCGGCATTATCGTACGCGGCGCAGGCGCCTCGTCACGGCCCGCGCGACGGCGGTCGCCTCCCCGATGCGCAGGAACTTGCTTGCTGCCGCATAGACCGCAAACATTGCCACGCCGATGACCGCGGACATGCCGGCGCTTGTCAAGACGGCCGAGGCGCCCTGTTGGTTCCACGAATGCGGGCCGAGCACCACGATTGCCACCCCGACACCCGCCGCAAGTGCCGCCGCGACGGCGGCCTTCGCATGGGTGACGACCACGCGCCTGAGGTCGACGCCACCCAGACGCTTGTTGAGGCCCCACAGCCGCAACACGACGGCGACGATGTTTGTCGCCACCAAGCCGAGGGCGACGCCCCGCACCCACCACACGGGGTCCGTCGTCGCTTTGACGCTGTAAGCGACCGCGAGCCAAGCGATCGTCATGGGGATGTGGATGAGAAAGACGGTGCGCCCGTCCTCGAGCGCAAAGTATGCCTGCTTCATCATGACGGAGGCACCAAGAGGCACGAGCCCGAGGCTCATAATCGCGAGCACCCACGCCACGGCCGCGACCGATTCGCCGGATACGGAAGATGTGGGGGCGAGCACACGCACGAGGTGCGGCGAGGCGACGGCCATGGCGGTGCCCGCGAACATCGTGAACACGCCGACCATGCGGACGCCCTCGCTCATGACCTCGCGCAACCGCACAAGTCTTCCATCGGCGGCGTGCCTGGACATCTGCGTGAACAGCACCGTCATGAGGGAGATTGACACCAGCGAGTGGGGAACCAAGAAGATCCCGAGCGCGTAGTCGTAGGCGAACACGCCCGCGATCGAAGGATCTGCCTGGGCGAGGACGCCCGTGGCGGAGACGGCCGCCTGGGAGGTGTCCTGAGCGGCCGTCGCCACCCTGGTAATGAGCAAGACGCCCGCCTGCTCGACGAGCACTGCGCCAAGCGCCCACGACGCGACCTTGGCCGCGACGCTGAGCTCGCCCTTTGGCCCGCGCCACACCCAGTGCCAGCGGTAGCCACCCTTGATCATCGGCGGGATCAGGATGAGAGCCTGCGCGGCGATTCCGAGGGTCGCGACGGCTGCCACAAGAAGGATCTTGGGTGTCGTCCACTCGCCGACGACCATTGCAATAGACGCCTTCGGGTCGACCGCGTATTGGCCAAACAGCGCGAGGTAGGCGATCAGGCCTCCGATAGCGACCACGTTGTTCGCCACCGGCGCCCACATGAACCAGCCGAATTGCTCGCGCGCGTTGAGCACCTGACCAAAGAGTGTGTAGAGGCCGTAGAAGAAAAGCTGGGGGATGCACCAGAACGCGAACGCGGTCGCCAGCGCCGTCTGATCGGGTCCCCAACCGGAGGAGTACACCCGCACCCAGATGCCGGCGGTGAGCGTCAGCAGCACCGTGGCCACCAGAATTCCCACGCCGCCGAGAGTGAGGATGCGGTGGACAGTGCGCTCGCGATCGGTGTGGAAGGCCTTGACGATCTGCGGAACCAGGGCCGAATTCAGCACTCCAGCGGCGAGCACCGCGAACATGACGTTCGGAAGTTTGTTCGCGACCGAATAGGACTCGGCGGCGATGGACGCGGTGAGGCCCACCGCGCCGACAAGCAGGATCGACCGCACCATGCCGAGGACGCGCGACGCGAGCGTGCCCGCCGCCATGATGGCCGTGTGGCGGCCGACGCGCGCAGATGGTCCGTCGCTTGAGTCAGCGGCGCCCAACCCCACTGCGTCGGCGGGGTTCACGGGCCCGGTCGCGCCGGGATCGTCGGTTGTCATGGTGCCATTGTGCTGGGAATCAGGCGTCGTCGTCCGACGCACCCGCCACGGCGGCGTCTGTCGTTGGCGGCAAGCGGGTGTCCTTGCGACCTCGCCTGATGGTTCTCACGAGGCCAGCGATCAGAAGGACGAAGAGTCCCGCGCTGATGATTCCCGTGGCGAGGTTTCCCCACGCCGCACGCACGCGTACCTGCAGGGTTTCCGCGACGGCAAGCGTCGCGCCGTCCTCAGTTCTCAGCGCGACCGACACCCCCACGTCGCCGCTCGAAATGGCCGTCACTGGCACCTTGACCGTGGTCTCGGTGTTCGCTTCGATCGTGACGGTCGGCTGCTCTTTGGTGCGCAGGATTGGCGAAAGCGAGGTGACCGTGAGCCTGACGATCACGGGGACGTCGAGTGTGTTGCTGAGGGTGATCGGCACTGATCCGGAGGATGACACGAGCAACAACTGGGAGCCCGAAGTCACGGACACGGATGCCAACACTGCGGCGGCGGTGTCGCGTGCGGTCGCCGTCTGCTCGGCCCTGTAGCGAGGGTCGACCCTGTTTTGCAACGAAAGCGATTCGAGCACCCCCCGCTCCGCGTTCGCGACGATGGTCGAGCGCGTGGTGGCTGCCGACGCAAGGGCGTCGAGGCGCGTGAGGTCGGATACCGCGCCCACGATGTCTTCGGCGGCGGCATCGTCCGGCCTCGCGGTGAGGGCGGGGAGGTCAAGGGAGGGGCGGTCCGGCGCCGACATGACCTCTTCGAAAGGGCGTGAAGTGACGAACGGTGCGTCCAAGAGCACCCCGAACGCTCGCGAAGGGCGAGTGCCCTCAACGCCCCAGCCGTCCCCAGGAGCAACGATGACCGAGCCCACGCCTGCGCTCGCCTCGAAGGCGGCCTGAGCCAGAACCCACCCCGTTGACGTTGAGTCGGCGGGCGATCGGGTGGCGAGCATCGAGGACAAGGGGCCATCGGCGACGAGGATAGGGGCCGTGGCCATGCCGTCGATTTCCCCTGCGTTGTACGCGCCGCCTCCAGGCGGAGCCGCGATGTCGGCCCAGCGAGCGTCGACGAGTATCGCCGCGGCTCCCTGTGTGGTGGCCGTAGACACGGTGGATCCATCCGCGGCCGCAGCAACCGCGATCCACCTTAGGGAACTGACCGCGCGAGTGCGAACGATCGCGGCCTCGATCAGACCGGGCGTTTGGGCGTGCGCGGCGCTTGTGACGTCGAGGTTCGCGGCAGGAAGCGCGTACGCCTCGCGGTCCGCCAGGGTCAACCTTTGCCCCGAGGTCAGGGCCGTGGGGTCGACGAGCAGCGCGATCCGCGGGTCGGAGGCCGCGACGAGCAAGGCGTCGACCCGTGACTCGGCGCCAGTGATCGAGGCCACCGCGGTGACCTCGAGTTTCGGCAGGGCCGAGGGCTGCCACGTCAGGGGCGCCGCGCGAGTCCAGACCGTCTCTCCGTCGACGTCGAGCGTCACCACCACCCCGTAGACGCCGGGCGCATCGGCCCCAAGGCCAAAGCCGCCAGGGGGGACCACGATCGCCGTGGTCGTGCGTTCACCGGTCATGAGTTGGCCTCCGCTGGGTGTGCCATCGGTGACGGCGGTGTTGACGAGTTGGCGCACGGCAGTGTCTGAAGGCGATTCGACGAAGGCCGCGAGCGCGGCCACATCGGCGAAGGGGCCATCGGTGACCGAAAGCGTCACCGTCGCGTTGCTCACCGTTCTGACCGTCGAGATCGCCGCGACCATCAACCCGTATGACGTCTGGGCGCTTGCGCTCGCGGGAACCTCTCCTGATATCTGGACGGCCAGGCCTCCAATCACCCGATTGTGGGGAGACGGGGGCCACGAAGGGGAGGGTGTCGCCGCGAACGCCGCCGACCCCGTGAGCGCAACCAGCCCAACCACCGCGACGGTCGCGAGGGCGCGGATCACGCGTGGGGTCAGGGTCATCACGATCGCGCGGTCAGCAATTCTGCGGCCAGCAGTGCCATCTTGCGCTCATTGGGGAAGGCCAGCCGAGTGCCGAGGTCCGCGATCGGAATCCACGCCGCGACCTCCGCCTCTCGGTCTGGATCGTTCTCGGTCGTGATGTCGCCACCCAAGGCTTCCATCAAGAAGTGATGCACCTTCTTGTGAACCCTGCGGTCGTCTCCGGTAAACCAGTAGTCGATCACTCCCAGCGGCTGAAGAATCTCCGAGGAGATTCCCGTCTCTTCCGCGACCTCGCGAATTGCGGCGATCTCGGGCGTCTCGCCCGCTTCAATGTGTCCCTTTGGCAAGCACCACTCGAGGCGTCCCGAGCGGTTGCGGCGGCCGATGCACGCCACGTACGCGATCCCGTCCTCGACCCTCACGGCGACGCCGCCTGCGGATACCTCGCGCGATACCGGCAACTGACCCGCCACGCGAGGAATGCGGCGCTTCTTGGTCGCCGCGCTCACCGGAGGACGCGGCATGCGCCCAGGGCGTGGGATTGGCAAGTCCGGCATGGCCCAACTCTAACGGGGCGCGCAGGCGGACTCGGGCGAGTGCGCGGCCCACGCCCTCGCCGTGTCTCGTGCTCATGGGGACGCGAAGCGCGCCGCGCTGGGCGCGTCCGATGGGACACTGGTGCCCATGACTCGGCCAACTCCACCCGTTGTTCCCTCCCGCGGCGTGCTGGCCGCGCGCGCCGAGGCGCTGAGCGTCGTCCTTCCTCCCGAGGTGATGGAACTTGCGGCTTCCTTCGCCGAGGCGGGACACGACCTCGTCCTCGTGGGTGGCCCGGTGCGTGACGCCTTCCTTGGGCGCTCGAGCGCCGATCTCGATTTCGCGACGTCGGCGCGGCCGGACCAGACGGAGGCCTTGCTGTCCCGCTGGACCAAGGCCACGTGGGACATGGGGCGCGACTTCGGGACGATCGGCGGCAAAAGACACGACCTCGTCGTTGAGATCACGACGTTTCGAGCCGACGAGTATGACGGGGTGACGCGCAAGCCCGTCGTCGCATTCGGCGACTCGCTCGAGGGCGACCTCGCGAGGCGCGACTTCACCGTCAACGCGATGGCGTTGCGGGTGGCAACCGGCGAGTTCATCGACCCCTTTGGCGGCCTGGACGACCTCGCGGGCGGATTGCTGCGCACCCCGGTGGGGGCCGACGTCTCGTTTGGGGACGACCCCTTGCGCATGATGCGGGCCGCGCGCTTCGTCTCCCAATTGGGCTTCGAGATCGAGCCGGCCACGTTTGCGGCGATGGGCAGGATGGCCGATCGCATCACGATCGTCTCGGCCGAGAGGGTGCGGGATGAGCTGACCAAGCTACTCATGGGAGCCGATGTCAAGGGAGGGCTGACGGCGTTGGTCGACTCGGGGATTGCCGCGCACGTGCTTCCCGAGCTTCCCGCCCTGCAACTCGAGGTCGATGAGCACCACCATCACAAGGACGTCTACGAGCACACTCTCACGGTGATCGATCAGGCGATCGACCTCGAGACTGACGACGATGGGGCCGTTCCCTCACCCGACCTCGTGCTGAGGCTTGCCGCGCTCATGCACGACATCGGCAAGCCCGCGACGCGCAGGCTCGAGCCTGGAGGTGTGGTGAGTTTTCATCATCACGAGGTGGTCGGCGCGAAGATCGCTACCAAGAGGCTCAAGGCCCTGCGGTTCGAGAAGGACGTCATCAAGGCCGTTGCGCACCTCACCGAACTCCACCTGCGGTTTCACGGATACGGCGAGGCGCGCTGGTCGGATTCGGCGGTGAGGCGTTATGTGACCGATGCGGGCGACCAGCTCGAGCGGCTGCATCGGCTCACGCGAGCGGACGTCACGACCCGCAACAAGCGCAAGGCCGAGCGCTTGGCGTTCGCCTACGACGACCTCGAGGCCCGCATCGTTGAATTGCGTGCCAAGGAGGAGATCGACTCGATCCGACCGGATCTCGACGGTACCGAGATCATGGCCATTTTGGGGATCGGCCCCGGTCGCGCCATCGGCGATGCGTATAAGTTCTTGCTTGAGCTGCGGATGGAGCACGGGCCGCTTGGCGCGGAGCGGGCGCAAGAGGAGCTGCGTGCCTGGTGGTCCGCGAGGGGCTAATCCCTCACGGCACCCGACCGATAGGACGACAAAGGACGGGAGCAGTCAACATGTGTCGCGGACATCGCCATATCGATGCGGCAGTGATGCTGATTGCTGTTCCGTTGGCGGCTCTGAGCCTCCTCAGCAACTCCTGGCGATACGGCGTGATCGCGATTGCCGCCTTCATCCCGCTGGTCGCCCTGGTCGTCCGGCTCCTCCGCCGCGAGTCCACCGACAAGGTGGGCTGGTGCGCGATGCTCATCGGGCTTGTCCTTCTAGCCATCCACAACGTCGCCAACATGTACGCCTTTGCCGCACAAGGCATACAAGCCACCGGTATTACGAGTGACCTCACCTTGCTGCTCGGATACGCCTTTTTGCTCGTGGGAGGGATGCTGGCGACCGTTCCTTACGCGCGCAGGGACCTGGGAGGCATGGTCGACATGACGCTCGGGGGCCTCGCGCTCGCGAGCCTCGTCTGGTTGACGATCCTCTACCCCCTCAACCTGCACTTGGGTAGGTCATCGGGGACCATCACCTACGAGATGGTCCTGTTGCTGTGCATTAGCGCGTTGGCGGGCGCCGCGGTTCGCGCGGCCGTCGTGGCGCCCAAAGCCAGGGGCGCATCGCTCTATCTCCTCACCGCGATCATCGCCGTGATGGGAGCGGAAATTGGGACGACCGTCACCTTGGACCCCGTGAATTTGACCAGCGCCGGGTGGGTCGGGAGCCTCAGCGTGGTGGCGTACTGCGCGCTCGCCGCCGCCCTCGTCCACCCCTCGGTGACGTCAATTACTGACACGAAGCGCGAGCCCCTCGGCTTGACGCCATCTCGACTCGCTTTCCTAGGCGTGGCACTGGCCGTGAATCCCGCGATCGCCGGAATTCAGTTTCTGATGGGTCGACCTACCGACATGGTGCTGCTCACGATCGCTTCGCTGCTCATCGTCCCGCTCGTGGTGACCAGGATCGGCCTGCTCGCGAAGTGGCACGCCGATGCCGAGCGACGCCTGGACGATCTCGCCTCCCGCGACGAGCTGACGGGCCTCGCGAATCGGCGCGCGTTGACCTCGCACCTGGCTGGGCTCCTGGACCGTGTGGCCCACGGCCCCGCGGCCGGTGCCGTCGTTCTTTACCTCGACCTGGACGATTTCAAGGTGGTCAACGACACCTACGGACACGCGACCGGTGATCAGTTGCTCCGTGCGATCGCAGAGCGTTTGCGCGGTTGTGTGCGGGCATCGGACGTGGTGGCGCGGTTCGGCGGCGACGAGTTTGTGATCGTCCTTGAAGGCCCCTTGAACGCGGTCGACGCGACCGTGCTGCCCGCGATTGAGCGCGCGCTTGATCAGCCCTTTGACCTTGGGGAGCACACCATCGTGGCGCGCAGTAGCCTCGGTCTCGCCTCGGTTGCCGCCGGGCAGCGCGTGGACACCGACATGCTCCTGAGCCGAGCGGACGCGACCATGTATCAGGTCAAGCACCGACGCAGGGCCGACAGGGCAGCGACCCCGTCCCCGGGGACGCCAGGGACGCCCGGCAACTGACGCCCGGCGGGCGGAGGCCCTAGCATCGGTCACATGGGGGACACAGAACGCGCCGAACGAGCGGACCGCCCGATGACCGTCGACTCGCTCGCGAACGCGACTCCCGACACGAGGGACCGATTCGTCGACTTCTTGCGGGTCGCGTCGCTGCTGGGCGTGATCCTCGGGCACTTCACGATGGCGGTGGTGTTCCTCCGCCCACACGCGGATCCCGCGACCATGGAGTTCACCAACGTGCTCGAGCTCGCGCCGTGGACCCGGTGGGGAACGCTCGTGCTGCAAGTCATGCCGATCTTCTTTGTGGTGGGCGGCTTCGCGCATGCGACCTCGATCAGGTCGCTTCGCGATCGCGGCGGCGGTTACGCGGACTTTGTCAACGCGCGCATCGTGCGGCTGGTTCGCCCGGCGCTCGTGTTCGTGGCCGTGTGGGTTGCCATTGGCCTCCTGGTGGACGCGACGGCGACCGACAAGCTCGACGTGGGTCCCGTGCTCCAGATCGCGGGTCAACTGCTGTGGTTCATCGGGATCTACCTGATAGCGGCCGCCTTTGCGCCCGCGCTGCTCCGCGCGCACGAGCGATTCGGTTGGCGGGCCCTCGCGGCCCTCGTGGCGGCGGCGGCCCTCGTCGACACCCTGCGTCTTGCCGCCGATGTCGATGGCATCAAGTGGCTGAACTTCGCCTTCGTGTGGCTGGCCCTGCACCAGTTGGGGTTCTTCTACGCCGACGGCGTGGCGGGGCCCGTATCGGAGCCTGGGCGGGGCAGGCGCCTCGGAGCGACGATGCTCGCCGTGGGCGTCGCGACCGTCGCGGCGCTCGCCGTCTTCGGGCCGTACGGGATAGCGATGGTGTCGTTCGACGGCGAGAGGCTGTCGAACCTCGCTCCTCCGACGGTCGCTCTTCTCGCCTTTGGTGTGGCACAGGCCGGTGCGCTCCTGCTCGTGAGGCCGCCCATCACGCGCTGGCTCTCTCGCCGCGCGCCGTGGAGGGCGGTGATCGTTGGCGGCGCGGTCGCGATGACCGCGTTCCTCTGGCACTTCACCTCTCTTATCGGGGTGTTCGTGGCGTTGTGGCTCGCCGGCGTTACGCTCGACGATTCGCCTACGACAGCCACCTTTTGGTGGATTAAGCTCGCGGCGCTGGTGCCGTTCCTCGCGGGAGTGGGCGTGCTCGTCGTCGTTTTCAGGCGCTTCGATCGACCGCCACGGCGCGCCGAGGTGGTGGGGCCGTCGGCCGGGCGTTCCGCGCTCGCGGTGGTCGGGGTGGTGTGTGCGATCGTCGGAATGATCGGCTTCGCCGCCACCGGCTTTAGGGGACTAGCGACCGGTTACGTGGCCCACGTGGTGGGCGTGCCGATGACGTCATGGGCCGCGGCCGCTTTGGTCGCGGCGTCGGCCGCGACCACCTGGCTCGCCGTGTGGAAGCCGGGTCCCTCCGCGACCTGAGGCGCACCGCCCAGGGCAGAGCGCTACGCAGCGGGCAAGTGAGGGAAGGCCTGGGCGGTGGGAGTGTTGACGATGCGCCCGCCCACCACGGCGAGCCCTTTGGCAAGAGCGGGGTTGGCGGCGGTGGCCACCGCCCATCCGTGATTCGCGAGGGCGAGCGCATAAGGGAGCGTCGCATTGGTGAGCGCCACGGTCGACGTGTAGCCCACCGCGCCAGGCATGTTGGCCACGCAATAGAACACGGAGTTCTCCACCCTGTACGTCGGGTCCTCATGGGTGGTCGCGTGTGAGTCTTCGAAGCATCCGCCCTGGTCGATCGCGATGTCGACCAGCACGGAGCCCGGCTTCATGGAGGCAACCAGCTCGTGGCTCACCA
>JBBRWX010000014.1:0-48656 GCA_038248935.1 Actinomycetales bacterium
CCCTGCCACCAGGGTGTGGGTCCAAGAAGACTCCTACACGGGCACGATCACCAGGGCGTCGTCGCTGAACCGTTACGCCTACGTGGAAGGCTCACCCATCTCCCACACAGACGTACTGGGTGCATATAGGGCAGCCGCAGCCATGGCAGCACAAAAGCTCAGTGCGGCCGACTATGCGGCATTCATGGCTGGGCTCGCTTGGCTTGCAACGTCGCCCGCGAACAGAGCCACGGACGAGGGTGCAATCCCGCCAAACCTGAGGCCCGAGGCGTTCCGATCCGCGGTCGACTACGGTTACATTTCAATGGCTCAATGGATGCAAAGCGGAGAAGCGCGTTCGATCATGGAGAAGGGCGCGGCCAATTCATGGACCTTCAATCAAGTACTTGCCGCCGGGATCGGGGTTGACAGCTCGAAGTGGTGGCAACCCAAGCGCTACTGGCATGGTGCCTCACTAGCCCTCTTCTTGACTGATGATGCTGGTGCGGATGCCGTGGACGCAGCTCAGGTACTGGCGGCGATGTTTCCTGATAAGGGCTCGTGGGATGTCAAGGTGCCACTAGGCGAACACTTCGGGTTCGACCAGTCCGACCCTGAGACTGATCCGAGTTGGGGCTATCTCAGCATGTCCAACGGTGGCGACATGTTCTACGACGTGATCGGAAACTTCCAGTACGGCGTGATGATGAGTGACTTTGGGGTATCCCAAGATGTGGCTTTGTCGGCCTCGCATGTCAGTTCCGCAGGCAATCCGGATCCTCAAGATGACGCGGTGGTAGCGCTTGGCTATGAGTTCCGGGCACTGCATCCTGACGAGTTCAATTCCCAAGACATGTATGCGTTCCTTACAAGTTCACAGACACTCGCGGTTCTTGAGGACGCAAAACGGTACGTTCCATCCAGTTCCTGACGAAGAGAGTGGCGATGAGAGTACCTGGCGTGCTCGGTGTAGCGGTGTTGTGTGCTCTTGCTTCCGTTACCCTAGGCGGCTGCCAAGCCGAGTCGCCGACCTATCCGTTCAGAGGCTCTTGGGTGGCACTAGGCGCTGACGATGTTGGCCTTGTGTTGGAGCCGGATGGCACCGCCGAGGCCCGTGGTGAGTTGCCGACTGCGGCGCGTTGCCCGGATGGTATGCAACTGTGGCGCGCGGGCGAGGGGCACTGGACTGCCGACACGGACGGGCGCGTCTTGCTTTACCTCTCCGCCGATCCCACACGGGCGCTAACGGTGGAGGCCAAGCAGCCGTTCGGGGAGCCCTCCTGGACCACCGTGTTCGTTGGTGTATGTGGCGAGTCATCGTCAACAGATCAATACCTTGAGATGCACGGCAAGACTGCGGACACTTAGGGCTGACACCAATGACGGGTGGGTCATTACCCGTGACGTGAATGAGGTGAATCAGGTCACCCGCGTGGTGACGGATGGTCGTCTGCCGGTGGTTCACACCCTGACCGAGTCGCTCACCTACGACGGCCGGGGTAACCGGACGGGGTCGGTCACGACGCGCACCACGGGTGGCACCACCCATGTTTTGGCACGGGTGGATAACAGTTTTGATGGCATGGATCAGTTGGTGGGGGGGGTGCACGACTTTGGTGCCAACCTGAACAACGCCAAGGACGACCAGACCACCACGTGGGTGCGGGACGGTTTAGGCAGAGCCCTCACGGTCACTGACAACGGTGTGTCACACCGCAGGGTGTTTGATCGCACCGCGGTGATTACGGATGGCGCCACCAGGGTCACCTATGGTCCTGACGGTCGGACGCTGTCCGAGGCATTCGAGACCGTGGAAGGTAGCGGCCGCAACGCCCACACCGTGACCGTGACCCGTGACGTGTTGGCCGACGTGATTGGTGCACACCGGCGGTCGCAATTACCCGCCTCTTTGAGAGCAACGAACCCCTTGCCTCAGCCACTGAGTGGGCAGTGCCGATCACTGTGTGAACTTGTCGACACGCACTGGACAGACGCCCTTCGCGCGAGGTGTGATGGTAGGGAACAAATCGGGCATTAGGGAGCGAGCGATGGTCATGCGAGGCGACGGCACTATTGACACGGCTGCGCTTCGAACGCTGAGCCACAGGCTCGGCGAGGGCTCATCCCGCTACGCGCCCGCGGCCCACGATGCAACCGATGGGCTTCCCGACCGCACCCCGGGTGAGGCGCTCAGCAAGTCCGCACGGGTGCCCGTTGGCCCCCGCGCCATCATTCTCGATTGTGGGACCTCTCGCCTTCCCGGCTACACCCACGTGATGTGGATCTCGCCCTCCGCAGAGGCGATGCTCGGTTCATACCTGATGGACAACCTCGGCATGATCATGGGTCGAGTCGTTGGCGTCGAGGCGTACTCATGGGAGGGCCCCGAGAGGCTTCACGTCCGTGCGCCTGGCCTCGGCTGGGAAGACCTACTGCACGAGGCGCAGGATTCCCTCGCGGTGTTTCTCGCCAGCGCTTAGCTGTCGTTTCCCGTGAGTTCCGTCGCGTACCCGGACAACGACCGCTGGTAGCGCGGGAGCGTCGGGATGATCGCCAGGAGGGCTTGCTGAAGAGCCTCGTGGTGCCGGCCCGCGCTGTGGAGAGCGAGGGCAAGGAAGGCCCGACGCGCGCCGTCGTAGTTCGCGCCGCTCGGCTCGCGTAGGAGCGCGATCGCCTCACTGGCCTGCCCCAGATTGCGCAGCGTGCTCGCCAACTGAATGCGTGCGCGCGCGGCATGATCCGCATCGAGCCCTTCTGCCAACGCCTGCCTGTAAAGCGGCACGGCTTCGACCTCGAGGCCCAGAGAGTCGTGCACGCCCGCCAGCTCGAAGGTGACAAGAGCGCCATCTTGCGCCCGCCCCGCCAAGTACTCGCGCATGCCCGCTACCGATGCGTCGGGGAGCGATTCGTCAAAACTGACCTCGTACCACGCGTCGATCTGAGCGTCCCACTCGTTGATGTCCATCGCGGCAGGATGCCACACGCGAGCGAGCCCGTGCTCGACGCCGTCCGCGCCACCTCGCGCCGGTAGGCTGAGCACAGCCCTCTTCCCGCCCACGTAGGGACCCGCATGACCGACGCGCCCGCAGCCCCCGCCGACCTGCACCTTGATACCGCCCGCCTTGACACCGCCCGCCTTGACACCGTCGAGCACGCGCAGGCGACCGCCACGCACGAGATGCCCTACGCGGCCCTCGGGCTCAAGGCCGACGAGTACCAGCAGATCGTGGACCTCCTGGGAAGGCGCCCCACGGCCGCCGAGCTCGCCATGTACTCCGTCATGTGGTCCGAGCACTGCTCGTACAAGTCCTCCAAGGTGCACCTGCGCCAGTTTAGTGACAAGACCACCGAGGCCATGAAGAAGCACCTCATGGTGGGCATCGGCGAGAACGCGGGCGTCGTGGACATCGGCGACAACTGGGCCGTGACCTTCAAGGTCGAAAGCCACAATCACCCCTCTTATGTGGAGCCCTACCAGGGCGCCGCGACGGGTGTGGGTGGCATCGTCCGCGACATCCTCGCGATGGGCGCGCGCCCCGTGGCCGTCATAGACGAGCTGCGCTTTGGCGACATCGACCACCCCGACACGGCACGCGTGGTGAGCGGCGTGGTGAGCGGAGTGGGCGGCTACGGCAACTCGCTTGGCCTGCCCAACATCGGCGGCGGCTGCTCGTTCGACAAGTCATTCCAAGGAAACCCCCTGGTCAACGCCCTGTGCGTGGGCGTCATGAAGCATGAGGACATCCACCTCGCCAGCGCCGAGGGCGTGGGCAATAAGGTGGTCCTCTTTGGTGCCCGCACCGGCGGCGACGGCATCGGCGGGGCCTCGATCCTCGCATCGGAGACCTTCGAGGGCGGCGTGCCAGCCAAGCGCCCCTCCGTCCAGGTGGGCGATCCCTTCATGGAGAAGGTGCTCATCGAGTGCTGCCTCGAGCTGTTCGCGGCCGACGTGGTGCAGGGCATTCAGGACCTGGGCGCGGCGGGAATCTCGTGCGCGACCTCCGAGCTGGCGAGCAACGGTTCCGGCGGAATGCACGTGTGGCTCGACGACGTCCTGCTGCGCGACCCCAGCCTCAACGCCGGCGAGATCCTCATGTCAGAATCTCAAGAACGCATGATGGCCGTGGTCACCCCCGAGAAGCTCGATGCATTCATGGCGATCACCGGCAAGTGGGAGATCGAATCCTCGGTGGTGGGCGAGGTCAACGACTCCGGCCGCCTCACGATCGACCACCACGGCCAGCGCATCGTCGACGTCGACCCTCGCACCGTCGCCCACGAGGGCCCCACGTACCACCGCCCGTACGCGCGGCCCACGTGGATGGACGGCCTCCAGTCGGACACGGTCTCGGCCGCCGGCCTCGCCATTCCGGCCGACGGCGATGCCCTTCTGGCGACGACGCTGGGAATGCTCGGCTCGCCAGCGCTCGGCTCGCGCGCGTGGGTGACAAGCCAGTACGACCGCTACGTGCAGGGCAACACCGCGATGGCGCGGCCAGACGTGGTGGGCGTGGTGCGCGTCGACGAGGTCACCGGCCGCGGCGTCGCGATCGCCACTCGCTCCAATGACCGGTACACCAAGCTCGACCCCTACGCGGGTGCCGAGCAGGCCGTCGTGGCCGCGTATCGCGCGGTGGCGATCGCGGGTGCCGAGCCTCGCGCCGTGACGGACGGCCTCAACTTTGGCTCGCCGGAGGACCCTGACTCGATGTGGCAGTTCGCCGAGGCGGTGCGCGGCATCGCCGATGCCTGCCTCGCCTTGGGCGTGCCCGTCACCGGCGGCAACGTGTCTCTGTACAACGGCACGGGCGAGCCGGGACGGATCGACTCGTCGATCAACCCGACCCCCATCGTGGGCATCCTGGGCGTGTTCGACGACGTGCGCCGCGCGACCCCTGCGGGCTGGCGCGAGGCCGGCCAGTCGCTCTACCTGGTGGGCGTGACGCGCGCGGAACTCGATGGATCGGTGTTCGCCCAGGTGGCTGGCCACCTCGGCGGGTTGCCACCCGCGGTGGACTTCGACGCGGAGAAGGTGCTGGCCGAGGTGATGGTTGCGGCCTCGCGCGACGGCCTGGCCGACGCGGCCCGCGAGGTGACAGAGGGCGGCCTCGCCACCGCCGTCGCGATGGGTGCGCTGCGCTATGGAGTGGGCGCGCGCATCGTGCTCGACGAGGTCCTTGCCCGCGACGGCGTGAGCGCCGCTGAGGCGTGGCTGAGCGAGTCTCAGGGCCGGGTGCTCGTGGCCGTGCCGCGCACCGAGGAGCCCCGGTGGGCCGACATGCTGACGGCGCGCGGTGTGCCGTTCGCCCGCATCGGCGTCACTCAAGAGGAGCCCGTCATCGAGGTGCAGGGACAGTTCACGTTGCCGCTCGCGGCGCTGCGTGAGACTTGGGAGGCGCCGCTGCCCGCCCATTTCGCTTAGGGCCGCTCCCGGTGGGGGGAGCACGCGCGGGTTGCGCCGTGAGAACCTGGGGCCATGCGCCGCATCGCCACCGCCGAAGGGCTCGCCGCGATTGAGCGATGGCGCGAGTCCGCGCCAGTTGACCGCGCGGTCGTGGCGACCGCGGTCAGATTCACCCTGCAGCAGCTCGAGGCCAGGGCGCCAGGCGGCAGCGTCGAGGTGCGCGTGCCTCCCTTTGGTGCGGTCCAGTGCATCGAGGGAACCTCTCATCGCCGCGGCACGCCGCCGGCGGTCGTGGAGACCGATGCGCACACGTGGCTCTCGCTCGTGACGGGTGGCGTCTCGTGGGCGGATGCCGTGGCGAGCGGTCGCGTCCTCGCGTCAGGTGAGCGCGCCGACCTCGCGGAGTACCTGCCGCTCTAGGCGGGCGGGCACAGATTAAGCCAGTCGCCGTCGCTTGGGGTCCGAGCGCGGTACAGATGAAGCCATTCGCCACGCGGTGAGCGCAGGGACCGAAACGGATCAAGCCGTGACTCCGGCGAGGGGTCGAAATGTGATCGCGCTCTCCCGGCGGAACGGCTTGCGGAGAGATCGCGAGAGAAGCCTCCAAAGGTGTTAAGTAAACGGTTGCATTGTGATAACAATCACATTTCCCGTGCGTGAGCGGGTTCTTTTGAAAGCGCGATCCGGGTTGCGACGTGCCTGGTGCTTCCCTAGGGTGGAAATAAGTCGAACACGATGGCTCAGTCCTCTGAGTCGCGTCGACTGCCGCTTGTGACGTCGAAGTAAATCGTATTTCGACGCGCTCGCCGGCGATCCTTGCACGACTCAAAGACGAGGAGGCAACAACATATGAAGCGACGCATCACGCTTCCCTTTGCGGCAGTTGCGGTATCCGGGCTCCTGCTCGCAGGGTGTTCGTCCAACGACAAGACAACTGACACCAGCGCCGCGCCCGATACGAGCATGGCCCCGGCGGTCGCTGGTTGCGAGGACTACGCGGCCTACGGCCAATTGAACGGAGCGGCCGTCGAGGTCTACAGCTCCATCACAGGCGTCGAGGCCGACGCCATGACCACCGTCATGGACAAGTTCAATGAATGCACCGGCGCCAAGGTGACGTTCAACGGCAACAAGGAGTTCGAAGCTCAGCTCCCTGTCCGCGTCGAGGGCGGAACCGCTCCCGACCTGGCAGTGATCCCGCAGCCAGGACTCCTGCAGAAACTCGTCGGCACCGGAGCAGTGGTTCCCGCGCCCACGTCGGTCGAGGCTAACGTCGACAAGTGGTGGTCCCCCGACTGGAAGACCTACGGCACCGTTGGCACGACGTTCTACGCGGCGCCGATGCTTGCAAATGTCAAGGGCTTCATCTGGTATTCGCCCAAGGAGTTCGCTGCACAGGGCTACGAGATTCCCAAGACCCTCGACGAGCTGTGGGCCCTGACGGCCACGATGGCGACGAACGGCGGCACAGGCCCCAACTACAAGCCGTGGTGCATCGGATTCGGTTCCGACGCGGCGACCGGCTGGCCGGGCACCGACTGGGTCGAGGACCTCGTCCTTCGTGTTAACGGAGGCGATGTCTACGACAAGTGGGTAGCAGGCGACACCAAGTTCAACAGCCCCGACATCAAGAAGGCGTTCGAGGCGTTTGGCAACATCGCCCTGAACCCCGACTACGTCAACGGTGGACTGGGCGACTCGGCCTCGATCATCAGCACCACGTTCCAAGAGGGCGGCTTGCCAATCCTCGCAGGCTCGTGCTCGCTGCACCACCAGGCCTCGTTCTACCAGGCTCAGTGGCCTGAAGGCACAGACGTCTCCCCGACGGGTGACGCTTGGGCCTTCATGATGCCTCCGAACACGGCTGGTGACCCGCCGGCAGTGACCGGTGGTGGCGAGTTCGTGGCCGCGTTCAATGACAGCGCGGCAACCGTCGCGGTGCAGACCTTCATGTCCTCGGACACCTTCGCCAACGCACGTGTCAAGCTCGGTGGCGTCATCTCCGCGAACAAGGGTCTTGACGTTGCCAATGTCGACAACGAGCTCATGAAGAGCGCCGTGGAAATCCTTCAGGGTGACACGACGGTCTTCCGCTTCGATGGCTCGGACGCGATGCCTGCCGCGGTAGGTACCGGGTCGTTCTGGACCGGCATGAACGACTACGTGTCAGGCAAGCCTCTCGACACTGTCCTGACGGATATCGACAACGCCTGGCCTTCGAACGGCTAAGCAGTTCCACACCAACTGGGCCCCGTGCAAACGGGGCCCAGTTGGTGCCATGCTGGGCTTGTCTGACTGAAGGAGTTGACAATGACGTCAATGCTGGCAATACCCTCTGGCCGTGTTCAGATGGCGGGCCTGGACTCGAACTTCTGGGCCACGAACGGGCGTAACCTCCTCCTCGCGCTCATCGCCGTCGCCGCGTTCGTCGCGGTGGTTGCGCTGTTGCTGTGGGGAACCGAGCTCTTTTCGCGGCTCTTCTCGGACCGCGCGCGCGGCGGTATCCAGTTGTTCACGCTGGTGTCGCCCGTTCTGATCCTCTTGGCCATCGGGCTCATCTGGCCGGCCGTGCAGACGTTCTTCTTGTCCTTCACCGACATCGTCAGGACTCCGGACCCCGCCACAGGGATCAATGTCCAGCACAGCGTTTTCGTGTGGTTCAAGAACTACATCTTCGCTTTCTCAGATCCCACCGAACTGCGGACCGTCATCAACACGTTGGTGTGGATGTTCGTGACGCCCATACTTTCCACGCTCGTCGGCCTCGCCTACGCGGTCTTCATCGACCGTGCCAAGGGCGAACGCACGCTGAAGTCGCTCGTCTTCCTGCCTGTCGCCGTGTCCCTCGTGGGCGCCTCGATCGTGTGGGGCTTCATCATGTACGACTTCAACCAAACCGGCAGCCAGACAGGTATTCTCAACGCCCTCATCGCTTTCGCCGGTGGAGACCCCATCCGCTTCCTGACGGCGGATCCGTGGAACACGGTCTTCCTCATCATGATCCTGGTGTGGACCCAAACAGGTTTCGCCATGGTGGTGCTGTCGGCGGCCATCAAGGGGGTGCCCATCGAGCTCAATGAGGCCTCAGCGCTCGACGGCGCCAACGCCTGGCAGCGCTTCTGGAAGATCACGGTGCCAACCATCAGGGGAACGTTGGTCGTGGTACTCACCACCATCACCATCGCGACGCTGAAGGTGTTCGACGTGGTCCGTACGCTGACACAGGGCCGCAACAACACCAACGTCATCGCCTACGACATGTACGACCAGTTCTTCGTGCGCGACAACCGCCCGCTCGGTGCCGCGCTCGCCGTCGTCATGTTCATCTTCGTGATTCCCATCGTGGTGTACAACGTCCGGTCCATGCGCAAGGTGAGGGAGAACCACTGATGAGCGCCATAGAGTTGAAGCGGCCGCCTCTCAAGGCCGCCAACGTCACCCGCTCGGCGAAAGCCAAGGCGCGCCTGACTTCGCCAGGCGCAACGGCCGCCGCCATCGTCATCGCCCTGGTGTGGACGATCCCGATCGTCGGACTATTCATGACGTCTCTCCGTCCGGGAGCGCTGTATCGCACCACCCCATGGTGGACTGTCTTCAGTGACGGGCAGCTCACCCTCAGCAACTACTCCACGGTGCTCTTCGATTCCTTTGGCGACAGCGCGAACTCCGCTCCGCTGCTCGGAAACGTGTTCAACTCGATCGTCATCACGGTCCCCGCAGTAGTGTTCCCACTTGTGCTGGCGCTCATGGCGTCGTACGCGTTCGCGTGGATTCCCTTCCGCGGATCCGAGTTCTTGTTCGTGACGATCTTCGCCCTGCAGGTGGTGCCTCTCCAGTTGGCGCTCATCCCGCTGCTCAAGGCGCTCGGGCCCGATGGCCTCGGCATTGCGGGAGAGTTCCCTGGCATCTGGATAGCACACACGATCTTTGGGCTCCCGCTCGCGGTGTTCCTGCTCTACAACTTCATTTCACAGATACCCCGTGAGGTGATCGAGGCCGCGCGCGTTGACGGCGCGAGTCACACGCAGCTCTTCGCCAGGATCATCATCCCGCTGTCGCTTCCCGCGGTGGCGTCGTTGGGAATCTTCCAGTTCCTGTGGGTGTGGAACGACCTGCTGGTTGCGTCGGTCTTCGGCTCGCTGAAGACCTACCCGCTGACCTATCCGCTCGCCAACCTCGCGGGCGGCTACGGACAGACCGAGTACCTGGTGCCGGCTGCGGCATTCGTGTCGATGATTGTGCCGCTGATCGTGTTCTTCTCGCTCCAGCGGTACTTCGTGCGCGGCCTGTTGGCTGGATCCACCAAGGGCTAGTGGTCGTCGCCCGCGCCGGTGCGAACCGGCGCGGCCGCTCCACCGCCTAGACTCATCCCGTGAGCGAAGGTCCGGAGCCCACCCCCATCGACGTGCCAGAGCACGCGATTCCGGCGACCTATCGCCGAGCCCCCCGCACGGAACGGTTCATCATCACCGGTATCGGCATCGGCGCCCTGATTGGCTTCATCGTCGGCGTGATCCTTCCCGCTGGTTCCGGCGTGGGCCGCGGCACGGCAGGACTTCTCGTCGCGATCGCCGGAGCTCTCGCAGGCGGTCTCGTCTCGGGTTCCCAGGCGGCCTTCATGGAGTACATGTCCGGACGCTCGGCCGACAGGCAGCGCCGCGACATCGAGACCGACTGGATGCCCATCCTTGGCGTGGGTCCGGAGATTGCGAACACGGAAACTGCGAACACGGAAACTGCGAACACGGAAACTGCGAACACGGAGACTCCAGACCCGGAGACTCCAGACCCGGAGACTCCAGACCCGGAGACTCCAGACCCGGAGACTCCAGACCCGGAACCGCATGAGGCACAAGACATAGCGGCTGAGACGGCCGACGACGACGAAAGGGCCGGGGATGGCTCGCGGTGACGGACGGCTGAGCCACGACCTCCTGCCAGGCGAGAGGGGACCGCAAGACGCGTGCGGCGTCTTCGGCGTCTACGGACCAGGTGAAGAGGTCGCCAAGCTTGCGTACTTTGGCCTCTACGCGCTGCAGCATCGCGGCCAGGAATCCGCGGGGATCGCGGCATCCGACGGGCGAAAAATCCTGGTGTTCAAGGACATGGGGCTCGTCTCCCAGGTGTTCGACGAGGGAGCCCTCGAGGCGCTCCAAGGCCACATCGCCGTTGGACACACCCGTTACTCGACCACCGGCGCATCGACGTGGGCAAACGCCCAGCCGACGCTCGGACCCACGGCGCACGGCACCGTCGCGATGGGTCACAACGGCAATCTCACGAACACGCAAGAACTCATCGAGCTGCTGATCGAGCGCGAGGGGTACGCCAAGCGACTGGACCTCAAGGGCGGCAAGTGCACGGACACCGCCATCGTCACGGCGCTGCTGGGTGTCGGTGATTACGACACCCTCGCCGAGACCACGCTCGAATTGCTGCCCCACATCAAGGGCGCGTACTCCTTCGTGTTCATGGACGAGAACAGGCTCTATGCCGCGCGCGACCCCCACGGCGTGCGACCCCTCGTGCTTGGCGCGCTGCCCTCGGGCGGGTGGGTGGTCGCCTCCGAGATTCCCGCGCTCGACATCGTGGGCGCAATCTTTGAGCGCGAGGTCGAGCCAGGGGAGTTCCTCACGATCGACAGCGAGGGTGTTCACTCCGAGCGCTTCGCCGAGGCGGAGCCGCACGGCTGCATCTTCGAATACGTCTACCTTGCCAGGCCCGACACCTCGATCGCGGGCCGGTCGATTCAGGCCGCACGCCTCGAGATGGGGCGCACGCTCGCGCGCGAGCACCCCGTCGAGGCCGACATGGTGATCCCAGTCCCCGAGTCGGGCACGCCGGCCGCCGTCGGCTACGCCCAAGCGTCGGGAATCCCCTTCGCCCAGGGCCTCACCAAGAACGCGTACGTGGGCCGCACGTTCATCCAGCCGTCGCAGACCTTGCGTCAACTCGGCATCAGGCTCAAGCTCAACCCCTTGCGCGAGGTCATCGCAGGCAAGCGGATCATCGTGGTTGACGACACGATCGTGCGCGGCAACACCCAGCACGCGATCATCGCCATGCTGCGCGAGGCGGGAGCCACCGAGGTCCACGTGCGGATCTCGGCACCGCCAGTGCAGTGGCCGTGCTTCTACGGCATCGACTTCCCCACGCGAGACGAACTTGCCTCCGTGGGAAAGAGCGTCGAGGAACTGCGCATACAGATCGGGGCCGACTCGCTGGGCCACATCTCGCTCGAGGGCATGGTGGCCGCGACCCAGCAGGCCGAGGACCGCCTGTGCACCGCGTGCTTCACGGGCCAGTACCCCATGGACACGCCGGTCGACGCGCGCCACCTCTTGATGACGCAGGTGGTCAAGTGACGAGCGGGGCGCAGAGCCAGGCGCCCGACGCTCGGCAGGCTCCGGCTCGCATCACCTACGCCGACGCAGGGGTCGATACCCACGCGGGCGACAAGGCCGTCGAACTCATGAAGGACGCGGTCACCCGCACGCACGGGCCCGAGGTGCTCGGAGGCATCGGCGCGTTCGCAGGGCTGTTCGATGCGTCGGCGCTGAAGAACTACCGTCGCCCGTTGCTCGCCTCGAGCACCGACGGGGTGGGAACCAAGATCGTCATCGCGCGAGCCATGGGCGTGCACGACACGATTGGTCAGGACCTGGTCGCCATGGTGGTTGACGACATCGTGGTGTGCGGCGCCAAGCCGCTCGTCATGACCGACTACATCGCGTGCGGCAAGGTGATCCCCGAGCGCATTGCCGACATCGTCCGCGGAATCGCGATTGGCTGCGAGATGGCTGGCGTCGCGCTGGTGGGCGGAGAGACGGCCGAACACCCCGGCGTCATGGACCCAGACGACTACGACGTGGCGGGCGCCGCGATCGGCGTAGTCGAGGCCGACGCCTTGCTGGGACCCGAGCGGGTGCGCGAAGGCGACGTCGTGGTGGCGATGGCCGCATCGGGACTGCACTCGAATGGCTACTCGCTCGTGCGTAGCGTGGTGGCCCACGCGGGCTGGGCTCTCGATACGCAACTACCCGAACTGGGCCGCTCGGTGGGCGCCGAACTGCTCGAACCGACGCGCATCTACTCCAAGCTGTGCGTCGACCTCGCGGCGACGGTGCCAGGCCTCCACGCGTTCTCGCACGTCACCGGCGGGGGACTCGCCGCCAACGTCGCCCGCGTGATGCCGGCCGGGCTCGCCGCATGCGTCGCGCGCGACGCGTGGGATCTGCCAGCCATCTTCTCTGTGGTTCAAGCCGCAGGCGGCGTGCCGTGGAACGACCTCGAGTCGACGCTCAACATGGGAGTCGGCATGGTGGCGCTGGTCGCCGCAGCAGATGCCGAGGCACTGATGGCGGCGTCGGGCGCCGCGGGTGTGCCCGCGTGGATCTTGGGCGAGGTGGTCGTCGACGACGGACGAATCGCGTCACCCGACGCGTTGCGCGGTGCCAAGGGAGTGCACGGCGGCGCCGTGTACCTCACGGGGAACTACAGAGCCTGAGGGCTCTGAGTCCACTGGCTACCCGGCTGTTGTGCGGCCTACCCGGCTGCTTTCTCCCATCCTCGTGACCACATGTGCCGGACCAGGTGGGCTGGGAGACACTCAAGTTGCCGTACTCAGACTCGCGCCTCGGACGCGTCGCCGCATTCATCCGGCACTTGTGCCCGTGGGTGCACGGAACCGTGACCGCAGGGTGTCCGTTTGAGTCCGGGTCGTGGGTCGTGGGTCGGCAATATTCGCGTCGCCTAGACCGGCCCACGTCCGGGGCTCAAGACCCTAGGCCCACGTCCGGGGCTCAAGACCCTAGGCCCACGTCCTGGCGCGAAGCATCCCGCGGACCTTCAGCAGCGACGGTTCCGAGCCATGATCGCGGCGCTCACGTCCGCGGCAATTGTGTCTGGCCGCGTCACGGCGTCGAGATAGGTGAATCTCAGGACGGTGAGGCCAAGCGCGGCGGCGGCACGGTCGCGTTCCCGATCACGTGCGAAGGCGCCAAAATCTGTGTGGTGGGCACGTCCGTCCATCTCGACGATGACCGCATTGTTCACGAGGAAGTCCACGCGCCCAACGCCGGGCAGCTCAACTTGGGGCGCGACCTCCAACTTCAAAGTGGCCAGTGAGAGGCGGGCGATGGTCTCGATAGGCGATTCCGCGAGGGGGTCGGCGTGTGTCTTGAGCCAGGCGATCGACGAGGCAGAAGTCACGGTGAAGTCGTCGAGCGCGTCGACGGTGAGAGCGCCCCGGTTCAGAGCAGCGTCGAGCATGATCAACTGACCCATGCGATCAACGCACAGGGATGCCGTGTCGATTGCTTGTGCCATGTGCCCGCTCGCGCGGGAGTTTTGGGCGTAGTGGAAGGCAAGTCCCGGAGGTGGTTGCGCATGCCGCGATCCAAAGCTCCGATGAGGAGGGACCGCCAAATGAATGCTTTGGTCGCGGGCCATCACCGGAAGCCCGAAGCTTCTTACGAGGGTGAGGCAGGTTCGTTGCGCGCGCCATGCGACTTCAGCGACGAGGGTCGCATCCGCATCCGGAAGCGCCACGCATCCGCGGCGAACCTTTACCAAATCGCCGCGTGCGAGTGCCGCGTCGAGGGATCTGCGCGGCACGCGCAAAGCTCGAAGGGCCTTCGTCTCGGCGACTCCTCCGAGCGCCGCCACAACTGTCAGGGCATCCACTTGATGGAGTGTGGTGCGCCAGACCGAGCGAGACTCGCCCAGTAGTTGCATGGTGTGGAAAGCAGATGAGCACAAGTGCCGGTGGACGACGGTGTCTGAAGCCTCTTCCTGGGGGGAGTTCGAAGAGTTGGCGCGATCATCCGGCACTTGTGCACGGGACGGCGCAGCGGGAGCGAGAAGCAAGCCACTTCCCAACGGGGGAGAGCCCGGTTCTCATCAACGGACGCGAGAGGGGCCTCATCGCGGAGCCGCTCAGAGTGAAAAACAGCTAGTCGTCGTCCTCGTCGTTCGCCCAGCGGTCGTAGAAGTCGTCTTCAACTTCCACGACGGCGGCAACGGGTGCAGGAGTATGCACAGGCGCGCCGCCGATCAACTCGCGTTCCAACTCGCGGATGTCTCCGCTGTGGCTCGTGTACTTGATCTGACGCGCTATCTTTGCGTCCTTTGCCTTTTGACGGCCGCGCCCCATGGTCGCCCGTCCCTTCTGCGACTGAGGGCACGCGGTGACGCGGCCCTCGACCTCGAGTCCTGTGGATACTGTACAACGTTCGCAACACCACTCGCGAACCACACCGCATCGGTACAAAGTGGAAAAAATCTCCACAAACCGCGTCATAATCGCGCGGGTCGAGAGTCTCATGATGCAACAAGGCCCACCGGGCTCCCGGCACAAATGAGGGATTAACATGATGGCTGACATTCTCCAAGACGCGGAGAAGCTACTCACTCCAAGTGAGGTTGCCGCGATCTTCCGCGTCGACCCCAAGACCGTGACCCGTTGGGCCAAGGTGGGGAAGCTCTCCTCCATTCGCACTCTGGGCGGCCACCGCCGCTTCCGTGAGCTTGAGGTGCGCGCTCTGCTCTTAGACGCGCAGGAACAAACTCGCTCCGCATAGTTTCGACGTTTCATGTGGCCCCGACTTCGGTTGGGGGCCGCCTTTCGTTGCCGACGGAGGTGCCACTCGGCGCGCCTGTGGACCATCGTCCGTGTCGGGTCGCTGGCGTAACCTTGCGCCATGCAAGAACCGTTGCTTCACGCCTCGTATGAGACGCCTTTCGGCGAGCTTCATGTCCTTGCCAGCGCCGATGGTGTGGTGCGCGCATCCGGCTTCCGTGGCATCGGCGACATCGCCGCTCAGCTGACCTCGCCGTGGCAAGGCGGCGACTGGATCGAAGGCAAACTGCCTGCGGTCGCCGCCGCGGTCAAGAGCTGGCTCGCAGGGGACGGCGATGCGCTCGCGTCAGTACCCGTTGCGCAAGCGGGAGGGCCGTTCTTCCAAAAGGTATGGGAGACACTGCGGCACGTTCCTGCAGGCGAGCCGCTTTCATACAAAGAACTGGCCGAGGCCGCCGGAAGCCCGCGCGCGATGCGCGCGGTCGGCACCGCGTGCTCGCACAATGCGATAGCGCCCTTTGTTCCTTGTCATCGGGTGGTGAACGCGGGGGGAAGGCTTGGGTCGTATGGCTACGGCGGCGCACCCATCAAGGCGGCCATGCTCGCGCTTGAGGCGGGAGGCGACTCGGCGGCAATCAAGAGGGCCGCAGCCGCGGCCCATCCCGGCGCCCTCGCGCCAGCCCATACGCCCGCCCATACCCCAGCCCATACGCCCGCCCATGTGCCCAGTCCCACAACGCCCACGCAGGGCGTGAGGTGAGCCCCGCTTCGGCCCCGATGCGGGCGTGGCTGCCGTCGCTCGCGATCGCGGCCCTCGGATGGGGATCGTCGTTCCTGTTCATCAAGATCGCCTTGCGCGGTTTCACTCCAGCCCAGGTTGGCTTTGGACGACTCGCGGTGGGCGCCGTGGTACTCGTCGGAATCGTTGCCGTGTTTCGGTCGTGGCCTGGATTCGGGTGGAAGACCGTGGGGGGCATCGCGGCGACAGCCATCGGGATGTCCGTGGTGCCGATGGTCCTCATCCCCATGGCCGAGCAGCAAATCACCTCGATCCTTGCGAGCCTGCTCAACGCCACCACGCCGTTGTGGACCGCCGTCTTCGTGGCGTTGCTCATTCCCGCGGAGCGGACAACGAGGCCACAGCTGGTCGGGCTGTTAGTAGGTGCTGGCGGCATCGCGGTCTTGGTGGGGGCGTGGGACGTTCACGAGTTCTCGCTCGAGGGCACCGTGCTGATGCTGACAGCCACGGCCTTCTACGGCGTGGGCGGGGCGATGTCACGCATGCTGCTCGGCAGGGTCTCTGCGCGGCCCGAGGCGCTCGCAATGACCCAAGTGGGGTTGTCCGCGGTGATCTTGGCGCCGGTCGCGCTTCTCAGCGGATCGCCCGAGCCCAACGCGTTTTCTCCTTCTGGCTCCGCGCTGTGGGGGCTCGTATGCCTGGGGGTGTTCGGCACGTCGTTCGCGTACGTGATGTTCTGGCGCGTCGTGAAGATGGCGGGCGCCACGACCGCAGCATCGGTCACCTATCTTGTCCCTGTGGTCGCCACGACCCTGGGCATCCTCGTTCTCGGAGAGAGCCTTCACTGGTACGAGCCGCTGGGCGTGGTGATCGTGCTCGGAGGCGTGTGGCTTGCGGGCAGGACCTCGCGCAAGGGGCCGCATCCACGCATTGCGGAGCCGGCGGGAGCGCCCGAGGCCGACCTGGCCTAAGGCGTGGTGAATCTGCTCAGCGCGCAGCGAGCCTGCTCAGCGCGCAGCGAGCCTGCTCAGCGCGCAGCGAGCCTGCTCAGCGCGCAGCGAGCCTGCTCAGCGCGCGGCGACTTTGATCAGCGAGCGAAGAACTTGGTCAGATGTGCGATCGCGCGCTCGGGCCGCAAGTCCTTGTTCTTGTTGATCTTTGCGGCACCGATCGCAATGAAGATGCCTGCGATGACCAGGATTGCACCGCCAACGACCAGCGCGGCCAGCCAAGCCGGCCATACGTTGGAAAGCCCGATCACGGCTGCGGTCAAGAACACCCCGGTCGCGAAGAACATGAAGGTTGCCGCGAGGGCGACGAATGCGGCGCCGATGCCGAGGCCCTTGGCCTTGGTCTGCATTTCCAGCTTCGCGTCCTCGAGTTCGCCGCGCAGGATTCCGGTCACGCGACCAGCGGTCGCCGCCACCAGGGCGTTGACAACGTACTTGCCGAAGCCTCCGGACATCATGGTTCCTCCTAGGTATGTCCCTTAAGTACACCTGGTATCGGTACGTGAGCGCAAACGCGTGAGTCCATCATCACGGATGACCGTGGTCATCTTGCCTTGATCGCATGCGGGGCGCGACGGTTCACGGGGCACGGCGCGCCCCAGGGGCTTGGCCGCGGCCGTCCTAGACTTCCAAGATGAGAGTCGCGATCGCGCCCGACTCGTTCAAGGGCTCGGTGACCGCCGATGCTGCGGCGAGGGCTATTGCCGCGGGATGGCGCAATGTTCGTCCAGGCGATGAGCTGATCCTCATGCCGCAGGCGGATGGCGGCGAGGGCACCCTGGACGCGATCGAGGCGTGCGTTGACGGCGCGCATCGGCACGGGGTCTTCCCCGTCGATGGCCCCGACGGGCGTCCCACACGCGGCGAGTGGCTGATGCTTCCCAACGGCGCCGCGGTGGTGGAGCTCGCCCAGATGTGCGGTTTGCCGCTGATGCAGCAACTCGACCCGCTCGGAAGTTCGACGCGCGGGCTTGGCCAGACCATCGCGGCGGCGCTTGAAGCGGGCGCCACGTCGCTCGTGGTCACGCTAGGGGGCTCGGCGTCGACGGATGGGGGCTCGGGCGCGCTCACCGCTCTTGGCCTGCTCTTGCGCGACGCGTCGGGCGCTCCCCTGACGAGGGGCGGAGGGGCACTCGCTGATCTCCACGAGGTGGACCGCTCGGGCTTACGAGCGCCGCCCCGAGGCGGCGTGGTCCTGCTCACCGATGTGACCGCATCGCTCCTTGGTCCCGCGGGAACGGCCGCGGTGTTTGGGCCACAGAAGGGCGCAAGCGCTGACGACGTGCGAGTCCTCGACGATGCGCTGGCCCACTATGCGCGGCTACTGGGCGGCGACGCCGATGCCCCTGGCGCAGGAGCGGCGGGCGGTACGGCCTTTGGCTTCGCGACCGTGTGGGGCGCGCGCATCGAGCCGGGCGCGGACCACCTGCAACGTCTGACCGGATTGTGGGAAGCCATTGCCGAGGTGGACCTGGTGATTACGGGCGAGGGGCAATACGACGCGCAGTCGCTGGGAGGCAAGGTGGTTGGCCACGTGTTGAGGCGGGCCGCGGACACGGGCACCCGGGCGGCCGTCATCGCGGGTCGGCTGGCCGAGCGGCCCGCGGTGTGGGCGACGTCGTTGGTCGAACAGGCGGGCTTTGTGAGCCAGGCGCTCACCCATCCGGAGCAGTGGCTGCGCGTGGCGGGAGAACTGGCAGCCGTGGAACTGGGGAATGGCGTGGGGTCCTAGGAGCGAACCGCCCGGGACATCGTGCGTTGTGGCGGTGGATGCGAGAAGCCCCGCTACATCAGCGGGGCTTCAGTGGTGGCTCCGACGGGCGTCGATCCCGTGACCTCACGAGTTTCAGTCGTGCGCTCTACCAACTGAGCTACAGAGCCTAGGAGGTTTCCCTCCCTTGCAAAGAAGGCCCCTTTCGTGAAAGGGGCCCACCAGCCGCGACCCTGACGGGACTTGAACCCGCGACCTCCGCCGTGACAGGGCGGCGCGCTAACCAACTGCGCTACAGGGCCAAACGGTCTCCGGGGAGACCAGAAAAAAGTGTAAACCATGTCCGATGAACCGGAGTACCCCCAACGGGATTCGAACCCGTGCTACCGCCGTGAAAGGGCGGCGTCCTAGGCCGCTAGACGATGGGGGCCGAGCTACGAAAATGCCTGGGTGACCATGATAGGGGTCTGCGGCGGTGCCGGTCCACTTGCGTCGCCCTCAGCGCGCCGTACCGCCACAATGGTCCCATGGTGCAGATGTCGAGCGAGGACTTCGAACAAGCAGTCGACGACGCCATTGAGTTGGTGCCGGGGGACCTGCTCGACCTGGTCGATAACGTCGTGATCCTCATCGAGGACGACTCGCCTGACGGCGACCCTGAGCTCCTTGGCCTGTACGACGGAGTCTCGCTCACGGACAGGGGGAGCGACTGGGGGTTTGGCGAGCTTCCCGATCGCATCTTCATCTATCGCAACCCCACGCTGTCGATGTGCGACACGGTTGACGAGGTGAGGGATGAGGTCGCCGTGACGGTGGTGCATGAGATCGCCCACCACTTTGGAATCGACGACGAGAGGCTGCACGCACTTGGCTGGGGCTAGGTTTGCTGGCACGCGAGAACGCCGCGCCCCTTGCAACAGGGGCGCGGCGTTCGTCGTCGTGAGAGCTACCTCTTCTTGGTCTGGTGCTTGACAGGCGGCTTGACGGGCGGCCTGACGGTCGACTTGCCCGCAGCGGCCCTGACGGCCACGACATCGGCCTCCACAAGCGCTGGGGTTGTCGGAGGCTGGTCCTGAGTGCCGCGCACCCTGGCGACCCACGACAGGCCGTGGTAGATCACGAGGGCGGCGATCGTGCCAAGAGCGATGCCCTCGAAAACCATCGAGCCCCAGTGTGCCGTGTAGTTTGCGGTGCCGATGATGAGCGCCACCGCGGCCGTCACCAGGTTCACGGGGTGCGAGAAGTTCACACCGGCCTGAACCCAGATGCGGGCGCCAAGGACGGCGATGAGGCCAAACAGCAAGGTGGCGAGTCCACCGAGCACGCCCCCAGGAATCACCGAGACGACTGCCCCGAACTTCGGCACCAGGCTCAGGATGAGCGCGAACGCCGCGGCTACCCAGTATGCGAGCGTCGAGTAGACGCGGGTCGCCGCCATCACGCCGATGTTCTCGGCGTACGTGGTGGTACCCGAACCTCCGCCGAGGCCGGCAATGGTCGTGGCAACGCCGTCGGCAAAGAGCGCGCGGCCCGTGACAGGGTCCAGGTTCCTGTCGGTCATCGCCGCGACGGACTTCACGTGGCCGATGTTCTCGGCGATGAGCACGATCACCACGGGGATGAACGCCACCATGACTGAGGAGTGGAATGTGGGGTGGTAGTACGTCGGCAGGCCGAACCAGTCGGCGGCGCCGATGACGTCCCCGGCACCCTTCCATTCGCCGCGAATGGCGGCAAAGATCGAGCCGAGCACGGCCCCGGCAAGGATCGCGATGCGTCCCAAGAAGCCCTTTGAGATGACCATGAGCAGCAAGACGGCAGCGAGGGTCACCAGTGCGGTCCAGGGGCTCGCGTCCCACATGCCCTTGGCTGCGCCGGCGAGGTTCAGCCCGATGAGGGCGACGATGGTGCCGGTCACGGCGGGGGGCATGATCCTTTGAATCCAGTCGGCTCCCACGTAGTGCACTAGTGCGCCCACGCCGGCGAGCAGGATTCCGGCGAGCAGGATTCCGCCGAGGCCCTTGCCGATCGCTGCAGCATCGAGGGGGGCGTTGGCAGCCGTCACGCCGGCAGCGGCGAGAGGCGCGATGAACGCGAAGCTCGAGCCAAGGTAGGAGGGCACCTTGTTGCCTGTGATCATGAGGAAGAGCGCCGTGCCGACCGCACTGAAGAACAGCGTGGTGGCGGCGGGCATCCCCGTGATCGCGGGGACGAGCAGCGTTGAACCCATCATGGCGAGCACGTGCTGGGCGCCTATGCCTATCGTGCGCGGGTAGCTGAGGCGCTCGTCGGGCGCTACGGCCTTGCCAACGCCTACGCGCTTGCCGTTGCCGTGGACCTGCCAACTGAAAAAGCCCTTGAGTGTGTCAAGAGTTGCCATTGAGGGGTTCCTTCACCTTTGAATAGTCCCGAGCCGGGCCTGCCAGTGCACCCGGTCGTTTCGAACTCTAGGGGCAGAAGGTCCCTGGTGGTATAGGTAGGTGGTCCCCGGGTCGCGAGAAGTCCCCAAGGCTCAGGGACGCGCCGCCCACGCGCTCGCGGCCATGTCCCTCAACGAGTGGCGTGTCGCCCAGTCGAGGTCCCGCGCGGCGAGCTGGCCGTCTGCCACGATGCGGGCGGGGTCGCCCTCACGTCGTGGCCCGATCACGGGTTGTGCGGCGGAGCCTGCCGCGCGTTGGAGTTCGGTGACGAGCTCGCTCACGGAGGCGCCCTCGCCGGATCCCAGGTTGTACACGGGCGCCAAGGCCTCGCGCGCGGAAAGCTTGCGAGCGGCGACGACGTGGGCGGCGGCGATGTCGCTCACGTGCACGTAATCGCGCACACAGGTGCCATCTGGCGTCGCGTAGTCGGTGCCGTTGATCCGCGGCGCCTTGCCTGCAGCGAGTGCGGCGATGACCTTGGGGAACAGGTTGTGGGGCGAGGCGTCATACACGCCGTCGCCGCCGGAGCCCACGACGTTGAAGTACCGCAGGCTCGTGGCCGCCAGGGGCGCTTCAGTTCCCGCGGTGGCACGCACCTGGTCTCGAATGAGCCATTCGCCGATGAGCTTCGACTCTCCGTACGGAGACTCTGGAGCAGTCGCGGTGTCTTCAGTGACCCGCTCGACGGGAGGAGTCCCGTAGACCCCGGCAGAGGATGAGAACACGAGGCGGGAGACGCCCTCACGGGCCATCGCGTCGAGCAGGCTCTCGGTTCCAGTGACGTTTTGGCGGTACGTGTGAAGCGGACGCGAGACCGATTCTCCCGCGTACTTGAATCCCGCACAGTGGATGACGCCATCGATGTTGTGCTCGCGAAGGGCCTCGACGATGGCCTCGGTGTCAAGGATCGAGGCGCGCACAAAGGGCACTCCCTCTGGAACGAAGGCCGCCATCCCCGAGGAAAGGTCGTCCAGCACCACGGGAGTCATTCCCGCGGCGCTCAGCGCTCGCACGATGTGCGCGCCGATGTACCCTGCGCCTCCGGTAACCAGCCATCGTGAACTCATAGGTGTCTCCTTCATTCGTCGCGCCGTGCTCCGTCCGATGGTCTCACGGCAAAGATTTGAGGCTCAGGCATTGAGCGTGCAGCGAGCGCGTCTTGCACCGCTTGGGCGATGGTGTCCCACTGAGCCGTGGGAACCAGGGCGATGGACGCACCGCCGAAGCCTCCGCCGGTGAGCCGTGCGCCGAGTGCGCCAGCGTCCATCGCGGCCTGGACCGCAACGTCGATTTCGGGTACCGAGATCTCGAAGTCGTCGCGCATTGAGGCGTGCGACGCGAGCATGAAGGGGCCGATGGCGGTGGGGCCTTGGGTGGCCAGCGCGTTGACGGTCGCCAGAACTCTCTCGTTCTCGGTCACGACGTGGCGCACCCGCCGGAAGACGCGCTCGTCGAGCAGTGCCTGCGCGCGCGGCAGATCCGCGGACGTGAGCTCTCGAAGCGTGGTGACACCCAGCTCGGCGGCTCCTCGCTCGCAGTCGGCTCGGCGTTCCTTGTAGCCGCCCGTCGCATGCGCATGCTCCACCTTGGAATCGATCACCATGAGGGACAGGCCGGCCTCGGCAAAGCCGAGCTCGACGGTGTGCACCGCGCGCGTCTGGCAGTCGAGCAGCACGGCGTGGTCCTCGACGCCATAGAGCGACGCTGTCTGGTCCATGATTCCGGTGGGCGCGCCCACCGCGATGTTTTCGGCGCGCTGGCACGCGAGCACAAGGTCCATCGGCTCGAGGCCCAGGCCCCACAACTCGTTGAGGGCCACCGCAACAGCACATTCGATTGCGGCCGACGACGAGAGGCCCGCGCCGATGGGGACGTCGGACGCGATCGCAATGTCGCAGCCGGTGATGGTGACAGCCCCTCCTGTCGCGACCACTGCCTCGCGCAGGGCCCATGCGACGCCCAGGGGATAGGCCGACCACCCATCGAGGATGCCCGGGTCAAGCGCGTCGAGCTCCACGGCGATGACATCGGCCGAATGGGTTGACGTGACGCGGATCGTGGACCCTGCGGTGAGGCGGGCGGCGCAGGTGGTGCGTCGGTCAATGGCGAAGGGAAGGACAAAGCCGTCGTTGTAGTCGGTGTGCTCCCCGACCAGATTGACGCGCCCTGGCGCCGACCAGACCTCCCCAGCTGGGGATCCAAATGCCGCAACAAATGCGGCCTCTGCGTGTGCCGCTTCGCTGCCATGCGTCATTGCAGGGGCTCCATTCTCAGCTAGTTCGCGCCAGCCCGCTATCATTCATCGAAAGAGTTCTTCGACTGATGTTATCGTGAACATCGGCCAGATGTGGAACAGTTTTTCGCAGCCAAGTCGGCGAGTTCTGCACCCGAGTCGAGGAGGCAGGCCGCATTCTCATCGTTGGTGAGCGGGGGTTTGAGATGGCAGGAACGCGTTCATCGCGCGTGCCCAAGGCCGAGCGCGCGCCAAGCATGCACGACGTCGCCACTCGCGCAGGGGTGTCGCACCAGACCGTTTCGCGTGTTCTCAACGGCTTTGCAGGGGTCAGGCCCGGAACCAAGGCCGATGTCCTGGAAGCCATCGAGGAGCTCGGCTACCGCCGCAACAACGCCGCGCGCAGCCTCGTGTTGGGCCGATCCCAGGCCATCGGCGTGTTGGTCCCGAACACCCCTAACTTTGGCCCGACGTCGAGCCTGTACGCGGTGGAACGGGCGCTCAGGGAGGCGGGCTTTCAGCCGCTCATCACCGTGACGCCCGAGGACACGGCATCCGTCACCAACGGGCTTGACTTCCTCTTTGACCACGCCATCGAAGCGCTCGTAGTCCTGGCCGCCGTGCGCGACGTCTTGGATGTGATCGACGGCTATGAGATCAAGGTGCCCGTCGCGTACCTGCTGACGGGAGACGAACGCGGACCCTGGTCGGTGTCTGTCAACCAGGAGGAGGGCGTTGCCTTGGCGATCGCCCACCTGGTGAGCCACGGCCACAAGCGAATCCAGCACGTGGCAGGGCCGCCGCTGTCGACCGAGGCGCGACTGCGGGTGGACGCCGTCGCCGTCGAGCTGGAACGCCGCGGACTCGCGTCCCTGCCGACGCTATACGGGGACTGGACGGCGCGATCGGGATATGAGCTCGCTCCCCAGCTTGACCCCTCGGCCACCGCGGTCTTCTGCGGAAATGACCAGATGGCCTTGGGTCTGATTCGCGCGCTTGTCGATGCTGGGCTGCGGATTCCGGACGACATGTCGGTGATCGGCTTCGACGACATCCCCGAATCGGCATTCATTCTTCCGCCACTCACCACGATTAGGCAGGACTTCCCTGCGGTCGGCGAGCTGGCCGTCGAACTCCTCGTCGCCGCCATCAGTGGTCACGAACTGCCGGACACAACGCCGCTTCCTGCTGAGCTGATCGTGCGAGCGTCGGTCGCCGCCCCGCAGACGTCTGAACGCGCCTAGCCGCACGGGCCGCGGCCTCTCCGGGTTTGTCGCGGCGACGTCACGCCTTAACCGAATCGTGACCCTGAGCGATTGACACCGCGATGTGAACGTGAACATAATTCGAGAACCACCATTCCCACGGCTCACGTGGGGTGGATCTCAAGGAGGAGAAATGAACGCGAAGCAGCTATACGCTGTGGCTGCCGCCGGCGTGATGGCACTGTCACTCGCCGCTTGTGGCGGCTCGGGAGCCGGTACCACCAATACGTCGGCCGCCCCCGGAACAACTGGCGCAGCACCTGCCACCGACACCCTCATCGGCGTCTCAATGCCTACCGAAACCTCTGAGCGCTGGATTGCCGACGGCGCCGCCGTCAAGTCAGGGCTCGAGGACCTCGGCTACAAGGTCGACCTCCAGTACGCGGGCGACGACATTCCCACCCAGTCTCAGCAGGTCGACAAGATGATCCTCAACGGCTCCAAGGTTCTGATCATTGCGGCCATCGACGGCACCGCGCTGTCGACACAACTTGAAGCCGCCGCAGCGAAGGGCATCAAGGTTCTCGCTTATGACCGCCTGATCCGCGACTCTGCAAACGTCGACTTCTACGTGACGTTCGACAACTACAAGGTGGGCGTTCAGCAGGCCACCTCGCTACTCGTCGGACTCGGCCTGCTCAAGGAGGACGGCTCAAAGGGCGCTGCTACCGGTCCGTTCAACGTCGAACTGTTCGCTGGTTCGCTCGATGACAACAACGCCTTCTTCTTCTTCAATGGCGCGGTTGACACCCTGAAGCCGTACATTGACGCAGGAACGATCGTCGTGAAGTCGGGTCAAACCGCCATCGACCAGGTCGCAACGCTCCGTTGGGCCCAGGAAGTCGCCCAGGCCCGCATGGACAACCTGTTGACGTCGACGTATGCTGACGGCTCCAAGATTGACGGCGTGCTGTCGCCATACGACGGCATCTCCCGCGGAATCATCACCTCGCTTCAGAACGGCGGATACTCGGGCACCGTCGGCAACGGCTTCCCCGCTGTCACCGGTCAGGATGCGGAGATCGCTTCCGTCAAGCTCGTCGCTGATGGCGTGCAGTTCGCGTCGATCTTCAAGGACACCCGCAAGCTCGCCGCTCAGGCGATCGTTGTGACGCAGGCATACCTTGATGGCAACGAGCCCGAGGCAAACGACACCAAGACGTACGACAACGGCGTCAAGGTTGTTCCGTCCTTCCTGCTCGACTCCGACATCGTCTACGCAGACACGATCACGAGCTTGCTCGTTGACTCGGGTTACTGGACGGCCGACCAGGTCGCAGCCGGAGTCTAAGGCTAAGACAGCTGGTCTCTTCGTTCCGGTACCGGGTGCACTCTGGCCCGGTACCGGAACGTCCCACCCACGACCCGAGTGTCGTGGCAACGATCTACACGAACCGACCAATGGAGGTAGGCACGTGCCCACCATTCTTGAGATGCGTGACATCACGAAGACGTTCCCTGGCGTACTCGCGTTGTCTCACGTCAGCATGAAGGTCGAACAAGGCGAAATTCACGCGATTTGCGGCGAAAACGGCGCAGGCAAATCGACCCTGATGAAGGTCCTCTCAGGTGTGTACCCGCACGGAACGTATGACGGGGACATCATCTTCGAAGGCGAGCACGTCAAGTTTCACTCGCTGAACGATTCCGAGCGTGCCGGAGTCGTCATCATTCACCAAGAACTTGCCTTGATCCCCCGCCTCACGATCGCCGAAAACATCTTTTTGGGCAACGAGCGACGCAACGCACTGGGCCTCATCGACTGGAACCGTGCTAACCACGAGGCCCAGGAGCTCATGGCCCAAGTGGGACTCTACGAGAATCCCATGACGCCCATCAATCAGCTGGGAGTGGGCAAGCAGCAGCTCATCGAGATCGCGAAGGCCCTTTCCAAAGAGGTCAAGTTGCTGATCCTTGATGAGCCGACTGCGGCACTCAACGACACCGACTCCGCACATTTGCTTAACCTTTTGCGCTCGCTCAAGGCTCGCGGAATCACGTGCATCATGATTTCGCACAAGCTCAATGAGATCGAGGCCATCGCCGACACCACCACGGTGATCCGTGACGGCAAGACGATCGAGCACCTCGACATGTCGGATCCAGGAGCCGACCAAGACCGCATCATTCGCGGGATGGTGGGCCGAGATCTCGAGCACCGCTATCCGGAGCGCACGCCAAACATCGGCGAGGAGGTCTTCCGGGTCGAGAACTGGACCGTGTATCACCCCACCCAGCAGGACCGCATTGTGGTCGACAACGCGTCCTTCTATGTGAGGGCCGGTGAAGTGGTGGGGCTTGCAGGCCTTATGGGCGCTGGTCGCACGGAACTCGCCATGAGTCTCTTTGGCCGCGCATACGGTCGTGGGCACTCGGGGCGCATCTTCAAGAACGGCAAGGAACTTCGACTACGCACCGTGTCGGATGCGATCTCGAACGGCATCGCATATGCCACAGAGGACAGGAAGCGCTTTGGCCTGAACCTGATCGAGGACGTGCGCCGCAACATTTCCGGTGCGGCGCTCGGCAAGATGACCACGCGAGGCTTCGTCAACGGTAACGAGGAGATCAAGGTTGCCGAGGATTTCCGCAATTCGATGAACATTAAGACGCCTTCGGTGATGCAGGTGACAGGACTATTGTCCGGTGGGAACCAGCAGAAGGTTGTGTTGTCCAAGTGGATATACACGGACGCCGATGTTGTGATCCTGGACGAACCTACGCGCGGCATTGACGTGGGCGCCAAATACGAGATTTACACGATCGTGAATCGCCTGGCGGCCGAGGGCAAGGCGGTGATCGTCATCTCATCCGAGTTGCCGGAGCTGCTTGGCAACTGTGATCGCATCTACACCATCGCCTTCGGGCGAGTCACGGGAGAGCTTGACGTCGCCGACGCGACGCAGGAGTCCCTCATGAAGCTCATGACCCAAGAACGAACCTCGGCGCAATCAGGCGCCGGAGACAAGGAGTAGGCGAGCCATGTCGGACAACGCCAACCCGAATGACACCGCGACGACTCGCGTCACCGCATCCCCCTTGGCAGAGCCGGGCGGCCAGGCTGGCCTGGGTGGTCGAGTCGTCGGGAGTCTCCGGCAGAGCGGCATCTTCGTTGCCTTCGTGGCCATCGTGGTGCTATTCGCCATTCTGACTCACGGCGATCTGCTCCTCGCCAACAACATCACCAACCTGGTGTTGCAGTACACCTACATCCTGGTTCTTGCCATCGGCATGGTGATCGTCATTATCGGCGGGCATATCGACCTGTCGGTGGGGTCGGTCGCGGCCCTTGCGGGCGCCGTTTCCGCGGTGCTCGTGATCAAGAATGATCAGCCTTGGTGGGTGGGCGTACTCGCCGCCATTGCAGTGGGCCTCCTCGTGGGAGTGTGGCAGGGCTTCTGGGTCGCCTTCGTGGGGATACCCGCCTTCATTACGACGCTTGCAGGCATGCTCCTCTTCCGCGGTCTCACGTGGAAGGTGCTTAACAATGTGTCGCTGTCTGGCTTCCCCAAGGCCTACCAGGACATCGGCAATGGGTTCATCAACGGCTGGTTTGGCGGCAACGGCTACGACCTCTTTACGCTGGTCATCTTCGCCATTGCACTTGTCGGCTACGCGGTGAGTTCGTACCGTGCCCGTCGGGCTCGCATGGCATACAACCAGCCGGTGGCTGCGCTGCCCCTGTTCATCGTCAAGATCCTGATCGTGTCTGCAGTGGTCATGTGGTTCGCATGGCAGCTCGCTCACGCACGTGGCCTCCCATACGTGCTGATCATCCTGGGCGCGTTCGTGATGATCTACACGGTGGTCACGACGCGCACGATATTCGGCCGTCACGTCTACGCCATCGGTGGCAACCTCGCGGCCGCCACGCTCTCGGGCGTCAAGGTCAAGTGGGTCAACTTTGGCATCATGCTCAACATGGGCTTCCTGGCCGGTGTGGCGGGCGTGCTTTTCTCGGCACGACTCAACGGAGCCCAGCCCGGTGCAGGAAACCTGTTCGAGCTAGACGCGATCGCGGCATCGTTCATCGGTGGTGCGGCCGTGACCGGCGGCGTCGGTCGTGTGACCGGCGCGATCGTCGGTGGTCTGGTCATGGCCGTCCTGTCAAACGGGATGCTGCTCCTGGGCTACGGCCTGGGCACCCAGCAGATCGTGAAGGGCCTTGTCCTTGTGGCCGCTGTGGCGTTCGACGTGGTCAACAAGCGACGCGCAGGCACGCGTTAGCAACCCCTTCGACTCGCTCGACGGCGGGCCCGCATCGCGCTCTTGCGCCGATGCGGGCCCGTACGTTTTGCGGTCACGATCGCTTGGTGATTGCTGCGGCTGCGGCCGCCACGGCTACGGCTACGGCTACGGCTACGGCAGGGGAATCCCTGTGAGCCTTTCGAGTTCGGCTATGAGTGCCGCGCGGGCGGCGACGTCCCGACCGCTGGCGTTGGGTTCGTGGACCTCGCGGCGCTTGACGTAGCGGCCCGATGCGGTGGCCGCAGGGTCGTCCGAGGTGGCGAGCCACACCTGGGTCTCGGCGCCAAGGTCGACAGGGTCGGGGGCCTGGGGGCCGCCCATATCGGTCTTGATCCAGCCGGGGTCCACGGCGTTCACGATGGCCTCCGGGTGGCGTGATGCCACCTCGAACGCGAGCATCAGGTCGTGCAGCTTTGAGTCCGAGTACGCCTTCATGCCGTTCCACTCGCGCGTCGCCCACTGGAGGTCGCCTGCCTCCCACGTGCCGTCGGCCTCTAGGCCGGACGTCACGTAGACGGCGCGGCTGGGGAGCGGCATGAGCGCGGTGAGGACGTAGGGCGCCACCACGTTGATGTGGAAGATGCGCTCGAGCCCGGCCGAGGTGATGGCGCGCTGGGGTACCCCACCACCAATTCCCGCATTGTGAATGATCACGTCGTAGGGGCCCAGGTCGTTGGCGGCCGACGCAAGCGCCGTCGTCGACTCGAGGCTGTCGAGCTCTCCCACGGCCACCCCGTGGGCCGCGGGGAACTCCGTCCGTGCCGCGTCGGCGCGCGAGGCGTCGCGGGCGTGCAGCACGACCTCGTGGCCCCGAGAGATCAGTTGACGTGCGGTCTCGGCACCGATTCCCCGTGTAGAGCCGGTGATGAAGATGCGGGCCATGAGTGCCTCCGTGTCCATGCCGCGACCAGAGCTCCGTCGGGGCGGCCAAAATCGAAACGTTTCGAGGTGCACAGACTAGCGGGGTTGGCGGTTACGGTTAGCGCCATGGGAATCACAGACGAACTCTTGGGGCACAACAAGGCCTATGCGGCCCAGTACATTCCCGACCGCCCGCTCGCGCCTGCGCGTCAGCTGGCCATCGTGGCGTGCATGGACTCGCGACTTGATACTTTTGCGATGCTTGGGCTCGACATCGGCGACGCACACATCATCAGGAACGCGGGCGGCGTGGTCACCGACGACGTGATCCGCTCCCTCACCATCTCGCAGCGCAAGCTCGGGACCCGCGAGATCATCCTGATCCACCACACCGATTGTGGCGCCCTCACATTCACCGATGATGAGCTCCGCAATGAGTTGCTCGACGAGACGGGGCTCAAGCCCACGTGGAGCCCCGAGAGCTTTTCAGACCTCGACGCGGACCTCAAGCAATCGATGACGCGACTTCAGCGCAGCCCCTTCCTGGTGGACGCGACCCAGGTGCGGGGTTTTGTCTTTGACGTACACACCGGCCAGCTGCGCGAGGTCCAGTAGTCGCACGTGACCGCGCCCTGAGGGGCCCGGGCGCGTCACCCAAAGTGAATGAAAGGCGGGCAGTGAACATGTGGGGCAAGTTCTTCAAGGCGATCGTCAAGGGTGAGTGGAAACTTTCACCGCTGTCCTGGATAGCTGCCATTGGCACCGTTCTCTACGTGCTGTCACCCATCGACCTTGTGCCAGAGGCGTTCATCCCCGTGGTCGGATACATCGATGACCTCGGCCTCTGGGGCGTGATGTCCATCCTCGCGGCGCGCGAGAAGTCGCACTGGGAAGCCTCGCTACGCGACGGCGCGATCGTCATTTAATAGCGGGCATCGTTTAAGAGCGGGCAGCATCTAGCGGTACTGGCGCCTCGGCAAGCGCGACGGATTGCCACGTGTGCGAAACGGTCCGCAAGGCCCTGACCCTGAGCGCGGCGAACGTTAAGGCCGCAAGTAGAAGCCCGTGCCACGACACCGTGCGCACGATCGCGCGCATTCCCCGCGCCGGGTCTAAGTAGTCGTACGGAATCCAGCCGCCCGCATAGGCGCGTGCGACCGCGGTGGCGATCCACGCCGTCGGGATGGCGAAGAACCACCACCAGCCACGCAAAGGCAGCGGCTTGTCGTGGCCGATCACGAGGTAGTCGATCGAGGCGTACACAGGCGTGATGATGTGGGAGATGACCATGACGGTCACCAGTTGCGGGCCAGCCTGCAGGCCAAGAGGCGCGATCATCGACCAGTAGATGACGGCCACGAGCACGAGGTTGGCTGTGGCGAAGGCCCGCGCGTACTCGAGCCCCGTCTCCACGCGCGCCGTTGTGGGTCGCGTCGCTGCGAAGGTCGAGGCCACCCACACGAAGAGTGCGATGACGTTGGCCTGCAGCGTGTAGTAGCCGAGGAGATCGATCACGCGCGCTGGGACGAGGCCCGACGTGTCGGTGAGGGTGAGCCCGAGCGCGACGAGCACGAGCGCAGACGCGCCGAGCCTGGCGATCGCGACCTTCCTCAGATGCGTGGGCATGCGCCTAGGTTACGGCCATCGCGGCGCGACGTGCATCGTCCAAAAGTGGGATTCCTCTTGCGCGCTCGTCGTGGCATACGTAGTATGCACATACCGAGTATGTATGGGGGAAGACATGTCGATCAAACAAGCGTTGCTGGCGCTGCTCACCGAGGGGGAGCAGTACGGCTACGAACTGCGCGCTGGTTTTGAGGCGCGCACGGGGGGCGCCTGGCCGCTCAACATCGGCCAGGTTTACACGACGCTCGACCGGCTCGAGAAGTCCGGGCTAGTCGAGCGTCGTGAGCCCGACCCGGAGGGGCACGTGCACTACTGCCTCACCGAAGCCGGGCGGGCATCGGCCGACGAATGGTGGCTCACTCCCACCCCGCACCCCAGCCCGGGCCGCGACGATGTCGCGATGAAGATCGCGCTGGCGGTGTCGATACCTGGGGCCGATGTGGCCAAGGTGATCCAGGCGCAAAGGCACTCAACCATGGAGACCCTGCAGGGACTCAACCGGGCACGCCGCACGGCCCAGATCGACGACGATGCCTGGGCCCTTGTAGCCGACTCGCTCATCTTCCGCGCGGAGGCCGAGATTCGTTGGCTCGACCACACGGAGACGCGGTTGGCGAGGGGACTCATCAAGAGAGGTTCATCCGTAGGGGCCACCCCGGCCAGCCGGGCTCCCGCCGATCGCGAAGGCGCGCTGTCGTGAGCGGCCTCCGCACGCGGCGCAGTCCCGCCGAGGCCGACGGTCCGATGCTTTCACTGCGCGACGTCACCAAGGTCTACAGGGAAGCGGAGACGAGCGTCGCTGCGCTCGCGGGTGTGTCGCTGGACGTCAACGCCGGCGAGATGATTGCCGTCATGGGCACGTCGGGCTCGGGCAAGTCGACGCTGCTCACCATTGCCGGCGGGCTCTTGTCAGCGACCTCGGGCACCGTATGTGTGGGCGGCCTGGAGCTGGGCTCGTTGCGAGCCAAGGGTCTCGCGCGCGTGCGAAGGGAACGTGTCGGCTTCGTGTTCCAAGACTTCAACCTCATGCCGGCGCTCACCGTTCTTGAGAACGTCGCCCTCCCGCTCGACCTGGCGGGCACCGCCGCTGCCACGAGTCGCTCCGAGGCGCGGCGCGCGCTAGCCGTGGTGGGTATGAGGGAGCGCGGTAGCGCCTACCCCGACGACCTCTCCGGCGGTCAACGCCAGCGGGTCGCGATCGCCAGGGCAATCGTCGGCAAGAGGAGACTCCTTCTCGCCGACGAACCAACCGGCGCGCTCGACTCGGTCACGGGAGACGGCGTGCTCCAGGTTCTTCGCGAGCGCGCCGACGACGGCGCCGCGGTAGTGCTCGTGACTCACGACGCGCGTCACGCGGCCTGGGCCGACCGCATCGTGTACTTGGCCGACGGCCGCATCGTCGATCAGGCGTCGGCAGTGACACCCGACCGCTTCCTGGTGGGCGGAGCCTAGTGACCGGCGTGTTCGGACCGCTGCGGCGGTCGGCCGCGGCGTTTCGCATCGCGGGAAAGCAACTGCGAAAGAATCCCCGCAAGTCCTTACTCATCGTGACCCTGGTCGCATTGCCGTCGATGGTGATGATGATGATCGGCACTGTCTTCGCGAGCCAGAACCCCACCGCCAGCGAGTTCATCAACAGTGAGCTCGGCGCCACACAGGCCCGGATCTCTCTGGGGGCCCCAGACGGCGTCACAGTGATGCAGGATTCCATCACCGGCGAGTATGGCGGGTCCTTTACTCCCTACGCTGCCAACGCCCCCTTTGCCGACGTGTCGTCGCTTCTGCCCTCAGGGGCACGGGTGTTGACGCTCGACTACTCGAACGGGGCTGTGGTGGACACGGGCGAGCGTGTGGTGCGCCTGGGCGGCACGGTGGGCGAGGCTTGGGATGAGGCCTTCAAGGGAAAGTTCCACGTTGTCGAGGGCGCCACACCCACCGGGCCTGGACAAATCATGCTGTCGCCCGATGCGGCCAAGAGGCTCGGCGTGGCGGTAGGAGCCAGGGTCGCGATCGGCAGGCCGGCACACGACGTCACCATCGTGGGGATACTCGGCGGCAGTGGGGCCTACTGGTCGGGAATGGTCTACGCACTGCCCGCGGACTTGGAAGCGGTTGACGACTCTACGGCGCGCACATGGTTCGTGACGGGCGTGTCGATTTCCGCCGAGCAGCAGGCCGGGCTCAACACCCACGGCCTGATAGTGGTCTCGCGTGACGTGATCGAGTCTGGACGCTCCGACGGGCCCGTCGGCTCCGGGCTTGGGGCGTTGGCGCAGGCCGCTGGTAACACCGGTATCTCTACCTCCGCGGGCGTTGGCTCCTTCGAGATGCTGTTATTGGCTGGCGCGGGGTTCGTGGTCTCCATGAGGAGCAACCAACGCTCGCTCGCCCTTTTGGGGGCGACCGGGGCGGCGCGGGGGACCCTGGTGGGAGTTGGCGTGGGAACGGGGGTGTGGCTCGGCCTGCTCGGAGGGCTGGCCGGCGTGCCGTTCGGCGTCGGCCTCGGTTGGGCGTGGGTGTGGTTTCAACTCCACCATGCGGGTCCTTGGGGCGCGGCGTCGGTGTGGGGCTATCACGTTGCTTGGGAGCACGCGGCGGGTGTCGTGCTCTTTGCCGTGGTTGTGGGTGCGCTGTCTTCGCTCGTTCCGGCGGTCATGGCCGCGCGAGTGGACGTGGTGGCCTCGCTCAGAGGGAGTCGCCGGCCTGCACGTCCGAGGGCTTGGCCGACGATCGTTGGTGTTGCGCTCGTGGCGGTAGCCGTCGCGCTCTTTGCGGTGGCCGCTCGCCTCCACGCGCACTCATGGGCCATCGCGCCGGACCTGGCCAATGCGGAGCGAAGCAGAGCGACGTCGTTCACCATCGTGGCCGTGGTTGTCGGTCTCGCTGGTGCTTCGTTCGCTGCTCCTCTTGCCTTACGGATACTCGCCCGCGCACTGGCGCCGCTGGGGGTGGCCGCCCGCATCGCCGCGCGCGACGCGGCCAGGCAGGCCGGGCGCACCGTGCCAGTCGTGGCCGCGATCGCCATCACGGTGGTCGCAGCGACGCTCGGGGGCATCACGGCTGCCCACGAGGCGCAGCTTCAGCGTGGGCAGATCGCCCATGAGATGCCCTACGGCGACGGGTCCGTGCGACTTGATCAGGGGACGGAGGGCCATACGGATTATGTCGACGCGGCAGGCATCCAGGCCGCCGTCAACGAGGTGGCTCCCGATGCGCACGCCGTCGGCGTGAATGCGTTGCAGGACCAGAATTCGGATCCCCAGGGCAGATTGGTGGTCACTTTGGCGATGCCTGCGCCCAACATTTGCCCTCAGAACCTGCCGGGAGGTGGGGCCATGACGGAGCTGGAGGTCGCGGCCGATAGCCGCTGTGGTCGCGACGGCGATGTTGGGATCTTCGCCTCCGGGATCGTGGTGGGGGGCCCTGAGCAACTGGGGATTCTGCTGGGGCGCGAGCCGACGTCCACGGAACTCGCAATGCTGGCGGATGGGGGGGTGGTCGTTCTTTCGCCCCAGTACGTCAACGGCAACTCGGCGACCTTTGATGTGTGGGATTACACCTCGGGCGACACGCCGGGCATCCCGGAGTCTGGAGACCTTCCCGTGCCGTCGCGCTCCGTGAGTCTGCACGCCGTGGTCGCGCTTCCGGTTGGCTCGCACCAATCCGGTTTCACTTCGGTCATCTCAACGGCGACCGCTGCGGGCCTTGGTGCAACGGTCGTCCCGAGCCGGGTTCTCGTCCATCGCGATGGCGGCCTGAGCGCTGACCAACAGGCTGAAATCCAGAGCGCTCTTCTCCGGGTCGGCGACGTCTGGCTCTCGGTGGAAGAACCACCAGCCGACTATGCGCTCCAATACGCCCTGATCTCGCTCGGCGGAGTGCTCCTGATGGCAGGGGCTTGCACGGCCGTCGCGATCGGCTTGGCTCGCCAAGAGGCGGCCCACGACGACGCCACCCTCACCTCGCTTGGGGCCTCGCCGTCTCTCACCAAGCGAGTGGCGGCGTGGCAAGCGGGAATCACCGTGGGGCTCGCAAGTTGGATCGGGGTGGCGCTCGGCATCGGCGTCGCGTGGGTAGGAATGCGCGATGTAGCAACTGGGAGGCTCGAAGCGCCGTGGCTGCAGTTGATCACTTTGCTCGTGGTCGTGCCCGCGGTTGTCGCAGGACTCGCGTGGGTCTTCACGCGCGCACCCAAGGTGATTCACTTCCGGCTGGTGGCCTAGGTCAGGCAGCGCCGTGCGGCGCCGGGATGAGCCCGACTCCGCACGGCGTCGTGGACGCACTCAGTGGGAGAGTGCGGGCTCGTCGCGATCCGTGACCGGAGCGTTGGCCGCCGCTGCATCGGCCGCCGGAAGCGAAGCGTTGCCCTGCCCATCGACATCGTGCGCATCGACATCGTGCCCATCAATGTCGATGTGAGGCAAGATGCGGTCGAGCCACGGGGGGATCCACCACGCCCGCGCGCCCAGCACCCGCATGATCGCAGGCATGAGCACCACGCGGATCACGAACGCGTCGATTGCGATCGCGACGGCGAGCCCTAGTCCGAGCAGCTTCATGAACCGCGCATCGGACGTCACGAAGGACCCGAAGACCACCACCATGATGCTCGATGCGGCGATGATGACGCGGCTGACCTCCGACAGGCCGCGGCGCACGGCGTGCTGGCTGTCGCCCGTCGCGTGCCACAGCTCGGCCATCCGACTGACCAGGAACACCTGGTAGTCCATCGATAGGCCAAACAGCAGCGCGAACAGGATCAGCGGGATGAACGGCTCGATGGGCCCGCCGCCACCCAGCCCGATGAGCTGGTGACCCCAGCCCCACTGGAACACGGCCACCGAGATCCCGAACGCGGCTCCAGCGCTCAACAGATTGAGCGCCGCGCCAACGAGCGGAAGCACCGCAGAGCGGAACGCGATCAGCAGCACCAACATCGCGAGGCCAACGACAAGCGCGAAGAACAGCGGGATCGATGCGGCGATCTTGTCGGTGAAGTCGATGTTCGATGCGGTCGAGCCGCCCACGTGCACTGCGTAGCCCGCGGACTCCGCGGCGGGCGCGTAGTCGGAGCGGATCCGGTTGACAAGGTCGTTCGTCTCGACGGCCTGCGGTCGCGACGTGGGGACGATCTGGAACAGCGCCGCGCTGCCGTCGGCGCTCGGGAGGGGGCCGATGACGGAGGCGACCGATGCGTCGTCCGCCAACTCGCGCGTCAACGTAGCGAGCGCGGATGGCACCGACGAGGGGTCTTCCATCGCGCCGGGGGTGAGTGAGTCCGGAGCGCCAAGATTGGCGACGACCACGATGGCCCCGTTGGTGCCGGCGCCGAAGCCCTCGCTCATGAGGTCAAACGCGACGCGCGACGTGCTGCCCGCTGGGTCGTTCCCCGCATCGGCGTTGCCGAGCCTGATGCTGAGAGCGGGGATCGCGAGGGCGGCGAGGATCGCGACCGCGGCGACGGACGCCGCGAGCGGCCGCGCCTCGACCAGTCGCGAGAAGCGCCCTGCCGTCGCCACGCTGTCGGTGACACTGCGGTCGGTGGCACTGCGGTCGGTGGCACTGCGGTCGGTGGCACTGCGGTCGGAGACGGTGCTGTCGCGAACAAGAGCGCGCCTGTCGCGTCGGCCCAGAATGCGCTTTCCGTACAGCGTGAGCAGCGCGGGAACCAGGGTCATCGATGCCGCCACCGAGAACAACACGGTGGCTGCAGCCGTGACGGCGAGCCCAGTGAGGAAGGAGATCTGTGGCACGAGCATGCCCGCTAGCGCGATGAACACGGTGATCCCCGCGAACACGACGGCGCGTCCGGACGTGGTCATCGACGCGATGACGCTGTCGCGCACGCCGCGGCCCGCCTTGAGCCCGATGCGGTAACGGTTGACGATGAACAGTGCGTAGTCGATACCGATGCCAAGGCCGAGCAAGACGGCCAGGATTGAGGAGCTGGGAGTGAGGGGGCCGAAGTAGGTGAGGAGCCCCAGCGCGCCCACGGTCGCGGTGACCGCGGCGATCGCCGAGATGAGCGGAACCGTGGCGGCGCGCCCGGATCCGAACGCGAGCACAAGGATCACGCCCGCGATGAGCAGCCCGATGAGTTCGCCGATGCCCACCTCGGGCTCCTGGAGGCGAGACGACGGGTAGCCGCCGTCACCCACCGTGAGGCCGTCGATCTTGTCGAGGGCGGACGCGGCATCGGCCACCGCCTGAATGTCCTCAATCGGAAGGTTGTAGGTCTCCGCGTCGTAGGCGACGGTCGCAAATGCGACGGTGCCGTTCGCGCTCACTTGGTTCGCACCCGCAGCACTGAACGGGCTGGAGACCTGCGCGACCGAGGGGATCGCCTCGATCTGCGCCAGCGCCGCGGCGATCATGGGCTCCCAGCGAGTGAGAGTTCCTTGGTCGGCGTGGAAGACGAGCGTGTCCGCGTCTCCCGACTGAGTCGGGTACTTCTCGTCCAGCAGCGTGTACGCGTCCTGTGAGTCCGTGCCGGGCAGTGAGAAGGTGTCGCGGAAGTCGGGGCCTGAGGCAGCCGATGCGGCGGTCAGGCCGACGACGAGGACGATCCACGCGAGCACGACCGCGATTGGCCGTGTCGTGGAGAGGCGGGCAAGAGATTTCATGGGGAGGGCCTTTCGGAATGACTAAACGACCGTTAAGGTTGAAGTAGAACGATCGTGTCATGCTGACTAAACGTTCGTCAAGTGAATTCTTTGAGACGCCGGGAGCTCGACGGTGGGCGCCTGAGGTGAAAGTCGACATGGAAGGATGGGGTCATGACGATTGAGGCGCATGCGCTCGACCAAGCTCAAGAGCATGCGCACAAGCACGTCAAGACCCCGCGGACCGACACCCGCGCTCGCATTCTCGCCGTCGCCGCCCACCTGTTCGCCACTCAAGGCTTTGCGGGAACATCGATCAAGGACATTGCCAACGAGCTTCGGGTGACCAAGGCGGCGCTTTACTACCACTTCGGTTCGAAGGAACTGCTGCTGCAGGCGATCGTTTCGCAGCCGATCCTCGCGATGGGCGAGGTCATGAGCGTCGAACGCGATCTCACACGGCCGGTCGAACGCAAGCGCTTCGTGGTCGATGTCATCACCGCGATGGCGGGTTGCGATGCCGATGCGGTGGCGGTCTTTAAGGATCCAAGCTTGGCCCAGCTGGTCGACCACACGGTGCTCAGCAGCGGTATCACTCACCAATTGTCGATGAGGCTCGCGATGGGGCTCAGCGGCACCGCGGATCCGGAGGGCGTCCAGCCCGCGCACCTCATGCGCTCGATCGCCGCGGTGGCCGCAGGCTACGAGACCATCAACAACTGGCACGTGGTCTACCCCGAATGTGCCCTGTTCTCACCTGACGACATCGAAGTCATCGCGGGGTTTGTCTCGGACGTTCTTGAGGCCGGCAGGGCCTAGCCCTCACGCCTTCGCGCGGACGTGGCGTCGAACTTCTGATCCGGCCGTTACGCCGTGCGTATTGTCAGCTCTACCCGGAGCGACGTTCCTTGCGCCTCACAAGGGCTTCCCTGAAGGGAGGGACCACGACGCCATCGGCCGCCCAGTCGGCGCGAGCCTGACGGCGGTTTCTCAGGATGCCAACAACGCCGATGGCCCACGGCAGCGCAAGCGAGGCGAACGCGAGGCGGTACGCGTGCAGGTCGTAGTTTCCCCCTGGAGCGGCGAGCTGGAGCACGATGCCGATGAGGCCCACCGCCGCGATGGTCGACACGAAGCCGCCGGTGTTGACCCTGCCGTTCGCCGCGCCCAAGTGATCGTGGTCGGCGAAAGTCCGCGCGTAATCCAGGCCGACGAGAGACACGGGACCCCCCGCCGCGATGACCGCGACGAATACGACGAGCTGCCACATCGGTCGCGGAGTCGACGGGAGCAACAACGCGGTCCAGGCCACCGCGGTGACCCCGGCGAAGACAAGCACCAACCACGAACGCCTCAAGGGATGCCGCGCGGTCGCGGCGCCCACGAAGGGACTCACCACGAACTTGCCCAGAGTGAGCACGGTCAGCAGAACGCTGGCCTCGGCCGGGCTACGCCCTTGAGCCGTGATGAAGAAAGGCACACCCCATAACAAGGCGATCGTGTTCGCCGAGAAGAGCGCGGTGAAGTGTGTCCAGAAGCCGAGCCGCACGCCGGCAGACGAGACGGTGCCGCGAGCGCGCACTTCGGAAAGACCCCTGGAGCCGGCGCGATCAGCGTCGGTGGGCGAGCGGACCCCTGACACGAGGGCCGCGGCGACGACACCCAGGCCCGACAGCGTGAGGAACGTGGGCGACCAGCCTTGAGCGTGCAGCAGCCACGCGACGGGAATGGCCGTGGTGAGTTGACCCAACTGGCCAATCTGCGCGGTGAACTGCACCATCATCGGCGCCCTGCGCGGCGGGAACCAGTGCGTCACGAGCCGGGACGCGGTGATGAAGATGGGCGCATCTCCGGCGCCGATCAGGACGCGCGCGAGCAGTGCGACCTTGTAGTCGTGGTTGACGGCCATTAGCGCCTGGCCCGCGGCCATCAGCAGCGAACCCGCCACCATCATCGTGCGCGGGCCTAACTTGTCCAGCAACCGTCCCGCGGGAACCTGGAGCGCCGCGTATGTCGCGATCTGCGCGATCGACAGCGCGGCCAGTCCCGTCGCGCCAATCTGGAAGCGGTCGAGGGCCTCGACGCCCGCCACGCCCAGCGCGGTGCGGTGCACGATCGCGACCAAGTACGCGGCCGCTGCTGCGGCAAACACCAGCCGAGCACGGCGGGCGGTGCGGGTGGGTACGCTCACGGTCTTCCTCGGGTCGCAACGCGTCACGGCTCGGCCGAGCGCGTGTCGTGGAACGGCGCCGCTTCGATGCGTGCCTCGGGGGACAGCCTAGGCCCATCGGTGTGCGCCGCCGACGGACCAGGGGCCCGGCCGGCTACATCTCTTCGTGAGTGGCGGGGTCCCCGCCAAAGAGCCTTCCACCAGGGGTGTCGAGTGAACTGATGGCGGCCATCTGCGGCTCGCTGAGCGTGAAGCCGAACACGTCGAGGTTTGCCGCCTGGCGCTCGGGCGTGGCCGACTTGGGGATCGGCACGTTTCCCAACTGGACCTGCCAACGCAACACCACTTGAGCGGGGCTGACGCCGTGGGCCGAGGCGGCATCGGCCACAGCGGCGGTCGCGTAGGGCGCGTTGCGCTTGCCCAGCGGGCTCCACGACTCGGTCAGGATGCCGAGCCGCGCGTGCTCCGCGCGCATCGCCTCTTGAATGAACAGCGGGTGCAGTTCGATCTGGTTGAGCACCGGCGTGACGCCTGTGTCCGCAATGATCTCGGCCAGCAGGGGCGCGGTGAAGTTGGAGACGCCGATGCTGCGCGCGACGCCCTGTTCCTTCAGGGCGATCAGCCCGCGCCAAGCCTCGAGATACTTGCCCGTGATGGGGTTGGGCCAGTGGATGAGCAACACGTCGATCTGGTCGAGGCCGAGGCGGCCTGCGGACTCATAACCCGACGCGATGGCGCGGGAGGTGTGGTGGTGGCGGCCGGGGATCTTGGTCTGGACCGTGAGTTCCTCACGTGGCGTGCCGGACTCGCGCAGGAAGTCACGGATCGCCTTGCCCACCGTGCCCTCGTTCTCGTAATTCACGGCCGAGTCGATGAGCCGGTAGCCGGCGTCGAGCGCGGAACGCACCGCGCGGTAGCCCTCGGCGCCCACGAGGGGATAGGTTCCGAAGCCGATCGCGGGGATCGCGTGGCCGTCGTTCAGGGTCAGGGTAGGAGTGCTCATGCCCCAAGGCTACGACGGCAGGCGAGGTGACGGGTCTCGTGACGCGTCGGGACGTGTCTACTATCCCAGGAAGAGGGAAATGCAGTGGGGCGCTTCATAGGCGGCGGCACCTGCCCGTGATGCGGCGCGTCGGCCCGTCGTCGTTCCGCGAGAGGAATGGCGGTCCCGCCGCCCGTGTTGTGACTACTGGCCCCCACAATTTCGTGTGTACGCCCATGCTTTCAGGAGGCACGTATGGCCCGCATTACTGTCATCGGAGGCACCGGCTACGCAGGGTCGGCCATCGTGGCCGAGGCCGTCAAGCGCGGGCACAAGGTCACCGCCGTGTCCCGCACGGCGCCCTCCGATCCCATCGAGGGCGTGACGTACGTCCAGGGATCAGCCTTGGACGCGGACGTACGGGCGCGCGCCTTTGAGGGCGCCTATGCCGTGATCACCGCCACCTCTCCTCGCGGCGCGATGGTCGACCAGCAACTCGAGCTTTCCGAGGCGCTCGCGTCGCGGGCGGGGGTTTCCGGAGTGCGGTTGATCGTTGTAGGTGGCTACTCGTCCTTGCGCCCCGCGCCAGGCAAGCCCCGCTTCATCGAGGGCTTCATACCGAGCCAGTACCTCGCGGAGGCCAAGGCAGGCCATGCCGTCCTGGAGATGCTCATGGCCGAACCCTTCGAGCTCGACTGGACGTACGTGAGCCCCGCGCAGACCTTCGGCGCCTTCGCTCCAGGCCCAGCCACGGGCAAGTACCGCCTGGGTGGCGACGTGGCGATCCTCGACAAGAACGGGAAGTCGTTCGTCTCGGCCCCCGATTTCGCCATGGCAGTTGTCGACATCGTCGACGCTGCGGGGCACCGCAGGGAACACGTCTCCGTCGTGGGCTAGAAGGACCGTTTCCGTGTGTCCCCCTCGCGGAAGCAGGGGCAGGGGTGTCGCCGAGCAGCGTCGCGTGGACACCGCAAATCACCAGTCAGTTGTGGACCACACGGGCACCGCACGGAGAGATGTCGATTTGCGGTGCTTACGCGACGGTCGGTTGGTGCACTGGGCTCGCGACGGCGGGTTGCTGTCGCGGCGATGCGGACCTAGCGCCCCAGCCTCTTGCGCCATGCGTCGCGCATCGTGGGCACCAGGATGCCGTCCTCCGCCATCACGGCGCGCGTATCCCGGCGGCTGAGGTAGACGCCCGCGACGCCGATGATCCATGGCACGGCGAGCGACGCGAACGCGATCCGGTACTCACCCAACGTGTAGATGGATGCTCCGTGGGGCGCCACAAACTGAAGAACGACGCCCACTAGCAGCACGCTGATGATTGTCGCGATGAACCCGCCCATGTTGACGAAACCGCTCGCGCTGCCCGCCTTGTGGGCTACGGCAAACGAGCGCGCGAAGTCCATGCCAACGAGCGACATCGGGCCTCCCGCCCCGATCACGAGCACGAACGCGATGAGCTGCCACAGCGGTCGCGGCGTGGTGGGCAACAAGAGCGCCGTCCATGCGAGTGCCGTCACCGCGGCGCCGCCGAGCACCAGCCACGATCGGCGCATGGGGTACTTGGCGGTGAGGACGCCGATGAAGGGCGCCACCGCGATATTTGCAACGACCATGCACGTGAGCAAAAGGCTCGCCTCCGCCTTCGAGAGTGCCTGAGCGGTGGTGAAGTACGGCAATCCCCATAGCAGCGCGATTGTGTTCGCGGAGAAGGGGCCCACAAAGTGGCTCCAGAACCCGAGCCTCACCCCGTGAGTGTTCCAGTGCGTCTTGAGGGCATCCCTGACCGACGCCGCTGGGAGGCGCTCGGAGAGCTCCGGATCATTGCTGGGGCGCACCAGGATCCACCAGACCGCGGCCGCCATCGCAGCGCCGAGCACCGCGAGACTGGCGAATGCGGGGCTCCACCCGGACCGGTGGAGCAGGTAGGCGAGCGGGATTGCGGAGATGAGCTGGCCGGTCTGGCCGATGAGGCCAGTGAGCTGGACCATCACAGGCACGCGTCTGGGCGGGAAGTGGATGGTGACCAAGCGAGCGACCGCGATAAAGATGGGCGCGTCTCCCGCGCCGATGAGTGCGCGCGCCACGAATGCCCACCCGAAGCCAGGCGCGAACGCCATGAGCGCCTGGCCCACCCCCATGACCAAGGAGCCGGCAATGATGACGCGCGCCGGTCCCCAGCGGTCTAGCATCGTGCCCGCGGGGACCTGCATGATCGCGTAGAGCGCGATTTGCACGACGGCGAGCATCGACAACGCTGTCGCGCCGATGCCGAAGCGGTCGAGGGCATCTGCGCTCGCGACGCCGAACGCCGTGCGGTGAATGACGGCCACCACGTAGGCGGCAACGGCCACGCCAAAGACGATCCACGGCGTGCGCGTGGTCCGCGGCGTTGCCTGTGATGCGGAGTGCGCTCTGGCTGGGGTCACTGGGGGTCCTTGGAGGGTCCTTGGGGAGACGTTGCTCTCAGGGTAGGTGCCAGCGCCGGTCGCTGGAGCGGACATAGGGCTCAGGGACCTTGGTGTGGAGTCGGTCGCACGGATTGCTACGCCGCGACGCCAAGAGCGACAAGCCCGCGCCAACCCATGGCACTGGTGACCTGGCGGGGGGAGAGGGCCACTCCCACGCATTTGCTGAGCGCGATGCCGCGCGCGCGTGCGACGAAGTCGGGGTCTACGCGCCCCGTGAGACGGCCGTACTCGGCGAAGGCCGCATCGACCCCCGCGCGCGGCATGAGGGTGTGCGTGAAGCCCAGGTCGACGGCAGGGTCACACATGGCCATCGAGCCCCAATCGACGATGCCGCCGAAGGCACCGTCGTGGCTCAGGACGTTGGCGCCGTGCAGGTCGGCGTGAGACCACACCCACTCGGTGTGCTCTCGTGCGGCGAGCGCGTTGTCCCAGATCGCGAGGGCTGCGTTCACGTCGAGTCTTTCCCCACGGGGCCCTGGCGAACCGGCAAGCGCGGCCACGCGCTCGCGGACCTTGACGTCGCGGGCGGCCATCGGGATCGACTGCTCGACGTTGAAGGGGGCGTCGTCAGGCGCCGGGGAGTGCACTTGGGCCAGTGCGCGCCCCACTTCCGCCCCTGCGTCGGCGCTCAACGGGAAGGCGTCAGCCATCCGACCCGGCACCCAAGTCACCACCGCCCACGGCCACGGGAAACCGTGACCTGGCACGCCGTGCGCCACGAAGCGCGGCGCTGGAAAATCCCAGGCGCCAGACAGTTGTGGCACCCAGTGCATCTCGGCCTGGAGGAACCGCACGGCCTGTTGAGTGCGGGGCAACCGGGCCGCAAACCCGTCCCCAAGACGGAACATTGCACAGTCCCAACCGTCGAAGCGCTCGCCGATGCCCAGATGGGCGAAGTCGGGGGTTTGGTCCGCTACGAGCGAGACCACGGTTTCGAGGGTGATGGATGGATGCGCGTCGGGCGGGGTGATGTCGCTGCTCATGCGGCCACCGCTTGCGGAGAGGCGGTGCCCTCGGTGGAGTTCACGCGAGCGACGCTAGCACCCGCGTTGTGCGGTGCGGGCGCTTTGCTTCGTAGGCTGGGACGCAATGAACACTCTCAGCCGCCCTCCCCGCCCCGTTCACACAGCGACGGTGGTGCGCACCGAGGCCATTGCCCGCGACATGGTCAGGGTGATTCTGACGGGCGAGGGCCTGCGCGCCTTGCCGCACCTCCCCTTCACCGATCGCTACGTCAAGCTCATCTTTGGCGACGTCACGCGCACCTACACGGTGCGTTGGTTCGACCACGAGGCGAATGAGTTGGCGATCGACTTCGTGATCCACGGCGACGAGGGTCTCGCCGGGCCGTGGGCCAACCGCGCGCTACCCGGGGACCAGATCTCCTTCGTGGGGCCGAGTGGGGCGTGGGCGCCATCGGCCGATGCCGACGCTCACCTGTTGGTGGGTGACGAGGCCGCGATACCCGCGATCGGTGCGGCACTCGACGCCCTCCCCGCGGGCGCGAGGGCATCGGTCTACCTGGAGGTTGCGTCGGCCGATCATCACCAGCCGTTACGGGCGACCTCCCAAACCACGGTGACGTGGGTGCATCGAGATGAGCATGGCCTCGGTTACGGGGAGGCACTCACGCGAGCGGTGATCGCGGCGGGCGTCCCTGACGGCGTGGTCGAGGCCTTTGTGCACGGCAATGCCGACATGGTGAAGCCGCTGCGGCGCTTCCTCTTCTTCGACGCGGGCCTCGACCGCTCACGCGTGTCCATCTCCGGCTATTGGCGCACTGGCCTCAATGAGGACGGCTGGCAGTCGAGCAAGCACCAGTTCACTGCTGCGATGGAGGCCGAGGACCCCCAGCAGGCGTGAAGAGCGCCGCCGCCCAACCCGTTCGTGGCGCTCACGCCCACTCCTGAGCGTCCCGCGCGTCTGACGTGGCGCTGATGCCCACTCGCGGCATCGTAAATGTTGTGGCGACCACGAGCCCGCGGAGGGCTTTGCGCCCCACGGTGACGCGCACCCTCGTACCTGAGATGGGGCTACCACAAAGGCATACGTGAAAGGCAGTGATGAAGAACTTCGACAAGGGCGTCAACCTGGGCGGCTGGCTGTCGCAATACGCGGCATATGACCACGAGCACTTCCGCACCTTCATCACGCGCGCGGACATCGAGCAGATCGCGTCGTGGGGCCTCGATCACGTGCGGTTGCCGGTGGACTATCCCGTGATCGAATCCGACGACGCCATCGGGGTGGAGCGCGAGGACGGGTATGTCTACATCGACCGGTGCATCGAGTGGTGCGCCGACGCGGGCCTTGCCATGATCCTCGACCTCCACGAGGCGCCCGGCTTCACGTTCCGTAACGACCTCGAGGAGGGCGTCGGCGCGACCAACACCCTGTTCACCGACGCCGCCGTCCAGGACCGCTTCGTGGCGCTGTGGGAAACCATCGTGCGCCGCTATGCCGGTGCCGCCGTGCCGGTCGTCTTTGAACTCCTTAACGAGGTCACGCTGCCCGACAACGGGCCGTGGAACGCACTCGCCTCGCGCACGTTCGCGGCCATCAGGGCGATCTCACCCGACGCGGTCGTGATGATCGGCGGTACCCACAACAATGCGGTGAGCGGGCTCGACGGGCTTGTCGAGATCGACGACCCGAACGTGGTCTACACCTTCCACACGTACGAACCGCTGTACTTCACGCACCAGAATGCGCCGTGGGCGGCGGGCCCTCGGGAGTGGGGCGGAGCGCCGACATACCCCGGCTTCCTCGAGGGCCTCAGTGAGTGGCTTGCGGTGAATCCGCAGCACAACCAGTTTGGCGACGAGCACGTCGATCTCCGCATGGATCGCGAGCCGCTGGCCGATGTCGTGGCGCCGGCGCTGGCCTTCGCCCGACGCACGGGTCGCCAGATCTACTGCGGCGAATTTGGCGTGGCTGACTGGGTGGACCCCGCGAGTAGGCGCGCCTGGCTGGGGGACTTCCTTGGCCTGCTGCGGGAGAACGGCATCGGCTTTGGCCTGTGGACGTACAAGGCCATGGATTTTGGCCTGGTTGACCTGCACGGCGAGGTCGTGGACCCCGGATACCTCGCGATCGTGTGCGGCGAGGCGATGCGCGGCGAATAGGCCCCGCGTCACACGCGGAACAGGCTGCGTGTTGTGTGCCGCTGGTGACTACTTTGGGCCGCACGTGCTTCGCCACCGTTCGGCCTGGGGCGAGCGACAGCACGGTGGAGCCGATGCCGTAGTGCTCTAGTGCTCTAGTGCTCTAGTGCTCTAGTGCTCTAGCGCTCTAGCGCTCTAGTGCTCCCGCGGCCACGGTCGGCTATCCAGGCCGCGCCGCCGCGACGCTGTTCCACACGGCCGAGGTCGGCGGGGGGAGCGGAGCTGGCCGTGGGCCATGGGGATGTCCTTGCCGTGCTCTCGGTGTCATGACGTGAACGTAGTGAGGTGCGTGCCATGACGTAGACGTAATGCGCCCTGGGCGGCGGCGCTTGGACGCGGCGAGTGAGCAAGGTGAGTGAAGGGGAGACCAAAGCGGGTAACCCCACCGGTGTCCCCCAGGGCGGCGTCAGGCGGCCCCGAGGTTCAGCGGCTCAATGCGCTCCAGGTCGGCGCTCTGCCGGGTGGCCCACAGGTCGTGCGCGTCCTGCATGGCCAGCCAGCTCTCGGCGGTGCGTCCAAGCGCTTTGGAGAGGCGGAGCGCCATTTCGGGGCTCACCCGGTTGCTGCCGTTGAGGACGCGGCTCAGGGTGGAGGGCGCCACGCCGAGGTGATGCGCGAGCGTTCGCCCGCTTACGCCGAACGGCTCGAGGTAGACCTCGGTGATGAACTCGCCCGGGTGGGGCGGGTTGTGCATCGGAGTCAGCGCATCCATCAGTGGTAGTCCTCGTAGTCCAGGACGTAGGTGTTCCCTTCGCGGAACTCGAACGTCAATCTCCAGTTGCCGCTGACCGTCACGGACCAGCGGTTCGCCATCGTGCCCTTCAAGGCGTGGAGCCCGACGATCGTGTGTAAGCCCTTGTGTTGGAAGGACTTGATCACGATGTGAGTGTAGCGTGTTGCGCAGCAGGCAACGCGATCAGGATGGCGGCGCTCTACCAACTGAGCAAGGCGGCTAAACCATGCGCAGGGGCGCGAGGGTGGGGAACTCGCCCAGGCCGAGCCCCACGGGCCGGCCGCCGAGTAGCGCCGTGCACGCCTGGGTGACGTAACCGGGCAAGTGTGCCGCGATGTCGTCCGGAGCTTCCGCCTCGCGCGCCGCAGCCAGGGTCGCCTCGGCGGTGTCATCGATCACGGCGCGAGCCTCGCGCTCGCGGATGCCCCACGTTCCAGCCTCGGCTACCAGTGCGTCGGCGTCGATCTGGTGCAGTAGCCGATGCCCCGCCACCTCGAGCGCGATGACAGCGCCTTGTCCGTACAGCACGGTGGGCGTGGCGTCGTAGAGCGGCGCGAGCGTCACCCCGCCGCGGGCGTCGTGCAACAAGGCGTGGTTCTTGGCGTGGCCGTCCGTGTCGCCGATGACCAGGCGGAACATCGCCTGACCGAGCAGGCGCTCCTTGTCGCTTGGCCCCGTGGAACGCAGCGTGCGGCCCCGGTCGAGCAGCGCGGCGATGGCCCGCAGCGATGCGCCGGAGCCGTGCCATTCGAACTTGGCGTCACCGCCCCATGCGAGGCCGAGCGCCTGGGCGGCGTCCTCCTGGTGGAGGCGTTCAAGGCCGCCGTCAGGGCCGGGCACGCGGTCAAAGCGTTCGATGACCACGGCGGGCAGGTCCCCAAACCATTCGAGGCTGACGCCGAAGTCCGTGAGCCCCACGGCGCGCGCCAGCTGCATGGCCCACACCTCGGCGTGGGCGTCGCGCAGCGCGTCGGGCGAGGAGGGCTTGACGATGTGTGAGGAAGGGTGGCCGTCGCGCGCGGCGTGCCAGCCCGCAGCGGACTTCGCTAGCGCGACCTTGGGCCGCATGCCCGCGATGCCGGAGCCTCCGCCCGCGAGGTACCCGCGCGGGTTGGCCACCTCGTGTGCCGCCTGCGCATCGGTGAGGAGCGGCCCCAGGGCGGTGATCGGGGGGCCGGGGAGCACCAGGCCTCCCGCCACGTCGCGGCCCACGGCGGTGAGTAGGCCCACCAGGTTGTCGCGGCTCAGTCCTCTGTTGTCGCTGAGCAGGGCTTCGAGGCGGGGTCCCTCGGGCAGCAGGCCGCCAAAGAATGCCTCGGTGGCGGCGATGGGTGCGGGGGTGTTCTCCAGGGGGAGCGCGAGCGACAGCACGGTGGAGCCGATGCCGTAGCGGTCAAGCGCGGCGGGGTCGGCTATCCAGGTGGCGCCGCCGCGACGCTGTTCCACGCGGCC
>JBBRWX010000015.1:0-47746 GCA_038248935.1 Actinomycetales bacterium
CAGCGAGCGATGAAAGCAACGCCGTCGGCGGAGAATATGGGGATGACGAGCAATAGAGCGGCCGATGTCGACCTGTTCTCGGTCGGAGGCGACGGAATCTTCCAGGCGGTCGAAGAGCCATTCACGCGGCTGCTCGGGCTTTCGCACGGAGAGGTCAACGGCCGGTCTCTGCTCGAGTTCGTCCATCCGCAGGACACGCCTGCCATCATTGCGGCCTTGTCCGCGTTTCAGAGAGGGGCTCCTGAAGTCCGGCTCGAGAACCGATTTCTCTCGAACGGTGGCGGCACGGTGCACCTGCAGTGGGTCGCCCGGCCCGTGCCAGGCACCGCGGTGTGGGCGGCGTCCGGCCAGGAGACCACCGAGTTCCATCGCCTGCTGAACCAGATATCGGAACTTCAAGCGCGCCTCGATCTCGTCGTCGGCCACGGAACCGCCTCGATGTGGGAACTCGATGTGCGCCAGGGACGGATGACGTGGGACGCACAGGCAGCGCATGTCCTCGGGGTCACCTCGGCAGCGGTGCCTGGGACCATGGCGGAGTTTGCCGCACTTGTTCAGGAGGACGACCGCGAGCCGGTGTTCGCGGCGGTGCCCGAGCTTGTGGAGACCGGCGAGTTCGAACTGGAGGTGCGAACCGGCAAGGGCGACGATCTCCGGCACCTGCTACTGCGCGGCAAGGTCGTTGAACGAGACCATCGCGACCGGCCGCGGCGCGCGGTCGGCCTCGCTCTCGACGTCACCGCGGAGAAGGCCATGGAGGAGCAGATGCGCCAGACGGCTATGACAGACGCCCTCACGGGCGTCCCCAACCGTCGTGCGTTCGACGAGGCGCTGAGCAACGAGGCACGCCGCTCCAGCCGAACGCTGGAACCGCTGTCAGTCCTCATGATCGATATCGACAATTTCAAGGGCTTCAACGACACGTTCGGACACCTCGTCGGCGACGCAGCGCTCATCGCAGTTGCGCGCTCCTTGAGCGGGAACATCCAGCGGGCGGGCGACGTCCTCGCCCGGTTCGGGGGCGAGGAGTTCGCGGTGGTTCTTCCGGGGGCAGACGAGCGCGGCGCGTTCGAATTTGCCGAACGGCTCGTTGAGACCGTGCGGAGCATCGCCATCCAAGAAGCGCCGGACTGGAGCCTGAGGGTGTCGGTCGGCACCGCGAGCTGGCATCCAAGCGCGGCACAACTTGATGGTGTCGAGCTGCTGAACCAGGCGGACCAGGCGCTGTATGCGGCGAAGGCCGCTGGCAAGGACAGGGCAATCGCCTATGCCCAGGCCTAGCCGGACCGGTCCGGTCGGGTGCGCGGCGGAATCGCAGATGCTCCGCAAGGGTTCCTCCATCAACGGACCGTACGTCTGCGGCCATGAGAGGAAATCGAGATGCGCACCACGAACCGTGCTCGCGAACAAGTCGCAATCGTCGTCTACGAAACCGCCGCCAAGCACCAAGTGAAGGGCGGGATCGAAGCGACCGTCGGGCCCCTGTTAATTCAGTACACGGGGACAAGCCGGCATGCGTGAGCACGTCGCCTCCGGCTACCAAATGCTCACCTTTTAGCAAGCGCATCCGCCCTACCCATCATGAGGAACCGACTATGAGCACGGTGCAAAGCCCCTGGGAACTCCTTGTCATCGAGGACTGCCCCCACGCCACGCCCGCGGCAAGCCTGCTCGCCGAGGTCCTGTCCGAGGAAGGCTGCGGTGATCGCGCCGCGCGGGTTGAGATCATCGAAAGCCAAGAAGATGCCCAGGCACGAGGATTCATCGGTTCGCCGAGCTTCTTCTTCGATGGTGTCGACCTTTTCGCCGTCCCCGGAGCAACGGCCGCCGTCGCGTGCCGCACCTACGCGACACCTTCGGGCCTCACGGGACTGCCTGACCGCGCCACGCTCACCGCCGCCGTCCACGCACGCCTTGCGACCCGACTCACGGCAGGAAGCCGCCGAAACGTGCGGTAGGCCCACCTCCATCTGTAGTGTCTCGCTCGCGGCCACGGCCACGGCCACGACGCCCGTCCACTTCGCGTTTCCAGTCCCGAAGAGCGGCTGCGACGGCTTTCACCGGTATTCGGGATTCGGGTGATCAAATCGAGCGCCCGCATCCCAAGCGCTGCGCTGGTTGCCGTACGCCGGGAACCCTCCACCGCGCTTGAGCGCGGCCGCCAAATGCATGAGATTCCAGGTCATGAAGGTGGTGTTGCGTTGTGTGAAGTCGTTCTGTGGGCCGCCGGAGCCTTCGTCCAGGTAGGAGGGCCCGGGACCGGCGGGGCCGACCCACCCGGCGTCGGCCTGGGGTGGGATGGCGTAGCCGAGGTGCTGCAAGGAGTACAAGACGTTCATCGCCACGTGCTTTGCCCCGTCCTCGTTGCCGGTGATAACGACCCCGCCGACTCTGCCGTAATACACGTATTGACCCTGATCGTTGAGCATTCCAGAGAGCGCGTAGAGCCGCTCGATCAGCCTGGTACACACGCTGGACTTGTCGCCAAGCCAGATGGGCGTGCCGACCACCAAGATGTCGGCTCCCAAGATTCGCGGCATCATTTCGGGCCAGTCGTCGCGGTCAGCGCCGTGCTCGGTCATGTCGGGTTGAACGCCGGGCGCGAGCGCGTAGTCGACCGCACGAATCTCATCGACAGTCACGCCGTGGGTGCGCATGATCGCGGTACTCACGGCCATCAACCCGGCGGTATTTGAAATCTCCGGCGAGGGCTTGAGGGTGCAATTGACGAACACTGCGCGAAGATCGGAAAAATCGTATTCGGTCATGGTGAAGCGCTCCTCGTCATGAGGATCCCGGCGGGTCCGGAACCCTGGTGTTGCCGCGGACTACTCCCTCTATATTCGAGCCTAGAGCGAGGGGGCGCAATGGGGCGCCCAATGGGCGAGCACGTCAGCCGCTTAGCGGGCGTCCTCGTGCCCCGTGAGCCGCTGGCAGCCCGCCCCCTCAAAGGTCACATGCTAAGCCATTGGCTTTCTCCCCGTCCGCTGGAGACCGGCCCGCTCTTGTGTACGAAACCCGAATTATCGCCACACCGTTCCCTCGAATCACCCGCCCGGCCAGCGCGCCGCGGAAGACACGACACGCCCAGGTGGGTTGCTCTACCGTCAACGTAGGCAACAACTCGAACTGTAGACGGGAGCACACCGTGAACGCAGGCAAGGGCAGCGGCAGGATCGTCACCGCGGGACGTCCGCTAGGGGGTGAGTTCCTGTGAGCGACATTCCGATCGCCGACTACGCATTCCTGTCCGATTGCAACTCGGCGGCGTTGGTATCCAAGGACGGATCCGTGGACTGGTTGGCCTTCCCCCGGTTCGACGCACCGAGCGTGTTGGGGCGCCTGCTCGACGATTCGGCCGGCCATCTGAGGCTCGGCGCTGTGGGCCCCTCCCGGGTCACCCGACGCTACCTCGACGGCGGACTGGTTCTCGAGACCACCATCACCACCGACGAAGGCGTCGTCGTCATCACCGACGCGCTGGCGCTGGGAGAGGGCGAACGCGACCACTCCATCGGCCAGTGCGTCCCGCACCTGCTGCTGAGGCACGCGGTCTGCCGATCGGGTGACGTCGAGCTCGAGTTGTCGTTCGCACCGCGGCCCGAATACGGATACACGGCGCCTTTGCTGCGTCCTACCGAGACCGGCATCGAAATCAGGGGAGGACCCGACGTGCTCACTCTGACCACGGACCTCCCCGTGATCGTTGACGGCGGCAACGCCACCGGCCGTGTGCGCCTGCACGCAGGTCAGACGGCGGCCGTGGCCCTGCAGTGGGCGCCTCCGGGCCAATTGCCGCACCGGTTGAACACTTCCGACGTTGCCCCCCTGCTGGAGGACACGAAGCAGGCTTGGTCCTCTTGGTCCTCGCAGCACCAAACGTACGACGGTCCGTGGCGCGACTTGGTGCGCACCAGCGGGGTGGTGTTGCAGGGGTTAAGTTTCGCGCCCACCGGCGCGATCGTCGCAGCGGCTACCACGTCTCTCCCGGAGGTCGTCGGCGGATCCCGCAACTGGGACTACCGCTACTCGTGGCTGCGGGACGCCAGCATGACGCTCGACGCGTTGTGGGTTGCGGCATGCCCTGACGAGTCAGGGCAGTTCCTCTCCTGGCTGGTCGATGCTGCCGCGGCCGATCTGAACAGTGGCAGGCCAATACAGATCATGTACAGCATCGCGGGCGAGCATGACCTCACCGAACGCACCCTCGAACATTTGTCCGGTTGGCGTGGCAGCAGACCCGTGCGAATCGGCAACGGCGCCTTCGACCAGCGCCAACTCGACGTTTACGGCGAGGTGCTGGGAGCGGTCCACCGATTACGCGCACAGGTCTTTCCCACGGATCTGGTGACCACGGACTTCCTTCGCGGCATCGCCGATGCGGCGGCCAACGAGTGGCGGGAGCCCGACCAGGGAATCTGGGAGGTCCGCGGCGGCCCCAGGCGATTCGTGCACTCGGCGGTCATGTGCTGGGTCGCGCTGGACAGGGCCCTCGAGCTAGCTGACGATCTCGGCGCCGAAGCCAGCACCCGTGCCCATTGGGAGCGGGAGCGGGACGCAATCATGAAAGAGGTCCTGACGCGAGGGTTCAACCCTGAGCTCGGCGCCTTCACTCAGTCCTTCGACTCCGACACTCTGGACGCCAGCGCCCTGCTGATCCCCATCGTCGGATTCCTGCCTGGCGACGATCCGCGAGTTCGCTCCACCATCGACGCGGTCGAGGAGAACCTCGTTAACGAGCATGGCCTCGTGCACCGCTACCGCGTCGACGACGGTTTGATTGGCGAAGAGGGCGCGTTCGTCATCTGTACCTTCTGGCTGGCGCACGCGCACGCGCTCGCCGGCCACACAGCTCGCGCACGCGAGGTGTTCGAAGGCACGATTCGACTGCGCAACGACGTGAATCTCCTCGCCGAGGAGTACCTCGACGGCGAGATGCTTGGGAACTTCCCGCAAGCCTTCAGCCACATCGGACTGGTGAACGCCGCGTGGGCTATCTCTCAAGCCGAGGACGCGAAGTGAGCGTTGATGCGTTCAGCACCCAGGCCGGCCTTCGCGTGCCCACGATCACCACGGCGCAGATGCGAGAGGTCGATCGCATCACGGTGGACGAGGTGGGCCCGAACCTCTATCAGATGATGCAGAATGCCGGACGGAATCTCGCCGAGATGTGCGTGCAGTCGCTCGGCGACCGCTGGGCCCAAAGGCGGATCATCGTCTGCGCAGGGACAGGTGGCAACGGCGGCGGCGGGATGTGTGCGGCGCGACCCGGTGAGCGCCTCACATACCGGCACGCGGGCCTAACGCTCGACGAGGCCGAACTCGTATGCCAAGATGACGGCTTGCACCCGATCGCGCACTGCGAGCTTGGCGAGGATGTTGCCGACGTGGGTCTTGACGGTCGCCTCGGATACGAAGAACTCGGTCGCGATTTCCACATTGGACAACCCGCGCGCGACCGCGAGTAGCACCTCGGTCTCACGCGGGGTCAACGCTTCGAGCCTGGGATCGGTCGGGCTGGTCTGCGTATCCCCGTGAACAGGAAGATGCGGTGCGAAGAGCTCGAGCATCCGACGGGTCACGCGAGGGGCGACCACGGCGTCGCCCCGCGCCACGGTGCGGATCGCGGCAATCAGTGCCGCGGGCTCGGCATCCTTGAGCAGGAACCCGCTGGCGCCCGCACGCAAGGCCGCAAAGGCGTACTCGTCCAGGTCGAACGTGGTCAGCACAAGAACCCTCACGTCGGGGTGCTCGGCGGTGATCTGCTTGGTCGCATCGATGCCGTTCATGCCTGGCATCCGCACATCCATGAGGACGACGTGAGGCGCCAGCGCGCGCACTTGCGTCACCGCGGCGGCGCCGTCGCCCGCCTCACCCACCACCTCGAGGTCGTCCTCGGCGTCCAGCACCATCGCGAAACCCATCCGCATCAGGGCCTGGTCGTCCACGAGCAGCACCCGGATGGGGTCGGTCATCTCTGCGCCTCCTGGTTCGGGATCACGACGTGCACTCGCCAGCCGTGTTCCCACGGTCCGGCCTCGACGCTGCCGCCTAGCAGTTCGACGCGTTCCTGCATACCCACAAGTCCGAGACCCGCACCTCCGGCTTCTGGCGCAGGCACCACCCCTCCGTGATCGGCAACCGTCACCTCCCAGCGGTCCGGGTAGTGGTTCAGTTCGACATCGACGTGCGCGGTCCCTGGCGCGTGACGCAACACGTTGGTGAGCGACTCTTGGACCACTCGATACAGCGCGAGACGCACGCCGGTGTCGGCGGGCGGTTCGAGTCGCAGGCCCTCCGCGCGCACCGGCAGGCCCGCAGTACGGAACCTGTCGACCAAGCCGGGGAGGTCCTGACCCTGCCCCGTGGGTTCGAGCGGAGCCTCTTCGTTGTGCAACGCTCCCAGCACTCGTCGCATGTCGCCCAGCGCAGCCCTGCCGGTCGATGACAGCTCGGTCAGCGCGGCACGCGACCGATCCGGCGACCGCTCAAGGGCCACTGCCGCGCCGTCGGCCAAGGTGATCATCACCGACAGGCTGTGCGCAACGACATCGTGCATCTCGCGCGCGATTCGACTGCGTTCGGCGGCACGGGCCAACTGCGCCTGCCTGTCACGATCGATGGCAAGCGCATTAGCCCTGTTCATGAGGTCGGCGAGATGTTCGCGACGGTTGCGCACGCTGATCCCGATCGCGATGGCCGCGAGCACAAGAATCAAGACCCCCGCCGTCGTTCCCCACCTGTCATCAGTCAGCACCACGCCGCCGTCAGGTGCGCGCTCGATCGGATCGGGACTCGCCTCCGCCCATATCCATTCCGCTCCGACCGACACCGCGACGGCCACCGTCGCCGTCAGCCACGCCGTCTGGGCAGGGAGGGACGCCGCCACCGAGTAGAGCGCGAACGCGAGCGCGAGCTCGAGGCCACCGAAGGATCCAGAGGTCACGAGCGACAGCACGCCAACTAAAACGACGACGCCGGTGACCACAAGGGGTCGCGATCGGCGCCACACGAGTGCAGTCGCGGCCGCGACCGCGAACGCTATCGCCGCGGCCAAAGGGCGCGACGAGCCTGAGCCGAGTTCGGAGGTGCCCGCGCTGATCGCCACGATCGCCACAACGAGGGCGTCCATCACCTGGGGGCGACGCACAAAGAACCGACGAACCGGGCCCAGTCGGCGCGAGTTTAACTCCGTAAAGGGCCCGGTTTCGGTCACGATCTCACTCTCCCATACCGCCCGCTCCGAGCGGGTTAGGCGTCCCGACGGTGCAACAGCACTGCTGCGACGGCACCTAGCGTGACCACCCACACCATCAGCACGCCGTAGCCTAGCCAAGGCGCCAGACCGATGCCCCCTTCGACCGCATCGGTCATCTGAAGCATCTCGGTATCGAAGAGCACCCTCCTGCCAGCCGTTGACGGCAGGAAGGGGCTGATGAGTTCGACGGCGCGCAGAGGGATGATGATCAGCACGTTCTCCACTACAAGCAACAACGCGATGACCGCGGTCAGAGCTGCAGCGCTGTGCCTCAGAAGCGCTCCGAACACGAATGCGAACAGCGCGATCGCCATGAGGTACAGCGGGAGCCCCACCGTCATCCGCAGCGTCTCTGGGTCGGTCAGGTCGAGCGTCGCGCCGAGCCGGTCCTGCCACGGCAGCGTCGCCAAAAAGGACAGAGCCATCGACACCACGGAAACCGCGAGCACCACCGCACTGAGTACGAGCGCCTTGGCGGCGAGCACTTTGACGCGCCTCGGTACCGCCGCGAGCGTCGAGCGAATCATGCCTGTCGAATACTCCCCCGTGATCGTCAGTACCCCAAGCACAGCGACGGCGAGCTGAGCGACCTGGTAGCCAGCGCTGAGCAGTTGAGCGGTATTCATCGACGACCCAGGGTCCACGGCCTCGATCGTGGAGCCCCATGCGGCGAGCACGCTGATGCCCACCATGACGACAACGGTCGCGACGAGGGTCCACACGGTGGACCGCACGGTCCAGAACTTGATCCACTCCGCGCGAACGCTCCTGGCGAACCAGGTCTGCCCGCCAGTGGAGGAAGGCTCGGGCCGGGTGAAGGTGGGGGTTGCGGTGATGGCACTCATCGGGATGCTCCTTGGATTGCCGGCTCGGCGCCGGTCACGGTGGGAATGCCGACCTGCGTCGAGTGGTACTCGACCTCATCGGCGGTCAATTGCAGGTAGGCGTCCTCGAGCGAACTGCCCACCGTGGTGAGTTCGTGCAGTGGCAGGCGGGCGGCCGCGGCGGCATCGCCAATCTGTGCGGCCGTGCTGCCCGTGACTTCGAGAAGTCCGGACTCGGTGGCAGTGACCCCCGCACCAGACCGGCGCAACAACTCCTCCAAGTCGTCGGCGCGCGGGCTACGCACCCGCACCTTCGATCCCTGGGCGCCCGCGATCACGTCGGCAACTGGGGCATCGGCGAGAACTCTGCCGCGGCCCACGACGATGAGGTGATCCGCCGTCAAAGCCATCTCGCTCATGAGGTGCGAGGACAGGAAGACGGTGCGGCCCTGGCTCGCCAGGTACTTGGTCAGGTTGCGTACCCACAGCACGCCCTCGGGGTCCAAGCCGTTGACCGGCTCGTCCAGAATGAGCGTCTGCGGGTCGCCCAGCAACGCGGAAGCGATTCCCAGCCTCTGGCCCATGCCAAGCGAGAAGCCGCCCACTCGCTTGTCGGCGACGGTGACCAGCCCTGTCATCTCGATCACCTCGTCGACGCGCTTGGTCGCGATGCCGTGCGTCGCTGCCATCGCGCGCAGGTGATTGCGTGCAGTCCTGCCCGTGTGCACGGCCTTGGCGTCCAGTAGCGCGCCGACCTCATGGAGAGGGGCACGGTGCTCACAGTAGCGGCGACCGTTGACGGTGACCTTGCCATCGGTGGGGCGGTCGAGTCCCACAATCATGCGCATCGTGGTCGACTTTCCGGCGCCGTTTGGGCCCAGGAAGCCGGTAACTCGGCCCGGTTGGACGCTGAACGACATGTGGTCCACCGCCGTCGTGGAGCCGTACCTCTTGGTCAGCTCGTGTGTCTCAATCATTGTTGCTCCTCGTATTTGTCTCGCGGTGCGATACTTCGAAACTAACGAGGGCACTGGGGTTGGCGGCACCGTCCCCGGGATGATCCTGGCCAGGCGTCGTCTCCTACCTAGGGATGACTTCCCCCCTGTGAGGGCGACATTCACGGCTCGGTCGCGTGGTGCATGGCGACCGACTCGGGCGCGATCCCACGCGGCGCACCCTGGAGCCGCACCCTGGAGCCGCACCCTGGCGCCATACCCGCGCATATCGACATAATCGGGGGTATGAAACCGCACCGCGACAGGGTGGACGCCAAGCGACACATCGCGCTGGTCGCCCACGACAACAAGAAGGTCGAGCTCCTCGAGTGGGCCAGCTACAACAGGGACACGCTCGCGCCGCACCACCTCTACGCGACGGGCACCACGGGCACGATGCTCGAATACGAGTTGGGCCTGCCCGTCCAGCGCTTCCTTTCGGGGCCCGTGGGTGGAGACCAGCAGGTGGGTGCGAAGATCGCCGAGGGGGTCATCGACATGCTCTTCTTCTTCTGGGACCCGCTCGAGGCGCAACCCCACGACCCCGATGTCAAGGCCCTGCTACGGCTAGGCGCGGTCTGGAACATCCCGATGGCGTCGAACGTGGCCACGGCCGATTTCCTGATCTCGTCCTCCCTGTTTGCCACCCAGTACGACCGCGTGGTTCCCGACTTCGGCCAGAGGGACTGGAGAGATGTGACGGGAACCGACAGCTCCAGCTAGGTGAACGACGGAGGGTTCGCGAGAAGGTCGGCAGTGCGGCCCTCGACTCCGTCGTCGGACCACGCAATCGAGGCCTCGCGGCGGGCGAGATTCACCTCGAGCAGCGCCCACGACCGCCCGGCCCTCCACTGCATCGAAATCTCTGAGGCATCGGCCCCTGTCGAGAACGAGAACTCGCCGTCGAATACAGGAAGCGTTGACCGGAATCGACACAGTTCCAGCAGCGCCGCGACGACGGGTCGGCTCACCTCGGCCGCGACCTCGTCGGACGAGTAGTAGTGCCTGTTGATGTCGCGTCCCACGTGGGTGCGGCCCAGCAGCTCGGTGTCATTGCGCCCCGCGAGAGCGCCCACGTAATAGACCTGCGGAATCCCGGGCACGAAGAACTGGATCGCTCGCGCAATCAGGTACGCGTTCTCATCGCCGCCAAGAGCATCAAAGTAGGTGCAATTTACCTGGTAAAGATCGAGATTTGACGCCGATGCCCCCGTCGCCGATCGACTGGTCTCTCCCGAATTTGCGTGAATCCGCTCCACGAGCGCGTCGATCTGCGTGGGGGTCAACAGGCCCGGCCTGTCGATCGCAGTCTGGTCGGCGCCCACGTCAATCACGCCGATGCCGTCGTGAGTGTCCAGGACAGTCATCGCGTTCACGGGCCTGATGTTCATCCATCGGGCAAGCGGTGCGCCGTCACCGGTGCCGAGCGCGTGCAAGACGAGCGGGGGCAGCGCGAAGTCGTACACGCGATCCACCGCGGCGCCGATCGCGATCTGGCGCTCGAAGTACGAGTGCACCTCGACAAGCACCTCCACGCCCTTTGCGCGCGCCTTGTCCGTGAACTCGGCGATGAAGTCGAACGTCGCGTCGGTCATGAAGCACGTGGTACCCGGCGTCTTGATGGCGTAACCGACGGCGTCCAAGCGGACCATGGTGACGCCCGCGTTCGCCACCGCGTCGAGAATCGCGTTCAGGTACGTCTCGGCAGCGGGATGCGCCACGTCGATATCGATTTGCTGGGGGGTGAACGTTGTCCATACAAAGCGTTGTTTGCCGCCGACGCGGTAGGGGGTGAAGGGCAGGCCCGGTCGCGGCCGGTACACCGCCGTCAGGTCCTCCTCGGTCGCGCCTGCGGGAAACACCGATGACATCGTGAGGAACATGCCCGCGTACGGCGACTGGTCTCCGTTGGCACACCAATCGAGGAACGATGCGGCGGAAGACGAGACGTGATTGACGATGATGTCGACCATCACGTCACCCAGGCGGGCGAGCGCCGCGACGCTGTCCCACGAGCCCAGCCGGGGGTCCACCGCCGTGTGGTCGGTGGGATCGAATCCCGCGTCTGCCCCATCGAAGGGAGTGAAGAAAGGGAGCACATGCACGCCGCTGAAGGCGCCCTTCCAAAGCGCGCTGCCCATGAGCGCGGCCACTCCGTCGATGTCACCAGCCAAGCGATCCGCGTACGTGATGAGTTGAACCGCATTGCGCGCCATGGAAACCACTCCCCTGCTGATGCCGTCGCCTCATTGCGCCGGTAGTCATGCCAATGTGCTCGTGACTCCACCCTAGGACTTCGCCCTGCGGGCGCATCAACGCAAGGGCCCGCCGACTGTTGCCGACGAGCCCTTCGAGCGTTTGCGCGCTACTTGCCGCGAACCTGACCGAGCTTGTGAACAACGATCGAGTTGGTGGTGCCTGGAATGCCAATGGGTGTACCCGAGACGATGACGACCAGGTCGCCGTCGACGGCCCTGCCCGAGTCCCTCATGAGGGAGTCGACGATGTTGACCATGTCATCCGTCGTTTCCGCCTTGGGCACGATCTCCGTGTGGACACCCCACGACAGAGCCAAGCGCTTCTGCGTGTTGGCGTTGGGAGTGAGCGCAACCATCGGCGTCTCGGGACGCAGACGCGACATGCGCTGCGCCGAGTCACCCGATTGCGTAAACGTCACGATGTACTTGACATCGAGCGTTTCGGAAATCTCGGCCGCCGCATGCGTGATCGCGCCACCGCGAGTCTTGGGAACGGACTTGTACGGCGCAATGCGACGGAAGCCCTTCTCCTCGGTGTTCTGGATGATGCGAGCCATCGTCTCGACCGTGATGATCGGGTAGTCGCCCACCGAGGTCTCACCGGAAAGCATGACGGCGTCGGCACCATCGAGAATCGCGTTCGCGCAGTCGGAAGTCTCTGCGCGCGTCGGAACCGGCGAGTGAGTCATCGACTCGAGCACCTGAGTGGCGACGATCACGGGCTTGGCCTGTGAGCGGCACAACTCAATGGCGCGCTTCTGAACCAGAGGCACGTCTTCGAGGGGAAGCTCGACGCCCAGGTCGCCACGGGCGACCATCACGCCGTCGAACGCGTCGACGATCTCTTCGAGGTTGTCGACGGCCTGCGGCTTCTCAACCTTGGCGATGACGGGCACACGTCGGCCCTCTTCGGCCATGATGCGGGCCACGTCGGCGTAGTCGGCCGCCGAACGCACAAAGGACAGCGCGATGAAGTCGGCGCCAAGCTTGAGGCCCCAACGCAGGTCATCCTCGTCCTTTTCCGACATCGCGGGCACCGACACGGCAACGCCGGGAAGGTTAATGCCCTTGTTGTTCGAGACGGCGCCTGGAACGATCACCTTCGTCACGACGTCGGTGCCGTCCTTGACCTCCATGACTTCGACGCGCACCTTGCCGTCGTCGATGAGCAGGAAGTCGCCCGCCTTGCAGTCGCCTGCGAGGCCCTTGAACGTGGTGCCACAGATGTCCTTGGTGCCCTCGACTTCACGCGTAGTGATCGTGAAGATGTCACCCACCGCGAGCTCGTGGGGGCCATCAATGAATCGCGCGAGGCGGATCTTGGGGCCCTGAAGGTCAACGAGGACGGCGACGTTGCGGCCGGCCTCTTGGGCCGCCTGGCGCACGTTCTTGTAGACCTGCTCGTGCTCTTCGGTACTGCCGTGAGAGCGGTTGATGCGGGCCACATCCATGCCCGCCTCCACCAACAACTTCATCTGGTCCAGCGACGCAGTCGCGGGGCCGATGGTGCAGACAATCTTCGCGTTTCGCATGTTCTCCTACCTAGGTGTTTCAGGCCCGTAGCGAGACGGTTCTCGCCGTCACGGGCGCCGGAAGCTCTGTGCTTCCGGTGAGGTATGTATCAATGGCCGCGGCTGCGGCTCGTCCTTCAGCGATCGCCCACACAACAAGCGACTGCCCTCGCCCTGCATCGCCGGCGACAAAGACCCCGTCGACCGCAGTGGCAAATGAGTCGTTGCGTGCAACCGTCCCACGGGGCGTAAATCCAATGTGCTCAAGCTGGCTCAATGTGTCACGCTCTGGCCCAGTGAATCCCATCGAGATCAGCACAAGATCCGCGGGAATCTCCTGTTCGGAACCAGGTGCTGGCCCGCGCGAACCATCGGGCATGATCTGGGTTTGAGCCAGTCGAATCGCCGTCACGCGCTCGTCCTCGTCGGCAAGGAACTCAATCGTCGACGCAAGGAAGCGACGCTCGCCTCCCTCTTCGTGCGAGGAAGAGATGTCGAAAAGCATGGGATGTGTTGGCCAAGGCTGCGACCGCGCATCCCGAGTCTCTGGCGGCTTCACACCAATGGCAAGAGTCGTCACAGACTTGGCTCCCTGGCGCAACGCTGTGCCCAGGCAGTCAGAGCCGGTGTCTCCACCGCCGATGATGATCACGTGCTTGTCCTTTGCGGTGATCTGGCGCTCGACAGTATCGCCCGCAGCCACCTTGTTGCCCTGAGTCAGGTACGGCATCGCATAGTAGATGCCCTTATAGCGTCTCCCAGGAACGGGCAAATCGCGCGGGACCGTCGACCCAGTAGCGATGAGAACGGCGTCGAAACGCGCCCTCAAGTCGTCCCACTTGATGTCCTTGCCGATCTCGACGCCGGTGCGGAACCGAGTGCCCTCGGCCTCCATCTGCTCGACGCGCCTGTCGATGTGGATCTTCTCCATCTTGAAGTCGGGCACGCCGTTGCGCATCAGCCCGCCGATGCGAATGTCACGCTCGTACACGGCCACGGTGTGGCCCGCCCTGGTGAGCTGCTGAGCGGCGGCAAGTCCCGACGGACCGGAGCCGACGATGGCCACAGTCCTTCCGGTCTGGCGCGAGGGCTCGAGCGGCTTCACTGCGCCCCGCTTGAACGCCTCATCAATGATCGAGACCTCGATGTTTTTGATGGTCACGGCGGGTTGATTGATGCCGAGCACGCAGCTCGACTCGCACGGCGCTGGGCAAATGCGACCCGTGAACTCAGGAAAGTTGTTGGTCGCGTGAAGCCGGTCGAGGGCATCGTCCCACTGCTCCCGATACACCAAGTCGTTCCACTCGGGAATCAGGTTGCCCAAGGGGCATCCATGGTGACAGAACGGCACGCCGCAGTCCATGCAACGACTCGCCTGACGAGTAAGCGCTTCAGGGTCCTTGGCCAGCTCATCCTTGACATACTTCCAGTCGAGGAGCCGCACAGGAACGGGCCGGTTGGAGGGCAGCTCCCTGTCACGATGGTTGAGGAATCCGCGAGGATCAGCCACTAGTCACCTCCAAGAATTCTGCCCATGCTCCGGGCGCCGACAAGTCGTGGCCATTGGAGTCGATCTCGGCCAATACCTCACGGACCCGCGCATATTGCGCCGGAAGCACTCGGCTGAAGCGCTCGACGGAGACGGCCCAGGTCGCGAGCAGTTCACGTCCAAGAGGTGAGTTTGTCTCTTCGACGTGTTTCTCCACCAATGTACGCACGATGACCACATCTTCCCCATCGAGCGGGCTCACCGTGAGTTCACCGGAAGAGAGGGCGTCCTTGTTGACCCTCTCGGTCCTGATGTCGAGCACGTAGGCCGTGCCGCCCGACATGCCAGCGCCAAAGTTGCGTCCCGTGCGACCAAGCACCACTGCGATTCCACCGGTCATGTACTCAAGCGCATGGTCGCCCACGCCCTCGACGACCGCTGTGGCGCCGGAGTTGCGCACTAAGAACCGCTCGCCCGCCTGGCCGCGGAGGAAGACCTGTCCGCTCGTTGCGCCGTAGCCAATCACATTGCCTGCGATCACGTCGAGGGCATCGTTCAGGGCTGCGGAGCGATCCGGCCTCACGATGACCCTGCCGCCGGAGAGCCCCTTGGCAACGTAGTCATTCGCGTCTCCCTCGAGACGCAGTGTCACGCCACGTGGCAAGAACGCGCCGAACGATTGACCCGCCGAACCGACACACTGAACCACAATCGTGTCGTCAGGCAATCCCTCGCCGTGGTAGCGACGCGTCACTTCGTAGCCGAGCATCGTGCCGATGGTGCGGTTCGTATTTCGAACGTCGCGCGTCAGCACGACGGGCTGCCCTGTCTCGAGGGCGGACTTGGCGTCCGCAATCAGACCCACGTCGAGCGCCGCGTCGAGGCCGTGGTCCTGAGCCACGGACTGGTGCAATGCGCTTCCCGCGGGGGGGACAGCCAAGATGCGACTCAGGTCGAGGCCTTGAGCCTTCCAGTGGTCGACCGCCGCGCGCGTGTCGAGGAGCTCGACGTGGCCGACGGCCTCCTCGATGGAGCGGAACCCCAGAGCCGCAAGCTGCTCACGCACCTGCTGAGCCATGAACTCGAAGAATGTCTCGACGAACTCCGGCTTTCCGCTGAAGCGTTTGCGCAACTCGGGGTTCTGCGTCGCGACTCCCACGGGGCACGTGTCCTTGTGACACACGCGCATCATGATGCAACCCGACACCACGAGAGGCGCCGTCGCAAAGCCGAATTCCTCGGCTCCAAGAAGCATCGCGATGATGACATCGCGACCCGTCTTGAGTTGACCATCGACCTGCACGACGATGCGGTCGCGAAGGTCGTTGCGTACCAGCGTTTGCTGGGTGTCTGCCAGGCCGATCTCCCATGGCGCGCCCGCATGCTTGAGCGAGTTGAGCGGGCTCGCGCCAGTGCCGCCGTCCGAGCCTGAAATGAGGACCACGTCGGACTTGCACTTCGCGACGCCTGCGGCAATCGTGCCGACCCCCACCTCCGACACGAGCTTTGTGTGAATTCGCGCCCTCGGATTCGAGTTCTTGAGGTCGTGGATCAGCTGCTTGAGGTCCTCGATCGAATAGATGTCGTGGTGAGGAGGCGGGGAAATGAGGCCAACGCCAGGCGTCGAGTGCCTCGTCTCCGCGATCCACGGATAGACCTTCGCGCCTGGCAGTTGCCCGCCCTCACCTGGCTTGGCGCCTTGAGCGAGCTTGATCTGCAGGTCGTCGGCGTTGACGAGGTACTCGCTCGTGACACCAAAGCGTCCGGACGCCACCTGCTTGATCGCGCTGCGCCTCTTCGGGTCGTACAGTCGCTCGGGCGACTCGCCACCCACTCCCGTGTTAGACTTTCCGCCGATCTTTTTCATCGCGATCGCAAGCGTCGCGTGCGCCTAATGTGAAATCGAGCCGTACGACATCGCGCCAGTGGTGAAGCGCTTGTAGATGTCCCTTTGGTGCTCGACCTCTTCGATCGGAACCGGCGGCCTGTCGGACTTGATCTCGAACAGACCGCGCAGCGTCATGAGGCGCTTCGCCTGGCTGTTGACGCGATCCGTGTACTCGTTGAACACCGCATATTGGCGGGTCCTGGTCGAGTGCTGGAGCTTGAACACCGTCTCGGGGTCGAACAGGTGCTCCTCGCCCTCGCGGCGCCAGGAATACTCACCGCCAACGTTGAGGCGTCGGTGCGCGGGTCGCTGTCCCGATGCGGGGTACGCATCGGCATGCCTGTGGGCAACCTCACGTGCGATCACGTCTAGCCCGACGCCGTCGATCTGGCTTGGCGTTCCAGCGAAGTGCCGATCGACGAGCTCACGGGAAAGCCCGATGGCCTCGAACACCTGAGCTCCTCGGTATGAGGCGATCGTCGAGATGCCCATCTTCGACATGATCTTGAGAACACCCTTGCCGAGCGCCTTGATCAGGTTCTTGACGGCCTTTTCCGCAGTGATGTCGGTGATGTAGCCGCGCGCGACGAGGTCTTCGACCGTTTCCATCGCAAGGTACGGATTCACGGCGCCCACTCCGTAGCCGATCAGCAGCGCCACGTGGTGAACCTCACGCACGTCGCCTGCCTCGACAACCAGGGACACCTGAGTGCGGTTGTGGTTGCGCACCAAGTGATGGTGAACGGCGGACGTCAGCAACAAAGACGGAATCGGTGCAAAGTCGGCATCCGAGTCCCTGTCAGACAGGATCAGGAAGCTCACACCGTCGTCGAGCGCCTTGTCGACCTCGACGAAGATCGCCTCGAGGCGCGATTCAAGCCCCGCGCCGCCGTCGTGGACCTTGTACAGGCCCTGAATGCGGCGCGAACTAAAGACGCCCTTGAGCTTGGGGTCCGCATCGATGTGGATGATCTTCGCGAGTTCGTCGTTGTCGATGACCGGAAAGTCGAGAGTCACCTTGCGCGCGTGCTCAGGGACGCCTGCTAGCAGGTTCGGCTCGGGGCCGATCGCGCCGCCGATGGCGGTCACAATCTCTTCGCGAATCGCGTCGAGCGGAGGGTTTGTGACCTGCGCGAACATCTGCGTGAAGTAGTCGAACAGCAACTTGGGGCGATTCGAGAGCACGGCAATGGGGGTATCGGAGCCCATAGCGCCGATCGGCTCGGCGCCTGCCTTCGCCATCGGCTCCAGGAGAACCTTGAGTTCTTCCTCGGTATAGCCGAATGTGCGTTGCCTGCGCACCACCGACGAGCGAGAGTGCGTGATGTGCTCCCTGTCGGGAAGATCGGCGAGGCGCACCGCGTGGCGCTCGATCCACTCGCCATAGGGGTGCTCAGCGGCAAGGGCGGTTTTGACCTCGTCGTCCTCGACGATGCGGCCGGCCGCGGTGTCGACCAAGAGCATGCGCCCTGGTTGCAGGCGTCCCTTGCGCACCACGTCGGCGGGGTCAATGTCGAGCAGCCCGGCCTCCGAGCCACACACGACGAGACCGTCGGACGTGACCCAGAACCGACCTGGACGTAGCCCGTTGCGGTCGAGGGTCGCGCCGATGAGCGTGCCGTCCGTGAAGTGCAGTGCCGCGGGGCCATCCCACGGCTCAACCAGCGACGAGTGGTACTCATAGAACGCTCGACGCGAGGGGTCCATCTCGGTGTTGTTTTGCCACGCCTCCGGCATCATCATCAGCACGGCGTGCGGCAGCGTGCGCCCCCCGAGGTGCAGGAGCTCAAGCACCTCGTCGAAGGATGCGGTGTCCGACGCCGACGGCGAGCACACCGGCATGAGGTCCTTCATCTCGCCCAGAAGCGCGGATTGAAGCTTGCCCTCGCGCGCGGCCATCCAGTTGCGATTGCCGCGAACCGTGTTGATCTCGCCGTTGTGAGCGATCAGGCGCAAAGGCTGGGCGAGCGGCCACGACGGGAACGTGTTCGTGGAGAAGCGCGAATGCACCAAGGCAAGTTCCGAAGCAAACAGCGGGTCCAGCAGGTCGGGGAACACCTGCTCAAGCTGGTACGTCGTGAGCATGCCCTTATACGTGAGCGTGCGAGCGGACAGCGAAGCGAAGAACGGGCCGCCGCGGTGTTCGGAGCGCTTGCGAATCCGGTACAGCCTGCGGTCAAGATCGATTCCGGCGAGGTTGTCCGCGACGACGAAGACCTGACGGAAGGTTGGCGCGGCCGCACGGGCCGTCGGGCCGAGGGGATCCAGATTGACGGGCACAACTCGCCAGCCGAGCACCCATGCACCCTCTTCGATCGCCGCAGCCTCAAATGCCGCGACCTCTTGCGACTCGTTGCCCGGCGTGAGGAAGGCGATACCCACCCCGTACACACCCGCGTCGGGAAGATCAAAGTCCGTGACGGACTGCAAGAACGCGTGCGGAATCTGGGTGAGGATCCCCGCGCCGTCGCCCGTCTCGGTTTCGGCGCCCACCGCACCGCGGTGTTCCAGGTTCTTCAGGGCCGTGAGGCCCTTGTCGACGATGTCACGTCCCGCATGTCCGCGCAGGGTCGCCACAAAGGCCACGCCGCAAGCGTCGTGCTCGAACGAGGGGTCATAGAGCCCCTCCGAGGGCCATTCACCCCCATGATGCGTCGTCATCACACCGTCCTTTACCGTCCAGGCGCCAAGCCGTGAACCTCAGTCGTTGCGGGGCGCCGTCGACCCGGTGTACACACGAACCTTGAGACTACCGCTTCCGCGTGTAGCGGACGGGCGCCTCAGTCCTGGTCGATGGCGACGCGCGGGGTCGCCGCAAGCTCGCCACGAGGGACCCGGTCGCTTCGCTTTTGGCGAGCGCCGAGCAAGAAGAACATCACAATGGCGAGCGTCAGCACTGCCATCGAAACCCACACGTTGATGCGCAGACCGCCCACGTGCACGGCGGTGTCGATGCGCATCGTCTCGATCCACAGCCGGCCAGAGACATAGACCATCACGTAGAGCCAGAACGTCCTGCTCCCACGGAGGTCGAGCCTCTTGTCGAGGTAGATGATGAGCGCCGCCCCGGCGAGGTTCCACAGCAATTCGTACAGGAACGTGGGGTGGAACGTCGCAAACTGCTCAAAGCCGTTTGGCCTGAAGGCGGGGTCGATCTGCAACGCCCACGGGACGTCGGTGGGCCTGCCGAACAGCTCCTGGTTGAAGTAGTTGCCCATGCGCCCGATGGCCTGGGCCACCAAAACACCTGGTACGCAGGCATCCAGGAACGTGACGAAGGAGACCTTGTGCCTGCGGGCGCCGATGTAAGCCCCGACGGTTCCTAGGGCGATCGCGCCCCAGATACCGAGCCCTCCCTCCCAAATCTTGAAGGCGTTGAGGGGATGGCCTCCCTCGCCAAAGTACGGACCAGGCGTACTGATGACGTGATAGAGGCGCCCGCCGACGATGCCGAAGGGGATGGCCCAGAAGGCGACGTCGCCCACCACCTGGGTGTCTCCGCCTCGCTCCGCCCAGCGCTTGGTCGTGAGCCACAGAGCGAAGAAGATTCCCGCGAGAATCCACAGCGAGTACGCGCGGATCGTGAGCGGGCCCAGGGACCAGGCGGCCCATTCGACGGGCGGGCTCGGGAAGGACGTAAAGATCATGGTTCGCGCCTTACTCCGCGTGCAAGTTCGCGGGTCTTGAGGCGCAGCGCATCAAGCGCCGCGCTCTCGTCATCGTGATCGATTAGGCAACGAACCAGAGCGGACCCGACGATCACGCCGTCCGCGTAACGCGCGACCTCCGCGGCCTGAACACCGGTCGAGACGCCCAAGCCGACGCACACCCTCGGCGCTCCCGCCGCGCGTGTCGCCGCAACCAGGTGCTCGGCTCCCCCGCCGACGGTCGCGCGCTCCCCCGTGACGCCCATGAGGGAGGCAGCGTAGACGAAGCCCGTCGTCTCGTTGGCGGTCATGTGCAAGCGTTCGTTTGTGGAGCTTGGAGCGACCAAAAAGATCGTGTCAAGAGACCGCGACCTGGCAACCTCAAGCCATCCGCCTGCCGCATCGGGTGTGAGATCGGGAGTGATTGCGCCCGAGCCTCCCGCCGCCACCAGGTCGTACGCAAAGCGCTTGAGCCCGTATTGCAACATCGGATTGAAATAACTCATCACCACGGCGGGCGCGCCCGCTTCGACGACTGCTCGCACGGCGGTGAAGGCATCCGCGACCTGAGATCCGCGCTCTAGCGCCTTCTCGGCGGCCTGCTGAATGATGGGGCCATCCATCACGGGATCGGAATACGGCAGCCCGACCTCGACGATGTCGACCCCTGCCTCGACCATCACCGTCATCGCGCGAATCGACCGCTCCACGGTGGGAAAACCGACGGGCAAGTACCCGATGAGTGCCGCACGGCCCTCCGCCTTAATGGCATCGAGCCGATCGGTGAGGTGGCTCACGGCTGACCTCCACCGTCGAGAACGCCAAAGTAGGTGGCGGCCGATTCCACGTCCTTGTCGCCACGCCCAGACAGGTTGATCAGGAGCGTCGCTTCGGGGCCTAGTTCTTTGCCCAGCTTGATCGCTCCCGCGAGCGCGTGCGCGGACTCTATCGCGGGCAGGATTCCCTCGGTGCGGGTGAGCAGCCGGAACGCGTCCATCGCCTCGGCGTCGGTGATGGGCCAGTACTCGGCCCTGCCGATGTCGGCCAAGTACGCGTGCTGGGGCCCCACCCCCGGGTAGTCGAGGCCCGCCGAGATCGAATGCGAAGGCTGTGTCTGACCGTCGCCGTCCTGCAAAACGTATGTCATCGCGCCGTGAAGAACCCCCGGACGTCCCCCCGTGATGGACGAGGCGTGTCGACCTGTATCCACGCCATCACCCGCGGCCTCGCAACCGATGAGCCGCACGTCGGCGTCGTCAAGGAAGGCGTCGAAGATTCCGATCGCGTTTGAACCGCCGCCGACGCAGGCAATCACCGCATCTGGAAGGCCACCAAGCGCCAGCATCTGCTCGCGCGCCTCGAGGCCAATCACGCGCTGGAAATCGCGCACCATCTCGGGGAACGGGTGCGGGCCCGCCGCGGTGCCAAAAATGTAGCTGGTGGTGTCCACGTTGGTGACCCAGTCGCGATACGCCTCGTTGATGGCGTCCCTCAGCGTGCGTGAGCCCGTGGTGACGGGCACCACCGTCGCGCCAAGCAGGCGCATGCGGGCCACGTTGAGCGACTGGCGCTCCGTGTCCTCTTCGCCCATGTACACCACGCACTCGAGGTCCATGAGTGCGGCGGCCGTCGCAGTGGCGACGCCGTGCTGACCCGCGCCCGTCTCTGCGATCACCCTGGTCTTGCCGATGCGCTTGGTCAGCAGCGCCTGGCCCAGCACGTTGTTGATCTTGTGGGAACCCGTGTGATTGAGGTCTTCACGCTTGAGGAACAGGCGGGCGCCACCCGCATGGGCCGCGAAACGCGGCACCTCGGTGACGATGCTTGGCCTGCCCGTGTAGTCGCGCGCTAACCTGTCGAGCTCCGCCGCAAAGGCCGGATCGTGCTTGGCCTTGTCGTAGGCATCGGTCAGTTCGTCGAGCGCAGCAACGAGAGCCTCCGGAACGAACCGCCCCCCGTACGCGCCAAAGAAAGGACCGGCGGCGCCGGAAAGCGGATCTGTCACGGACGCACCGCTCGCAAGGCGGGGTGTGCTCCTGCAGCGACCATCTCCGCGACGGCGGTGCGAGGGTCCTTATCCTTAATCAAGGCTTCGCCTACCAGAACGGCATCGGCGCCCATGCGCGCGTACTCAACTACGTCGTGGCTGTCCCGGATTCCCGACTCCGCGATCTTGACGATGCCTTCGGGAATGTGGGGCGCGACCCTGGCGAAGGTGCCACGGTCGACCTCAAGCGTCTTCAGATTGCGCGCATTCACGCCAATCACGTGGGCTCCAGCGGCGACCGCGCGGGCGACCTCGTCCTCATCGTGTACCTCGACGAGCGCACACATGCCAAGCGAGTGGACGCGTTCCACAAGGCTTTCGAGGGCCATCTGCTCGAGGGCAGCGACAATGAGCAAGACCATGTCCGCGCCGTGGGCGCGCGCCTCCCATACCTGGTACGGGGTGACGATGAAGTCCTTGCGAAGGATGGGAATGTCGACCTTGCCACGCACGTCGTCAAGGTCTGCGAGAGAGCCCCCGAAGCGACGTTGCTCGGTCAGCACTGAGATGACGCTGGCGCCACCCGCCTCGTACTCGGTGGCAAGCGCTGCGGGATCCGTGATCTCGGCGAGGGTGCCCTTCGATGGGCTCGACCTCTTGACCTCGGCGATCACCGAGACCTCGGGAGTCTGGAGTTTCTGAAGAGCGTCAATCGCGCTCGGAAGCCGGGAAGCGCGGGTCTTCAACTCGTCCATGGACGTGGCCAATTCCCGCACCGCGAGGTCACTTCTCACGCCTGCCACGATGCCATCAAGAACGCTCATACGTTTGCCACCTCCCAAGGACCATGGTACCGCCGTCCTAGGACCTTCTTCGACGCCGTGTCGCCCGCGAACGGGACCAAGTATCGATGGTCGGGCACCACCACGATCAGTTCAGGGAGCAAGATACGGAGCAAGCGCCGGCACGTTTCTCGCGATCCAATACGCCACGACGAGCGCACACAATGCGTACAGAGCCCATGCGGGAGCGGGCCTGGTCCTCACCGGATGCCCCGTCAACGCAAGCACCCACTTCACCCAGCGCCAAGCGAGCCACGGCACCACGATCATGAAGAGGGGATTCATTCCCCACGCGCCCGCGAAGTCGAGGTGCGCGAGATCGTGTGCTGCCCTCAAAGATCCACAGCCCGGACAGTAGTAGCCGGTGAGCCACAGGGAGGGACACGTCGGATAGTGCCCTGCGTCGTGTGGATTGACGGTCCCGACATACGCGACCGCGCCAAGGACCGATGCCGCGATGCTCGCGGGAGCGACCCACGCGGGCAGGCGGAGGGCCGCACGGCCCCCCGCCTCCATCACGTCAGTGACGCGCTCCAGTACCGCCATTTAGTACGTAGTGCTCGAGCCCGCATTGACGCCAAGCACGACGATGAAGATGACGTAGAGCGCGATGCCGACGACTCCGACGCCGATGCCGATCAGTGAAACCTTCTTGGCGAGCGCGGCGGAAGCCTGAGCTCCCGCAAAGTCTCCGCGTTCCCACTTGCCATTGACCTCGGCAGCCTTTACGATGCCCCACACCCCAAGAGGAAGGCAGCACAAGACGGTGGTAATGATGGCAAGTACCAGGTTGTTATTTGGTGCCTTGCCTGCACCACCGTACGGAGCGCCCATGGGCGGTCCCTGCGGCGGCATCGACGGCGGCATCGAGGGGGGAGGGGGAATTTCAGACATCTGTGATCTCCTTTGATGATGTGGAAGCGCAAAAACGCGCCGGCTACTTGAGCGGTTGCCCGAATCCGAGCGCACGCAGCGTCGCACCAACTGCCAGGGCGACGACAACTACACCCGCACCCACCCACACGAGGGCGAACTGCGGGATCATGAATCCGATTCCGGCGACAAGCACACCGAGAACGATGAGGCCATTCGTCATCCACCCGGCGACCGTGCGTCCGTGGTTGCCTGGCGCGACGTCGGGCAGATGATGGGGTTGAATCTTCGGGGAAGACATGATCACTCCTTCGGGAACTGGTCGAAAGTCTAGCGAGAAGATGCTGGCACCAACAGGTTCGCGCGCGAGACGGCACGCAACATTGCGGCCGCCTTGTCTCGTGTCTCTTGCGCCTCCGTCGAAGGCACAGAATCGGCAACTATCCCGGCCCCGGCCTGCACGTGTGCGACGCCGTCCTTGACGACCGCGGTGCGGATCGCTATCGCGAGATCCATGTTCCCCGCGAAGTCGAAATAGCCGATGGCCCCGCCATAGAATCCACGCCGCACTGACTCGAGTTCGTCAATCAAGGCAATCGCCCGCGGCTTCGGGGCCCCCGAAAGCGTCCCGGCGGGGAAGGTGGCGACGAAGGCGTCAAGTGCGGTCGCCTCCGCCTCGAGGGTGCCCACCACCGTTGAGCAAATGTGCATGATGTGGCTGTAGCGATTGACGGCCATGAACTCCACCACTTCGACCGATGTGGGCTCGCACACCTTGACGAGGTCGTTGCGCGAGAGGTCGACGAGCATGATGTGCTCCGCAGCCTCCTTCGGGTCCGCGAGCAGTTCCACCTCGAGCGCCTTGTCGAGTTCGGGCGTCCTGCCGCGCGGGCGCGACCCCGCGATGGGGTACGTCAGCACCGACCGATTCTTGACGGTGACGAGCGATTCCGGACTCGCGCCAACGATGGCGAACTGCCTGCCGTCGGCATCCTCGCACTCCAAGTAGTACATGTACGGGCTCGGGTTGAGGGTCCTGAGCACGCGGTAGACATCGAAGGCGCTCGCCCAGCACTCGGCGTCGAATCGCTGCGAGGGCACCACTTGGAAGACATCGCCTTCGCGAATCGATTCCTTCGCGTACTTCACCATTTTTTCGTACTCGCCGACGCCTGACCTCTGAGTCACGACTCCCTTGGGAAGCGAAGCGTCGATCACCATCGCGGGCAGCCTTGGCGCCGCGGCGAGCGCGGCCTCCATCGCGTCAATACGGGACACTGCCGATGCGTAGGCGGCGTCGATCCCCGTCGGGCGCGCATCGGAATTGACGGCGTTGGCGATGAGCCATACCGAACCGTCGATGTGGTCCAGAACCGCGAGGTCCGTGGCGAGCATCAGGAGCGCGTCTGGAACGTCGAGCTCCCTCTCGGCGTCGGCGGGAAGCGTCGGTTCCCATTGCCTCACGATGTCCCAGCCGAGCGCACCGACGAGTCCACCCGTGAGCGGAGGCAAGCCCTCGATGTGCTCTGAGGCAAGGAGCTCGAGCGCGGATCCGATGACGTCAAGAGGCTTGCCATCCGCGAGGCCGAGAGGCACATCTCCCGACCAGCGGGCTTCGTCGCCCACAATCGTCAACGATGCCCCTGATCGCACGCCGATGAAGGAGTAGCGCGATCGCGTTCCGTCAGGCTCGGCGGATTCGAGGATGAAGGTTCCTGGCCTCGACTGCGCCAGAGCGGCGTAGACCGCGACAGGCGTCCAGCCGTCGGCCAACAAACGCCTCGCGACGGGAACCACGCGGTGCGTCGCGCCAAGAGCGACAAACTCGTCCCTGCTCGGCCACGTGTCGCCCCACTCGAGCGATACCGCTCCCAATGTGGAACCCGTCATGACGCGCCGCCAACGACGACCGGCAATGCTCCGCCCGCGTCAAAACACGAGTGCTCGCCGGTGTGGCACGCCGCGCCGTCTTGTTCGACCTGCAACAGGATGGCGTCGCCGTCGCAATCGATCTCGACGCTCAGCACCCGCTGCACGTGTCCGGAAGTGTCGCCCTTGCGCCACATCTGACTCCTGCTGCGGCTCCAGTACACACCGCGTCCCGTCTCCAGGGTTTCGGCGAGCGCGTCGTCGCTCATCCACGCGACCATCAACACCCGGCCCGTTGACGCTTCCTGAACCACAGCACACACGAGCCCAGCCTCATTGCGTTTGAGGCGTTGGGCGATCTCTTGAGCCAGACGCATGGCGCCTATCTTTGCACGCTCGCGAGCCTGGCCCCGCCGTGAGAAGGGTGTCCTAATCCCTCGTTTGGACGACCCACGCGCGGTGAAGCCGCTCGTATGCGCCGCCTGCCCTCACCAGCTGAGCGTGGGTTCCGAACTCAACGAGCTCACCGTGGTCCATGACGGCCACCAGATCGGCCCGTTCTGCGGTCGACAATCGGTGGGCGATCACCACCGCGGTGCGTCCGCTCATGAGGGCCTCGAGAGCGCGCGAGATGCGCACCTCCGTGGATGGGTCGACCGCCGAGGTCGCCTCGTCGAGAATCAGCACGTCTGGGTCACGCAAGTAAGCGCGAGCGATGCTGACCAGCTGCCTCTCCCCCGCGCTCAGGAGGTCGCCGCGCGTGCCCACTGGAGTGTCGAGACCGCCAGACGTGCCCTCCAGCCACGCCTCGAGGCCCAACTCCTTGAACGCCGCAGCTCCCGCGGCCCTGAGCTCCTCGTCGGACGCGTCTGGGCGCGAGTAGCGAAGGTTGTCGCCGATGGTTCCGTCAAAGAGGAAGCCCTCTTGTGGGACGACGGCGAGCCGGTGCCTCAATTCCGAGAACGCCACGTCTCTCACGTCGATGCCTGCAAGAGCAACCCGACCCGCGGTGGGATCGAAGAAGCGTGACATCAACCTCGCAAGCGAGGTCTTTCCCGACCCCGTCTGGCCGACGATCGCGAGCCTCTTTCCCGCAGGCACGGCAAACGACACTCCCTTGAGCACCTCGTCTTCGCCCTCGTATGTGAGGTGAATGTCCTCGACTGTGAGGTCCAGCGTGCCTGGCGGAAGCGCCACCGGTTCATCCGGATCGGCCACCGTCGCCTCGGCGTCGACGAGTTCGATGACCCGCTGCCAGCCAACGAGCGCGCGCTGCATCTCGGCGAGCATCTCGATGATCCACATAAGCGGACCCGAGAACATGTACACGAGCAACGCAAAGGCCGCGACGGTGCCAACCGACAGCGTTCCCTTGACCCCGAGCGCGGTGCCGACGACGAGCGCGGCCCCCGTGGCGAAGGACTGCCCGAACGCAGTCATCGAGAAGCTCGCAGACGAGAGCCACGCGGCGCGGCGCTCACGCTTGGCGATGCCATCGATCTCGTCGCGCAGGCGCTGACGCATCCGGCCCTGAACGCCGTACGAACGAATGGTCGAGACGCCCACCAACTGCTCCGAGGTGCGGCCCAGCAGGTCCGCCATGCGCGCCCTGATGTCACCGAACGCCCTGCGAATGACCGGTTGTACCCGCAGCGTCACGGCCAGCAGCGGGACGTAGCAACCCACCACGACCAGCGCCAGTTGCCACGAATAGATCGCCATGACCACCAGCACCACGGTGGACTCGAGCGCCGCAACCATCATTCCAGCGCCCGTCCACTGCATGAGATCCCTCATGGTGTCGACATCGCCTGTCACTCGCGACACGTAGCGCCCGCGCTTTTCCGAGTTCTGCGTGAGGACGGAGAGCTTGTGGACGTTGTCGAAGGCTCTCTTCCGCAAGGTCGCGAGTCCGGCCTCCGCGGCGATCACCATGCGCCTCCTGACCCGCCACTCGACCAGCATCGAGATCACAACCACGACCGCGCCGCCCGCGACGAGGTTGTGTACAAGCGACAGGTTCACTCCAGCCGGCGCGAGCAGTCCCTCATCGGTCACGCGTTGCGTCAGGTAGGGAATTGTGGCGCGCGCGGATGCGGCGACCGCGGCAAGCGCAATGGTCACGCCCAGTCCCTTGCGAATCTCGGGAGAGATCGCGAGACCGCGACGGAACGTCTCCCGCAGGCCGATGCGCTTCTCGAAGTCGTCGTGACCATCCTTGGTCAGGTCGATGTCGGTCATGACTCGGTCCCCGCGCTCTCCTCGCGCCTGCGCAGCGAGTCCTGTTCGTAGGCGGTGACGAGTTCCTTGTAGCCAGGGTCTCGCGCTACCAGTTCGTCGTGGGTTCCCGCGTCAACAACTCGACCGTTATCGACGTGAATGATCCTGTCGGCGAGCATGATCGATGCGAGCCTGTACGCGATGAGCAACACCGTGGGGCCGCGGCCGTCCGCACGAAGCGCCGCGAGGATCTCCTGTTCCACGCCTGGATCCACGGCAGAGGTCGCGTCATCCAGCACGAGGACGCGCGGCTCACGCACGAGCGCACGCGCAATCGCGATGCGCTGCCTCTGCCCGCCAGACAGGTTCATGCCTCGCTCCTCAAGCGTGGCATCGAGCGCATTGCCGTGCTGGTGAAGTCCTGCGACCACGTCGTCGATCGCCGCTCTCTTGAGCGCGAGCCACACGGCCTCGTCCTCGTACTCGTCGCCAAGGGTGACGTTGTCGCGCACCGTCCCTGAAAACACGAACGCTGTTTGCGGCACGAGAGCGACGTGACTGCCGAGCGACTCAATCACCTCAATGTTGGAGTCGTCGAGGATCACCTCGCCCTCGAGGGCGCGCGACAAGCGCGCCGCGGCCAGTGCCACGGTCGTCTTTCCAGCCCCCGTGGCTCCCACGAGTGCCGTCACGGTGCCCGGCGCCAGGTCGAGAGTCACATCGCGCACGATCACCACCGGATTCCCATCACCATCATCCGCGCCCACGTGTGCGCCCCTGAATCCCAAGTGGCCCGCACCCTCGCGAGAAAGAGCCACGTGTCCGGGCTCATCGACCTCGGTAGCCGCCGCGGAGATGCGCGACACGCGCTGGAACGACACGAGCGCCGACGGCATCTGCCCAAGCACCCAGCCGATGCCGCGAATCGGCACGGCCAGCAGGGCCAGCAGGTAGATGGCTGCGACGACGTCGCCTACCGACACGGCCCCCGCTGCGGCGCGGTGCGCCCCCACGATCATGATGGCGAGAGAGCTCAGCGGCACCATCGCATCCATGAGCGGCTCAAACCAGCTCGAGACCGCACCCACCCGGGTGTCGGCATCGCGAAGACCGTCGACCTGTACAGCAAAACGCTCCGATTCGATCTGTTCCGCCCCTAGCGCCTTGACGACGGTCCCACCCTCGAAGGATTCGTGAGCGATGGTCGACACCTCGGCACGCAGACTCTGGCCCGCATCCCACAGGGGGCTGATCACGCGCTCATAGACCACGTTGACGGCCAAAACGGCTGGGATCACCATCATCGCTGTGATGGCGAGCCACTCATCCATGACGGCCAGCCGGTAGCCAGCAGCAATCATCATCGTGAATGAGCCGACGGTGAAGGCAAGCGGATGCAGCGGGTTTGTCGCCGTCTCCGAGTCGGAAGACATGGCCGAGAGCATGCGGCCAGCGGGGTTGGCCCTGTGCCAACCCAACGGGAGTGAGGCAATCGCATCGGCCACCACGGTGCGATGACGCGCGCCGACGCCAGCGACCGCACTTCCCTGCACCGCACGGCGGATGGCGATGAGCACCGCATTGATGAGGCCGATCGCGATGAACAGCCCGCCCGCAATCAGGATGGCCTTCGACCCCGACTGCGTCTGCTCACCGAACCAACCTTGGATGGGCTCGCGCCTGATAGCAGGAATGATGACGTCGTCGACGATCACGCCCAGCAATGAGCCGAATGCCACCGTCACGATGCCGAACAGACCCGCCGCCGAGATCGACACGGCGAAACGCCGCGGTTCGGCGCGCAAAGCGTGACCGAGCAGCTGGAAGGTTTTACGTGCGTAAGACCCGTTCAGCTCGTATTCGGCCCGCTTGGCCCCGCTCACCTGACCGCGATGTCGGCTACCCGCATCGCGTCCTTGACCTGGCTAATCGACAGCGTCCCAAAGTGGAACACGCTCGCCGCGAGCACGGCATCGGCGCCCGCGTTGACCGCAGCGATGAAGTCTTCTGGGCGCCCAGCGCCCCCTGAGGCAATAAGTGGTACAGACACTACGTCACGCACTTCCTTGATCATCTGAATGTCGAATCCGTCCGTGGTGCCGTCGGCGTCCATCGAGTTCAGCAGGATTTCTCCCGCGCCCAACTCGGCGCCCCGTCGTGCCCACTCGATCGCGTCGATTCCAGTGCCACGGCGCCCACCGTGTGTCGTCACCTCGTAGCCAGAGGCAGTCACAGTGCCACCCGCACATCGACGCGCGTCGACGGAGAGAACCAAAACCTGGTTACCAAACCTCCGCGCGATGTCGGAGATCAACTCCGGTCGCGCGATCGCAGCTGTATTCACGCCCACTTTGTCCGCGCCCGCTCTGAGGAGGATATCAACATCGTCCGAGGAACGCACTCCTCCTCCGACAGTGAGGGGGACGAAGACCTGCTCGGCGGTGCGCCGCACCACGTCGAGCATCGTGTCGCGTCCAGCGGAAGATGCCGTCACATCGAGGAATGTCACCTCGTCCGCGCCCTCCGCGCCATAACGGGCCGCCAATTCGACGGGATCTCCCGCATCGCGAAGGTTCACAAAATTGACGCCCTTGACGACTCGCCCGGCATCGACGTCGAGACAGGGAATGACCCTGATGGCCACACCCACTACGGGGCCTCGTTCCACACGTCAAGGATGTCGATCACGTAGATCAGCGTGCCCTCGCCCGGGTATCCCCACTCTTCGGGAACCACGAGCATCACACGCGAACCCGCTGTCTGGTCGATGAGGCCCTCATCCCACGCCCTCAATGACTTTCCCACGCCGATTTGGCCCTCGAACGGCGCCTGCTCAGGCGGCCAGGTCGACCGCCTCACGTCGCCTGCCTTCCATGATTTGCCGTCCTTCTGACCATCGGTGGCGTAGATCGCCTTGAACTGCGCAACGATGAACGACCCCTTTTCGACCTGCGCGCCGTCTCCCCGAATCAACGTGGAGATCGAGAGCTGCACGGGAAGGTCCTTGCCGCTGTTGAGAAAGATGTTCGGTTCGCCGGTCGGCTCCGACGTCACTTTCGGAAGGTCGGGACTCACGGGAACGGTGTCGCCCGTCGCCTTGTCCGACAGCACATCGATCACGATCACGATGGCCGGTTCGCCGTCGAACTCGCCCTGAGGAGGAGCAATGGAGAGGACCCTTGCTCCCACCCGCGCCGTGAGAAGGAGGTTGTACACGTCGTCGCCAAGCAGTTCGGGTGCCAAGAGGTACGACTGTGGCAACCGATCAAACGTGTTCTTGAGCACCTCACCCGTGGTGAGAGACTCCACAAACACATCGAGTAAGAGCGGCTGACCATCCACGAGTGGCGCGCCTTTGCCTTGCAACACCACCGTGGACTGCGACGTCTCGAACTGAAGGCCTGCGGGCCAGGCGATCTTGGGCGCGAGAGTGTCGGAGGCTCCCAGCGAGATCAGCGAAATGTCTCCCACCGTCGGCGAAACGCTCGCGTCCGCCCCCGTGCGGCCCGAGCAGCCCGAGAGCAAGAGCGCTGCGGCCATCAAGGCAGCAACCACACGACTCATGACATCCTCCAAGGACAGGCGCACCATTCTAAGGGAGCCCGCTACCCGTCGAGCGCCGCCAAGAGAACGTCGACCCGTTCGTCGACGTTCCTAAAGGGGTCCTTGAGAAGCACTGTCCGCGGTTCGGATCCCGAGAACTTGAGGTGCACCCAGTCGACCGTGTAGTCGAGTCCAGACTCGAGTGCTGTCGCCACGAACCGTCCCCTGAGCGCGGCGCGCGTCGTGGCGGGCGGCTGTGTCATGGCGTTGACGATGTCTTGCTCGTCGACCACTCGCTTGACAAGCCCATCGGCCTGCAGGCGATTGAACACTCCGCGAGTGGGCGACACATCGTGATATGCCATTTCGAGGCGCGCGAGCCGCGGATCGTCGAGTTCGCAACCCAGCCGCTCCTTGTACCGCTCGGTCAGGCGTCGCTTGATCGCCCACTCGATCTCGGTGTCGACGCCGCTTGCATCCTGAGTGCGCACCGCGCCGACGCCCCGCTCCCATAGGTCGAGAATCGCGTCCACTTCGTCGGTGCGTTCGATCAACCCGTCCACGTGATCCCTTACGGCTTCGAGACACGCCTCCTGGAGGTCGGCCGCCGTCATGTGTCTGCCATCGGCGAGTTCTACCGTGGCCGCGCCTGTGACGTCGTGCGCGATGGCGCGAATTGCCTGCATCTCGTTGGCCAACGCGAGGTCGGGCAGCCTCAATCGAGCCTCGAGAATCCGCAAGAGGAGGTCCGTGGCCCCCACCTTGAGCATGGTCGTCGGCTCGGCCATGGTCGAGTCACCAACGATCACGTGCATGCGTCGATACAGATCGGCGTGAGCGTGCGGCTCATCCCTCGTATTGATCATGGGGCGCGAGCGCGTCGTCGCCGAACTCATGCCCTCCCACATGTGGTCGGCCCGCGGAGAAAAGCTGTAGTGCGCCCCCTGGGGGGTACGCGTGATGCAACCCGACCCCGTGACAATCTGGCGGCTCACGAAGAAGGGCAACAGCACCGACGCAAAGGCCTTGAAGTCCGCTCGCCTGCGCACGAGGTAGTTCTCATGGCAGCCGTAGCTGTTCCCTGCGGAGTCGGTGTTGTTCTTGTAGAGGTAGATCGAACCCTCAACGCCCGCCGCCCTCAGTCGCGCCTCTCCCCTCGCAACGAGGTCGTGGACGATGCGCTCGCCCGCCTTGTCGTGTGCCACCAATTGGGTGACGGAGTCGCATTCGGCGGTCGCATACTCGGGATGCGCGCCCACATCGATATAGAGCCGCGCGCCATTCGTGAGAAACACATTCGACGATCGTCCCCATTCGACCACCGAGTGAAACAAGTGCCCCGCGACCTCTTCGGGCGTGACGGCACGGGCATTCGGGGCATCAAAGTGCAAGCCAAACTCGGTCTCAAGACCCAGGATGCGGCGACGAGGATCGACCTCAAGTGGCGTGGGGATCTCTCCGAGCATCATGTGGTGCTACTGCCCACCCTTTTGCACGAACGACCGCACAAACTGCGTGGCGTTCGACTGAATCGTGTCGTCGATTTCGTCCAAGAGCGAGTCGAGGGCGTCCGTGCTCGCTTGAGCGGCGGGAGTGATGGGGGCGTCGGGCTCTGAAGCGTCGTCTTCGAAGGGCGATGCGGAAGATGTGGTCTGGGGCATGAAAACAGCCTAGTCGTGTCGTGGGTGAGCGACCCCTGAGCGTGCCTCGTCGATCAACGAGTCGAGTAGCGCGTGGGTCGTGGCCATGGGATTGGGCAGATTGACCACCTCGAGGTGGCCGTGATCGGTTTCGCGGTCAAGAACGATCGATGACCATCCCGCGGCATCGACAATGTCGGAGCGCAACGCCACCATGCGCCCGCGCAGCCACGCCCTGGTGGTCGTCGGCGGTAGCGAGATCGCCGATGCGACCTCTGCATCGGTGGACAGGCGCGTCACCGCCCCGGCCGCAGCGAGCCTCCAAGCAAGACCGACGCCGACCTCGCTCCATTGCACATCGGCCGCCTTGAGCCTGTCGTCGTCCCACGCCGCGGGTACAACGGCACCCTCGGCATCGATCGAGCCGTAGCGGTCCCTCATGCGCCCCATGAGTTGGAGCTTGGCGACCCACTCGACGTCTTTCGACGCCGAAAAGAGATCGCGGCCAAGAGCATCGAGCACCGACTCCCACGTGGCGATGACTGCGGCGTCTTCCGCATCGACGACGTAGTCTCGTGCAATAGTGAGCAAGGCGCGTTGCACGTCGAGCGCGGTGCCCGTCTCTCCCGAGGCAAGGGTGAGCCTATGACGCATCGCCACGTCGTGAGAAACCGCGGAGACCTCCGCGACGGGGTCGGCGAGGACGAGCGCATCGAGCCGATCGTCGCCCGCCTCGATCGCCGTGAGGATGAGCGACGTGGTGCCAACCTTCAGGTAGGTGGGCACCTCCATGCAGTTCGCGTCCCCAATGATGACGTGCAAGCGCCGCCACTTGGTACGGTCCGCGTGCGGCTCATCCCTCGTGTTGACGATGGGCCTGCGCAGGGTGGTCTCCAGACCCACCTCGGCCTCCATGTAGTCGGCCCGCTGCGACATCTGGAAGCCCGCACGTTCGCCATATGCGCCGATGCCAACGCGCCCCGCCCCAGTGACCACTTGCCTACTGACCAGGTGTGGGGTGAGGCGCCGCGCAAGTTCCTCAAAGTCCACGGACCGCTTCACCAGGTAGTTCTCGTGCGTGCCGTAGCTGGCGCCCTTGCCGTCGACGTTGTTCTTGAAGAGCGCCACCGACCCTCCGTCGGCATTGAAGGTCTGGGCGGCAGCCCTCGCGATCCTGTCGCCCGCCACGTCCCACACCACGGCGTCGCGCGCGCTCGACACCTCCGGCCCCGAGTACTCGGGGTGGGCGTGATCAACATAGAACCTCGCGCCATTGGCGAGCACGGCGTTGAGGTGAGCAGGGTCTTCCCAGCTCCCGCGCCTGCGGCGAAGCGTCACCTGACCGCGATCGGGGTCGTATTCGTGGGCGTCTGTCAACATGTCGGCCGTCGCATGCACGCGCGAGCGCCGCGATCCCCTCAGATCCATGAGCGGATCCTCGCCCCCGTAGTCCCAGCGCGCCGACGCGCCAGACGCCCACTTCCTGCACGAGTCAACAAGTTGCGAGGACAACAGGATGGGGTTGGCCCCGGGATCCTGAGGATCCGTGATCCCGTACTCGGTCTCGATCCCGACGACGCGCATCAGTACTCGCCGAACTCCCGTGCGGCGACCGATCGAGCCTCGACGAGTTCCTGGTCGCACGCGGCCAAGAGGTGCGGCGTCGACAGCCCCCGCTCACCGCCGCCAATGACGTGCTTGATCGCACGGGTCTTGGCGCGGTCAACGACGTTGCGAAGCAGCGCGCCGGACATATACCTCGCCGCATCCTCGTGGCGGAACAGTCGCGCCACGGATGCCGCGATCATCGCGTCGACCGTCGCCTTGCGATCCCCATCGTGCGCGGCAACCTCGCCCGCGTCGAGGGGCAGGGTTTCCTTCAGGTACTTGCCCATGATGTCGATCGATGCCTGAGGATCCGGTCGCGACACCTCGATCTTCACATCGAGTCGACCTGGACGCAGGATTGCCGGATCGATCATGTCTTCTCGGTTCGAGGCGCCGATGACGATGACATTCGACATCGACTCGATGCCGTCGAGCTCGGTGAGGAGTTGGGGGACGATCGTCGTCTCCATGTCCGAGCTTACGCCCGAGCCACGCGCCCTAAACAGCGCATCCATCTCGTCAAAGAAGATGACGACGGGTGCGCCGCTGTGGGCCTGTGCCCGCGCACGCTCAAAGATGGTGCGAATGTAGCGCTCCGTCTCGCCGACGTACTTGTTCAGTAGTTCGGGGCCCTTGACGGACAGGAAGTAGCTCCTGTCGGATCCGCTCGCCACCCCGAGCGAGTGCGCCACCGCCTTCGCGATCAGCGTCTTTCCACAACCAGGAGGCCCGTACAACAAGAGTCCTCGCGGCGGCTGCAACGCGTGCTCCTTGTACAGTTCTGGATGCGTGATCGGGAGTTCGATCGCATCGCGAATGCGCTCGATCTGGGAGGCCAACCCACCAATAGATGCGAAGTCGACATCGGGCACCTCTTCGAGCAACAACGCCTCGACGCCCGTGCGCTCGACCTTCTCCGATGCGAATCCCGTGCGCGGATCGATGATGACGGTGTCGCCTTCGTGAAGGCGCGCCGCGGCATCTCCGCCCATGAGCGTGACCACGCGCTCGTCCTCGCCCCTCGACACCACCAGAATGCGCGCGTCATCGATCACTTCGCGCACGATCGCGGCCTGGCCGCTGCGCTCCGGTTCGGCGGTGCCCACCACCACGCTCATAGCGTTCAGCAGAACCTCGTCACCTGGAGCCAGGGCGGGGCCGACGGCCGGCATGACCGTCACGCGCAGCTTTCGACCGTTTGCCACAATGTCCGCGTGCTGGCCCGCCCATTGGACGAACGTGGCGAATGTCTGCGGTGGTGCGGACGCCTCGGCGAGTTTGACGCGCATGTCGCCCAATGAGTCGCGCGCTGTTTCCAACAAACGCGTCAGATCCGCGTTGCGCTTTTCGAGCGCCGCAATCGTGTCCTGAGGGTCGACCACGCTTACTCCCCTGCCTCGTCTGGCCGTTCGGCCGTCACGTCTCTTCTCACCCGCCGGACCTTCTTGTCCGATACGGGCCTCTCCCCGAGGTCCTCAGGGGTCCATTCGCTGTCCGTCGGGTACGAGCCCTTCGCCGGGCGTCTGTGCCTGAGGGGAGCGTCCACTCCGGGAGCCATCCGCCGCGACGTGAGCAAGAACCCCGTGTGCCCGATCATCCTGTGATCGGGTCGCACCGCGAGCCCCTCGAGGTGCCACGTCCTGATGAGATTCTCCCAGGCCTGCGGCTCGGTGAAGTCGCCCGTCCCCTTCAGATCCTCGGCGAGCCTGGACAACTGCGTCGCCGTTGCGACATAGGCCAGGAACACCCCGCCGGGAGCGAGAACGTGCGCCGCCGCCTCGAGGTTCTCCCACGGAGCGAGCATGTCAAGAATCACACGATCGACGGAGCCTGGCGCGCGCTCAAGCGCACGGTCCTCAAAGTCGCCCAACAGGAGTTCCCACGCGGGATGCGGTCCGCCAAAGAAGGCCTCGACGTTTGCGCGAGCGATGTCCGCAAAGTCCTCTCGGCGCTCGATCGACGTCAGCGATCCACCATCGCCCACCGCGCGCAGAAGCGACATCGTGAGTCCTCCGGAGCCGACTCCCGCCTCCATGACCCGAGCGCCAGGGTAGATGTCTGCAAATTGGACGATCTGCGCCGCGTCCTTGGGATACACGACCGCCGCGCCTCGGGCCATCGACAAGACGAAGTCGCTGAGCAGTGGCCTCAGCACGACATAGTCCACACCCGCCGTATTTCGCACCACTGTGCCCTCGGGCTTGCCGATGAGCTCATCGTGGTGGAACTGGCCCCTATGGGTGTGAAAGGTCTTGCCTGTCACCAATTCGATCGTGTGGTGCCTGCCCTTGGGATCCGTCAGTTGCACGCGGTCCCCTGCACGGAGCGGGCCACGGCGCTCGGCTGCGCCGACGGGCGCTGGGGAAACCATGCGCGCCAGTCTACGGTGCTAGCTCAGTGCCGCCACGACGTCAACTAGCCTCAGAATGCCGACTACAGACGTGCCGTCGACGACGACCAAGACGTCGGTCTTGCCCCACCATTGCCTGAGTTCGGGGATGAGAACGTCCGAGGCGGCGGACTGTTCAATGGCCGCGCCGCGGGGAATAGGCGTGGTGACCGACTGCAGGGACGTGGCGTCCCGACTTTCTGCAGGCACCTGATCGGTCAGGTCGAGGGGGAATCGCCCTGCGGGCACGTCGTCGGCGCCAAGGACGACGATCTCACTGACCCCCGCCGCCTCCGCGGCGCGGCGCGAACCCTCGACGGTCACGGTGTAGGAGACCCCCACCGCGGGAATCATGAGGCTCGCGACGGTGAGACCATCGCGCTGCAGCATCGCCTTGGAATACCGAATCGCCGATGACGCCGCGGGCCACAGGACCGAAAAGATGATGAGCGCGACGATGATGTCGGTGAGACCGGGCCTGCGTCCTTGAAGGAACGGGGCGGCGAATGAGTAGACCACGACGGCCACGGCGACGACGCGCCCCATCCACGCGGCGACAAGAGTGCCCTTGTTTCGATTTCCCGTCGCGCCCCACACGATGGATTCGAGCACGCGCCCGCCGTCCATGGGGATTCCTGGCAACACGTTGAAGACGGCAAGAAGGACGTTGGCCCACGCCACATACGCGAGCACGTCGCCCGCGAGCCCGCCGGTGTTTGTCAGGTCAAGAGCCAGCCTGGCGACGCCGGCGATGACCAGGTTCATGGCGGGGCCAGCTAGCGCCGTCACTCCGTTGACGAGCGGCGTGAGACCAGACGCGTCGAAGCTCGTGTGACCGCCCCACAGCGTGAGCACGATCTCGGTGACCTTGCGGCCAAAGGCCCTCGCCGCGATCGCGTGCGCCACCTCATGCAACAACACGGAGCCGACGAGGGAGGCCGCGAGCAAGAAGCCAATCGACAGAGTCCTTGCCGTGGTCTGCCCGCCCGTGGACGCGAAGATGTACGCAAGGACCGCGAGCATGACGAGCGTGCTTGGTTGCACAATGACGGGGGCGCCAAGCACTCTGCCTGCCACGAAGCCCGAGGTTCTGCGCTCACTCATGGGATTACGCTAGCCGCTCCACGCCGTGTCACAGACCCGGCCTACCCTGGGACTCATGCTCCCTGAACCCGGACTCTCGCCTTCGCGAGCGAGCGACTTCGCACAGTGCCCGTTGCTTTACCGCTTTCGTGCGATCGACAAGTTGCCGGAGGCCCCTCAAAGGGCCACCACGCTCGGCACGTTGGTCCACGCGGTTCTCGAGCGACTCTTTGACCTGCCGCCTGAGGGGCGCACGCGCGACGCCGCCAAGGAGCTGCTGTCACCCGAGTGGAAGCGTCTCGTCGGCAAGGAACCCGCGATTGCCGATCTGGTGGCGGACTCGGCCGAATCCGCGCAGTTCTTCGACGACGCTCGGGCGCGGCTTGGGATGTATTTCACGATGGAGAATCCAGAACGCCTCGCGCCTGCTGGCCGCGAGTTGCGCCTCGAGGCCGCACTTGAAGGCGGGCCGGCCGTACGCGGAGTCATTGACCGCATGGACGTGGCGCCAGATGGCGCGATTCGGATCATCGATTACAAGTCGGGCGCGACGCCCAAGGCCGGTTACGGTCAGCAGGCTGAGTTCCAGATGCGCTTCTACGCGATGCTCGTTGAGAGGAGTCAGGGGACGCGACCTAGCCTCATGAGGCTGCTGTATTTGCGGGATGGCGGGGTCAAGGAACTCACGCCGACAGACGCGGATCTCGCGGCCGTCGAGACCCAAGTGCGTGATACATGGGCCGACATTCAACGCCGGTCGTCCGCAGGCGTTTTCCCAGCCAGACCCTCGCGCCTGTGTTCGTGGTGCGCGTTTCAGTCGGCATGCCCGGAGTTTGGCGGCACGCTGCCAGAACTCGATGCTGATGCGGCGGAGCGCGTCACAGGGGTGCGTCCCGTTCCGGACACGAAGGCCCGCGACGGCGCGTTCCCCTCGGCCTAGACGAAGCCTACGGCGGCGCGGAGCCGAGAAGAGGTCTCGGCGAGTTCCCCGGCGGCGGCCCTGATTCCGGCAAGCTCCTCTGACGTCCTCCGCGTGGCGGCACCCACTTCGTCGAGAACGATCGCGATATTGCGCCCGCCGTCCGCGACCCTTTGAGTGCTGGCCGCCATCTCTGCGGTCGTCGCCGTCTGCTCCTCGACCGCTCCCGCGATCGTCGATTGGTAGTCACTGATCTCACCGATGATTTGGCCGATCCTCGCGATCTCATCTGCGGCTTGAGCCACCGTCTCCTGAATGCTTTCGACACGCTCGGCAATGCCGCCTGTTGCGCGGGCAGTCTCCTGGGCAAGGTCCTTGACCTCACTCGCGACCACTGCGAAGCCTGCGCCAGCGGCGCCCGCACGGGCAGCCTCGATCGTGGCATTGAGGGCAAGCAGATTGGTCTGGTTGGCAATCTGCGTGATGACCTTGACCACCTCGCCGATCTCGGATGACGACGCACCGAGGGCCGCCACGGTGCGGTTGGAATGTTCCGCCGCGGTCACGGCCTCTTGAGCCATGCGGGCCACCGTTTGAGCATTCTGGGCAATCTCCCTGATAGACGCGCCCATCTGCTCCGTGCCAGAGGCGACCGTGTCGATTCCGATCGATACTTCCTGGGCGGCACTCGACACCTCAACGGTGCGCGACGTGGTCTCATCTGCGTCGGCCGCCATCGAGTTGGAGGACTGCACGAGCCGGTTGGCAGCCGAGTCGAGATCGGCCACTGCGGTGGCCACCTTTTGGGCGATCGCCGCGGACTTGTCGAGAGTCCCGTTCAGGGCAACCGCGAGCTTCTCGAGTTCGGTCTTGCCCTTCCCGGCCGGGAGTCTGGTGTGGAGATCACCGCTCGTCAACGCTTCGGTCGCCCTGCTCACGCGAGTCGAGATTCCCCTGCCGACGGCGAGCGCAAACGCGGCGGTCACCACCAGAATGCCAAGTCCCCACGTGATGAGTCGCAGGGCCTCGGCCGCGGCTACCTTCTGCACATCATCCACGTACACACCGGAGCCGATGACCCAACCCCACGGCTCATACGACGTCACGTAGGACACCTTGGGCTGGGGAGCCGCGACACCGGGCTTTGGCCACTGGTAGGAGACAAAGCCAGATCCCTGCGCCTTCACCGTGTCCACGAACTCGACGAACAGGTAATTGCCATCGGGGTCAGTGACGCCGCTCAGATCGGTACCCTCGAGCTCGGGCTTAAAGGGGTGCATGACCATCGTTGGGGTCATGTCATTGATCCAGAAATATTCGGAACCTGAATATCGCAGCGACCTGAGCGTCTCCGCGGCTTGAGACTGTGCCTGCGCTTGAGTCAACTCGCCCGAATCGGCACGCGCCCCAAAGGACTGCACGACGCCGAGCGCCTCCTCGACCACTTGACGGGTAGCGTCTTTACGCTCCGTCATGATGGACTTCTGTATCTGCATGGAGGCGAGCAAAACCAAGGCCGCGAGGCCAGCGCCGAGCATGCCGACAATGATGAAGATCTTGTTCTGAATCGACAGCGCATGGAAGCGACTCATCGCTGGTCCTCCGTTCCTCACGCCCCTCGTCTCAGGTCGATTCCCCCATCGTCCGAAACAGTAGCGGCGTAAGAGAATCCGGCTACCTCAACACCATGGTTGTGCGTTCGTACAGGATGCGAGCCAGGTCTTGTAGGCCAAGGCCTTCCAGCGTCGTCAGTACGGTGACGCCTTGGATGCCTGGATCCTCCGTGTACCTGGGTACCGCGATGGTCGCGGCTCCCGAGCCATGCGCAGCGCGAATGCCCACCGGGGAATCCTCGATCGCGACGCACCGAGTCGGATCCACCCCGAGCTTCTCCGCGGCAAGAAGATAGGCCTCTGGGTCCGGCTTGCCTTTTGCTACCTGATCGCCGGTCACGACCGCCGCAAAGACGTCGCCCGCTTGCTCCACAAACTGGTCGACCAGCGACCCAAACGACATCGTCACGAGCGCGCAAGGTATCCCCGCTTCGACCACCTCGCCGAGAAGTGCCCTCGCTTCTGTTACCCAAGGCATCCAGGCCTTTGCCCTGGCGGCAACCTCGGTCACCAAGCAGTCAATGATCTCCGCCTCGGCGAGCCGCACGCCCCTGTCGATGAGCACCTGAGCCGACACGTCGAGGGGGTTTCCCACGAGCGTCAGCCCATCCGCGTGCGTCCATGACACGCCAAATTTTGCGGCCAGGTTCATCTCCGCGTCGATCCAGTACGGCTCCGAGTCGATCAGGGTGCCGTCCATGTCCCACAGGACGGCCGCGGGCAACTGAGAAAGTGTCACGGCGTGCAGTCTAGGCTGGACAGATGAGCTCTCCACCGTCGGCCCCAAAGGGCGCGCCCCTCGAGTCCATCATGATCGCCGCCTTCGAAGGCTGGAACGACGCGGGCAATGGTGCGTCCCATGCCCTCGACCACCTCGCCGAGGTGTGGAACGCCCAAGAGTACGGAACGCTCGATCCGGAGGATTACCACGACTTTCAGGTCAGCAGGCCGACGCTCACACGGCTCCCGAGCGGGGAACGCATGGTGTCCTGGCCAGGAACGGTGGTGTCAACGTGCGCCGCGGCATCGACGCCCGACAGGCGAATCTCGCTTGTCAGGGGAATCGAGCCCTCGATGCACTGGCGCCAGTTCTGTGGCGAAATTCTCGACTACGCCGAGGACCTTGAGGTCACCACACTGATTACGTGCGGTGCACTTCTTGTCGACGTCCCGCACACGCGACCGCTGCCCACGTTCGTGACATCCGAGGATGCCCACGCGCGGAGGCTTTATGGTCTCGAGCCCACCGACTACGAGGGCCCCACCGGAATCGTGGGCGTGCTCGGCCACGAGGCGGCTCTGCGGGGCATCACGGTGCTCTCGATGTGGGTGGGTGTCCCCCACTACGTCGCCCATCCGCCGAACCCCAAGGCGACGCTTTCCCTGTTGAACCACCTCGAGCGCTTCGTCGGAACACCCATTGACCTTGGCGATCTCGTAGAAGACGCCGACGCGTGGCAACGGGGAGCGGACGAGCTTGCCGAAGAGGACGAGGAGATCGCCGCCCACGTCGAGCAACTCGAATCCCTCATGGACGAGGCGAGCCTGCCCGAGGCGTCGGGAGACGCGATCGCGGCCGAGTTTGAGCAATTCCTACGCCGACGCGAGGGCGGCACCGGAAAGCCTTAGCGGCTGTCTCTCATCACCCAGCTCAGTTGGCCGCGATCGTGTTCGTTGCGACGAGCACCACGATGATCGCCGCGAATCCAAGGCGGTAGATCACGAAAGGCATGAACGATCGCGTGGTGATGATCTTGAGGAACCAGACGATGACGGCGTAGCCGACCACGAACGCAATGATGGTCGCGATGATGGTGGCAGGAATGCCGGGGCCGCCCTTCACGGTCAGGTCGCTCACCTTGGTGACGGCCTCCAACGACGCCGAACCCAAGACCGCTGGAATTGCCAACAGGAACGAGTAGCGAGCGGCGGCCTCGCGCGTGAGTCCTAACCACCTACCCATCGTGATGGTTCCGCCTGACCTCGACACACCTGGCACCAGCGCACCCGCCTGCGCGAGGCCGAGCAAGACGGCGTCCTTGCCCCGCAAGGTGCTCAGCTCTCTGGTAGCCGGCCGCACGCGGTCGACCCAACCAAGAAGCACGCCAAAGATGGCCAGCGCCGCGGCGACGATCAGGAGGTTTCGCAGGCTCGACTCAATCGCGCTCTTGAAGGGCAACCCAAGAGCCACGATCGGGATCGAGCCCAGGATGACCCACCACCCCATCTTCGCGTCGGGGTCTCCCGAACCGAAGCGGGACGCCCTGTCCTTGCCGTGCTTGCCCATCAGCGCTGCGATCCACGCCGCGATGATCCGCGCGATGTCCTTGCGGAAATACAACAGGACGGCGGCCTCGGTGCCGAGTTGGATGATCGCGCTGAACGCGGCTCCCGCATCCCTGCCGTAAGGCAGGAGTTCCCCTACGACCCGAATGTGAGCCGAAGAGGAGATCGGGAGGAACTCAGTGAGGCCCTGTACTAGGCCCAGGACGACGGCTTCCCACCAATTCATAGCGCCCACCTTAACTCCCGCGAGTCGCACTTCCGGACGCGTCGCTCCCAGGTAGGTTCGCTCGCATGCAGGTACGACGGCTAGGCGCACGCGGGGCGGAGGTCTCACGACTGGCGCTCGGCACCATGACGTGGTCGCGCGACACCTCGGTCGACGAGGCGGCACGGTTGCTTGGCGCCTTTGTCGATGCAGGCGGCACGCTGGTCGATACCGCCGCCACCTACGCGGACGGCGGCTCGGAGCGCGTCATCGGCCACTTATTGGGCGGCGCCTTCTCCCGATCCGATGTGCAGATCTGCACCAAGGCAGGAGTCCGCAGGACCCCCGAAGGCGGGGTCATCGACGCATCACGCGGAGCTCTTCTTGACACGCTCGACGCCTCGCTCGATCGCTTGGGAACCGACCACGTCGACGTGTGGTTGGTACACGCCTTCGACCCCCTCACCCCTCTCGAGGAGACGATGCACGCCCTCGAGGTCGCCCTCACGACCGGAAGAGCCCGCCAGGTGGGTGTGTCGAACTTCCCGGGTTGGGCGATGGCTCGAGCGGCGACGCTCGCCCGCGCCGGCGTCGGGCCCGCCGTCACCGAAGTCGAGTATTCCCTCCTAGAACGAGGTATCGAACGCGAGGTCGTCCCAGCTGCGAAGGCATTGGGCATGGGAATTCTCGCGTGGTCAGCGCTTGGTCGGGGTGTGCTGACCGGAAAATACGCCCATGCAATTCCCGCCGACTCGCGAGCCGCGTCCGACCACCTGTCCGGCTTCGTCGAGCCGTATCTCAACCCGCGCGCCGCGGCGATCGTTGCCGCCCTGTCGACGGCATCGGACGGATTGGGGCGCTCCCCACACGAAGTCGCACTCGCGTGGGTGCGAGATGCACCCGGGGTCGCGTCTGCGATTGTCGGCGCGCGTTTTGCGGAACAATTGGCGCCAAGTCTTGCGGCGGAAGACCTCGTGCTCCCCGACCAGATTCGCGCCGCGCTCGACGACGTGACTCAACCGCAGGTGGGATACCCGGAGCACCGATAGCCTTCAGAAGAGCAAAGGGAGGAGAGGGACATGCGTTACCGCAAGTCGAAGACCTCGATGTCGTCGTCCATCTCGTCTTCGTTCTCCGTCGCGTGCCCGTCAAGGTCCTCGTCAGCGACATCTTCGTCGTCGTCGGGATCGTCCTCGTCGTCGTCAGGATCGTCCTCGTCGTCGTCAGGATCGTCCTCAGGATCGTCCTCAGGATCGTCCTCAGGATCGTCCTCGTCGTCCGAATCATCGAACGTCTCCGCGAGCTCGTCATCGAGGACAATCGGCAAGGATTCGCCAAAGCCGCTTTCGAGTTCGTCTTCGTACCTCTCAAACGCCTCCGCGACGGCGTCAAAGGCGTCGTCGACTGCGGCATCCTCAGCACTCCGACGGGACTCGACCGCTTCGAGGTGCGCCTCGAGTGCGGCGGTCAGGTGTAGCAGGGCCTCGCGCGCGTGGGTGCTCATAGGCACGACGTTACTCCGACAACAGGGCGAGACGGGAGAAAAATGACTGACTCTGCACGCATCGCGGCCGGACACATGATCAATCCACGCATGGAACGCGCGGAAGCGCGTGCCCACACCCAGTGGCGAGTGGTCGACATTCCTCAATCGATCACTCGAGCCGAGGCCACGCAAATTCTCTCCGAACAGGCCGAATACGGCCGTTGGGAGCTGGCGAGGAGCCTGGTGTACGTCGGAGGCGCGCGCCGGGTGTGGCTCCGCAGACGCGCGATGCGTGTCATGCGCACGGATGCCGCCTGACACGCATCGGACACGACGACGTGTGTCACTAGCAATCGAGCAAGAACTGCTCCATCACGTCGGTTCCCACCTCGAGGCTCTCGATCGGCACACGCTCATCGATTCCGTGGAACAACGCCGAGAAGTCGAGTTTGGCAGGCAGTTTGAGCGGCGCGAAACCGTAGCCCGCGATGCCGATCGATGCCAGGTGCTTGTTGTCGGTGCCGCCCATCATCATGTACGGAAGCACCGCCGCGTCGGGATCCGCGGTGTGCAGCGCCGCGATCATCTTGTCGACGATAGGCACCTCAAAGGGCAAATCCATGGCCCTCTCCGTGATGTACGGCTCCACCTTGACGTGGGTTCCGGCGAGTCCCTCAATCGTCCGTAAGACCTGCTCCTGTTGACCTGGAAGGAATCGACTGTCGACAAAGCCGACGGCCGTATCCGGGATGACGTTGACCTTGTATCCGGCGTCGAACATCGTCGGATTCGAGGTGTTCCGCACGGACGCGCCGATCATGGCACTCACCGGACCACAGCCGGCAATGATCTGCGCCACGCGCTCCTCCGTCGCCTCGTATTCGAGCCCCAAGAGCTCTGCGGCGCCTCTCAGGAGCGTGTCAACCGTCGGCGAGACGTCGAGCGGCCACTCGTAAGCACCGATGCGTGCCATCGCCCCAGCCAAATGCGCGACCGCGTTGTCGTGGTGGACGAGCGATCCGTGCCCCTGAACCCCGTTGCTGACGAGCCGGAGCCATTGGATGCCTTTCTCGGCGGTCTGAATGAGGTACGTGCGCTTGTCCCCAATCTGGATAGAGAAGCCGCCGACCTCACTAATCGCCTCCGTGGCGCCCCTGAAATCCTCTGGATGCTCGTTGACCATCCACTTGGCTCCGCGAGCGCCGCCGTGCTCCTCATCTGCGAAGAACGCGAGCACGATGTCTCTCGCTGGCTTGCGGCCCGACGCGATGAGACGGCGCGTGGCCTCGAGGTAGATGGCATCGACTCCCTTCATGTCGACCGCGCCCCTGCCCCAAATCATTCCGTCCTTGATCTCGGCGGCGAACGGGTCAACGGACCAGTCCTCCGCGAACGCGGGGACCACATCCAGATGGCCGTGAACCACCAGTGGCGGCCGTGTGCGGTCAGTGCCCTCCCACAGCGCCGTGAGGCTCGCGCGCCCTGGTTGGGACTCGCGAATAACCGGGTCGAGTCCCAGGTCAGACAGGAATGCGGCGACGTACTGCGCGGCCACCCGCTCTCCGGGTCCCTCTAGATCACCATAGTTCGAGGTATCGATGCGGATGAGGTCTTGGGCGATCGAAACCACCGACACGTCTGACATGCGTCCCAGGTTACCGCCGGGACGGCACTGCTCACCAAAGGGAGTGAGAACCGGCGCACACCCCTACGGGCCTCGCTGGAGACCCGCCGAAATCACGATCACCATCACGGTGACACCGGACAGCGTCAACAGGTACACCATTCTTCGGTAGCCCGCCTGAATAGCCGCCATCACCAGGCACGCGATGGCACCAGGGATCAGCGCGAGTCCGTAGCGCCCGGTCGGATTGGGGAAGTATTGAGGCACCGACGTGCTCATGTATGCCTGAATCTGCACGGCCAATGGATAGAGCACCGCGCCTGTGCCGAGGAGCCAACCAAGCGACCTGCGCGCTGGATCCTTCACGAAGGCGACCACGACGGCCATCATCGCCCCGATGACGAGGACGTTGAGCAATCGAGTCCACGCGACCAACAGCGCAATGTCGAGGGGCCGTTGCACGTAGTAGTCGGAGGCGAGATTGAACCCAATGAACAGGGTCTCTATCCATTCGGAACCGGGCAACCCAAGCACGGCACGCGTATTGATGCCGACGAGCGGGTTTTGCCAGGACATGTCGCCTCTTGGCGCCTGGAATAGCTCCCACGCGAGGTAAGGAATGATGATCGACGCCGCCATAGCGAGAGGGAGCACCCAGTGCGCCCGCCGCAGTCCCTTGAATCCGTGATCACGTAACGCGCGAGCGATCGCGAGGATTGCCAGGGCCACGAAGGGGATCGCGTTGATGAACTTCAGCATTCCGATCAGGCCCGTAAAAACCACCGGTAGCAACCAGTGGTGATCGTCCTCAAGGAAGATCTTTGCCGCGAGCCACAGCGCGAGCGCACCACCGAGCGTTGCGGTGGCATCGGGATTGATCGTTGTCGATGCATGGAGGACCCTGGGAAAAGACACGAGAAGTAGCGGTGCGACCATCGCAATCGCAGGGTCGACCCTCCAGCGACGCAAGGCGACGTAGAGCATGAACATTCCGGCGGAGAGCCACAGGATTCCGGTGAGTCGCCCGGCCTCAATAAAGTTGAGTGGCGTGACCGCCGCGACCGCACGGGCGGGTACTCCCACCGTGACGTAATACAGCGGTGGGTGCGAGAAGTTGTACTGGTCCGCGTCATACGGAAAGAGCCATGGCCACGGCGTGGCGCCACACGTAGGCAGCGAGTACCGCTCTTGGCCCATACATGCCCAGAGGGAGCGGATTTCGGGGGCGATGACGTCGCCCTTTTCGGGAAGGTGGCCGTGGGCAACCTGATAGGCGAAGTCGGCGTGCGTCGGCTCGTCGATGCGCGACATTGCCTGGCCGCCGCCGAAGATCACGGGGATCGCGATTGCGGCCGCGATCGCCAGGTAGACAAGCGCAAGGATGGCGCGGCTTCGCGTCGAGTCGTCGAAGCGAGCTGCTAGTCCCTCAAGACGAACAATGGCTCGTCCGTGGAACCACTCGCGAACCTCAAGACGGCTCTCGGTTGCCACATGGCCTCCCCAGTCACGGTATTGCGTTTGCGCCTGCCGCGCCACAGGGATCTTCGGTGGTCTGTCGTGGTGTCCGAGGGGGGACTTGAACCCCCACGCCCTTTCGGGCACTAGCACCTCAAGCTAGCGCGTCTGCCAATTCCGCCACCCGGACGAGTGGGCCCGGAAGCCGTGGTGGGCTCCCGAGCGCGACCGCAA
>JBBRWX010000016.1:0-47527 GCA_038248935.1 Actinomycetales bacterium
GACCATGAGGTCCACTCGTCCTCGGACAGCGGGTCCTCGATCGAGACCAGCGGGTAGTCGCCCACGAGGCCCTCGTAGAAGGCGATCATCTCGGCGGGGGTCTTCTGACCACCCTCCCACTGGTAAGCGCCGTCCTTGAAGAACTCGGTTGCGGCAACGTCGAGCGCGAGCCCGATGTCGTCGCCGGGCGTGAAGCCTGCCTTCTCGATGGCAACCAGGATCAGGTCGAGGGCCTCACGGTTGGAGCCGAGGTTTGGCGCGAAGCCGCCCTCGTCACCAAGACCGGTACCAAGGCCGCGCTCCTTGAGCACTGCCTTGAGGGTGTGGTAGACCTCGGCACCCATGCGGAGCGCCTCGCGGAACGTGGAGGCTCCGACGGGGGCGATCATGAATTCCTGAATGTCAACGTTCGAGTCGGCGTGCGACCCACCATTGAGGATGTTCATCATGGGGACGGGAAGCACGTGGGCGTTGGGGCCGCCGACGTACTTGAACAGCGCAAGGTCGGCGCTGTCTGCGGCGGCCTTGGCCACGGCGATCGAGACGCCGAGAATAGCGTTCGCGCCCAGCTTGCCCTTGTTGTGAGTGCCGTCCAAGTCGATCATGATCTGGTCGATGAGGCGCTGCTCGCTGGCCTCAAGGCCAACGACCTCGGGGGCGATTTCGTCGATGACCGCGTCAACGGCCTGCTCGACACCCTTGCCCATGTAGCGGCCCTTGTCGCCGTCACGGCGCTCGACTGCTTCGAATGCTCCGGTCGACGCGCCGGACGGTACAGCGGCACGAGCAAACGTACCGTCGTCCAGCGCGACCTCTACCTCGACTGTGGGGTTGCCGCGCGAGTCAAGAATCTCGCGGGCGCCGACGGCCTCAATGCTGGCCATGTTGCTCCTTATTTTTTGCCGCTTGAGCGGACATGGGTAGGTTCTACCGTGAGTCTACCGAGACCCACGAATTCGCGCCGGGCCACAGGGCCTAGGCACGTTTCGCAAGACAGGTCATGCGATCACAGACGGTTCACTGCATTGACGAGCTGGGCGATGGTGCCACCGCGGCGGGACTCGGGCCGGGAACGGGACTGGGACTGGGGCTGGCGGAAGGCAAACCTGCGTCGACCATCCAGTCGCGTTGCGCGTTGACGTTGAATCCCGACATGTCGCTGAATACGAGGTAGCTCACATTGGCGTATTTGCCGGTGCTGTCCTGCTGCGCCTTCGCTAGCGCTTGGACACTCACGACGGATTGGGCATACGTGAAGTCGCCATAGGCGGGATTCACCTGGGCGTTCGCTTCGATCAACTTGAGTTCCGCCTGGATGGCGGCCGCGCCTGGCTTCGAGAGCAACAGCGAGTGGACGACGCCCACCATCCGCACGAGGTCCATCATGTTCGGCGTCGGGGGGACCACGGTGGCGTGATTCGCGGCCATCCACAGCTGCGCGTCGCTCGAGACCTGGTCGTCGGCGAAGACGATGCCCTCGCTCGCGGCTTCCTTTTCGAGCGCGGGCCGCAGCAGCAGGAGCGTCAGCACTGCGCCGGGGTCGTATCCGTATCCCATGGCGTTTTGCGCGTTGCCCCACGCCGCAACCTGCTCGGTCGTGATCGTGCCGCCAGCGTAGATGGCTGCGGTGCCTGGGCGAGCCGGTTGGCCGGTGACCGCACATGCGCTGAGGGTTAAGACGGCGCTGAGGGCTAGAGCGGCAACGAGGGCGGTGGCAAGGCGCTTCATAGTGGTCATACTACCGGCGCCAAAGACGCGACTTTCAGCACCTCACGCACCCAGTCGAGCAACGCCAAGCCCTCGATCGGCTGACCGCCGATGCGGGAGGTCGTCGGGGCGGCGACGAGGACTTGCCTCACTGCGGGCTTGATCAGGGTGCCCGGGTACAGCCTAGTGATCCGCATGGCGGCAGAGTCGGGGAGCGCGACGGGGGCCAACCTCACGTGTTTGCCCTGGGAAACCACCTCGGTGACGCCCGCGGCTCGCAGGTCGAGGCGAAGCCTGGCCACCGCGAAGAGGTTGCCCACCTGCTCGGGGAAGGCCCCATACCTGTCGGACAGTTCGTCCTCGATGCGCGCGAACTCCTCCTCCGTGTCGGCATCGGCGATCTTGCGATACGCCTCGAGACGCAACCGCTCGTGCTCGATGTACTCGGTCGGAATATGCGCATCGATTGGCAGATCGATCGTGATGGGAGGATGACCCTCCGGCTCGCCCCTGAAGCCCGCGACGGCCTCGCCCACCATGCGGATGTACAGGTCGAAGCCGACCCCCTCGATGTGCCCCGATTGCTCGCCGCCAAGCAGGTTGCCCGCGCCGCGAATCTCGAGGTCTTTGAGAGCGACCGCCATTCCGGAACCGAGGTCGGTGTTGGCCGCGATGGTTTGCAAGCGGTCATGGGCAGTCTCGGTCAGCGTCTTGTCCGGCGGGTAGAGGAAGTACGCATACGCACGCTCCCTCGCCCTTCCCACGCGGCCGCGCAACTGGTGCAGTTGGGAAAGCCCAAAGGTGTCTGCGCGCTCAACGATCAGGGTGTTCGCGTTGGGGATATCCAATCCCGTCTCGACAATCGTGGTGCAGACGAGCACGTCGTAGCGCTTGTCGTAATAGTCGACGATGACGCGCTCCAGTTCCTTCTCCCCCATCTGCCCGTGCGCGACGGCCACTCGGGCCTCGGGCACAAGATCCGAGATCTTCATCGCCGCGCGGTTGATCGTCTTGACTGCGTTGTGGATGTAAAAGACCTGGCCGTCGCGCATGAGCTCGCGCCGCACAGCCGCGGCCACCTGCGCCTCCTCTTGAGGGCCGACGTAGGTGAGGATCGGGTGCCTCTCCTCTGGCGGCGTGGCAAGCGTCGACATCTCCCTGATGCCGGTCACCGCAAGCTCGAGCGTGCGAGGTATCGGCGTGGCCGACATCGCAAGCACATCGACGTCGGTGCGCATCGCCTTGAGCGTCTCCTTGTGCTCCACGCCAAAACGCTGCTCCTCGTCGATGATCACCAGCCCGAGCTTCTTGAAGCGCACGGAACCTGTGATGAGGCGATGCGTACCGATCACAAGGTCGATCGTGCCGTCGGCCAGGCCGTCGACGACCTCCTTGGCCTCCTTGTCGGTCTGGAAACGCGACAGCGCCGCCACCTTGACAGGGAAGGGCGCGAATCGCTCAGAAAACGTGTCAACGTGCTGCTTGACCAGGAGCGTCGTTGGGCACAGGATCGCTACCTGCGTGCCGTCCTGGATGGCCTTGAAAGCGGCGCGCACCGCGATCTCCGTCTTGCCGAAGCCGACGTCGCCACACACGAGCCTGTCCATAGGGACGGGCTTCTCCATGTCGGCCTTGACCTCGTCGATCGTGGTGAGCTGATCGGGCGTCTCGACATAGGCGAACGCCTCCTCGAGCTCGCGCTGCCACGGGGTGTCTTGGCCAAACTCGCGGCCCTTCGTCGCCATCCGCGCCGAATACAGACGAATCAGCTCCGCAGCAATCTCCTTGACCGCCTTGCGCGCGCGGCCCTTGGTCTTGGACCAGTCCGCGCCGCCCATCTTGTTGACCGCGGGGGCCTCGCCACCGACGTACTTGGTGACCAGGTCGAGCTGGTCGGTGGGAACCGACAACTTGTCCGCAGGCCCCCCACGCTTGCTTGGTGCGTATTCGATCACCAAGTACTCGCGCTCGACGCCCCTGACCGTGCGCTTCATGAGTTCCACGAAGCGGCCAACGCCGTGGCTCTCGTGCACCACGTGGTCGCCTGGGCTCAGCTGGAGGGGGTCCACCACGTTGCGCCTGCGGCTCGGCACCTTGACCTTAGGCCCCGCGGACGAGGCGGCGCGGCCAGTGAGGTCCGTCTCGTGGAGCACGAGAATGCGCTCAGCCTCGAGCGAGAAGCCCACGCCCGTGACGCCTGGCACGACCTCGACGACGCCGGGCGCTCCCCCGACGTCCACCGCGTCGACCACCCTGCACGGCACGCCAGCATCCCTGCACTGCTCCGCGATGCGCTGTGCGGATCCGGTGCCAGCCGCGGCGATGATGACGCGCCAGCCAAGCGACGCCGAAACGCGAGCGTGGTCGAGCGCCGCTCCAGGCCTGCCCTTGAAGGACTCAATGTCGCCGATGCCCGCCGCTTGAGCGTCCTGCGCGCCAAAGGGGCCGATCGTTTCCCAGGTGAGGCCAGCGGTGTCGACCGCCTCCTTCAGCTCTGGGAGCGTGAAGAAGCCACCCCTCGCGAGGGGGCTGTCGGCCGCGGCGTCCGCCACGGCGCCGAGGTCGACGGGAGCGTCTGCGCCCGCGGTCGCGCCCACCCACGCGGCCGCCAAGAACTCCTGGGCGGTGTGCTGCAGATCCTCGGCCCTGCGCTCGAGACGCTGGGGCTCGAGCGCCACGACGGTTGTGCCTCGTGGCATGAGCTCAACGAGCGACGCGAGCCTGTCAACGAGGACGGGCAGCAGGCTTTCCATTCCCTCGACGGCGTTGCCCGCAGCGACGCGGGCCAGGAGGTCGGCGGCCGCAGGGAACACGGCAACCATTGACGATGCCCTGCGACGCACGTCGTCCGTGAGGAGCAGCTCCCTGCACGGAGGCGCCCAGAGGCGGTCGACATCGGCAAGAGAGCGCTGATCGGCCACCGAGAATAGGCGCAGCGACTCGACCTCGTCGCCAAAGAACTCGATCCTGGTGGGGTGAGCGTCGGTAGGGGCGAAGACGTCCACGATGCCGCCGCGCACGGCGAACTCGCCGCGGCGCTCCACCATGTCAACGCGGATGTATGCGGCCCGAGCGAGCAAACGCGTGAACTCCTCGAGATCGCGATTGTCCCCACGCTTAAGGTGCACGGGTTCGAGATCGGCCAGTCCAGGGGCGAGCGGTTGGAGCGCGGCGCGCAGCGGAGCAATGACGATGCGCGGTGCGGTCATTCCCGTCTCGCGTGCCGCTTCGCTCGGGTGGGTCACGCGACGCAGGGTCGCGAGTCGCCTCGCGACGGTGTCGGAGCGCGGGCTTAGACGCTCGTGGGGAAGCGTCTCCCAGCTGGGAAAGACTGCAATCTCGGCGGGGTCGAGGTAGGCGGCGAGCGCGGCCTCCAGGGCCTCGGCGTCGTTGCCCGTTGCCGTAAGCACGAGCGTCAGGGCCTCCCCCGCGCGCGCCGCAAGAATGGGAGCGGCCGCCGCCGCGGGCGCAATGAGATGCTGCGCATCGGGGGGCACCGTGGTGCGCACGTGCCCAAGCAGGGACGCGAGGGGACGTGACAACGGGGCCTCCAGGGCATGCCAAAGATCCGGATTTCCGGCACGTCCATCTTAAGCGAGTGCCAGGACGGCACCCACCGTCAGCGTGCTGAGGGTGGGTGCCCCTGCGGGGGCCGCTGCACCTTGAGGTCCCCGCAGGGGTCGTCTAGAGGGGCTGGTTCAGCCGGTAGTACGCGGCGTTCGCGCGAAGTTCATTCTCGAAGCCGACCACAGAGGTCGACTCGTCGATCGCGAGCAGTTCGATGCGCGACAGGCGTGCGAACTCGCGGAAAACCTCGAGCCCCACCTGGTTGGACATCACGGTGTGGTGAGCCGCGCCCGCCATCAGCCACGCCGTGGCCGACGTTCGGAAGTCAGGGCGCGGCTTCCACACCGCATGACCTACGGGAAGCTTTGGCATCGGCGAAGGGAGGGCGACGGTGTCGACCACGTTCGCGACCAAGCGGAAGCGTTCGCGCACGTCGCTCATCGCGACCACGATCGCGGGACCCGCGTCGGCAGTGAACACCAGGCGCACGGGGTCCTCCTTGCCGCCGATGCCCAACGGGGCGATCACGAGCTTGGCCTTGGCGGACGACAGGGCTGGGTTCACCTCGAGCATGTGCGCGCCCAGGATCAGCTCATTGCCTGGCTCTAAGTTGTAGGTGTAGTCCTCCATCAGGCTCGCGCCACCTGGCAGTCCAGTGCCCATCACCGCGGCCGCGCGCACGAGCACGGCGGTCTTCCAGTCGCCCTCGGCCCCGAAACCGTAGCCGTCGGCCATCAGGCGCTGTACCGCAAGTCCAGGGAGCTGGCGAAGCTCCCCCAGGTCCTCGAACGAATCGGTGAACGCCGTGAAGCCGCCCGCCTCGAGAAAGTTCCGCAAGCCGATCTCGACCTTGGCGCCGTACTGCAACGACTCGGCGCGCGCAGCGCCTGGCTTGAGCTCGTCTGCAACGTCGTAGAGGTCGAGGTACTCGGCGACCAAGGCGTCCGCCTCGGCATCCGAGACCGCGTGGACCGCGTCGGCCAGTTCGTTGACGCTCCAGGTGTTGACCTGGACGCCGAGCTTGATCTCGGCCTCGGTCTTGTCCCCCTCGGTCACGGCGACGTAGCGCATGTTGTCGCCGAAGCGGGCGACCTTCATGGAACGGGTAGCCCAGCGGCCAAGCGCGGCGCGCTGCCAGGTGCCGATGCCCTTGGCGACCTCGGGGTCGGACGCGTGGCCAACCACCGTGGTGCGCGGCAGGCCCATGCGGGCCTCGATGTAACCGTGCTCCCTGTCGCCGTGAGCCGCCTGGTTGAGGTTCATGAAGTCGAAGTCGATCTCGCCCCACGGCAGCGCGACGTTGGCCTGCGTGTGCAGGTGCAGCATGGGCTTGTCATTGGCGTCGAGGCCCGAGATCCACATTTTGGCCGGGCTGAAGGTATGCATCCACGCGACGACGCCCAGCACGTTGTCGTCCGCATTGGCGTCGAGGAACAGGCGGCGAATCGCATCGGAGCCCGTCAACACCGGCTTCCACACGATCTTGACGGGGATGTCGCTTGCGGCATTGAGTGCATCGACAACACCCTGCGACTGCTGGGCCACCTGGGCGAGCGTCTCGGGCCCATAGAGTTCCTGGCTGCCGGTGGCGAACCACACTTCAAGCTGAGTCAGGTCGGGCAACACATTGCGCCTAGACATTGATAAGGCTCCTCGACATCGTTACTGCTCCTTCTCGGGCTGTCCGTAGACGTTTTGATAGCGGTCAAAGAGAGAATCGATGGCGTCTTGGGGGATCGGAACGAGTTCGCCTGCCTGGCGAGCGATGTGCACGGTGCGCGCCACGTCCTCGCACATCACCGCCGCCCTCACCGCGTCCTTCGGGTCCTTGCCGATCGTGAAGGGGCCGTGGTTAGCCATGAGCACGGCACGCGAACGATGCCCCGTCAGTGTCTCGACGATGCCGCGACCGATCGAGTCGTCGCCGATGATCGCGAACGGACCGATGGGGATCTCGCCGCCGAACTCGTCGGCCATTGCCGTGATGACGCACGGGATGGGTTCGCGGCGCGCCGCCCAGGCGACGGCGTAGTCGGAGTGCGTGTGGACCACGCCCCCCACCTCGGGCATGTGGCGATACACGTATGCGTGGGTGGAGGTGTCGGAACTCGGCGCGCGTTCGGATCCCTTTGTCCCGGCGATCACGTTTCCCTCAAGGTCGCAGACCACCATATTGTCAGGGGTGAGGTCGTCGTAGCCAACACCCGAGGGCTTGATCACGAAGAGGTCATGGCCAGGGACGCGTCCGGAGATGTTTCCACCTGTCCACACGACGAGGTTGTAGCGCGTGAGCTCCGAGTGGAGGTCGCTGACCTGCTTCCGCACGTCGGCAACCGCCGCCTCGATCGCGTCGATGTCGTTGTCGGTCACGAGAGCGCCTCCTTGCGCATGGCCTTGAGTCTCTTCATGACGTCGTTGGCGCCGCGGCCAAAGTAGTCGTGCACCAGGGAGTATTCGGCGAACAGTGCGTCGTACGCATCGGCCGCATCGGAATTGGGCTGGTACTTGCCGCGCTCAACGCGCCCCATCGCCTCCCCCGCCTCAGCGACCGTGGCGTACGCGCCCGCCGCAGCAGCCGCGTGGATTGCGCTGCCCAGCGCGGGCCCTTGCTCTGAGGCGATCGTTGATAAAGGCAAGCGCAACACGTCGGAGTACATCTGCATGAGATGCGTGTTCTTGAGTAGCCCACCCGCGACGACGAACTCGGTCACGGGAACGCCGGAGGCATTGAACATCTCCACGATGGTGCGCGTGCCGAAGGCGGTGGCCTCGAGCAACGCGCGGTAGCCCTGCTCGGCGCGGGTGGCAAGGGTCTGGCCGATGATGATTCCAGAGAGCATGGTGTCGACGAGCACCGACCTGTTGCCGTTGTGCCAGTCGAGAGCGATCAGGCCGTGCGCGCCGACCGGCTCCTCGAACGCGAGATCGGTCAGGTGCTGGTGAACCGACTTGCCCGCCGCCGCAGCATCGTCAAAGTAGCGGCCAGGGACCTGGTTCTTGACGTACCAAGCGAAGATGTCGCCGACGCCCGACTGTCCGGCCTCGTAGCCATACAGGCCGGACATGATGCCGCCGTCAACGACGCCGCACATTCCTGGGACCTCGGCGAGCGTGGTGCTGTTCATCACGTGGCACGTTGACGTGCCCATGATCGCGAGCATCTGGCCGGGCTCGACCGCCTTCGCTGCCGGGGCCGTGACATGAGCATCGACGTTGCCCACTGCCACGGCGATTCCCTCCGGAAGGCCGGTCCAGGCGGCGGCCTCCGCCGTGAGCCCGCCCGCCTTGGCGCCCAGCTGGCCGATACGGTGCGCGAGCTTGCCAGCGGCGAAGCCCTTGAACGCCGGGTTGAGAGCGGCCTCGAAGTCCGCCGACGGGTACGCACCGTCCTGCAGGATGCCCTTGTAACCCGCCGTGCACGCGTTGCGGACGTAGGTGCCGCACAGTTGCCACACGATCCAGTCGGCGGCCTCGACCCAGTGGTCCATGCGCTCAAAGACGCCGGGATCCTCCTCGACGAGCTGGAGCGCCTTCGCGTACTCCCACTCGGACGAGATGAAGCCGCCATAGCGCGGTAGCCACGGCTCATTGCGTTCGCGTGCCATCGCGTTGATGCGGTCGGCTTGGGCCTGCCCAGCGTGATGCTTCCAGAGTTTGACGTACGCGTGGGGCCTGTCACGGAAGCCCCCGACCTCGCACATCGGGGTGCCATCGGCCAGCACTGGCATGGGCGTCGATGCGGTGAAGTCCGTCGCGATGCCGATGACGGTCGCGGGGTCAACGCCCGCCGCCCTCACCGCCTCGGGAACGGCGGTCCGGAGCACCTCGCGATAGTCGTTTGGGTCTTGAAGCGCCCACTCGGGAGGCAGGGTCGCACCACTCGACGCAAGCGTCGTGTCCATCACCGCGTGCTCGTAGTCGTGCACCGCGCTCGCAATTTCGGCCCCATCTGAGACCCGCACGACGACGGCCCTGCCTGATAGCGTGCCGAAGTCCACACCGATCACGTGTGCGCTAGAGGTATTGAGAGCCACCTCGCGGCCTCCTTGTCGTGTCATGTGTGCGAATGATGGTGTCGTTGATGGGTCGGCTCGGTGCTTGTCCAGTGCACGTGTTCTGGTACACGCATGCCTCGAGTTCTTGTTGAGCAATCGAGGCAAACGCCGCCGAAGGCAAGATGACATCCACGCCGTCGTCAACGAAGGCCGTGAACGCGCCGATCTGGGGCCCTTGATCGAGATTGGTTGAGGTCGCCTCCTGCAGATCGAAGCCGGCATCCTCGGTGAAGGAGTTGTGAATGCTGGCCTCGTTGGCCGCGCGCCACGGGCCTTCTGGGCCGGCGGCCGCGACCGTGCCCATGCCCATGCCCATGCCCATGCCCATGCCCGTGTGAACCACGCGGCTCTCGATGCTCATACGATCTCCTCCTTGAGATCCCTCTCGTGACGCGAGAGGCCGTGGCGACAGAGTGCGGAAACGCCCGCCAGTGACGGGCACTTCAAGTCGCCTACGACTTAGAATGTTAACGATAACACTCGTCCGCCGCAACTGGCGGTTTGCCACCGGCAGGCGGCACCGTCATAGCGGAAGAGCGGCCGCGGTCGATTCGCGCACGGTGCTACCGGCTATCAATGCGGGGCGGTGTTCCACAAGGCGTCGAGTCCTCGAGAGCACACGTGACCGACCCGCGCCCGCGCATCCATGGCGCCGCACGTTGGGCGTCGGCCACACCAAGAGCGGACCGCACCGCGCTCACCTAGTACAGTCGCGCGTCGATCTGTTCCTGGGTGACCGACGCGAATGTGGCCGACGGAACGACGACGACGGAATCGACGGTGCCTCCCGCCAGGATTGTGTTGACGACTTCCACTGCCGTGCGGCCCAACAGCGGGTTGTACTCGGCGACAAACGACAAGCGGCCCGCGAGCAAACCCTGCAGGGCATCCTTTGAACCGCCGATCGTGGCGATCTTGACGTTCGTGCCAGGCACGAGGCCCGCCTCTTCGACGGCTTGCGCCGCGCCAAGACCCATCTCGTCGTTCTGCGCAACGATGAACTGAACGTCGTTGCCATTGGCCGCCAGCATCGTCGCGGTGACGGACTTCGCATCGTCGGCCGACCAGTTGGCGGCCTGAGCGCCGATCTTCGAGAACGCGGGGACAGCGGACATCACGCCGTCCCAACCCTGGTTGCGCTCGGTCACCTTGCTTGAATCGGAGGGGCCCTCAAGGACGAAGTACTTCGCGCCGTCTGGGAACGCCGAAATCGCCCAGTTGGCCACGGCCGTGGCGGCGCCGGCGTCGCCAGGCGTGATTCGCGTGGCGTAGAGGCTCGTGGTGTCGGGCTCGATAACGCGGTCGATCAGGATGACAGGAATCTCGGCCTCTTGAGCGCGCTTCAGAGCGTCTGCCCAGCCAGTCGCCTCGATCGCCGAAAGCAAAATGGCGCCGACGCCCTCATCGACAAACGCATTGAAGGCGTCGATCTGAGCCTTTTGGTTGAGATTGGTCGTGGGGGCGTACTTCAGCTCGAAGCCGGCGTCCGTGGTGAAGGAGTTCTTGATATCGGTCTCGTTGGCCGCACGCCATGCATCCTCCGTGCCGGCGCCGACGAATCCGACCGTCACCAGCGGCGCGGCGGATGGTCCATTTGTCGCGCCCGTGTTGATCGCGTCGGCCCCGTTGATCGCGGTGGAGCAAGCGGCCAGGCCGAACATGCTTGCTGCGGCGGCCGCAACCGTCACTACGCGGGCCATGTGGTTCTTGACGCTCATACAAACCCCTTCGTGCGATCTCGTGCATCACTCATGGAACCAGGCCAGCGAAGCCTCGTCGACAACCCCGCGTGCGACAGTCTTATTTGACCACTCGCCGACATGGCCCATGGACCACTCTGCCTCATGAAGACGGATTACCCTGCCCAACGCCTGGCCAAGCCACTGCGCTCCTCGCGCGGCGGTCAGCGATCGCACTGCGGCAAACGATCGGGTCGACGCCGAGGCCACTGTGGCGGCGGGCGGCGCTTTGCTCGACTAGGCGAGCGACGGGGGGGCCTCGGCCTCGATTTCCGTGAAATCTGCATCGGCGGCACTCGGGGGTAGTGACGCGGTAATGACGGTACCGTCGGCTCGAAGCGTGCCATGGAACTTCGCGGGATCGGGGGTTCCCGCGATGCGCGGTCCCTGGTCCTTGAGTGGCACCAACGTTTCTTCGTCGCGTGGGACCGCGATGAGCTCGCCCCTGACGTCAACCGTCAGACCGTGACCTTCCTCGATCACGAAGGCGATCGACTCGCGGCGCACCGTGACGCGCAATCGCGTGCCACGCTGCGCCATGCGGAATGTGAGGGATGGCCATTCGCCAGGGAGCCTCGGGTCAAAGTGCAGCATCGATCCGTGATCGCGCATTCCGCCGAAGCCGAAGACCAGCGCGGACCACACCCCACCCGCCGATGCGACATGCACGCCGTCGCCGGTATTTGAGTGCAGGTCGGCGAGGTCAACAAACACCGAGTCCCAGAAGTAGCTGAGGGCGAGCTCGTGGTACCCCACCTCGGCCGCGATGATCGACTGCACCACGCCTGACAGCGTTGAGTCTCCCGTGGTGATCGGGTCGTAGTACTCGAAGTCGGCCAGCTTTTCCTCAAGCGAGAAGTGCTCGCTCTGGAGGAACAACGCAAGAACGACGTCGGCCTGCTTGAGCACCTGGAAGCGATAGATCACGAGCGGGTGAAAGTGCAGTAGCAACGGCCGCTTCTCCGCAGGGGTGTTCGCCAAGTCCCAGACCTCGCGCTCATTGAACAGCGCGTCCTGAGGGTGAATGCCCAGGTTGTCGTCCCACAGGATCGCCATCGCCTCGGCGGCGCGCTCCCATTCGTCGACCTCCTCGACCTTGAGGTCGAGTCGAGACACCATCCGCGCGTACTGATCGGGCCACGTGTCTGCGAGCTTGCGTACCGACTCGGCAGCACAGCGAAGATTGAAGCGAGCCATCACGTTGGTGTAGAGGTTGTCGTTCACCACCGTCGTGTATTCGTCCGGACCAGTAACGCCGTGAATGCGGAATGAAGGCTCACGGCCCTTTGTCTTGCGCCAGAAGCCGAGGTCCGCCCACATACGGGCGGTCTCGACAAGGATGTCGATGCCTTCCCTCGCAAGGAACTCGTCGTCGCCCGTTGCGCGCACGTACTTGTTGATCGCATACGAGATGTCGGCATCGATGTGATATTGCGCCGTGCCAGCCGCGTAATACGCCGACGCCTCTTCGCCATTGATCGTGCGCCACGGATACAGGGCGCCGCGCTGAGCGAGCTCTGCCGCTCGCTGGCGGGCCGCGTCGAGGATTCGGTACCGATATCTGAGCGCGTTGCGCGCTATCCCTGGCGACGTGTACGTGAAGAAGGGCACGACGTAGATCTCGGTGTCCCAGAAGTAGTGGCCGCCGTAGCCCGCCGCGGACACCCCCTTAGCGGATATCCCGCTGCCGTCCCCGCGCGCCGATGCTTGCGCAAGCTGAAAGAGGTTCCATCTGATCGCCTGCTGAAGGCCGAGGTCGCCTTCCACCTCAACATCCGACCTCGCCCAGAAGTCGTCGAGCCAAGCGCGCTGCTCCTCAAACTGCCGGTCCGTTCCCTCGTCGGTGACGCGATCGAGAGTCCGGTTGCACCTGTCGGCAAGTTCTCCTGCAGGGACGGTGCGCGAGGTGTGGTAACTCACGACCTTGGTGAGCGTCAGCTTTTCGCCTGGCTTGAGGCGCCCCGAATAGACATGCTTCGAATAGTCATCCTCGACCTCTGTTTGGCAGTCAAATTCCGCGGTCGTCTCAACCCAGTGATCCATCGCGACGGCGATCGTCATCTTCGAGTTGGCGCATTGGTACGCCAGCAGGATGCGGCCGTTATCTTCCTGACTCAAGCGCGGCTCAAGCACCCGTGCATTGATGGCAGCTGCCTTGCGCGGGTCGATGGGCTCCGAGGGATCGACGTTGGCGCGGTACTCTTCCAGCCCCGCTTGCCTGTTGAGCAACTGAGAAGAGATCGCGACGGGGGCTTCCTTGTCCAGCAACGTGACCTCGAAGGTCATGAGCGCAACGTGGCGATGCGTGAAGGACACCATCCTTCGCGAGCGCACCCTAACCCTGTTGCCCGCCGGCGTGCGCCACAGCAAATCTCGCGTCAGCACGCCGTCGCGCATGTCGAGAGTCCGGTTGTATTCGACGAGGTCGGCGACCGAGAGCAACAGCGGCTCGTCGTCAACGTAGAGACGAATCACCTTCGCATCTGGAACGTTGACCATCGTTTGGCCGGTGCGGGCAAAGCCGTAGGCTTCCTCCGCGTGGCGAATGGGCCAGGTCTCGTGGAACCCATTCACAAAGGTGCCGTGAGCGTATGCGTCGTGGCCCTCTTCGAGGTTTCCCCTGAATCCGAGATAGCCGTTCCCTACGGCAAACAGCGTCTCCATCGTCCCGATGTCCCTCGCGTCGAAGGTGTTCTCCGTGAGGCGCCATGCATCTGCAGGGAAGCGCAACCTGTCGATGTACTCGGTGACACTCGTGTCACCTGGGGCTCGAAACGCGGCCTTCACGATTCCACCAACTCGCTCAAATCCGTCACCACAACGTTCGCTCCGTGCAAAGCCAGCTCTTCGGCGCCCGCTCCCCTGTCCACCCCGATGACGAGCCCAAAGTCCCCCGCGGCTCCTGCCTCAACTCCAGAGATCGCGTCCTCAACCCCCACCGCATCGCTCGCGTCAACGCCCAGGAGGTGGGCTGCATACTCGTACGTTGCGGGAGCCGGTTTGCCAGGGAGCCCGTTCTTTGCGGCCAAGGTGCCGTCGACAACGATCTCAAAGCGATGGGATAGCCCCGCGACCTTCAGCACATCCGTCGCATTGCGAGAACTCGACACCACGGCCATGGGAATGCCGAGCGCCTCCAAGTGGTCGAGCAGTGCAAGCGATCCTGGGAACGCCGCGACTCCCTCATCCCTCAGAACCTGATTGAAGGCGTCGTTCTTCGCGTTGCCGAGGGCGCACACGGTGCGGTCCCCCGCCGCGTCGTCCGGCTGACCTTCAGGCAGCGAAATCCCGCGCGACGCGAGGCACGCGCGTACTCCGTCGTAGCGCGGCTTGCCGTCGATGTACGAGAAGTAGTCGTCGTCCGAATACGCAGGCGTCACGTGGTGTGCCACAAAGTAGCCTTCGAACATCCGCCGCCATGCGGCCATGTGGACGTCGGCCGTGGGCGTCAGCACACCATCAAGGTCAAAGAGCGCGGCACCAAAGCCGCGCGTGGTGACCTGCGGAATGGTCCAATCAGAACGACGTGAGGACAACGGGGACTCCCTAGGACGAGTTCGTGGGGGCCGCTGGGGAAGCGGCCCTCGAATGGCTGGGGACGAGGGCTCGTGCCGACTCATTTGATCGTAGTCGGGCATACCCCTGGCATGTCCACCTCTGCGGCCCGCCAGGGGGCGGGAAACCCTCGTGCGCCGTACCCTGCCGCCACGCTCCGCTCACACTAACCCGCCGAGTGAAAGCGCTGCTGAGCGTCGGCAAGGCCCTTGGCGAGGAGGTCTTCGACGGCATCGGCCGCAAGGGCAATCACCAGGTCGAGTTCCTTGCGCTCGGTCGCAGAGAAGGGCCCCAAGACGTAGTCGGCGGCATCCTGGCGGCCAGGCGGCCGCCCCACCCCCACGCGAACCCTCACGTAGTCGGGAGTGCCTATCGCCTTGGTGATGTCCTTCAGGCCATTGTGGCCAGCGGAGCCGCCGCCGCTCTTGAGGCGAATCGCGCCGAAGGGCACGTCGAGCTCGTCGTGAATGACCACGATGGCGGTTGGCACCACCGAGTAGTACTTCACGAGCGAACTCACCGGACCACCGGAAAGGTTCATATACGACAGCGGCTTGGCGAGAGCGACGGCCACGCCCGAGGGGCCGGCTCCGCCGATGCGGACGCTCGCCTCGGCCGCGTTCGTCTTCTTGTTACGCGACAGCGAGCCGTTGTAGCGACGCGCAAGCTCGTCGATCACCATCTGGCCGACGTTGTGGCGGGTCTGCGCGTACTCGGGCCCCGGATTTCCGAGGCCAACGACGACGACGGTCATCCGCTCCTCCTGTCGCTTCACACCTTGATCCGACAAACGCCGAGCCGACAAACGCCGAGCCGACACGCCCTCGGTCGACAAAAGCGAACGCCCGGCCGCACACAAGCGTGCGAGCCGGGCGAACACCATGAATTACTCTGCAGCCTCGTCCGCGACGGGGGCCACGACGGCACCCAACTCGTCCTCGTCCTCGGCCGCCGCGGCGCGCGTCTCGGTCACGAAGAGGACCGTGAGGTGCGGGTCGGTCAGCAGGGTCGAACCTGCGGGGAGCGCCACGTCGCCGGCCGTGACGTGCTGGCCGTCGGTGAGACCCTCGACGGAAATCTCGAAGCGCTCGGGCAGGTGGGTCGCCTCGGCCGAGACGGACACCGAGTTGTGCTCGAGCACCGCGACGCAACCGGGGAACGGGTCGCCGGTGAGGTGCAACGGAACGTCGACCGTGATCTTCTCGCCCTTCTTGACGATGAGGAGGTCGACGTGGGCGATCGTGCGACGCACGTAGTCCTTCTGAATGTCCTTCGCGATCGTGAGCTCGGGCTTGCCGTCAATCATGATCGTGAGCAGCGCGTTGGAGTGCTTGAGCGCCATCATCGTCTCGTGACCTGGGAGCAGCACGTGGACGGGGTCCGAGCCGTGACCGTAGAGCACTGCGGGAATCTTGCCTGCAACTCGCGCGCGACGGGCGAAGCCCTTGCCGAACTCGGTGCGCATCTCTGCGGCGAGGGTCAGAACGTCGGACATGGTTTCTCCTCATATACGTCAGATGGGGGCCACAGCGAGGCAGGCCAACGGCCATCTGCCGCGTCGATCACGCTAACCCGATGGAGAGTTAGCCTCGCCGAGGAACCGGAACAGTCTACTGCCTCCGCGGGCTGCGCGCGACCTGCTCTAGACCCGGAGCTCCCACGCCGGTTCGGTCGCGCTAACCACCGAATGCCGCGTTGTAGAGTGCGCGCAACTCGGGGCTGTCGGTGCCGCTGAGCCCGCACCCGCGGATCGTTGCGTCACCGGCCGAGACCAGATACGACTCGCCCAACTCGAACGCGACGCTCGAAAAGTCGCTGGTGAGCGCGTCGACCTGTGGCACCTCGACGCGGTCGGCCACTTCGCCCGCGAAGCGCTCGGTCACCTCAAGCGTCACGACCCCACCCTCGACGGCGATCACACGCGCAGCGAAAGCCTGCTCTTGCGCGTGCAGGCCCTCGGGGGTCACGGGCAGGCAGCTGCCGCTCGAGATCCCACCGCCACCAGGTTGGGCAAGTTGCTCGGTGGTGGGTGTACCGCCAAGCGTCAGCGGCACGGCGATGGCGGCGCCGATGGCGAGGGCCGCGGCAATACCAACGCGCGGCACCCACCAGCGACGAGTGTGGCGTGCCGGCAGTGCGGGGGAAGTAGGTGTTTCGGTCATGATCTGCTCCATTCTGTGGGCGAGCCACGTCTCAGGCAGGGGAGCGATCCCGCGGGCCGGGTCAGCGGAGCGCAACTGCTCTCGCAGTGCGCGGTCATCGTCGTCCATCGGTGCTCCCTCCGTCATGCCATACATGTCCAGATGCCCCCTGTGCTTTCAGTAGCTCCTCCTTCAGCCGAGCCTTCGCGCGGTGCAACCTGATCGCGGCGGCGTTTGAGCTGATGCCAAGCACGATGGCAAGTTGTGGGCTCTCGAGGCCGTCCCACGCCCACAAACGCAGCAACTCTGCGTCTTCAGACCGCAACTGAGTGAGAGCTCTCTGAACCAGGTCAGCGTCGGCCGCGCCGTCTGGGCTCATATCTTCGATGACGGATGCGGGCGGGTCGAGCGCGATGACCTTTCCTACAAGCCGGGTGCGGCGCCGTTCAGCCCGCTGCGCGTTGGCGAGCAAATTTCGCGCGACGACGATCGCCCAGGGGATGGTCTCGCCAGGCACGGTCGGCAGTTCGTCGAGCCGTCGCCAGCACACCAGCAGTGTCTCGTTCAGCACGTCGTCAGTGGTCGCCGCGTCGGCGCGTCGCAGTAGGTAGCGCCGCGCGGGCTCGAGGACGAACTCGGCGAGCGCCCGGAAGCGCTGTTCGCGCTCGGCGTCAGTCACAGGTCTCACTCTGCCTCATGTCCGGCAGCGCAGGCAGGATTTCAGCAGCGGTCGGGGTCGCTCCCGAGGCCCTTGGCGATCTACGGAAACAACACCGCACGGCGCCGCGCCGCGCGATCGTGGCCACCAAGTTTCGGCAACCTCAACCAGCGGGCGTTGCCTCTGCAAAGGTGCCTCTTGTGCAGCTTTCCCATGCAATGAAGCGAAGCTAGACGTTCCCGTTGAACAGGCTGGTGACCGATCCGTCGTCGAACACCTCGCGCACGGCGCGGGCGATGAGCGGCGCGATCGACAGCACCGTGAGCTTGTCAAAGCGCTTGTCTTCGGAGATCGGCAGGGTGTCGGTAACGATGACCTCGGAGATGGCCGAGTCGCGCAGACGCTCGACCGCGGGGCCCGACAGGAGCCCGTGAGTCGAGGCCACGATGACGTCCTTGGCGCCGTTCTCGAACAGGGCGTTTGCGGCCTGGACGATGGTGCCGCCCGTGTCGATCATGTCGTCGACCAGCACACACGTGCGGCCCTCGACCTCACCCACGAGCTCGTGGACCTTGACCTGGTTGGGCACCGAGGGGTCACGACGCTTGTGAATGATCGCGAGAGGGGCGCCCATGTGGTCGGACCACTGGTCGGCAAGGCGCACGCGGCCCGCGTCGGGAGAGACGATCGTGAGGTTGCCAGGAGCCACGCGGCTGCGCACGTACTGGGCGAGCAAGGGCATCGCCCACAAGTGGTCGACGGGCCCGTCAAAGAAGCCCTGAATCTGCGCTGTATGCAGGTCGATCGACATAATGCGGTTGGCGCCAGCGGTCTTGAAGAGGTCTGCCATGAGGCGGGCAGAGATCGGCTCGCGCCCCTTGTGCTTCTTGTCCTGACGCGCGTATCCGTAGCACGGCATGATCACGGTGATGTTCTTGGCGGAGGCACGCTTGAGCGCATCCACCATGATGAGCTGCTCCATGATCGACTCATTGATGGGGGCCGCGTGTGACTGCAAGACGAACGCGTTGGCGCCGCGCACGCTCTCGCCGAATCGCACGTAGAGCTCGCCGTTTGCGAAGGTGTACGCCGTGGTGGGTATCGCCTCGATGCCGAGTTCCTCGGCGACCTGATCGGCCAACTCCGGGTGAGCCCGTCCGCTCACGAAGACCATCCTGCGCTCGCTCGTGTTTGAGATCACCGACGTCATTGTTCACCCTTGCTCGCGCTGTCTTGGCCCAACGATATCGGGTCGACGGCTTCGGCGAGGCCGGGTCCGTCTCCCGCAGTGCGTGCTCTTGCGGCCGCTTCTGCCGGCTCCGTCCCCGGCCTATGTGACTCGACCCAACCCTCAATGGTTTGCTGCGGAGCATTGTTCCGCGACAGCGCGCCTGCCGGAACGTCCCTGCGGATGGTCGCCCCTGCCCCTGTGTACGCGCCGTCGCCGATCGTGACAGGCGCGATCAGGGAATTGTCTGAGCCGATGCGGACGTGATCGCCAACGAACGTGTGCGACTTATGCACGCCGTCGTAATTCACAAAGATCGTGGCGGCCCCGATGTTCGAATGTTCGCCGATCGTCGCGTCGCCCACGTAACTCAAGTGCGGCACCTTCGAGTGGTCGCCGATGCGCGCGTTCTTGGTCTCGACGAACGTGCCGATCTTTCCTCCGACGCCCAGAACCGTCCCTGGCCTCAAGTAGGAGAACGGCCCCACGCACGCGCCGGGACCGATCTCCGAGTCCGAACCGTGAACGCGGGTCACCGTCGCGCCCTCGCCCACCACGACGTTGGTAAGGGTCGTGTCCGGGCCAACGACCGCACCTGTCGCCACCGACGTCGAGCCTCGAAGTTGAGTGCCGGGAAGGATCGTGGAGTCGGGCTCCAAACTGACGGTCACGTCTACCCATGTCGTCGAGGGATCGACGATCGAGACGCCCTCGCGCATCCACCGCTCGGCGATCCTGGAGCGCAGGTTCGCGCCTGCGGCGGCGAGCTGAACGCGGTCGTTGACGCCCTCGACCGCCGTTGCATCGGGCGTCAGGAACGCGCCCACGCCGTGAAGCGCGGTCCTCGCGAGAGCGACAACGTCGGTGAGGTACAGCTCGCCCTGGGCGTTGTCGGTCGTCAGAGACGCGAGAGTTTCTCTCAAGGTCGCGGCGTCGAAGACGTAGATGCCTGCGTTGATCTCGTCGATCGCGCGCTGCTCCTCGGTGGCGTCCTTGTGTTCGACGATCGAGGCGAGCGAGCCATCCGCTTCGCGAACGATGCGTCCGTAGCCGCCCGGGTTCGGCACTCGCGTGGTCATCACGGTCACGGCGCGCCCGCCAGCAACGTGGTCGTCGAGCATCGCCGCAAGCAGTTCGGTATCGACCAGGGGCACATCGGCCGACGTCACCACGATCGGTCCAGTCAACTGCGTCGACATCACCGTGTCGCGATCGTGGCCCCGGTGCAGAGCGGACGCCATGGCCTTCGCGTCGAGGGCGCTGAGGCCACACCACACGGCGCGCCCGGTTCCGGGAATCTCGTCCTGATCCGCCATGAGCGCCTCGGGCGCGGCCAGGAGGGCGTGCGCCGCGACAAGATCCCTTGCATGCCTCACGACGACGACGAGGCGTTCAGGGTCCAGGCCCTGAGCCGCGGCAATCGCGTGGTGAAGCAGCGAACGCCCGCCGATCGAGTGCATCACCTTGGGAGTTGACGAACGCATCCGGGTGCCCTCGCCTGCCGCGAGGATCATCACTGCGGCCGGTCGCGTTGCGCTCATCGCACCCCTTTGGCCTGTTTGGCCTGGTTTCCGACCCCGAAGGGCTTACCTCAAGAAGTCTACCGTCGTGAGTTCCGCCCCCAGGATTCGAACCTGGACCGCAAGGCTCCAAAGGCCTGCATGCTGCCATTACACTAGGGCGGAAAGTTGTCCCTCGGGACCCCAGGCGCTCAATTCTGCCAGGAATCCGTGCACACTAGGACTGTGACAGACGAGGCGAAGCGGGTTCCACGTGCACGAATGACCGCACGCCAACGCCGCGAGCAACTCATCGTAGTGGCCAAAGCGCTCTTTGCGGAAAAGGGCTTCGAGGGCACCTCGGTCGAGGAAATCGCGGCGAGGGCGGATGTGTCCAAGCCGGTGGTGTACGAACACTTCGGCGGCAAGGAAGGCATCTACGCGGTGATTGTCGACCGCGAGGTGGAGGCCCTGCTTGGTGCGCTCTCCGGCGCGCTGGCGAGCAAGGCCCACCCCAGGCAGCTGGTCGAGAGGGCCGCACTCGCTCTCTTGGGTTACATCGAGGAGTCGCCAGACGGTTTCCGGATTCTGGTTCGAGACTCGCCCGTCGCTCAAGCGGGAGGCACGTTTTCCTCGCTCCTTGGCGACGTCGCGGCCCAGGTGGAGGTTTTGCTCGGAGACCAATTTTCCCGACGCGGGCTCAACCCACTCGTGGCGCCCTTCTACGCGCAGATGCTCGTTGGTCAAGTGGCTCTCGCGGGTCAGCACTGGGCCGAAGTGCGGGAGCCCCCCAAGAACGTCATTGCCGCGCACCTGGTCAACCTGGCGTGGAACGGACTCAGTGCACTTGAGCGCTCGCCGGAAATGTCCCGGCCCAGTTCTCCAAACGACGCCGGCACTCGCGCCACGCAGGCTTCGGAGACTTCTGCCCTAGATTGAGCGCTGAGGGAGCGGCCGGACGCTCCCTCTCCAGGAGGAGAACAGCGATGCTCAAGGGTTTCAAGGACTTCATCATGCGCGGCAACGTCATCGACCTTGCCGTCGCTTTTATCATCGGGGCCGCGTTCAGCAAGGTCGTCACCGCGCTCGTCGACAACGTGCTGAACCCCGTGATCGCGGGCTTGTTCCGCGTGCCGGATCTCTCGCACTTCGCGACGTGGACCATCAACAATGGCGGCACCCCGCTCGATATCACCGACGACGCCATCGTGTCCTTCGGCTCCTTGCTCAACGCAATCATCAGCTTCTTGCTGGTCGCGGCTGCGATCTACTTTGCCGTGGTGATGCCGCTCAACAAGCTGGCCGCCCGCAGCAAAAAGGATGAGGCCGTCGGCGAGCCAGAGGGCGCGACGCAGATCGCGCTGCTCACAGAGATTCGGGACTCGCTCCTGAAGTGACGCGAGGGCCTAGCCCTCGAGGATCACGGTCCCCGTGGCGGGGCCATTGGCGGTCATCACGGCGTCGGCGGCACCCGAGGCGCGCAGGCTTTCGGCGATGGTCAGCGCGTGTTGTGAGCTCGCGGCGAGGGCGGCGATAGTCGGCCCGGAGCCGGAGACGACCACGCCAAGAGCGTCCGCGTCATACATCGTCTCCATGACCCCGTGCAGGCGCGGAGCAAGCGACAAAGCGGCATCCTGAAGGTCGTTTGACAACGCCCGCCCAAGCCACGCCGCGTCGCCAGCCATCAGCGCGCCCATGACCTCCGTATCCACACGAGGCACACCGGCCGCGCGTTGGCCCCATGCGACCTGGTCGTCAAACCGTGCGAACACGTTGGGCGTCGATAGGCCCTCGTGCTGCATCGCGAAGACCCAGTGGAAGTCGCCCCTGGTCATCGCGGGAGACAGCTCATCTCCCCTTCCGAGCCCGAGCGCAGTGTGGCCGAGCAGCGCGAAAGGGACGTCGGCGCCCAGAGTGGCCGCCAGCCGATGGAGGTCCGCACGGGTGGCGCCGCAATGCCAGGCCTCCGCGCAAGCGACCAGCGCAGCGGCGGCATCGGCACTCCCTCCTGCCATTCCGCCAGCGACAGGCACTCCCTTGAGGATGGTGAGGTCGACGCCATCGGTGATGCCAAACTCTTGTCTCACGGCCTCCGCCGCTCGCCACGCAAGATTCGTGTGGTCCAGCGGCACTTCGCCAATGTCGCTAGGCAAATCCGGACCCGCGACCACGCTCAATGTGATGAGCGCGTCGTCGCGCACGTCCGCCGTGACCATTTCATACAGGGATACCGCCTGGAAGACGGTCGCAAGTGGGTGGTAGCCGTCCTCTCCCCGCGGCCCCACCGAGAGCTGGAGGTTGACCTTTCCGGAGGCCCTCGCGCGCACGCGCCGCCTTGCCTCAGAGCCGAACGCAAGGCCGGCGGTCATCGCAACGCCTTGATCCCTGGCAACGCCTCGGCGATCCGCACAAAGCGCTCGATGCCGAGCTGCTCGCCACGGGTGAGCGGCTCAATGCCGGCGGCACGCAGCGCCACCTCGGCCGCCGCAGCGGATCCCGCGACGCTCGCGAGCGCTCCTCGCAGCGCCTTTCGGCGTTGGGAGAATGCGGCGTCGATGACTGCAAAGACCGTCTCGCGTGGCGCCTCCGTGAGCGGCACCGCGCGGCGTTGCATCAACACGAGGGCCGAGTCGACGCGTGGGACGGGCCAAAACACGGAACGCCCGACGTTTCCGGCTCTTCTCACATCGCAATACCATGCGGCCTTGGCGCTGGGAATGCCATAGGTGCGCGACCCTGGCGGCGCCGCGAGGCGGTCAGCGACCTCCGACTGGACCATCACGAGAACGCGCTCAAGGGTGGGAAACGTCTCCAGAAAGTGAAGGATGACGGGGACCGAGACGTTGTAGGGAAGGTTGGCGACAAGCAACGTTGGCGGCACCCCGCGCGCGCCGTCACCAAGCCCGCGCACACGCAGCGCATCGTCCTGAATGACCGTGAGCGCCGCCGCCTGTTTAGGGGCACGCCTCGCCACCGTCGCTGGCAAAGCGGCCGCGAGAATGGGGTCGATCTCGATCGCGGTGACCCTTGCCTCTGCCTCTAGCAACGCGAGCGTGAGCGAGCCAAGGCCCGGGCCAACCTCGACCACATGGTCGCCAGGCACTACCCCTGCGATGCGCACGATGCGCCTTACCGTTCCGGCATCCACCACGAAGTTTTGACCCCACTTCTTCGTGGGGGACGCGCCGAGCGACTCGGCGAGGGTGCGAATGTCGCTCGGTCCTAGAAGATCGGCCACGGGGGCCTAGTACCAGTTGTGGGCGGTGAAGTGACCCCACGCGCCACACGGCGTGCTGTACCTACCGCTGATGTAGGCAAGCCCCCACGCGATTTGCGTGGCCGGGTTGGTGAGCCAATCGGCGCCGTACGCGGCCATCTTGCTACCGGGAAGCGCCTGGGGGATGCCGTAGGCGCCGCTGCTCGTGTTACCGCTCGTTTGCGACCAGCCCGATTCCCTCGCCCATAGGTTGTCGAGGCAAGGCCACTCGTCGCCCGTCCAGCCATACTGGTCGAGCGCCATCTGCTGGCCAAGCGCCCTATTCGTGCCTCTTTGTACGTCCGTCGCGGGCGGGACCGTCAGCGCGCCCACCGCCACGATCTCGTCCGTTGGAGCGGATACAACAACCGAGAGGCCCTGCGTGCGGTCCACCTCGACTCCATTGACGGTGGTCACGATGTAACTGACCATCTCGACGCCAGGGACGCCGTTCTGTACCAGTCGACGCGTCCCGACCTTCGCGTTCGTGTCTGGTTGTTCGATCGTGCCGTTCGCGATCGCGTTTTCAGACGCCACGGTCTTGACCTCGACGTTGCTGTCGCTCGCGACCACGGGAGCGACCGCGTCGACCGTGGTGCTGCGCTGCGGCAGCCACCTGTGGGCGATATCCGCAGGTCCCGCCGTGGAGAAACTCGTCGCCGCGATCACCACGACCACGAGCGAACTGCCCACCTGTCGGTAGGTCCGTAGGCGCGCGCGGGACTGTAGGCGGCGCTCTCGGCGACCGCCTTCCGCGGGTGGCAGGTTCCTATATGACATGAAATCTCTCTGTGTGAGCAAACAACACAACCCCCCTTTGTCTCACATCGGCGTGTCTTAACGCAAACCGAAGGATTCCGATGTATCAGCGCGCGCGGGTTCACCACGGGCCGTAGAGGGCCTCGGATGTCGCGTCGATGACCCGGCAGACCCTTTCAAGATCCGTCCCCAAGACGTCGGCAACGGCACGCGCAGTCGCGGCAGTCTGGGCGGGCGAGTTCACTGCGCCGCGTTGCGGATGTGGCGTCAGGAACGGAGAGTCCGTCTCGACGAGCACGCGCTCGAGCGGAGTGACGGCGAGCGCCCCGCGAAGCGCTCCCGCGTTCTTGAACGTCACGTTCCCCGCGAAACTCAGGTAATACCCACGTTCGACGCACAGCCGCGCCATCGCGGCGTCACCTGAGAAGCAGTGGAAGACCGTGCGCTCCGGCGCACCATCGCCCTCAAGCACCTCGAGCACGTCCGCGTGGGCATCGCGGTCGTGAATCTGCAACACGAGGCCCAACTCCTTGGCGAGCGCGATGTGGTCGCGAAAGGACCGCGTCTGAGCATCGCGCCCTTCGGGCCCCGTGTGGTGATAGTCAAGCCCCGTCTCGCCGATCACCCTGATGCGTGGCGAGTGAGCCAACCGCGCGATCTCGGCGAGGGCCTCGTCGTAGCCGAGGCCAGACGAATGAGTTCCCTGCGCGTGCTTCGGGGCTTCGTTGGGGTGCAAGGCCACGCCACCGACGAGCCGAGGTTCGCGAGCGACCGCATCCACTGTCCAGCGAGCCGAGTCGATCTCACAGCCCACTTGCACTGCACGCGTGACACCTACCGCGGTCGCCTCGTCGAGTCGGTCGGTGACGGATCGCTCGGCAGCGCCGTCGTACCGAAAATCGAGGTGGCAGTGATTGTCGACGAGCGGACCTGGAAGCGGGATGGGTGGCGCGGCCCAAGCGGCCGTCATCACGAAGCCGATCTCACGACTCGGAGCGCATCCGCTCAAGCTCTTGTTCGACGATGTCGTCGTCGAGTTTGGTGAACACGGGCACAGGGGGCGGAACAGGAGTTCCCGCAACGAGGTCCAGCCGCTTCCACGTCCCGTGCTGGGCCGAGTAGTCGCCCTCGATGATCGGGTAGCCACTGTCGGGGCGGTCAAGGTCCTCGACCTCGCTGATGTACGGCATCGGAGAGAACAGGCCGGTTCCCCCGAGCGCCTCGTGCACCTTCTGCGCACTGTGCGGCAAGAACGGCGCCATCAAGGTATTCGCATCGGACACCAACTGAGCGGCGACGCCTAGAACGGTCTTCATGCGCTCGGGGTCCGTCGTCTTGAGCTTCCATGGCGCCGTGTCCGCAAGGTACTTGTTCGCATCGCCGATGACGTGCATGGCCTCACCGATCGCTTGGCGCTGCCGTTGGATGCCGATGAGCCTGCCCACCTCGTCGAAGCCGGCGCTCGAACGCTCAAGGGCGGCCCTGTCGATGTCTTCCAGGTTGTCCAAGGCGGGCAAGGACCCGACGTTCTTGTGCAGAAGGGACGCCGTGCGATTGACCAAGTTTCCCCACCCTGCGACGAGTTCGTCGTTGGTGCGGCGCTTGAACTCAGCCCAGGTGAAGTCGGCGTCGGACGTCTCGGGGCCCGCAACCGCGATGAAGAAGCGCAAAGCGTCTGGCTGGTACCTGGCCATCATGTCGCGTACATAGATGACGTGGCCGCGGGATGACGAGAACTTGTTCGACTCCATCGTGAGGTACTCGCTCGACACGACTTCTGTGGGCAGGTTCAACTCGCCGAGCGAGCCTACGTGACCGCCGTGCGCTCCCTTGCCGTTGGCCGCCAAGAGTTCGGCCGGCCAAATCTGGGAGTGGAACGTGATGTTGTCCTTGCCCATGAAGTAGTACGAGAGTGCGGCTGGGTCGTTCCACCACAAGCGCCACATTTCGGGGTCTCCCTGGCGGCGGGCCCACTCGATCGATGCGCTGAGGTAGCCGATCACCGCGTCGAACCACACGTACAGCCGCTTGGAGGGGTTGTCTTCCCAGCCCATGAGCGGCACAGGGATGCCCCAGTCGATGTCGCGCGTCATGGCGCGCGGGCGCACGTCCTTGAGCAGGTTGAGCGAGAAGTTGAGGACGTTCGGCCGCCAGCCGTTGCGCGCGCCAAGCCACTCGGCCAGCTCGGCCGCGAGCGCGGGAAGGTCGAGGAAGAAGTGCTCAGTCTCGATGAACTTTGGCGTCTCTCCGTTAATCTTCGAGACGGGGTTGATGAGGTCCATGGGGTCGAGCTGGTTGCCGCACTGATCGCACTGGTCGCCGCGAGCGCCGTCGTAGCCGCAGATGGGGCACGTGCCCTCGATGTAGCGGTCAGGAAGGGTGCGGCCCGTCGAGGGCGAGATGGCGCCGCGGGTGGTCTGCGCCACCATGTAACCGTTGGCGTGCACCGTGCGAAAGAGCTCTTGTGCCACCGCGTAGTGGTTGGCCGTCGTGGTCCTCGTGAAGAGGTCGTACGTGAGTCCCAGCTGAACCAGGTCCTCGACGATGACCCTGTTGTAACGGTCGGCGAGCTCCTGGGGGCTCACACCCTCGCGCTCGGCCTGGACCAGGATCGGCGTACCGTGTTCGTCCGTGCCCGACACCATGAGCACGTCGTGGCCCGCCATGCGCATGTACCTACTGAACACGTCGGATGGCACACCAAAACCCGCCACGTGACCGATGTGGCGGGGACCGTTCGCGTACGGCCAGGCGACCGCTGAGAGGATGCGTGACATGGTGTTCATTCTAGCGAGGCACCAGTTCGCGCCCTGCCGACCCCTTCGCCGATGAGCCGGTGCCAGTATCGCGCCGGACCGCACGCATTGTGCAGCCTCGCTATCAGGACGTTTCCCTCGCTAGGGTGAGTGTGAGATGCCGCCACGGCGGGGACTCGGAGTGTGTGACGACATCGCGTCAAAGCGGTGACCAGGACAACGGAAGGTACTGCACCATGACGACGGAGCCAACACCCACACCAGCCACGGCCGGAGCCGTGGCGCAGGCGCCCAATCCGTTCGCTGGGATTCCTTCATCGGACCTGTTCAGAGACGCCTTGGCCCTCCTCCTGTTGCTGATCGCGTTGGCCATGCCGTGGAGCTTCAACGTGGCATCAGGCGTGACACACTCGACCGGACACATCGAGGTCATCCTGGTCACCCTGCTCTCCGTCGTGTCGCTGTCGCTGACATACCTCGCCCGCGCCCAGGTGTTCGGCGCCGGCGTCACCGCCGCCCAGGTGGGCCTCATCCGGGCCGCAGCCAACGCGCCGTACGCGATCGTCGTCGCGATCTACCTCATCCTCGACGTCTCCAAGGTGGGCGACAACTGGTACTCGGCGGGAGGCCTCGGTTACGGCGCGGCAATCGGCCTCGCCGGAGCTGCGCTCGCAGGTATGCCTCGCAAGATCGAGACCGATGCCACATCCGTTGGCGCCGTCCAGGCGACCGTGATGCGTCTTGCCGTTGTAAGCCTCGCGGTGTTGTGGGTCGTCATGTCGTTCATCAACTTCATCAACGTCTTCGCCGACTGGGCGCCCGTCATTGACGACGCGTCATCCACCGTGTCGCTCATGATCAGCGTACTCATCGTTCTCGTTCCGCTTGCTTTGATCGCGGCGGGGCTCATCCGCCGGTCGGCAGTGACACGCACCGTGACCGTGACGGGTGGTGTCGTGGTGCTCGGAGCCGTGATCATCGACTGGTTCTCCGACTGGGACATCTCGGTGGGCGGCGTGGAGTCCGTGCACAGGCCCGTCTTCGGACTCATCGCCTTCATCACCTTGGGGGCACTTGCCTCGTCGCACTTGTTCCGTGACGCGATGCATCCAATGGCAGATGTTCAGCGGTACGTGCGCTCAGCGGGGATCCTCCTCTTGGCACAGGCCGGAGTCGTCGTCGCCACTGCCATCATCACGGTCCTGGCGATCACCTCCGACGCCGTCTCCTCCACGGGTAAGGCCGTCGGCTACCTGTTCGCGCTCGTCATCATTGGCGCGATGGCCGCGGTGGCCTTCGCGCTCATGCGCACCGGCGCGGCAGCCACCAGGCTTCTCGCTCTCGCGCTCACCGCAGGAACCATGATTGTCGGAATCGTCGCCGTGGTGTTGGTCAACAGCATGTCCTCCGTGGGCATCGTCGACCTCGTCTACGCGTTTGGACTGCCCACCGCAACCCTCGTGCTGCTGGTCGCTCCTACAAGCATGAGGGCGTACTACGGGTCGCTCTTGCCTGCGAGTGCCACGCCCGCCACTGCCACGCCCGCCACTGCCACGCCCACGGCTGCCACACACACAGCTGCCACGCCCCCACCGCCGCCGGTACCGCCCGCACCGCCGGCCCCGCCCGCAATGCCGGAGCCCATCGCCTCCGAAGCGGTCCACCCGCGGGCGGCAGAGGCGGCGGACCCGGAAGCCTCGGCACAGGCGCTATTCGAGATCGCGTCGGACATCCCAGAGCTCCGTGCCACCGTCGCCGCGAACCCGTCCACGTACCCCGACCTGCTCACGTGGCTTGGCCAGTTGGGCGATCCAGCCGTGAATGCCGCGCTTAAGGCGAGGGATGCCTAGGCGCCCCTACGTGGCGGAACGCGCCTCGACCACCGCGGCGTAGAGGTCTCGCTGCGGCACGCCAAACGTCGCGGCGAGATCAGCCACGACCTCTTTGGCGCGTTCGCCCACGGCGATCCGACGCAGCGCCTCGCTCACGATGGATTCCAGCGTGGGCGCCTCCATGGGTCGCCCACCGACCACCACGACGATCTCGCCGCGCGGCTCGGTTTCCGCAGCCCAGGACGCGAGTTCGACGAGCGTGCCCCTGCGTGTCTCCTCGAACCTCTTGGTGATCTCGCGAGAGACTGAGGCCCGGCGCTCACCTCCCAAGGCGAGCGCCATCGACTCGAGAGTTGCCGCAACCCTGTGTGGAGCCTCGAAGAAAATGAGCGTCCGCTGCTCGCCTGCGAGCGCGGCCAGGGCGGCCGCCCGCTCCCCCGCCTTGCGAGGCAGGAAGCCCTCGAAGGCGAAGCGGTCCGTCGGGAGTCCAGAAAGCGCGAGCGCCGCGAGGGGTGCGGATGGTCCAGGAAGCACCGCGAGATCCACGCCAGCCTCAATTGCCAACGACACGAGGCGATAGCCGGGGTCGGAGACCAGCGGCATCCCGGCATCTGACACCACCAGGATGGTCTCGCCCGCGAGCGCCCTCTCAATCAGCCAAGCGCCCGTGCGGGTCTCGTTGTAATCGTGAAGAGCGACAAGCTCGCCGGCGATCGCTACCCCTGCGCGGCGCGCGAGGTCGCGCGTGACTCGAGTGTCCTCTGCCGCCACGACGTCGGCGGATACGAGCGCCTCCCACAGGCGGGCAGATCCATCGCCCACATTCCCGATGGGGGTGGCCGCCAACACGATTCGCCCAGTCATGACCCAAGGGTGACACACGGCGCGGCGCCGTCACGGACGCACCCCGAACGAGGGCTTAGGCTCTCTTTGTGATCGTGACCCTTTGGCGCTGGCGAGCCACCGTCATGGCTGTATCCGTGACCGCGCTCGCGGCCTTGCTGCGGTTTGCCGGCCTTGGACACCCGCGCGCCCTCGTTTTCGACGAGGTGTACTACGCGAGGGGAGCGTTTTCGCTTCTTCAGTTCGGGTACGAGGGCGACTGGGGCGATGACAAGGGGCACTTCGCCCAGGGCGACTTCTCAGACCTCAAGACCGAGGGCGACTACGTCGTCCATCCGATGGTGGGCAAGCTCCTCATCGCCGCCGGAATGAAGATCGGTGGCAACGGCCCGTTCGGATATCGCCTCGCTGGCGCGTTCCTGGGGACGGTCACGGTACTCATCGTGGCCCTGCTCGTCAGGCGCATCTTGAAATCCACACTGTGGGGTGGCGTCGCGGGACTCTTGCTCGCTGTCGACGGCGAACACATCGTGTTGTCGCGGACCGCGATTCTCGACATCTTTCTCACGTTCTTTGTGGTGGCAGGCTTTGCGCTGCTGTGGCTCGACAGATGGCGAGCACAACGCATCTACTCGGAGCACCCTCCATACACCACAGGCGCGTTCGGCCCGCGAGTCGGCATCCGGTGGTGGCGCCTCGCGGCGATCGTCACCTTCGGTCTCGCGTCAGGAGTGAAGTGGTCGGGGGCAACCTTTGCAGGGGCGTTCCTCGTCCTGTTTGTCATCCTTGACGCGGCGGACCGACGCGCGGCGGGCTACAAGCACTGGTTGCCTGGCGCCGCGCTGCGGTCGGCATTGCCCGGCGCTTTTGCGACCGTGGTCATCATGCCCGCGACCTACGTTGCGCAATGGGCGAACTGGTTCCTTACTGACGGCTCGTACGGGCGCGACTGGGCCCAAAAGCACCCGGGTGAGGGTGTGACGTGGCTTCCCGATGCCTTGAGGTCGCTGTGGCATTACCACGTGAGCATGTACAACTATCACAAGAACCTCGACAGCCCGCATCCCTGGGAGTCGCATCCTGCCGGCTGGATCATCCAGTTCAGACCCACCGCGTTCTTCTTCGAAAAGACGGATCCGTCCACATGCCGCGGCGGAAACTGCGTCGAGGCAATCACGTCCGTCGGAAACCCCTTTATCTGGTGGGCGGGACTCGCGGCGCTGTGCTTCGCGATCTGGAGGCTGTTCCTCAAGAACGACAGCATCGGCATGATCTTTGGCGCAGGCGTGCTCATCGGTTGGCTCCCGTGGGAGCCGTACGCTCACCGCACGATCTTCACGTTCTATTCGGTCGCGATGGCGCCCTTCGTGGTGATGACACTCGCGTGGGCTCTCGAGCGATTCGCACGGCCCGACCATCTCGAGGGCAGGTACTCACGGACCCGCGCGCTCAGCGTGGGCTGGTTCCTCGTTGCCGTCCTCGTGCTCGCTGCCTTCTTCTATCCCGTGTGGACCGGCCAGCCGATTCCTTCGTGGTATCGCCAGATCCATATCTGGTTTCCCACCTGGTAGGTGAGTTTCGCCTCCGCTCTTGGCGGTGTCGACCCAACGGAAGTCCTTCTCAAAACGTTGTGTAGTCATGGAGACTACGACGACGCGCAACACGGGAGCCATCGACGGCGGTTGGGCTCTCGCCCGACGCACCACGCTCGGCATCGTCCTGATGGGGACGCTGGGAGCGCTTGCCGGCTTCGTCTTCGCGCGCTTCCTGTGGATGTAGTCAGTCGTTGGCGCGTTTCCTCGTTCGTCGGAGCCCCATCCGTCAGCGCCTCTCCCGTCAGCGCCTCTCCCGTCAGCGCCTCTCCCGTCAGCGCAGCCTCTCGTCGACGAGTTGCGAGAGAACAATCGCGCTACGCGTCTTGTCGACCTGCGCAGCGTCACGGATCTTCTCGAGAGCGACCTCGAGATCGGGCATCGTCGCCGCGCGAAGCCTGACGATCGCGTCGGCCTGACCCGTCACAGTCAGCGCCTCGACCACGTTGGGGATCGCGGCGAGGATGCGCGTCAACTCATGCGGGGCGACCGTGCCCCTGCAAAAGAGTTCGACGTATGACTCGATCGATTGGCCGTCGACCGCGGGATCCAGGCGCACGCCAAACCCGCGAATCACTCCCGTATCAACGAGCCTGTCGATGCGGCGTTTCACGGCCGACGCGGACAGGCCGACTCGCAAACCGAGGTCCGCAAAGCTTGCTCTCCCGTCGACACGCAACTCATCGATGATGCGATGGTCAAGATCATCTATCGCCATAGGTTCTCCTCAGACGCTTGATTCTCGCACGACGCGCTAACTCATTGCACGAATAGAGCGTCAAAGGCCGTAATTCTGCACGCTTACTTTGCGATCCTTGAGACCTAGGAGGAACAATGACCATCACCGCGCCGTCCCAGCGCGCCACTCGCGTGGCCACCCCACTCACCATTCTCATGTGCCGCCCTTCCCACTTCACAGTGACCTACCGCATCAACCCGTGGATGAATCCCGACTCCCCGACCGACACGCCCCGTGCCATCGCCCAGTGGGAGGCGCTGCGTGATATCTACGTCGGCTTAGGCTTCGACGTTCACCAGATCGATCCCATCCACGGACTGCCCGACATGGTCTTTGCCGCTAATGGGGGCCTCGTGATCGACGGCGTTGCCTACACGGCAAGCTTCCACTACCCGCAACGCCAACCCGAAGGCCCCGCGTATGCGAGCTGGCTCACAGGCGCTGGCTACGACGTTCGGCACTCGAGCGTCGTCAACGAGGGCGAAGGCGACTTCTTGGCCATTGGAGACGTGATCCTCGCGGGCCACGGGTTCCGGACCGACCCCGCGAGCCACGACGAGGCCGCTGTGGTGTTTGGTCGCGAAGTCGTCGCCCTGCGCCTCACCAGGCCGGAGTTCTACCACCTCGACACCGCGCTCGCTGTGCTCGACGACCGCCTCGGTCACGAGCACGTCGCATACCTCCCTGGCGCCTTTGACGCAGACAGCCTTGCCGAGTTGCGCCGCCGCTTCCCCGACGCGATCGAGGTCGACGAGGAGGACGCGACCGTGTTTGGCCTCAATGCCGTCTCGGACGGCTTCCACGTCATCACAGCCGAACGCGCCTCGGGATTCCAGGCCCAGTTGCGAGAGCACGGCTACGAACCCATTGGCGTCGACCTCTCCGAGCTGCTGCTCGGCGGCGGCGGCGCCAAATGCTGCACGCTCGCGTTGCGCGGGCCGGGATTGGAGTTCTGATGGTTGCCTGTGTGGATACTCCTCGCATGCGCGAGTGGATCTCCGAGCGAGGCATCGAGCCCATCATCGTGGACTTGGTCGCACGCATGGAGGTGGCGTTCACGCGCTGGCTCGACTTCGAACGCGTGCCTCGCATTGCATCACACTCGCCGCTGGGCGTCATTGAACTCATGCCCACTTCCGACGGAAATCACTACGCGTTCAAGTACGTGAACGGCCACCCTGGGAACCCAGCGAGCGGGCTCCAGACCGTCACCGGCTTCGGCGTGCTGGCCGACGTCGCCACCGGTTACCCAGTGTTGATCGCGGAGATGAATCTGCTGACCGCCCTGCGCACCGCAGCGACATCGGCGATGGCCGCCAAACGCCTTGCGCGCAGCGACTCGCGAGTCCTCGCGCTGATCGGCACTGGCAGCCAGTCCGAATTCCAGGCGCTTGCGATGCGAGCGGTGATCGGAATCACCCACGTGCGCATCTGGGACGTTGACCCCGCGGCGATGGACAAGTTCCAACGGAACATTGCCGGCTGGGGGCTCGACGTCTACCGAGCCTCAAGCGCGGCCGATGCCTGTCGGGGAGCAGACATCGTCACCACCTGCACCGCGGACAAGGTGAACGCCGTCGTCCTCACCGATGACATGGTGACAGCGGGAATGCACCTCAACGCGATCGGAGGGGACGCGCCAGGCAAGACCGAGCTTGACTCTGCGATCACGCACAGGGCACGGATCTTTGTCGAGCACGAGGAGCAGACCCGCGTCGAGGGCGAGATTCAGCTACTGCCAGCCGACCACCCCGTCGAGCCCCTGTGGCGTGTCATCGCGGGCCTCGCACCCGGACGCCTCATGGAGGTCGAGCTCACGCTGTTCGACTCCGTGGGCTTCGCGATCGAGGACTTCGTCGCGCTCGAGTACCTGGGCGAGCAGGTCGCGGGCACCCGGTTTGCGGGTGAGATCGACCTCATCACGTCAGCCGACGACCCCAAGGACCTGTTCTCGCTTGTGAGCGCTACGGCACTCGCACACGCGAACTAGCCGAGCCTGGTGCCCCCGCTTCGGCGGGACACGTTGCCGAGTGCCGGTTACGGGGTGCGAGTCACGGGGTGCGATGCACTGACTGGGCCGAGGACTGATCGCGCGGCATGATCGTCACCTGGTCGATGTTGACGTGAGAAGGCCGCGAGGCTATCCACGCGACGGTGTCGGCGATGTCCTCCGCGGTGAGCGGCGTCATGCCCGCGTAGACCGAGTCCGCCCGCTCCTCGTCACCACCAAAACGCACGACCGAAAACTCGGTCTCGACCATGCCTGGGTCGATCTCGCTCACCCTGACGGGCAGGCCGAGCATCTCGATGCGCAACACCCGAGTGAGTGCCGCGACTGCATGCTTGGCCGCGTTGTAGCCGCCGCCGCCGCGATACGCCTCTCGCGCCGCGATCGAACCAATCGTGATGATCTGCCCGTCGCCTGACGCGATGAGCTTGGGCAGGAGTTCCCGCGTCATGCGCAGCGTGCTCATGACGTTCATCTCGAACATGCGCAACCACTCACCGTCGTCGGCCTCCGCAATCGACGACACCCCAAGCGCGCCTCCCGCGTTGTTCACCAACAGGTCGCACGCCTCCACTTGTGCGCAAAATTCCTTGGTCGACGACGCATCGGTCACGTCGAGGTGGCGCGCTGTGCCACCGATTTCGGCGGCGAGTTCCTCAAGCCGATCGGTGCGACGAGCACCCACGATCACATTCCAGCCTTGGGAAGCGAGGGCCCGCGCGCTCGCTGCGCCAATCCCGCTCGATGCTCCGGTCACGACGGCGGTGCGTTTGCTCACGGCTGTCCCTCTCACGCGGCCGGGTTTGCGGTCACCTGTCTATCGTGCCACCGACGCATTGCCCATCACGCCGAACGTGCAGGCCACCGCGGTCAGCGTGGCACCACGCTGTCCTCCCAACGGCGCTGTCCTCCCAACGGCGCTGTCCTCCCAACGGCGCTGTCCATCTCACCTTCAGCGCGCCTGCGCCTGCGTCCGGGCTGCACGCACCTAGGGCTGCGACGTCCTCAGGGTGTCGCGGACAAGGGACGCCAGTGCGTCGGGCGTCATGCCGAGCGCTGCTGCCCGCGCACCGAGGTCGCGGATGTCTCCCATGAGCTCCGTGAGATCGCCCGCCGCCGAGGTGACTACCGCAGCTCGACCCCTTCTCATGTCCACGAGCCCCTCGTCTCGTAGCACCTGATAGGCGCGCAACACGGTGTGGAGGTTGACGCCCAATGACGCGGCCACCTCCCTGGCGGAGGGGAGTTTGTCGTCGGGCCGTACGCGACCGGCCGCCATATCGCTGCGGATCGATGCGGCGACCTGCTCAAAGATCGAGATGTCGCTCGAGGCGTCGATGCGAATCAGCATGAGGACCTTTTGCCCCTCACGGTGCAACGGGTGGCATCGTGCGCGTCCGTGACGCGAAAGTGGTCAGCAACGCCGCGGCGGTCGCCGGGTCGTCAACCGTGATCACCAGGCGCTTGCCATTGCGGCGCGTCACTTGCAGTGACTCACCGTTGCGCAGGATGATTCCGAGCGCACCAGGGCGTTGGCGGAAACCCCATCCCCCAAATTCGGCGAAGCCGTTGACGTTCGCGACGCCCGCCTCGGCCACATCTTCGATCGCCACGCTCACCCGGGGCACACCCAACGCAGATACCGCTCTGACGCCCGTGGAATCCACTGTGACGTGGAAGGTGGTGGTCGCCGCCATCGACAAGCCGAGAACCGCCAGGGCGAAGAGGTAGATCCACGATGCGGTCTCCTGCCCGACAATCCAGAGCGCGGTCGATGCGGCGCCAAGTGCCGCAATGATCGCCAAGAGGAGTATCCGGAACGGCCGCCGTATCGTCGCCGTGCGCATCCACACCGCGCGTTCATCCTTCGCGAGGTTGAGCGCCTCCGGGTGGGAGACGCCAGGCACGACTGCCCGCTGGCGGGGCTGAAAGAACCATCCTGCGGCTCCGGCGACGGCGGCCGCCCCGTAACCCGCGACAAGTGCGGGGAACACGCTCGGTGAATTCTGGGCATCGGAGAGCCCCCGCTGCATGTCCACCGTCCAGGTATTCAACACCGCCGACAGCGCCGACAGACCGACCGCGACCGAGGCCATCAAGCGAAAGTTCGCCCCGCGGGCACCGCGCGCCAGGAGCGGAAGGGTGGTGGCTGCGATGAGTCCTGGTAGCCCCAGCCCGAGGACAGTCGAAACAATGAGAAGCGTGGCGAGCCCGCCGAAACCGTCCGCTACTCCCCCCGGTCCCCAGTGCGTCGCGATGGGGTCAGGAAGATCGTTGCGCCACGACAACTGAAGCGCGATGGCTGCACCGGTCAAGACTGCCGGGGCGACGAGTGCCACGAGGATGAATCGACGGACCACGGAGGTCTGGGTCTCTTCGAACACGGTAACTACCTCTCAAAGAGCACTGTTATAGAACCACTATAACACTCTTGGAGATTAGCCTGCGAGGCACTGACCGCCTAGCGCGGCCGTGGCGATCGCCATGTCGTTGTCGTTGTATCCGTAGCCAGCACCGCCGCCGCCAAGAAGCACCGAGTAGGCGTCTGTCACGTTCTCAAAGCGAGCGCCGCCAATGGCGATGGTGCCGCACTTCGACAGAATGATCATGTGACTCGCCTCATGTATCACGACGCTGCGACCTGAGCCCTTGGCCGAGGACCAGGAGCCGTAGGCCGAGTTGGTGACATACAGGGTCGACCCGCCTTGGAAGCAGCCACCAATCCCGCCGGTCATGTTGCGACCGCATGGCGCATCCGACCAAGAAATCGATCCGCCGTAGGACGCGGCAATTCCCTCAAGATACTGTTGCGGGGTCTGACCAGACGCGGAGCCTGCCGAGCTCGCACGCACGCTCGTGCGTACGCTCGCATGGCTGGCGGCGGCGGGCCTCGAGGCGCTGGCTGCAGCTGCGGCGGCCGCTGCTTCTGCGGCAACCCTGGCCTCCTCGGCAATGCGCTTGGCCTCTGCCTCTTCCCAAGCGGCGACTTCGGCCTTAACCGCGTCCATCGAGGCGTTGAGCTGCACTTGCGCGGCACCCGCAACCGTCTCGTCGTCTGACACGATGACGATCGAGTAGGCGCGATTGCGCTGGACCGCAAGTTGCTTGCGGCTCTCATCGGTCGCCTTGCCCTTTGAAGACTCGAAAAGATCCTTAGCCGCCCAGACATCGGCGCTGAGCGAGGTCTTCGCGTTTGCCAACGCAATGACGTGGCGCCCATGCACCACACTCGTCATCTCGGGCAACAGGCTGATCGCGTGGGCCCATGACGTCTCCTTGATGGGGGCAGGAGAGCCTGCTGCGGCCGCGGTGTCAAGTGGCACCGACGCGACGGTGACGGCGAGCACGAGGCCAAGCGCCCCGGCTACGTTCCTCAGTTGTTTCTGGACCATAAAACAAGCATTGGACAGAAAAGACCCAAAAAACCGGGTCTGTGAGCAATGGCACAAGGGCCCACAAAAGGGACGAAACGCCGATAACTATCGGTCAGTCGCCCGTTCAACGAAATACTGGCTTTCGGCTCTGGGATACCGGATTTATTAGGACATTTCCGTCCGCCGAGAGGTTCCGAGCGGCGGTCGGTCTGCGACACGCCGATCGGTTCACTTCGCGACACGCCGTGCTCTACGAGGTGTGACGTGCGCCACACCGGGGTTTTCGTGCCAAATAGGTCTCAGATTTGGGGCGTCCAAGACCCCCAAAAGGGGTCCAAGTGGGGTCTTTCGCGCCACCAGAGGCCCTCCGATGACGGGCATCGAGAACCCCGCGAACCGGCAACAATGACCTCAAAACGGCGACCGGAATACGCAAAAGGGCCGCCTTCACAGGCGGCCCTTGCGGGTGGAGCTAAGGGGATTCGAACCCCTGACCTTCTCATTGCGAACGAGACGCGCTACCAGCTGCGCCATAGCCCCATCGCTCCTCGCGGAGCGACGAACAGAGTATCACTTGGTGCACGTGGCCTCGAAATGCACGGCCACCGCGGGCGACTTCGGTGGGAGCGATGGGCCCCCACCGAAGCACGCGCGAGAGTTAGTTTGCCGCGAGGATGTCCACGACGAACACGAGAGTAGAATCGCCGGGAATGGTGGTTCCTTGTCCCGCGGCTCCATAGCCGAGCGCAGGCGGAATGACCAGGAGCACCTGGCTACCGACCTTCTTGCCGACGAGCCCCTTGACCCATCCATCAATGAGCTTGCCGGTGGCAAGGGTGAAGGTGGCCGGGGTGCCCTTGTCCCACGACGAGTCGAACTGGGCGCCGTCCCACACCCAACCGGTGTAGTGGACTGTCACGGATTGACCCTCGACGACCGAGGGGCCGGAGCCCGTGATGAGATCCTGAGCGACCAGATCGGTCGGCTTGGTCGCACCTGCGACGGACACGGAAGGCTTCCCGTCAGCAGCGAGTGTGACCGTGGGCAATCCTGCAACTGGCGCCACGGACGCGCCTTCCGCTTTCGCGAGAACATCACTGGCACCGGAGACGATGAACGCGACGACCACGGCGCCAGTGCCTTGATCGGGAACGGCGTAAAGCACGCGCGCACCCACGTGGGCCTTCGACAGGATGTCATAGAGGATCGGGTCAAAGGTCGCCGCATCGAGCGTCGCGGGAGCCTGCTGGCCATCCTTGTAGGTCGAATTCAGGACACTGCCATCGTTTCCGGAGAACTGGACGATGTCGAGCGTCAGGACTTGGCCGTCACCGAGGGCGGCACCGTCGCCGTCCTCGACTAGCCTGGCGCCACTCGCCGTGAAGTTGACGGGCGTGGTGAACGTGAGCCCAGGCTCGGAGTCCGCGCCGTTGTCGACCCACTTCATGTCCGCGAGGGCGGCGCTAGGGTCGACTCCCGTGGCAGCACCGTTGGTGGGTGCCGTAGTCGCGCCTGCAGTCGCGCCCGCCGACGGATCGACGATCGTAGCGGGGGTGCAAGCGGCAAGGGTCAGTACGGCTGCCGCGACAACGGCAGGCAAAATGAAACGGTGCTTCACGAGGTCTACTCCATGGGATCGGTGACGTCCAAGTCTCCCATGCCGCTACCCGTGCGCGACGACGTGAGCCAAGGTCCTTACATTCTTCACACAACGACCGGCGGCGGCGAACGTTCCCTCAGCCACCTGACGAGTGGCGTGGCGCACGACGCCAGAGCGCGACGGACGGACCGGGAACAGGAGCCGAGCGGCGCGAGCTACGCGCTTGCTTGCTTACGCCTCGCCAGAATCGCATCGAGGGCGCCGGTCGTCGGGGACTGTTGGGCCGCCCGCTCCGCTGAGGCCTCAGCCCGTGCGGACCTGTTGTACGCGTGAGTCGATGCCGCGTAGTCGTCCTCGGACATGTGCCGCGCGACCTGTTGGCGCACCGCGGGCCTGAGGGCGTAGGCGGGCACCGGCATGGTGCGAGGGCGCCAGCCAGCGGCATCGTCCACCAACAGATGGGCCTCTTCGGCGGCGGCCTCTCGAATCGCTTCCTCGACCGCCGCTGCATGAGCAGCCCTCTCGGCTGCGACACGGCGTGTGAGCGCGGGCGCAGCAAGCGGCGCCAAATTCGCCGACGTGACGATGGCGATGGCTTGAGTCGCGACGGCGCTGGGCTCGGCGTGCAGTCCTCCCGCACGAGCAGCGGCGACGGCCCTGAGGGCTCGCGTTGCGGTAGCCGCGGCCTCAACCTCTCTCATGACCCCGCGCACCTGTGCGAGCGCCCGGCGCTCCGCGGCTGCGGCCTTTGCGGACGAGGCGACGACCGATACGAGCGCGGCGCTCACCACCGCTGCGATGATCGCGGGAAAACCGGTAGCGGCCACCAAAATCCAGGCGACCAAGGTCACCACGGCCGCGATTCCCGACACTGCCGCGCGGCGGCGTGCCTGAACGGCGCGCTGCGCCATCGAGCCTTGGCGGTCTTGTCGCAAGTGGAGGCTCTCGCGTTGAGCGTGAGTGGCCGCTCTGTCGAGCGGACCTTGCGGCCGCGACATGTGCTGATCGCCCAAGGCTCTCACCTTGGCTCTCGCGGCGCCGGTGACAAGCAGTGGCACCTCGGTCGATGCGCTCGATGCGTCTTTGGGAGCGACGCGCGCCGCCGATGCCCTCACCACTCGCATGTCGGCCGAATAGCGGTCCTCCGTACGCACCAACGCGTAGTCGGATCGCTCCCTGATGCGCTGAGGCAACACATATGCGAGAGCAAGCCCAACGGCGATGATCGCGAGGAGTCCTGCGGGTGGCATGAGATGACGGTACGGCCGCCTCGGCCACGTGAACGGGAGGTGGCGCGGCGTGTCAGCCGGAGACCTCGCTGGGAACGCCCGTCCACCACTCGCCTGACCGGCGTTCCGCAGACGTCGCCGCAAAGATCCGGTGATCCCGCCAGGCTCCGTCGATGTAGAGGTAGGACTGCCTCATGCCCTCTTCGCGCAAGTCAAGTTTGCGGGCGACCGTCAGCGACGCCGCGTTCTCCGGACGAATCGCCACCTCGATACGGTGCAGGCCCTGACCAAATGCGTATTCACACATCAACACGACCGCGGTGGGCGCGATGCCATGGCCCGCCTGATCTTGTGACACCCAGTAGCCCAACGAACCTCCGCGCTCAGCTCCCCATTCAATGCGTCCCAGAGTGACCCTGCCGACGAGTCGTCCGCCTTTTTCGATCACCATCGGAAAGCTACGCCGTGACCTCCACATCGAGTTTTCCTTGCGGATGAAGGTCCTGAAACTGACAGGGGCGTCAGCCGTGCCAGGCGGCGCCGTCGCTTCCCACGGACGCAACCAGTCCCGATTGCGGTTGCGCAAGGCGATCCACTCGGCCTCATCCCTCGTCTTCAAGAGGCGCAGCCGCACCCCGTCTCGCTCCAGGTGGGGCATGGGCCATCTCATCGAGGCCACCACAACACGTCGACTGCGTCGCCCACACGAACCTCGGTGGTCGACTCCCGGACAAAGCACAGTCCGTCCGCCGCCGCCAGGTCGCGCAGCGTGGGCGCGGCCGGATCGCCGACGGGGACGACGCGCGCGTCGTCCGAGTCCCCGCGTCTGGCGATTGCGACTACCTGGGCGAAGCCAAAAGGTGATTGCCACGCCTCCGCTGCAATCGACGGGCCCCTGGCCGTAGAAACCCCTCTGAGCTCAGCCACCGCGTCGGCAACATAGGACGCGAAGGCCGCCGCCGCGTCGACCGGGTGGCCGGGGAGTGCGAGCAGAACCACCGGCCTGCCATCTCCCGGTCCGATGGTTCCCAAACCATGGCGTGAGCCTGGGCTTAGCCTCACCATGCGCACCTCGACGCCAAAGGCGTGCGAGAGCACCGGACGGACGATGTCGCTCCACTCGGTCGACAGTCCGCCCACCGTAATGACAAGGTCCGCCTGGAGCGCCGCATCGTCAATGGCTGACCTGAGAGCGGGCGCGTCGTCGGGCACGGTTGTGACACGCACCACCCTGGCCCCTGCCGCGCCAAACAACACCGAAAGCATGGGTCCCGTCGCATCGGAGACAGGCTCCGCCGAAGCGACAGCCTCCTCGCGCGACGTGCCGTGGGCTTGGAGTTCGCTGCCCACTGCAATGATGACGACGCGCGGCGCGGGCCGCACCGTCATGGAGGCCGCGCCACACGCTGCGACGGCGGCGACGTGACCGGCGGTCAGCCTTGTACCCGCGGCGACCACGACGTCGCCCTCCGAAATCTCGTATCCCACGGGAACCACGCCGGCACCAGCTGTCGCCTCCGCATCGAGCATGACCGATGTGGCGGTCCCCTGACCGCGCATCACCACGGCATCCGCGCCAAAGGGCAAGGCCGCGCCGCGCGCAACGCGGACCGCCGCTCCCGGCACGATTCTGCTGGGCGACCCTCCTGGCAATGCGTCATGGGTGACAGCGAGGGTCACTGGGCGCAGGCGCGCGCCCTTCGTATCGGCGCTGCGCACTGCGAATCCGTCCGCGGCAGCCAGAGCGAGCGGGGGCACGGGATGAGGCGCCACGTAGTCCGCAACCACGACACAGCCAACGGCATCCGCGAGCGACATGTTGAGAGGCGAGAGGGGGGAAAGGAGCGCGACCACATCCGCCCTGTGTTCTTCGAGACTGCGCGACATCACGTAGGCATTGTCGTGTGCCACAAGGAAGTACCGCAACCACCAGGCGAATTGATGCTGGGGCGGCGACGGCTGCGCATCCACTCACCGCCGCTTCTGCTCGCAACGAAAGGCACTAGCGACAGGCTTGTTGCGCGGTGTTCGCAAGGCTTTGACACAATGGGCTCATGACACCGCTGTCGCACATCGACCAACGCAACCTGTCTCCAGCGGATCTCAAGTCCGCATGGCGCAGTTCGGTGCGGCGCAGCCGTTTGCAGCGCGGCGAGAAGCGCAACACGCAACTTGCAGAGGAATTGAGGGACTTGGTCATCGCACTTCCCGAATTCGAGGGAGTCGGTTGCGCCTCGCTCTACGTGTCCAGAGGCTTCGAACCCGGCACGCTTCCACTCATCGAGGCAATGGACGCGCGCGGCATTGAGGTGCTGTTGCCGCGACTCGGAGACGGGTTGCAGCGCGGTTGGAGCGTGTATTCACAGGACGACGAGTTGGTTCCGAGGTCTCCTGGGCGTCCGCCCGAGCCCTCGGGTGACTTCTTGCCCCAGAACCGAGTCGGCGATGCTGACATCATCATCGTTCCCGCGCTTGCCGCCGATACGAAGGGCACGCGATTGGGGCAGGGAGCGGGCTGGTACGACCGCACCCTGACGGATGCGCGGCCAGGCGTTCCGATCATCGCTTTGGTCTTCGATGACGAGTTTCACGACGCGGCCGCCCAGCCGATTCCGCGCGAGTGGCACGATGTGCCCGTCACGATTGTGGTGCGGCCGTCGGGAGTCGAACGTATCGGCGCGTAAAATCGCCTCATGCCCACCTATTCGTACGCCTGTGCCGAGTGCGCGCACCGGTATGACGTGGTCCACTCAATCCACGATGACTCCCTGACGGTCTGCCCCGAATGTGGCGGCGAACTTCGCCGTGTGATCTCGGCGGTCGGTGTGTCGTTCAAGGGTTCGGGCTTCTATCGCACGGACTCACGTTCGTCGAAGTCGTCTTCGCTCGCTGGATCGTCATCGACGTCCACCGCAAGCTCGTCTTCCGATTCCTCGTCAAGCACCGTGGCCGCGTCGAGCAAGCCCGCTGCTACCAGTGCGGCGGGCGATCCCTCTTAATCTCATCGTCGCGACTCCCAGAGCCGCGGTCCCCCCACGCAGCGTCCTCGTCCTCCCAAGCGCGCGTGGGAATGAGTGGCCTATCCACGCCCTTGACGGGCACCTTTCGCGGTCGCCAAGGCTCTGAAGGCAAAGCGCCGCTGCGTTCCGGTTGGGGTTCTGGCTCTGGCTCTGGCTCTGGTTCTGGCTCAGGCTCGGGTTCTGGCTCAGGCTCAGGCTCAGGCTCCAGTTCCAGCTCTATCTGAACTTCGACTTCAGTTCCGGATTCCGAGCTGGGGTCGGATTCCGGTGAAATCTCGGGCTCAGGCTTTGGGTCTAACTCTGCCTCAGGTTCCGGCTCAGGCTCAGGCTCTGGCTCCGTTTCAGGTTCCGGCTCAGGTTGGGACACCGCTTCCGGCTCCGGCTCCGGCTCTGGCTCGAGCTGTGGCACCGCGTGGTCGAAGAGACTCTCGCGGTCGTCGTGCCAATCGCGGAATTGAGCATCGGCCGCATCGTCGGTGTCAGGCTCGAGGGAGGGTGCAACCCCGCCACCGTCGACAATGGCGCGCACCTTCGCGGCCGCGCGCGCTGGGTCCATGAAGACGTCAAGCGTCCACAGGGAAACGACCGTCCAACCAAGCGCCTCGAGCCTGCCGTATTGCCACCGCATCCGGTCTCGCACGGAACCGCGCGGACCGTCGGGGTGCTCGTCGGTCACCACGGCAACGTGATATCCCCTGTCGTGAACTCCTCCTACGACCATCGGGATGGCTTGACCGCCGATGCCGTAGCGCAGTCGCACCGCGAGGCCCTCGGCGCGCAGCAGGCGCGCAACGTCGGCCAACAACCAGTCCGCCGGTCCCGGCGCGTGGCGCTCGGCGGGGACAGCGGGGCGACGCGAGCTCTCGATAAGGCCCCGCACCGCATCCACGCCGCGAGCGTCGACGCATGTGTGAGCAACGGCCGCCAGGTGGTGAGCGTCAAGCGCGGTGAACACACGGACATCGCTCCGTGCCGCAACCAGCGCCTGGGCAATCGCCGCCGCACCGGTCGCCGAACCGAGAATCCCCACATCCACGGGCAAGACGCCTCGATGGTCGCGCGCGTAGCCGAGGGCGAGCACCACCTCATCGACATCCATGCCAGGCGCCTCGCCAAGTTCCGTCACTTCGACCCGCTCGGCCACCGCTGGGGCGCGCTCGGCAAGGGCGTCGACGATGCGAGCCGCATGCAATGCATTGCCCGCGACAACGGCGACGGAGCGGTGCGGCACGGTGAGCGCGGCACGCTCCACCGCCTCAACCACCGCCGCGACCTCGGCGCGCGTCGATTCGACCACGTGCCTGCCTGCCACGGGCTGCGCAACCCCGTCAACGATCGTCACCATAAGTCCGCGACCCTCGACGGGCTGCCCTGGGGCGGGCACGACGGGCATCGTGCGCTCATAACCCAAGCCCGCGAGCACCGCGCTCACGCGAGGATCACGCGCCTGAGGAAGGGCAGTCAGATGGACATGGGGCAACAACGACGCGACGTCCGTCACGGCGGATCGCGTGGCACTCAACGTGTCGGCCACCAGGATGACCTGCGCCGCTCTGGCAAGCGCAGGTATGGCCTGTGCTGTCGCGAGCGATTCGATGCCAACGAGCACGAGAAGGTCGACGCAGCGCGTTGGGGGCAAGAGCTGCGCGACCTGGTCGGCTCGCGCGACAATCACGGGCCGCAACGCGGCGACGACGGATCCAAAGTCGCGTCGCAACTCGCGGACCGACGCCTCACTTGCCTCCATCAACGTCGCGAACAGATCGCGCGCGTCTTCTGGATGTCGGGCGATGGCCTTACGGCGCTGCTCCGCGACGGCCCGCATCAGTGGCTGGGACCGCATCGCGGCAAACTCCTCGTCGAGCGACACATAGCTGTCCACGGCCGCGCCGAGCGCTCCTTGCTCAATAAGCCTCGGATCTGCCCCCACGATCGCCTCAAACGCAGACGCCCACCAAGCGAACTCGAGGTCGACGCGGATCTGGTCAGGCGATGCCTCGCGTTCCTCAAGGCTGGAGACCAGTTCGGAGAAACCATCCTCGACTGGGTCGATGCTCGCTGGGGCGGCGGGCGCCATGGCGAGCCCCCCAGGGATGCCCTCTGCCAGGTCGTGGAGAGCGGTGATGAGCTCGGTCCAGGGTGTCGCGCCGGGAGCTTCCAGCCCGGCGGCATCGAACAGGAAGGGCTCGAGAACACTCCACGAGCCATCGACCTTGGCCATACGAGACGCGTAGTCGGCGAAGTCGTCGGGCACGACGGGCCATCCCCCTGCGGAACAATGAGAGCGCCACCGCTCGGACTCGCTAGCCGCTGCCGAGAGCCTGTCATGCAAGGGCTCACGCTTGCGACCAGGTCGCAACAACTCGGCCGCTCGACGGGCGAGCGCGCGTCGCGTGCGTCGCGGAATCGTCGCCTCTGTCTCGCCGCCGCGCGGTGCGGTCGCGGCCACCAAGTCGGCAAGTGAACGGTGATAGACCGCGGGAGTAAAGGTGTCGAGAGTCTTTTGGACATCGGTGAAGAGGAGCACCTGCTCGCGCCACACCTCCACAGTGGGCGCCTCGTCCACTCCCGTGGAGGTGGCCGCACTCACAGCGTCGGCGCGCAGGCCAGGCAGCCCGCGGACCACAACGGCGAGGGCCTCGTCCAGCTGAGAGCCTTGTTCGGCGGTAGCTACGACGCGGTGCCACCACGGCACCACGGCGTCCTCGGCGGGCACCGCGGCTTGATCGTCGGGCACCTCTGTGCCGACCCCGTGGATCCGCTCGACGAGCGATGAAGCAACGTGCGACAGCCCGTGTTCCGCGATAGCCGCCACCGCGTCGGAACCCAAGCGGGCCGATGTCGCCGGCTGGGGTTCGCTCGCGGTGAGCCTCACAATTGCTTGCACTGTCTCGAACGCACTGACACCCCACGGCCTCCGTGGCCGGTGGAGCGCCTCGTAGCGGTCGGCGACTTCGGCGCGCGCTCTCAGGAGTTCTTCTCCGAGGTAACGCAGCTCATCCTCTCCGACTCGAGGAGTGTCGAGGGTCAACGATGCGAGCAAGCGCGCGCGCGCGTCGGCGTGCCACACGGGCGAGCCACACGTGATCGCGATGTCCCCAATCCCCCGCTCCATGAACTCCGCGTCCACGGCACCAAGCACCGCTTCCGAACCCCCAACGACCGCAGCCGTCCTTCCGGAGGCCGCGGCATCGGCGACGAGCGCGGCAACCATACCCACGGCATTGGAACCTGGGGGAGCATCGATCACGAAGCTTCGGCCAATCGCCGCCATGTCGACTATCGCGAACGCACCATCGTCGAGGTCGCCGATTCCCCTTTCGCCGAATGGGTCGCGGTCGGCTGCGGGCCAACGCGGCAGCGGCTCCATCAAGATGGTCTTGGCATCAACGTCGCCAGCGATGGCCGCGATGACGTCCGATGCGCCGATGACCGAGTCAAGCGCGTCGAGGTCGTCGAGTAGCCGCTGCTCTTGGTCTTCGAAGCTCCCAAGCAAGAGTCGCTCATTGACCTCAAGGTCACCAAAGAGCGGGGCGAGTTCTCGCACCTCGGCCCACACGGGCCTCGGATCGAACTCCTTGCCTTCCAAGGTGTGCTGGGCCCTGTCCGCAAGGTCGGCGGGACCCGACCTGTCGCGCAACGCCGCGGCGAACACTGGGTTGAGTTCGACTTGGTGACGCAAGGTGATCATCAGGTCGTCACCCCGGGCCCTCTCAAGTGACACCGCGCGCAACAGCAAAGGGACTTCCGTGTCTTCCCACGACGCCGTGCCAACGACGAGGGCTACGGTCCACGTACCCGTCGCGGCCATGACCCGCTCCGCCTCATCCAGGATCAGCCCGCCGCGCCACGCCGCCGCGTGATACGCGTCGCGATCGCGCATGAGCGTCGACAAGAGCGTTGGCCGCCCCGCGAAGAGCGGGGCCAGCCCGGAGGGGTGCGACTTCTTGAGGTCGATCAGCGGTGCCTGGGTAGACAGGAGGTTGCGAAGAGGCGAGACCGTTGAGCGGGAGCGCAACAGTTCACGCCACTCCTCAAGCGCGTCGCCAACAAGGGCGCGCGAAATGTAGTCCGCCACGGCTCAACCGTAACCACCGCATTCCGGGCGCATCGACTGCCACGCCGCGCTCTTCGACCTCAGGCCCAGGTGGGCGAGCCGCGACGCAACAATGCGCGCCGACTTATTCAGCCGACGCGCACCGTCAATGAAATTGTGGAGCCGCAACGACCCTCTCGTCAACCAGGCTACGCGATTGTGATCGATCCGAAATCAAGGCGCGGGGGTCATGAGATTCAGCCGGACGACTCGACGAAGAACCTTCCCGATCTGGGACCGCGGAAGTTCGGGCAAGATCACGACCCTGCGTGGC